>CAZGTU010000006.1:0-102599 GCA_964528675.1 uncultured Bacteroidaceae bacterium
ATAGGGCGTCAATTTATAAAATTTATATTTGACACACTTATTTGAACACTCTCTCAGGTAATATATATAGGTTTTACCGACTTTTCTTATCAGTCCAAAAACATGCAATCTTTTTATCAGCCTTGATATCTTTGCAGTGTTGAATTGTGGTAGTCGGAACTTGATATCTTTGTTGCGGAAGCCTGATATATTATACTCTCCTCTTAGTACGGTAATGAGTAAAGCTAAATCCTGATTTGAAAATAGATTAAACCCTTTATAATTCCGGTTATTAATTGACTTTTTATTTGATATTTTATCAAGCCTCTTACGGCCGGCTTCTTTGTTGTCGAAAGCTGATATAAATTCAAGATATCTTTTATTTGAAGCGGTAAAAAGTGTCATCAAAGGTGCCAGACTATAAATGTTTTTTTTCAATGCTTCGGCGCAATTTACCCACTTTTACTTTATTAATTCCTTAACAAGAGAGAGGTTTCTCACCCCCAGGAGCAGAGTGAGAGAGAGAGTGAGAGTGAGATTTCCTCAATGAGCATTGATTTTTTCAGACCAAACGAGGGGGATTCGAAATGACAGGGTAACACGGTGTATCGGAGGATTGGTATTTCTGTCTGCAGATTTATTTAGGCGCTTACTTCTAATATTCATGTTTTTTTTGGCAGAATATTTTGAAGTACCTTCTGTAGGATAATCCCTATAGGCGCTACAGAGGCATGAAAAATATTTCAACTTCAAAAATTTGTTTGGTTCTGGCTTGTCCAGGTTGAGAGTTGAAGGGTTTAAGGTTTAATCAATTAAGCTTCGAGCTGGGTTTTCAGAAAGTGTAACTGGCATTTTCCCCCATGTGTGTCTCTCGACTTCAGAACCAAAACGCAATACGATAAAGCCTCCCTCAATGTTCCGGGTTGGTCTCCTCACTTCTACCTCATTATCTTCTCTGCCTGACAGATCCCTCGACTGTCGCTCGGGATTCAATTCATCCACTGTTTCCAGTTCGCTGCCGCTCCTGGAAACAGGGATTCATTGAACATTATCCCACCTCATTATCTTCTTCTTCCTGCTTCTTCACAGAACTAAATTATAAACTGAAATAAATTAGGATTGTCATTCAGGTATTCATACACGATGGATTTTCTTTCCATTCGCTTGATAAGGGAATTGAAATCTTCCTTTTGTTTTACTTCAATACCTATAACTGCCGGACCTCTTTCACGGCTGTTTTTCTTGGTGTATTCAAAATGAGCGATATCATCGTCAGGTCCCAGAACTTCATTGACAAATTCCCGCAGAGCTCCTGCCCTCTGCGGAAAACGCACGATGAAATAGTGTTTCAGTCCTTCATAAAGCAAAGATCTTTCCTTAATTTCCTCTGTCCTGGTGATATCGTTGTTACTACCGCTTACAATGCTGACCACATGTTTTCCTTTAATCTTATTGCGATAAAAATCAAGTGCCGTAATGGACAACGCACCTGCAGGCTCCACCACGATAGCATCTTCATTGTATAATTTAAGTATAGTGGTACACACTTTACCTTCCGGCACGGTTACAACATCATCAAGTAATTCTTTACATATAGGAAAAGTTACCTCTCCTACACGTTGAACAGCTGCACCATCCACGAATTTATCTATGTGGGGAAGTTCTGTAATCACTCCATTCTCAATGGATTTCTTCATAGCAGGTGCACCCTCCGGCTCTACACCTATGATCTTTGTATCCGGACTCAGTGTTTTGAAAAGACTTGCAACCCCGGCAGCAAGCCCTCCCCCGCCAACGGGAATAAAAAGGTAATCAATATGCCGGGTTGTATCCTGTAAAATCTCCAGTCCTATAGTAGCCTGACCTTCAATCACCTTTTCATCATCAAAAGGATGAATGAGGGTTGATTTGTTTGCATTGCAAAAATCAATTGCCTTTTTATAGGCATCATCATAGGTATCTCCTTCCAGAACGATGTCCACCTGATCTTTCCCAAACATTTTTACCTGTTTCACCTTCTGGGAGGGTGTCGGGCTGGGCATAAAAATTGTTCCTTTTATGCCCAGTTTCTGACAACTGTATGCTACGCCCTGTGCATGATTACCGGCACTTGCACAAACAACCCCGTTTCCCAGTTGGGAATTGGTGAGGCTGATTATCTTATTATATGCACCCCTGAGCTTGTAAGAACGGACAATCTGCAAATCCTCTCTTTTCAGCATAATACTGGCCTGATAATTTTCAGAAAGATTGATATTTTGTGCCAGTGGTGTATGAATAATCACCGACTTTAGCTTCTCATTCGCTTTTTGAATCTGCTGAACTTTAGGATAATATTTCAAATCCGTCTTACTTTCCATCTCACTATATTTTATTCTTCCCTGGGCCTCAGTTTTCTTACTGTAGCACCTGTCTTCCACATCTCCGAATTATGGATTTCATCAAGTTCTTTACCCAGCTTTTCCCGATAATCGGGTTGACGATTTGCTTCGATGGTTATCCGTGCTTCATTCCCTGATGCCACACTGTCGTATAGCTCATCAAAAACCGGGGCAACTGCATCTCTGAAACGATTTTTCCAGTCGAGTGCACCTCTCTGGGCAGTTGTGGAACAATTAGCATACATCCAATCCATTCCATTCTCAGCTATTAAAGGCATCAGGCTCTGGGTGAATTCCTCCACCGTTTCATTAAAAGCTTCCGAGGGGGAATGACCTTTACTCCTGAGTTTATTATACTGAGCTTCCATTATTCCTGCAATTGCTCCCATAAGCACTCCCCTTTCGCCCGTAAGATCACTATATACCTCTTTCTGGAAAGTGGTTTCAAATAAATAGCCGGATCCCACACCTATACCCAGGGCAATCACCCGGTCAAAAGCTTTTCCGGTTGCATCCTGGAATATCGCATAACTTGAATTGAGACCCTGTCCTTCAACAAAAAGTCTTCTTAATGATGTACCCGATCCTTTGGGGGCAACAAGGATTACATCCACATCCTTTGGTGGAACTATTCCGGTTTGATCTTTATAGGTAACTCCAAAACCATGTGAAAAATAAAGAGCTTTCCCGGGGGTTAAATGCTTTTTTACAGTTGGCCAGAGTGCTATCTGACCGGCATCGGATAAAAGGTATTGAATAATGCTTGCCTTCTCACATGCTTCCTCAAGACTGAACAGGTCTTTTCCTTCGACCCAGCCATCTTTTAAAGCCTTTTCCCAGGTAGGGGAATCTTTTCTTTGACCTACAATAACATTAAATCCATTGTCTTTCAGATTTAACGACTGACCGGGTCCCTGGACACCGTAACCGAGTACGGCAATGGTTTCGTTTTTTAGCACCTCACGTGCTTTTGATAAAGGAAATTCTTCTCTGGTTACTACATTTTCTTCGATACCACCGAAATTAATTTTAGCCATTTTTTATTTTTTATTGATTATTTAACATTACTTCTTTCTCAGAATGTTTATTTGCTTCCTCGAGCTCACGAAGATATGAAGTGATCTCCCTGATCTGTTTGGTGACTGCAACTCTCCCGGAGCGAGCAAACTGGAGAATCCCATAAGGAATTAACTTATCGAAAAGTTCCTGCGTCTCATCCTTATGTCCGGCCTTCTCAATAATGATATATTCCGGCTCAACAGTCAAAATATGGGCATTATGCTGTCTAATAAGGGTTTCAACATCATCACCATGTGCAAACGATTTTGTTGGAATTTTATAGAGAGCGATCTCCTGATAAACAATCTCATCTTCATTAAAATAAAAAGCTTTAAGAACTCCTATCTGCTTTTCAAGTTGTTTAACTACCTTTTTCACCTGATCAAGGGAGGTGTGCACCACAATGGTAAAACGGTAAACACCCTTTACCTCAGATTCAGAAGCTGTTATGCTGTCAATATTGATATGTCTCCTTGTAAAGATCACTGTAATTCTGTGAAGTAAACCAATCTTATTTTCCGTAAAGATTGATAATGTGAATTCTTTTTCCATTTTTCCGTTATTTAATGTTTTTTCATTTTTTCCGTATTTTTATCTGTCAATTACTGTACAGATCATTATTATTCAAGGCGCATTTCGGAAACTGTACCTCCTGCCGGTACCATGGGGAATACATTATCTTCTTTTTCAACCTTTACCTCGAGAAGATATGGGCCGTCATTAGCAATAAGATCTTCAATAGCAGATGTAAGTTCTTCCCGCTTAGAAATGGTTTTACCTTCAATACCAAATCCTTTGGCAATGGTTATAAAATCAGGATTTGTCAATTCGGTGTAGGCGTATCTTTTTTCAAAGAAAAGATCTTGCCATTGTCTTACCATTCCCAGGAAATCATTATTCAAAATAATTATTTTCACAGCTATGCCCAGTTGATTTAGAGTTCCCAGTTCCTGCAGGGTCATCTGAAACCCACCATCACCGATAATGGCAATGACCTCCCTTTTGTCGCCGGCTCCAAGTTTAGCACCAATTGCTGCAGGAAGACCGAATCCCATGGTTCCAAGACCTCCTGAAGTAATCTGACTTTCGTGGGAATCCCATTTGTAGTACCTGGCGGTAGCCATCTGATGCTGCCCCACATCACTTACTACAACAGCCTGTCCATTGGTTACTTCCGAAACTTTACTGACAACTTCACCCATTCTTAACCCACCTTCTTTCGGGTGACAATCCCTGGAAATTACTTTCTCATATTCATGTTCACTCAATTTATGAAAAGTCTCCAGCCATTCTGAATGAGATTTCTTCTGTACCATCGGCATGAGAGCCTGAAGGGCTAGTTTCGCATCAGAAATAACGGCCACATCAGCTTTTACGTTTTTGTCTATCTCAGCCTTATCTATTTCAATATGAATTACTTTGGCCTGTTTTGCATAAGTATTCAGGTTTCCCGTTACCCTATCGTCAAATCGCATTCCTATCCCGATCAGTAAATCACATTTATTGGTATTAATATTGGGAGCGTAATTTCCATGCATACCCAACATACCCGTAAAAAGTGGATGACTGCTTGGAAAAGCTGAAAGTCCAAGAAGAGTACTGGCTACAGGCAATCCGGCTTTTTCTACAAATTCTTTAAATTCCTTCTGGGCACCGGAAAGAATTACTCCCTGTCCTACAAGAACCAGGGGCTTTTCCGCAGAATTGATCAGGTGAACGGCTCTCTCAATGGCCTCTGAATCCAGTTTCGGATAAGGAGTATAGCTTCTTATCTGAGTGATCTTTTCATATTCATACTCCACCTCAGCAAACTGGGCATCTTTGGTAATATCAAGAACCACAGGACCAGGCCGGCCTGATCGTGCAATGAAAAAAGCTTTGGCCATTGCTTCGGGAATTTCCTCTGCTCGGGTTACCTGGTAATTCCATTTGGTAACAGGCATGGAAACGCCTACCACGTCGGTCTCCTGAAAAGCATCAGATCCAAGAAGATTAGAACCTACCTGGCCTGTAATGCAAACCAGAGGTGTTGAATCAAGCATAGCATCTGCCAGCCCTGTTATTAAATTAGTAGCTCCAGGACCTGAGGTTGCCAGGCATACACCCGGATTTTTTGTCACTCTGGCAAGTCCCTGTGCAGCATGTATTGCCCCCTGCTCATGGCGGACCATAACATGCTGCAGCTTATCACGATAATCATACAAAACATCATAGACGGGCATTATTGCTCCTCCGACATAACCAAAAAGTTTATCAACGCCTTCCTCAATAAGAGAAAGAACTACTGCTTCAGCACCAGATACTTTCAGTTTTTGCTTCTTTTTTTCTTCAACGCGTGTTTTTGCTTGTGTTTCCATAACGCTGTTTATTTAAGTTAATATGCGAGTATCATCTAATATTCATTAACAATTCTTATGGCTCCCCTGTCTGCGGATGTTACCATACTTGCATAGGCTTTAAGGGCCTGTGTAATATTTCTTTGACGATCGCCGGGTTTCCATCCGGCTTTCCCCTTTTGTTCTTCCAGTTTTCTTCTTTCATCAAGTTCCTGATCACTGATCATTAAATTGATTTTTCTTTCAGGGATATTAATCTCTATGGTATCACCATCCCTTATAAGAGCAATTTCTCCCTTTTCTGCAGCCTCCGGTGATATGTGTCCGATGGATAAGCCTGATGTGCCACCTGAAAATCTGCCATCGGTAAGAAGCGCACATTTTTCACCCAATCGTTTTGATTTAAGGTAAGAAGTAGGATAAAGCATTTCCTGCATTCCCGGGCCTCCCCTGGGTCCTTCATAGCGTATTACAACAACATCACCCTCAACGATCTCGTTTTTTAAAATGGCATCACAGGCTGCATCCTGCGAGTTAAAAACCTTCGCCGTGCCTGTAAATTGTAAAACAGACTCCTTTACACCGGCAGTTTTAACGATGCTCCCTTTGGTTGCGATATTCCCGTAAAGTACAGCCAAACCCCCATCCTGACTGTATGCATTTTCTAAATTCCGAATGCAGCCCTTTTCACGATCAGTATCAAGCGTTTTGAATCGGGCTTTTTGTGAAGCCATTTTTAAGTTCCTGCCACCTCCCGGTCCAGAGCTGTAGATCCTGATTGCTTTTTCGGATCTTTCTCCCCTGAATAGATCATATGCTTGCATTGCTTCTTTCAGGCTGAGACCATCTACTCGATTCACTTTTGTATTGAGAAGTTTCCCCCTGTCGAGCTCAGCCATTATTCCAAGAATCCCGCCGGCCCGATTAACATCCTGAATATGATAGCTTGAATTTGGTGATACTTTGCATAAAACAGGTGTTGAGCGGGAAAGTTCATCAATATCTTTCATATTGAAATCGACTTTGGCCTCATGTGCAATGGCAAGAAGATGAAGAACAGTATTGGTGGATCCCCCCATGGCTATATCAAGGCGCATGGCATTCATGAAAGCCTCTCTGTTGGCAATATTTCGTGGAAGTACCGAGTCATCATCTTCAAAATAGTAACGGTTTATGTTCTTTATAAGTACTTTGGCCGCATCTTCAAAAAGTCTTTCCCTGTTTATGTGAGTGGCCAGGATTGTTCCATTGCCCGGTAATGCGAGACCGATCGCTTCATTCAGACAATTCATGGAATTTGCAGTAAACATGCCTGAACAGGATCCACATGTAGGACAGGCAAGTTTTTCAATCAGTGACAACTTTTTATCACTTACACTATCATCGGCTGACATTACCATCGCATCAATAAGGTCATATGATTTCCCGTCAGCTTCACCGGCTTCCATTGGCCCACCGGAAACAAACACAACCGGAAGATTTAACCTCATAGCAGCCATAAGCATACCGGGGGTTATCTTATCACAATTGCTGATACAGAATAAGGCATCCACCTTGTGTGCGTTAGCCATAAACTCAATGCTATCTGCGATAAGATCCCTGGAAGGAAGCGAATACAACATTCCGTCATGACCCATAGCAATGCCATCATCAACAGCTATTGTATTGAATTCAGCGGCAAAATATCCCATCGAATCAAAAACTTCTTTAACCTTCTGCCCGATCGGGTGAAGATGAGTATGACCCGGAACAAATTGTGTGAAAGAATTAACTATTGCGATTACGGGTTTCCCAATCTGGTCTTCCTTCATGCCGGCAGCACGCCAAAGACTTCTTGCTCCGGCCATTCTTCTTCCCTGGGTTGTTGTATGACTTCTTAACACTGTTTTCATTTTCCGATTTTCTCATAAAAAAAACCATTCTCTTTTCTGAGAATGGCTTTCGTGTAACATTATTTTATACCATACCATTCTCAGTCTGTCATTGGAAGAATGACCAGCACGACGAGAAGAATAATGATATGGTTTAATTTCATTGATAAAATATTTACGGAACAAATATATTCAAAAGACTTAAACTGGAAAATAATTTAATGTTAAAAAACAGCTTTGCTTAATATTTTTCATATTTTGCCATCATATACTTACAAATTGTAAATATTCTTAGAATATTTTCGGGCGGTAGGTTTAAAATTGAAAAAAATAATCAATTCTTTTTTTCATGAAAACGGGAGAAATGAATAGAGATGGTTAATATCGGGCTGCTAATCGTAGTAATAATCGATCAAAAATGGTAAATTGTTACTGTGTGTAGAGTAAGAATGTAATAAAAAAGGGCAAGCTACTTATATCGCACCGCTCAACCGCCTACCCTTGCTACCTTCCGGTCCTGGGGGAATTCAGCGGGAGCTGGTCGTATAAGACTTGCCCCGGGACTACAAAATTAATATTAATTAAAACAATCCCAAAATAAGAATACATCTTTATGATGATATTTTAAAAAATTATATTTGTATAGTTTTATTGTCTCATAATTTTTAGAAATTCAAATTTTGCACCTGTTAATCACCTGAAAATTAGAAAATCATGAAAAGAAAATCAAATTCGATGTTTTTACCTGCTCTAACTTACGCAGGTATTATTATTGGTGTTCTGATCATTCATACCATAGTGATGGACATCTTTGAGTTATATTTCTCCACCTACAACAATATTGCCGGGGTGGCATTACCTCTTATTGGTGTAGGGGTGGCAATATATGGATACAGGAAAGAGTATAATAACAATTATATAAGTTATCAGAAAGCACTTGGTTTTGGTGTGCTGGTATCTTTCTTAATTGCATTAATTATGTCTGTATTCTCATTCATTTATACCAAATATTTCAATCCGGAATTAATTGAAATCGGACGAAGAATGGCCGAAGAGAGATTAATTGCCAGGGGCATATCGGATGAAATGATCGAACAGGCAATGGAACAGCAAAAAAGATTTCAGACGCCATTTATTATGATACTTTCAGGAACATTAATGTTAACTTTGTTTGGCACAATTTTCAGTTTAATTGCAGCCGCATTTCTTAAAAATGAACCTAAAGATCCTTTTACAGAAACAGAAGTTGAATAGTTAATTATGGATATATCGATAGTAATTCCACTTTATAACGAAGAAGAATCCCTTCCGGAACTGAGCAATTGGATTGACCGGGTTTGTAAAAAGCATGAATTCAGCTATGAAATTGTAATGGTGGATGATGGGAGTTCAGATGATTCATGGAAAGTAATAAACGACCTTTCAGGAAAAAACAAGAACATTAAAGCTTACAGATTCAGAAGAAATTATGGAAAATCGGCTGCCCTGCACATTGGTTTTAAGTACGCAGAAGGAGAAGTGATCATTACCATGGATGCAGATCTCCAGGACAGTCCTGATGAAATCCCGGACCTTTACACTATGATAGCAGAAAAAGGCTATGATGTGGTTTCAGGCTGGAAAAAAAAGCGTTATGATCCGATTTCCAAAACCATCCCAAGTAAATTCTTTAACTGGACTGCCAGAAAAGTTACAGGAATAAAACTGCATGATTTTAATTGCGGATTGAAAGCTTATAAAAAGAAAGTGGTGAAATCCATTGAAGTATATGGTGAAATGCATCGCTATATCCCGGTAATGGCAAAAAGAGCAGGTTTTTCCAAAATCGGAGAAAAGGTCGTACAGCATCAAAAAAGAAAATACGGGATCACCAAATTCGGGTTGGAAAGGTTTATCAATGGTTTTCTTGACCTGATGACTATTTCCTTTATTTCCCGTTTTGGGAAGAGACCCATGCATATGTTCGGAACTCTGGGTACACTCATGTTCCTTATTGGATTTTTAGCTGCTGCATGGCTGGGTGCGCAAAAACTATATTTATTAAAAAAAGGAGTACCCACCATTCTCATTGCCGACAGTCCCTATTTTTATCTCGCACTTACTGCTATGATCATAGGAACACAATTATTTGTCAGTGGATTCCTCGGCGAGCTGGTTTCCAGAAACTCCTCTGAAAGAAATACCTATTTTATTGACGAAATATTAAATTCCCCGGAACAGTGAAAATCGTAAGCATAGGACCGGCACATCCCCTGAGGGGAGGAATCGCTAAATTCAATGAAGCCCTCTCAGCAACTCTTGTTGCAAAAGGGCATGACATCAAAATTTTCTCATACCGATACCAGTATCCGTCTTTCATTTTTCCGGGTGAAACCCAGTATTCCACTGAAAAACCTATACTTCAGCTTAATATTGAAAATAATATTCATTCTCTGAATTTTCTTTCATGGAAAATTTCTGCCTGGAAAATCTATAAAGAATCCCCAGACCTGGTTATTGTTCACTACTGGATGCCATTTTTTGCTCCGGTATTAAGCAGCATTTTGAAATTTTTAAAACGTCGTTCTGTTAAAGTGATCCTCCTTGCGCATAATTTGATCCCACATGAAAAGCAACCCGGAACCGAATTTTTTACCGGGAAGCTCCTGAAACAAATTAAGGGAATGGTATGTCTTTCTGCTTCAGTTGTTGAAGATGCTCATTACTTCAGACCAAATTTACCGGTAGAATTATTACCTCATCCGGTTTATAATATCTATGGCGAAAAAGTTGACAGACAGGAAGCATTGCAAAAATTAAATCTCAGCAAGGAACATAAGTATCTTCTATTCTTCGGGTTAATCAGGAAATATAAAGGACTGGACCTTCTGCTTCGTGCTCTTCCCCTGGTAAAAGAAAAAGGATGGAAACTTATTATTGCTGGTGAATTCTATGAAAACAGGGAAGGTTACGATGCTATAATAGATAAATACAGTCTGGAGGAAAAAACCATTATTTATGATAAATATATCCCCGACAGAGAGGTTGGACTCTTATTTTCCGTGGCAGATCTGGTAGTGCAACCATACCGCACTGCCACACAGAGTGGTGTTACGCAGATTTCCTATTATTTCGGTATCCCAATGATTGTTACCAATGTTGGAGGTTTACCGGAGATTGTGGACCACGGCAAAACCGGTTATGTAGTTCCTCCCGAGCCTCACTGGATTGCAAAAGCCATTGACGAGTTTTATTCCCGAAACGATCATGATGAGATGGAAAAGGCAGTTCTTGAAAAAAAAGAGGAATATTCATGGGAATTTTTTGCCGAAAGATTAATGAAGTTCGTCGAAGAACTTTAAAATATCAATGCTTTTTCAGTCTGCTTAAAACATATCTATCGATGGGGAAACTTAATTCCTCCGTATTGACCCTGTCCGGATGGATCCAGCGAAATGACTGATTGCCGTTTATTTTTTCATCAAAATCAAATGGTTCATCAGATAACTTGAATTTCGGTGCTTCTTTTAATCGTATCTTGTAATAAATACTGATTAACTGATGATCTTCATAAAAAAGCGCCTTTTGAAAAAAACCGGTGGTATAAAAATGAGAAATAATTTCAATCTCCTGGCCAAACTCTTCAATAGCTTCCCTTTTAATACAATCTTCCGGACCCTCCCCGAATTTTAAACCGCCTCCGGGAAATTTTGTCATAAACCTATCGAGAACATATTCATCAGATATTAATACCTCTCCCTTATCATTGAATAGTAATCCATACACGCGAAGGTTAAAATGTCGAATTTCTTTAGTCATTCATGATAAAATTTAATATTTCCTCAATCTGATCTGTACTGAACCATTTATACTCCTTATCCTTTCTGAACCAGGTGATTTGTTTTCTTGCATATTTCCGGGTATTTGCCTTTATAACCTCAATAGCCTGATTAAGGGTATATAAGCCCTCAAGATAGGCAAAAAGCTCTCTATAGCCAACAGTCTTCAAGGCATTTCTGTCCCTGTAAGGATAAAGTTCTTTTGCTTCATCAATCCATCCGGCCTCTATCATTTTATCTGTCCTCTTATTTATTCGTTCATATAACTCTGTTCTATCAATATTCAGCACAATAAGCTTCTGCCTGAAATCCCTTTTCTTTTCCGGTTGGTTAAGAAATGAAGAATAAGGTTTTCCCGTTAAAAGACAAATTTCCAGTGCTTTTTGAACTCTCTTGGGATTTTTAAGGTCAATTCGCTGATAGGTCTCCGGATCCAGTATTTTTAATTCTTTTCTTAAACTTTCCAATCCCTCTTTTTCCAGTCTGTTCTGAATTTGTGTCCTGAGTTTCATGTCAATTTCCGGCAACTCGTCAATGCCTTTTCTTACAACATCTATGTACAATCCGGTTCCTCCGCATAAAATCACTTTATCATATTTTTCAAAAAGTGTTTTTAATCTCCCCAGAACTTCCTGTTCATACATGCTTGCATTATAGTAATCATGAATGCTTTTTGTCTGAATAAAATGATGTTTAACCGCTTTTAGTTGCTCTGATGATGGAACAGCAGTCCCAATAGACATTTCTTTATAGATCTGCCGGGAATCTGCCGAAATAATCTCCGTTCCAAGCTTTTTTGCTATTTCAATACTGATTTGCGTCTTTCCTACTCCGGTAGGACCTGCAATAATGATAAGTTCTTTATTCGTCAAAGTTTAGATCTTCAAAACTGGTGTCATCTATTAACAATTGTCTTGGAGGTGATCCCTTTTCCAGGGTGATCAACGGATATGCATGTTTTTCTCTTTTTTCATGAGCGTCAATTAATTCTACAAACAATAACCGTTCATTAAAAAAATCAAAAATATAGAGTAATCTTTGTCTTGGTTCTTTAATAAAGTCGTTCAGATAAGTTTTGTCCATTACATGGACCTTTACATCGCTTCCTCCTTCCGACATATCAAATAAAGTGATTTCTTCAAGCTTTTCCCATTTTTCATTACTTATAAAAAAACTTGCAATTTGTGATTTATCGTAGTTCAGATTATGGGTAATCGCCCGGTGAAAATCATAAAATGTCTGATCAGAGAGTAATTCAATGTCTCTGATAAAATCTTTTTCCTCGTTTGATATAAGCCTGAACTTAAATACCATAATTAAAGCTTATTTTTCATACAAGTTAAACAAAAATTTCAAGGTGTCAATATTATCAGCATAGTCAAATAATTCAGGAAATTGTGATTTTCCAAAGGGGGTAGTTTTGGGGATCTCCGTCATTCCTGAAACGACACATTGTATCTTATCATATTGACGACCGATTTCGTCAACTGTCTCATTTAAATTATTATATCTTTCATAATATAAACAACCAACAGGACTTGAAAAAGATCTCTCCTCTTTCAGAATTAAGAAACCATTATCATAAATGGGTACCTGGTTAACAAGATGAACTGCTTTTTGATAATCATAATTGTTGGCATATTTAGTATGCTGATATAAATAAGCATAATGCTCAATGTAAGGATAAAATTTTTCAGGAGTGAAATCTTCGGGAATAAATAATTTTGAAACGCTCCGGCAACCCAGTCCAAAATATAGAAAAATATCATCTCCAAGGGCCTTGATATTTTTCTCAGATTCATCTCCGGAAAGAACCGCCACTGAATTCCTGTTTTTCCTTATTATATTGGGATATTTGCCAAAATAATAATCAAAATATCTGGCAGTATTATCCGACCCGGTGGCGATCACAGCATCGATACCGGAAAGTCTTTCTTCCTCCAAAAGTATCCACCGGTTTCCGGTTTCACTGTCTATTTCGCTGATAATTTCTTTTAATATGGGATACATCACACGATCCTTTGATGACAGTTTTGAAACCGCGCAATGGCCGCTAACCAGTATACATAAAACATCATGAAAACCAACCAGGGGAATGTTTCCTGCAAGTACCAGTCCCACCTTTTTAACCGGATTTTTATATCCATCAGCTTCAGAATAAGAAGACAACCAATCAGCAAGTTTATTTTGATTCAGCAAATCTCCCCATGCTTTGAGATTTATCAACTGAAAATCTCTTGTAAACCAGGGATTTTCCGCCTCAGATTTAATTATCCCTTCTCTTAACTTTTTGTTTAATGAATCCTTATGCTTTACTCCTGCTATTTCCTTTTCATAAAATTCACAAATTATTTTTCCAAGCCGGCTAAAAACTTCTATTTGCTTTTCGATGTTAGTAGTCATAATAAAAGAAAAAGTATTAATCTAAAAAATATCAACATCAGGTATCAAGCTGAAGTGGTAAATTCGTATTTTTATTGAACATTTTAAAAAAGGCCTGATTCCTAATTAATAAATGCAAAGGTATTAAATTATGCATGTAGAGTTCCATCTTCTTCAGGATATTGTTATCATTTTTGCCCTGGCAAGTTTCGTGATATGGCTTTTTCACAGGCTAAAAATTCCATCCATTATCGGATTCCTTCTCACAGGGGTTCTTACCGGTCCTCATGCCTTTGGCCTTGTTCAGAGTGTGGAAGAAATTGAAATACTTGCTGAAATCGGAGTGATATTATTGCTTTTCACAATAGGAATTGAATTTTCATTGAAAAGCCTGATTCAATCCCGACGGCTGGTTTTTCTGGGAGGTTTTCTCCAGGTGTTTCTTACAGGAGCGTTAACATTTGGCATCAGTGTTCTTGCAGGAAGAGAAATTCCCCAGGCGATATTTTTCGGTTTTCTTGTTGCTCTCTCCAGTACTGCTGTAGTTCTGAAAATTTTGCAGGAAAGAGCAGAAATGAACAAAGATTACGGAAAATTTTCTGTTGGTGTATTGATATTTCAGGACCTGATCATTGTTCCTATGATCCTTATCGTTCCCTTGTTATCAGGGGAATCCACAAATATAGGACAGGATATAGGAATGTTGATCGTCAAAGTTGCAGGTGTCATGGCTCTGACATGGATCGGGGCACGTTTTTTTGTACCCTGGATGCTTCACCAGGTAGCCCGCACGAAAAGCCAGGAGTTATTTTTGCTCACTGTCTTAATGTTCGGACTTGCTGTTGCATGGACTACTTCATCCATAGGTCTTTCCCTGGCATTAGGAGCTTTTCTTGCCGGTCTGGTTATTTCTGAATCAGATTATTCACATCAGGCTTTCGGGAATATTATCCCATTGAGAGATATCTTTATAAGCTTCTTTTTTGTTTCAATAGGGATGCTATTTAATATTGCTTTTGTAATTGAAAATCCCCTTCTCATATTGATTGCGACACTGGTAGTATTATTTGTAAAAACATTTATTTCAGGATTGGTCGCTTTTATTCTGGGCTTTCCTTTTAAAACAACAGTTATGGCAGGGCTTGCTATAAGCCAGGTTGGCGAATTTTCTTTTGTTCTTGCCCAATTTGGTCTTAATAATGGTTTAATGGACAATTATTTTTTCCAGGTGTTCATCACTGTTTCTGTGCTCACTATGTCTCTCACTCCTTTTATTATCATGGGATCACCAAAATTTGCAGACTTAATAAGCAGGCTGCCACTGCCTCAATTTATACTTCGCGAAAAAATGTCTCAGACAGCTATTGAATCTCCCATGCTGAATAATCACCTTGTAATAGTCGGCATGGGACTCCATGGGAACAATGTAGCCCTTGCTGCTGAAAAAGCGGGAATCAGTCATGTAATCCTTGATTTTGATCCTGATATAGTTAAAAATGAGAAAAAACAAGGGAAAAACATATATTTCGGGGATGCATCCCGTGCAGAAGTTCTGAAACATGTAAATATTGAAAATGCGGAAGTGATCGTCATTACCCCATCCAATTCTGCTGCAATTTACAGCATCACTGAACTATCAAGGCAATTAAACGCTCGTGCGCATATCATTGTAAGGGCCAAACATATGGTAGATGTGGAAGATCTCTATAAGCTTGGCGCCAATGAGATTATTCCAGAAGAATTTGAAACTTCGGTGGAGATTTTCTCCCGTGTACTCAAAAAATACCTGGTTCCCAAAGACGAAATTGAAAAGTTGATCACAGGCTTACGATCCGATGGCTATGAGATCCTGAGAACTCTGGCTCAAACTGAAGAGGCTGTAAACGAATTAAAAGTCCATTTTCCTGATCTTGAAGTTTCTGCTTTGAAGGTTCATGAGCAGTCCCCTATCATCAATAAAAATATTTCAGAAATAAAGCTACAGGCCGATTTTGGACTAAGCATTGTAGCCATGAGGAAAAATGAGCAAAACAAAATAAATCCGGATCCATTGACCCGGATAGAAGCAAATGATATTTTGTATGTTCTGGGTACTCCTCACCAGATAGCCTGTGCTACAAGTCTTTTTGAAGAAGGAACTGATCCGGAATGTTGACCTGAAACCGGCAAATTAGTTACTCAGGTGATAATTATTCGTTCTCCTTTTTAATCAGATTCAGGGCCGATCCTGCTTTGAACCATTCAATCTGGGTTTTATTGTAGGTATGCTCAAGAGGAATACGATCTTCACTGTCATCTTTATGTTTGGCTGTCAGTGTAAGTTTTGAACCCTGATCAAATTTATCGAGGTCAAGTATATCGAAAGTATCCTCCTCCTGTATTTTATCATAATCATCCGGATTGACAAAAGTCAGAGCAAGCACTCCCTGTTTTTTCAGATTGGTTTCATGAATTCGGGCAAATGATTTTACGATTACCGCACGAACTCCCATAAAACGAGGTTCCATTGCGGCATGCTCACGGGATGAACCTTCGCCGTAATTATCATCGCCAATTATTACTGAGCCAAGTCCCTTATCCTTGTATATTTTAACGGAATCATAAACCGGCATATATTCACCGGTTATCTGATTTTTCACCAGGTTCGATTTATCATTAAAATAATTAACTGCTCCAAGCATAAGGTTTTTGGAGATATTTTCCAGGTGGCCCCGATAACGGAGCCATGGGCCCGCCATGGAGATATGATCGGTGGTGCATTTTCCTTTGACCTTAATAAATAAATGGAGGTCTTTTATATTTTTTCCATCCCATTCCTCAAAGGGTGTGAGAAGCTGCAATCTTTTGGAGTCTTTTTCGACTTTCACGCTAACCCTGGTACCATCTTTCGCGGGTTCCTGATATCCATTATCCTGAACAGCATAACCCCTTACCGGCATTTCAATGCCACTGGGTTCTTTGAGTTTAATTTCAACACCTTCTTCATTTGTGAGAGGGTCTTTCATTGGATTGAATCTCAAATCACCTGCAATAGCAAAAGCAGTGACTATTTCGGGACTTGCTACAAATGCATGTGTATTGGGATTGCCATCATTCCTTTTAGCGAAATTCCGATTGAAAGAAGTTATGATAGAGTTTTTCTCCTCTTTTTCTGCATTATGACGTGCCCACTGTCCAATACACGGACCACAGGCATTAGCCAGAACCACCCCGCCGATGTCTTCAAAGGTCTTTAATAAACCATCACGATCGATGGTATATCTGACAAGTTCTGAGCCGGGTGTCACTGTATATTCGGATTTTACCTTGAGTTTATTGTCAAGAGCCTGCTGTGCAATTGAGGCGGCCCTTGTTATGTCTTCATAGGAGGAATTTGTACACGAACCGATGAGACCGACTTCTAATTTTGCCGGATAATCATTTTCTTCCACAGCTTTTGCAAATTCAGACAGTGGCCATGCCCTATCGGGAGAAAAAGGTCCATTTATATGAGGTTCAAGTTCGGATAAGTTAATTTCAATAACTTTATCGAAATATTTCCCGGGGTTATCATAAACTTCACTGTCCCCCGTAAGATGTTCTTTTACCCCTTCAGCTAAATGGGCAACCTCTTTTCTGTCTGTACCCTCCAGGTAAGATCTCATCTTTTCATCATACCCAAAAAGAGAAGTAGTAGCCCCGATTTCAGCCCCCATATTACAAATGGTGCCCTTTCCTGTAGCCGAAATTGTATTAGCTCCTTCTCCGAAATATTCCAGAATAAAACCGGTTCCGCCTTTTACAGACAGAATTCCTGCAACTTTGAGTATAACATCCTTTGCAGCCGTCCAACCACTCATTTTCCCGGTGAGTTTAACACCGATGAGCTTTGGAAACTTCAACTCCCAGGGCATACCGGCCATAACATCAACAGCATCTGCACCTCCAACTCCAATAGCTACCATTCCCAATCCTCCTGCATTCACAGTATGAGAATCGGTTCCTATCATCATTCCACCGGGAAAGGCGTAATTTTCCAAAACTACCTGGTGTATTATACCTGCACCGGGTTTCCAGAAACCTATTCCATATTTATTGGAAACGCTGGAAAGAAAATCAAAAACTTCTTTATTTGCTTCGTTTGCTACTTCAAGATCTTTTTCTGCTCCTACTTTGGCCTGAATGAGATGATCACAATGAACAGTTGACGGAACTGCCACCTTGTCCTTTCCTGCCTGCATAAACTGCAACAAAGCCATCTGGGCTGTAGCATCCTGCATGGCTACCCTATCAGGCCGGAAATAGACATAGTCCTCCCCTCTTTTAAAGTCCTTAATCTTCAAAGACTTATCCAGATGTGAATAGAGAATTTTCTCTGTTAAACTTAAAGGCCGCTTTAAAATTTCCTTGGCTTGTTTTACCTTTGAAGGAAATTCTTCATACTTTTTCCGGATCATTTGAAGATCGAATATCATGGTTTCGTGTTTTAAAATTACAATGACAAAAATAGGAATTAAGCATAAAAATATATGCATGGATGTAACGTTTTGATAAAATTATTGTTCAGAAATCATTACCTTTAAGACTTTAAATTAACAGGAAAAATGTTTAAAGCTGCCTTCAGGGAAAATATACGTATTGCTCTGAGTACAATCAGGACTAATAAGCTCAGGACAATACTCACCATCTCCATTATTGCCTTTGGCATCATGGCGCTGGTTGGCATTCTGACAGCCATTGATTCGGTAAAATCATCCCTGACAGATAATTTTATGATGATGGGCGCCAATACTTTCACTATTGAAAGCAGAAGCATGAATGTAAATGTGGGTAACAATCGATACCGTAGAAAGAATCATGCATACATTTCTTACCGTCAGGCGGAAGAATTTAAAGAGCGGTTTAATTTTCCTGCAGAGGTTTCCATCTGGACATGGGCCTCCGGAATGGCAGTAGCAAAATACAAATCAGAAAAAACGAATCCTAATATCCCCGTCATTGGCGCAGATGAAAATTATCTGACCACATCGGGATTTGAAATAGATAAAGGAAGGAATTTTACACATAATGAAGTAAAAAATTTCAGAAATTACGCAGTTATAGGAAGTAATCTTGCCAGCCAGCTTTTCAAGGACTTCCAGGATCCCATAGATAAGATAATTACCGTGGGAAGCGGGCGTTTTAAGGTTATCGGAGTGCTCAAATCCAAAGGATCCAGTATGGGAATGAGCTCTGATAAGATATGTATTCTTCCTTATACGGTTGTAAGACAATATTTTTCATGGCCCAGACGGAATTATTCCATAAGTGTAATGGCACCCTCGAGCGCTATGATAGAACCCGCAACAGGTGAAGCTGAAGGCGCGTTTCGAATTGTCAGGAATCTGGATGCCCAGGATGAAAGTGATTTTAATATTACTACCTCAGATAACCTTGTGAAAATATTGCTTGAAAACATTAGTAATATCAATATAGCGGCAGTCATAATCGGAATAATCACCCTGTTTGGAGCTGCTGTAGGATTAATGAATATAATGCTGGTTTCTGTTACTGAAAGGACCAGGGAAATAGGTATCAGAAAAGCTCTGGGTGCCCGAAATACAACAATTAAACAGCAATTTTTATCTGAAGCCATAGCAATAGGTCAATTGGGAGGAATCCTGGGAATCATCCTGGGCATCATAATAGGAAATGTTGTTTCTCTTTTAATAGGATCATCTTTTATCATTCCCTGGATCTGGATTTTTGCAGGATTTGCCATTTGCTTTGCTGTAGGTATCATATCCGGTTATTTTCCGGCCGTGAAAGCTGCGAAACAGGATCCGATTGTTGCCTTGAGATATGAATAAACAATTATTTGATTATGAAAGAATATCATATTAAAAAAACCTTTAACACACCTGAAGTCCGGTTTACTCCCGGTGAAGGTCTCTTGAAGATCGAGGGAAGATCCATACCGGAAGATCCCGGAGACATTTATAATAATATCATTGACCTGCTTGAAAAATATTTTGAAAATCCTAGAGAAATCACAAGGATAGATATTAAGCTTGAGTACATAAACAGCGGATCTTCTAAATACCTGCTTGAGTTACTCCGGATAATTAAAGCCAGATATGATGAGGGAAATGATTGTATCATAAACTGGTACTATGAAGAGGATGACGAATCGATCTATGAGCTGGGCCAACACTATCAAAACACTATCCAGGTGCCTTTCAAGCTGATCGATTATTATTAGATATTCAAAAAAAGCCGCCCTGTTTTATTTAAGGCGGCTTTTTATCGATTATTGAATAAACATCATCTTTTTATTCTGAATATTCCATTGATGCCATCCGCTTATAGGTATTATACCTCCATTTAGCATTATCCTCACATGCTTTGAAAAGCCTTTCTGCCTCCTCGGGGAAGGATTTGGTCAGTGAGGTATACCGTACTTCTGAATTCAGGAATTTCTGGAACTGATTCCAGTCAGGTTCTTTAGAATCAAGTTGGAAAGGGTTCTTGCCTTCATCCTCAAGCAGTGGATTGTAACGGTACAATGTCCAGTAGCCAGAATCAACAGCCCTTCCTGTCTGCGCCTGTGATTCACCCATTCCGGCACGCAAGCCGTGGTTAATACAAGGTGAATAAGCTATTATCAGTGAGGGACCGGGGTATGCTTCTGCTTCCCGTATAGCCTTCAGGTACTGCGATTGACTTGCTCCCATGGCAACCTGGGCAACATAAACATAACCATAGCTCATTGCCATTACGCCAAGGTCTTTCTTCCTGATCTTCTTACCAGATGCAGTAAACTTGGCAACTGCACCTGAAGGAGTTGATTTAGACGCCTGCCCGCCAGTATTTGAATAAACCTCTGTATCCATTACGAGAACATTAACGTCCTCACCTGAAGCCAGAACGTGATCCAGTCCGCCATAACCAATATCATATGCCCATCCGTCACCACCAAAGATCCAGACAGATTTCTTTACCAGGTATTGCTTTAATTTCATAATCTCAGAAACCTCAGTTGATTTCTCATTTTCAGCAGCAGCAATAACCTTTGCAGAAGCTTCTTTCGATGCCTCTGCATTCTCCTTATTATCAATCCAGGTCTTAAATGCTTCCCTGGTTTCATCAGATATGCCGTTTTGCATTGCTTTTTCCATCAGTTCCTGAATATGCAACCTCATTTGATTTACACCTGTTGCCATTCCAAATCCATACTCAGCATTATCTTCAAATAATGAATTTGCCCATGCCGGCCCGTGTCCGTCTTTATTAATAGTGTATGGAGTTGAAGGAGCCGAACCTCCGTAAATGGAAGAACAACCGGTGGCATTGGCGATCATCATCCTATCCCCATAGAGCTGGGTAATAAGCTTAATGTAAGGTGTTTCCCCACATCCTGAACATGCTCCGTGGAATTCAAATAGCGGCTTTGCAAACTGTGAATTTTTAATGGTTTTTGATTTCTCCAGGATAGTGTCTTTGTAACTTACATTTTCAGAAATATGATCCCATCTTTCTATTTCATCCTTCTGGGATTCAATAGGCCTCATAACGAGAGCTTTTTCCTTGGCCGGACATACTTCCACACAATTTCCACATCCGGTACAATCAAGTATTGAAACCTGGATCTTGTAATTCAGTCCTTTTAAAGCTTTTCCTTTTGCTTCAATAACGGGAGTTCCATCAGGTAAAGCTTCGGTTTCTTTCTCATCAAGAAGGAAAGGACGAATTGTTGCGTGAGGGCAAACATAAGAACATTGATTACACTGAATACAATTCTCCGGTATCCATTCCGGAACATTCACGGCAATTCCCCTCTTTTCGTACCGGGTGGTTCCCGGAGGGAAAGAACCGTCTTCACGACCCCGGAATGCGCTAACCGGAAGGTCATCTCCTTTCTGCAGGTTCATCGGTTCAGCTACGTTCTTAACAAAATCAGGGATGTCTCTTTCATCTTTCTCCTCATCGATTGAAAGCTCAGTCCATTCGGAGGGTATTTTAATCTCCTCAACTTCACCACCTTTTTCAACGGCAGCATAATTCATTTTTACAATTTCTTCACCCTTACGTCCGAAGGATTTATCAATAAATTTGCGCATCTCTTCAACCGCAAGATCATAAGGAATGATCTCAGCAATCTTGAAGAAAGCAGATTGCATGATGGTATTGGTTCTTGTTCCCAGGCCAATTTCTTCCGCAATTTTTGTTGCATTGATAATATACATTTTGATATTATGCTCGGCCATATATTTTTTCATACTATTGGGAAGCTTCTTCCTGGTTTCTTCTGCATCCCAGATAGAATTCAGCAGGAAAGTACCACCGTCTTTCAATCCTTTCAACATATCATACTTATCGATATATGAAGGAACATGACAGGCTACAAAATCGGGAGAAGAAACGAGATAAGGAGAACGTATCGGATGATCTCCAAATCTGAGGTGTGAAGTTGTAATACCCCCTGATTTTTTTGAATCGTATGCAAAATAAGCCTGGCAGAATTTATCGGTAGATTCACCAATGATCATGATAGAGTTCTTGTTGGCACCTACAGTACCATCGGCACCGATCCCATAAAACTTGGCTTCGTAAGTTCCTTCTGTTGCAGTATCAATTTGTTCTCCTAGAGGAAGCGATGTAAATGAAACGTCATCAACAATACCGACCGTGAAACGGTTTTTCGGTTCATTCTGTTTCAGGTTATCAAATACTGATTTAATCATTGTAGGCGTAGTATCTTTTGAACTCAAACCATAACGTCCGCCAACAATCAATGGAGAATTCTCTTTTCCATAAAAAATATCACGTACGTCCAGGTAGAGAGGTTCTCCATTTGCTCCGGGTTCCTTGGTGCGATCCAGAACTGCAATCCTCTTAACAGAATCTGGAAGAACCTTCATAAAATATTTTCCTGAGAACGGACGATAAAGATGAACGGTGACCAAACCGGTTTTCTCGCCTTTAGCATTAAGATAATCAACCGTTTCTTTTATTGTTTCAGTAACCGAACCCATTGCAACCACAACATTTTCTGCATCTTCAGCACCATAATAGGTAAATGGATGGTACTCGCGTCCGGTAATTTTGGAAATTTCCTGCATATACTCCTCAACAGTGTCTGCTATAGTCTCATAAAAAGGATTGATTGCTTCCCTTGCCTGGAAATAGATATCAGGATTTTGAGCAGTTCCCCTGGTAACAGGATGTTCCGGATTGAGAGCATTATCGCGGAACTTCTGCAGAGCATCCCGGTCAATGAGTTTGGCCAGATCTTCCATGGCAGGAACTTCCACCTTTTGAATTTCATGGGAATTTCTGAAACCATCGAAGAAATGAAGGAAAGGTATTCTTGATTGAATTGCAGCAAGGTGTGCCACTCCGGCAAGATCCATGATCTGCTGCACACTTCCCGTAGCAAGCATGGCAAATCCGGTATGCCTTGTGCTCATTACATCACTGTGATCTCCAAAAATAGAAAGCGCCTGTGCTGCCAGCGATCTGGCGGATACATGAAATACCCCCGGAAGTAATTCACCGGATATTTTATACATATTCGGGATCATAAGTAAGAGACCCTGAGAGGCAGTAAAAGTAGATGTCAGTGCACCTGCCTGAAGTGATCCGTGTACAGCACCGGCAGCACCCCCTTCAGATTGCATTTCGGTAACTTTCACTACTTCACCAAAAATATTTTTCCTTCCGTGGGCAGCCCATTCGTCAATATTCTCTGCCATGTTAGATGATGGTGTGATGGGATAAATTGCAGCAACTTCACTGAACATATAAGCTATGTGAGATGCAGCAAAGTTCCCGTCACAGGTCATAAATGTCTTTTTATCAGCCATTGTATTGTGAATTAAGTATTTAAGTATTTAAAAAATGCATGTTTTTCGAATCACAAAATTACTATAATTGGGGAGAAAAACGTATGTTTTAACGGCTCTTGAGCTTATATATATTGAATTCAAATAAGATTACTTATTTACCATATTGGTTCCTTTTATCATATTTGAATTTCAATACCCAGGCATAATCTGAAGGTCTTTTTGAATGATCGGCAAGCATTTCTTCCGGAATTCTGGCGGACATCCCCCATAAATCCCGGCCGGTATCAACCCATTCCAGGGGTTTATCATATCCAAGCATATAAACATCACTGTCCCAAACCGGATTGGCTCCGGGGCAAATGAAAGTCTCACTTTTAGGCCAATCCAAAACTATTGCATAGCCCCAGGTGCTGTCTTTGCTCATTGTATACCATACGGGTTGGCCAAGCTGGGTGTTATCGGCAGTTTTTTCATACGTTCTTGTTGCGTAAATGGCCTCGCCATTAATGTCAAGCCACTCTCCCATCTCTTCAAGCAATTTGACCTGGATCCGGGGTATTTTCCCGCTTCCATCAGGATTTACAATTAAATTAAGGTTACCCCCTTTCGCGACTATTCTGACAAGCATATGGACCAATTCTTCAGGTGAAAGATAATTCTCCAGTGAATCGCTACGATTGAAACCATAGGATTCAGACATAGAACGATTCTCTTCCCAGGGATAATCAGTTTTCCCGACAACCTCATCTGTTTCGCTGGTGTAAAAATCACCATGTTTTCCCCGGGTATTCATACCAAGCCTGTCGTTGGATAATACCTCTTTCCTGCCTTCTGCCTTATTATAGAAATAGGCTACAATTTCAGGCGTTTGATAATAGCTTGCACTCCTTTGCCATTCCCCGTCAAACCATAAAATATCAGGATCATAGCGATCGATATAATCCTTTGCCTGGGGAACAATGTAATCTTCAATAAAATCATTCACAGGTACTTTCCCCGATATCATTCTGTTATGGATCTCAGGAACAAAATCGCCAATGATCTCCTGAGATGAGGTGGCAAGCCCGGCATTATCCGGCGCCATATTTTCAGACCAGTAGCGGATTGCAAGGGTATCATCAATTATCAAAGGATACTCATATTCTTCAACTGAAAAGTAAAACCCATGATGAAGACCTGCTTTTTCACATTCATCTATGAGTTCTCTTATTAGATCTTTTCCGGGATACATATCTTTTGCATCTCTGAACGTAAAATATGAGTCCCATAAACAAAAACCATCATGATGCTTGCTGAAAGGAACAAAATATTTTGCACCGCTTTTTTTTACAATGTCTATGATTTCTTCTGCATTGAAATTTTCCGCATCAAACATAGGGATGAAATCATCCCTGTGAAAATTTTCACCCCACACAGAGTCATGGTATGTTTCGAGATCATTATACATATGATTGAGATACCAATCAGGATACCGGGCTCTGCTCCACCCTTTTTCGCCATACCCGGCTATAGAGTATAGGCCCCAGTCAAAGAAAATCGAGAACCTGGCATCCCTGTACCATTCCGGAGTTGGGTGACTGTCTAAAAATTCAAGATCAGGTTTGTATTTTCCCTCACTATTTACCCTTTTCAATTCAGCGAATTCTTCCTTTGCGCGGAAAAGAATCTTCTCTGAAAATTTTTCTTCTATCTCCCTGATTGAATATTTATATTCATAGGGGAGAAATTCTTCGTTCGTGTTGATGTTTTGGCTACATGCCGATGTTAAAAGGATGATTAAAAATATTAAAAACAAGAAACAGTATCTCATTATTTATTGATTTTGTGTGAATCTTTTGTTTACTTGTATAGATCTTACTTCAATGCAGGAAAACAAATATATATTATATAATCAGAGTTTTGTATTTTTTAATAATTAAGTTATTCTTATCATTAATTTTTAGATTTAGAATTAAAAAAATTTAAATTTGCACCGAAAAACGATTTTAAAATAACAATTTATAAGAAATAAATAGCATAGACTTATTTTTTGAATTATAGCTATGCTTTAAAATCCTGATTTAATGAAAGATATTTTTAAAATACTGGCAGGGAAAAACATTACCCTCCCCGGGAATGTAGAAGAATTACTCAGGAACTGCAAAAGCGTGACTTTTTATGAATCATATGAGGATCTGGCTATTGCTTCTGCGGGAGGGCCGGATAAAAATTATTTTGAAGTCAAATATGATATTCCCGGCAGAGGAGAAGTTGTTGAGGCTGTTGTTCATAGAGTTAAGAATGGCATATCAGCAAATTATCCTGAACCCTATATGAGGAGAAGGGATCCCGGTACGATGACTGTTGCAGATGATCTTCCAAGTGATAAGGCAAAATTTAAAGAAAGATATGGATATGATTTTGCAGATTTAAAGACGGAGACCTTTAACTGGCTTAAAGGACAGGATCTTGCAGCATTCTTTTATTTCGCCGGTCGAAAGGGAATTGGTGTAGGAGGCATGGCAATTGCACCTGCAAATGCAGGATTCTTTGCTATGGGGCTCGCTATGCTTCAAAAAATACTACCTGTTGATTCATTGAATGAAAATTTCAATGTAGACTCTGTTATTTATGTCGCCCCAACCTTTCGACACACTCATTTTGAGGGAAAACAAGCTGTTATCCATAATCGTCTGGAGGGTCTTCATGAAATTTTCTCCTATAATCTATATCCCGGCCCCAGTGCGAAAAAAGGATTATATGGAGCATTGCTCACAAAGGGAGAAAAGGAAGGCTGGGTAACTACACATTGTTCCACTGTTGAAGTAGTAAGTCCATACGACAACACTACAACCTTTATGCACGAAGGAGCAAGCGGAGGGGGCAAAAGTGAAATGCTTCAACACATTGTAAGAGAACCCAGGGGACAAGTTCTTATTGGAGAAAATATTCAAACAGGTGAACAGAGATTAATCAGTCTGCCTCTTTTTTGCTCATTCAATCCGGTAACTGATGATATGGCGATGTGTCATCCTTCCATTCAAAAAAGCAATGGAAAATTATCTGTCCTGGATGCTGAAAATGCCTGGTTCATCAGAGTTGACAGTGTTAATGAATATGGCGATGATCCATTCCTGGAAAAAGTAACCATCCAGGCGGAAAAACCTCTTTTATTCCTGAATATTGAGACGAATCCGGATTCAACCGCTCTTATCTGGGATCATATTGAAGATGAACCAGGGAAAAAATGTCCCAATCCGAGAGTGATTCTGCCCCGGGATATTGTTCCCGGTATTCTTAATCATCCTGTTAAAGTGGATGTAAGAAGTTTTGGAGTACGTACTCCGCCAACCACAAGGGAAAAACCTAATTTTGGTATTCTGGGCTTATTCCATATTCTCCCCCCGGCACTCGCATGGCTATGGAGACTTGTTGCCCCCAGGGGACATGCCAATCCCAGCATTGTCGGGGGTGAAGGCATGCAGTCGGAAGGTGTAGGATCCTACTGGCCATTTGCCACCGGGAAAATGGAAGACCACGCAAATATGTTGCTTGAACAGGTTATACAAACCCCAAGGACAAGATATACCCTGGTTCCCAATCAGTATATCGGGGTATGGAAAGTAGGATTTAAACCTCAGCTTCTCATGCGTGAATATTTAACAAGAAGGGGTAATGCCAAACTAAAAAGTGATCAGTTCAGTGATGCTCGTTGTCCTTTGCTAGGCTATGAACTCAATTACCTCACAATTGAAGGATCAAAAATCCCCTCACGTTTTCTAAGGGTTCACAGACAAGCAGAGGTGGGGATTGATGGCTATGATGCCGGAGCAGAGATCCTTTATGATTTCTTCAAAAAAGAACTGCCCAAGTTCAAAACTCCCGGACTATCTGCTACAGGTAAAAGAATTATTGATGCCTGCATGTCCGGTGCCACTGTTGAAGACTATAATTCCATAATTCCCATGGATTACCAGTACTCCTTCCAGTCCGTTAAAGACTATGAGGAGCAGAGTGATGAGTATATCAGGGAAACGCTTTAGTCTCAGTTGGCAGTTCCCCAGCGACGGAACCGCATATCTGGGCATCTAACTTTTATAGGCAATACGCAGAGTAATCGGTGTTCAGTGATCGGCCTGCCCGCCGAAGCGATGGCCGAAGCGATGGCAGGCGGGTAATCAGTTTGATCTCATAATACGGAAGTATTTTCCATGAATTATGGCAGTTGAGCGGCAGGAGGTTGTTGAATGTTTATGCTTCAATAAGTCAGTCCTTTACGGGTTTTAATTAGAGTCTGTCCATAATGTCCGATAGCTGCCCCGCTAGCTATCGGGGTTGCAAAAATTTTAATTTTTTTCATTTCATCAATGATTAGCTCAGTCTTGTCAAAGGCAATGGAATAAATGTGTCTGACAGAATAAATTTTTGTAATTTTAATCCTAATCTTGAAAGGCCAAACTTTCCTGAGTAATCCTTTTGCTTATGAAAAAGACAATTTTAGCATTATTTCTCCTTACAGTGATAATGAATTCCAGTGGACAAACATTCGACTTTCAGTATTACAATATTGCAGAGTTTAAGGACCGTATGGGGCAAACCAGCCTTGTGGATGTAGATAACGACAATGACCTTGACTGGGTATTTGGAAGATTCGGAGACATGTACTTTTTTGAGTATAATTCACCGGATAACTGGGTATTGCATGAGATCGGTAAGGGAGCCTCGACAGATGTCGGCGGATGCCCCCTTGATGTGAACCAGGACGGTTGGATAGATTTTGTTGTCGGAGATTCATGGTATGAAAATACGGGAAAACCGGGGGAAGAATCATTCATTCTTCATAAGAAAAATATGATAGGAACTCATGATAATATAGCTACTGATATTGACGGGGATGGAATCAAAGATATTGTATCATGTTCTGATCACAAAGACCACCCTGTTCTTGCATGGTACAAGATCCCGGAAGATCATTCACGAAATTGGGATTACAAAAAAATAGGAAATGGAATCCATGGAGGCATAGCTCCCCATGGATATGGCGATCTGGATAATGATGGAGATGTGGATATTGTCCGGGGAAACTCCTGGTTTGAAAATCTGGATGGCAAAGGTCAATCATGGAAAGAACATAAATCGCTTGTGCCTCCCGGTGGAAACCGGCCCGACAGATATGGACTTGCCCTTAGAACCTGGTGTATTGATATTGACAATGACAATGACCTCGACATTATTGAAGCGGAAGCTGACACCCCCGACGGCAGAGTGTTCTGGTTTGAAAACCTGGATAACGCCGGATCGTTTAAATTTCATCCCATAACATCTGCTTCAACCGGGCAGGACTTTCATTCACTAGCAGTAGCAGATTTTGATGGGGACGGTGATATGGATATAGCCTCAGGCGGGGGGCCCCTCTCCCGGGATAATTATAAATTATTTATATGGGAAAACCTATCCGGAAATGGCTCCAGTTGGAAAGAACATATCATTCTTGAAGGCATCGAGGTGCACGAAATTGTGGCAGGTGATGTAGACAATGACGGAGATCCGGATATCTGCTCAAAACCCTGGGAAGGAGGAACTCATTTTTTCCTTGAAAATAAGGCTAATGATTGAAATAAATTTTTGCTTACTGAAGTTTCGCACTTATCAATTAATCAAGTGCGAAACTTTAGTTGCTTAAAAATAAAGTATTAATCTAAAAGAAAAACTGTAAAGTATTGAATTGATTCAGGATAAAATGTAAATTCGTACTATAATCTTTAGCCATATGTCCAGAAATGTTGTCTATATCGGATTAGCCGTTGTCCTGGTAGGCGTAATTGCTGCCATATATTTCTATAACCTTGGGCAGGACGAACTTTTGAGAGTGAAGCCCGAATATGAAATCACGGCTGAGGAACTTTATTATGAATTTTCGGAGAATGAGGAAACCGCAAATGAAAAATACATTAATAAAGTGATCCAGGTTACCGGCATACTTGAAAATAAAGAGCTTACATCAGAAGGTTATTTAAACTTGGTTTTAAAGACTTCTGATGCTTCCGGATCAGTGATTTGCAGTTTTGAAGATTCTGATAAACAGGAACTCAATGCTCTCGATGAAGGAAATGAAATTACCATTCGGGGAATATGTGCCATGAAGCAAATGGATGTGGTCTTAAATAATTGTGTACTAATAAAACCCTAACGTGGACGAGCCACAACTAAACAAATAACAAATAAATTTCAATCAACAAATGACCAAACAGGTTTTTCATTCTGCAAAGCGAGTAAGACTATGTAAAAGAAATTTAAGTAACTTGTTTCGTTTTTGAAATTTTGCTATTGTAAATTATTTGTTTTTTGGAATTTTTGCCAAATAATGCAAGAATATTAGACATTAGGTACTAATTATTAGATATTTTGTATGTCCGGAAAATCTAAATCTTTATTAATCGTTATTTCTTTATTGATCCTGAGTGTCGCAGTATACCTTTTTATCAATAAACAAAATATGTCAGAGATTGAACCTGATTATGAGATTCAGGCAACAGATCTATATAGTGAATATTCTGAAAATGAAAGCCTGGCGAATGATAAATACCTGAACAAAATTCTTGAAGTCACCGGTTCCGTTGATGAAGTCAATATAATTTCAGATAATGCACTTGATCCTGTCATTGAAGTAACAGATCCTCATCTGACAATTAAGACCGGGGATCCTGCAGGTTTAGTTTTTTGTACTTTCAAGCAAGAGTTCAGGCTGGACCCGGTTCCTGTAAAAAAAAGTGATGTTATAACAGTTAGAGGAATCTGTAAAGGTTTGGTGCTTGCAGATGTTCAACTGGATGACTGTATAATAGTAGAATCACCCGGAAAATAAATAACTATCATAAGGGTGATTTAAAAGGTTCATCTGAATAAACCACAAGATTATTAACAGAAACTTTTCCTCCCCCGGGATTTTTATGAACCAGTCTGATTTCATGAGCCAGCTTCTCCAATGTATAATTCCAATAAAAATCAGGAGACCTGCGGGTAAAATCTGATCTTAACTTTAAGGTTTCAACAAGTACATCATCAAGATAAACTTCGACCTCAGCAACATAGTTATAATAATCATCTCCTTCTACGTGTCCGCTTAGCACAATGCCGGTGCCGGTAAAATCATAAACAAAATCGGATTCGAGGTCTCCTTCATCACCAAAAGATTCTTTCCTGACCGGAAATAATCCTTCAAAAGCCACTTCATATATAACCCTTTGCGGTTCCTGGTAAATTATTTCAATTATTCCTTCTTCTTCATTTAATTCTCCACCATTCAAACTGATATTTTCAATTGCTTGCTCATAACTCATCTCGTAGACATCTTTGAGAGAAATGTCTGTATACTTAAAATCAATGTCCTCCACGGGATATAATTTTTCTTTCCAGAACTCAGGAATATTCTCATATCCGAGTATAGTACCCAGAATCCCGCCGGCAGATGCAGGATTACAATCGGAATCCTGTCCGCATCTGGTGGAAATATCAACGGTCTGGTAGAAATCACTGTTTCCGTAAAGCAAGCCAATCACTATATAGGCAGCATTTACTTTCGCATCAATATTAAAGGGGCGCAGCACTCCATCCGGACAACCAACATCTTCGCTCCATTTCTTCTCAACCATGAACCATGTTTTCTTCCAGTCGTCCGGATGCTGATAGTAACTTTCAATGGTCTCATTTATACACTGATAAAAGCTGCTTTCCACAGGTATGGTTTTTAAAGCTTCCTTCACGATAAATTCAATATCATCGCTTATAAATGCAAGTGAATACATTGCTCCTACATACACACCTCCGTACCAGCCATCTCCATAATTCATGATATGGCCAATTTTGTCAGAAATTTCAGAAGCAGTATTAATCATACCTGGAGACATTATCCCCGCAAAATCAGCTTCAATCTGGTAGTCAATACAATCGGCATGGGGATTGTTAAGCCAGTGTCCTGATTCAGGAGGCATGATGCCATTCAGAATATTCACTCTTGCAGCCTGATTCGCATGCCACAGTGAATAGTCGGCTGTAGCAAAGGCCATGGCAAAAGAATCAGCAGGGGCATCAAGTCCCAAACGGTCAAAAACTTCAACAAAGGTGAGGTCCATATAAATGTCATCATACAAACCTGGTGCATTTTCATACCACCACTCTACAATTCCAGGCTCCCAGCGAATGGGAGTATAATCCTGTATCATAGTGCCATTGAATTTGAACTCCGTAGGTCCTCCGTAAGTCACACCAATTGTCTGGCCTGCCCAGGCTCCCTTAATTTTGTCTTTCAGCTTTTCCTTATGGATTGTAACCCTCTCTCCATCAATAAACTGTATTCCTATTCCGTTTTTATTTTCACATGAGGCGATGAAGATCAGGATAAGACTAAGAGAAGCAATTGTTTTCATTCTGAAATTAAGTTTAGTGGATAGTGAATTGAATTTGGATAAAAATAACAAAATAGCTCCATGAAATAAATTCTAGAACACATAATGTTTTTAAAAAAGAGGAAATATTTTAATTATTTTCACCGAAAAATCATGCAGGTATGAAAATTGGAATATTACGGGAAACAAAAACTCCGGCTGACAAACGTGTTCCTTTAACTCCTCCTCAGTGCAGGGAGTTGAGCGAGAAATACCCGGATATTACAATCAAAGTACAACCTGATGGATACCGGGCATTTACAGATGATGAATACAGGGCTGAAAAAATTAAACTTGATAAGGATCTGTCTGATTGTGATCTCCTGATGGGTGTAAAGGAAGTGGATATTTCCACACTGATGGAAAATAAAACCTATATGTTTTTCTCACATACAGCAAAAAAACAAAAACACAACCGTGAACTCCTGTCAGCAATTCTTAAAAAAGATATTACCCTTATTGATTATGAGTATCTTACCAGGGATGAAAAAACAAGAGTAGTGGCCTTTGGGCGATGGGCAGGCATTGTAGGCGCCCATAATGCACTTATCAGCTATGGTAAACGGTATCATAAGTTTGAATTGAAGCCGGCATGGCAGTGTAAGGATAAAACCGAAATGTTCGGTGAGGTGAATAAAGTCAACATGGGAAAGATAAAAATTCTGATTACGGGTGGAGGAAGAGTAGCCAATGGAGCGATGGAAACTCTTGTTAGTGCAGGAATAAAAAAAGTAAATCCGGATGAATTCCTAACAAAAGAATTTCAGGAAACTGTATTTACGCAGCTTGATCCCTGGCATTATGTAAAACGGATAGATGGCCAGGAATTTAACCTGGACCATTTTTTTAATTTTCCTGAAGAATATGAAACTACTTTCTTACCCTATACCCATGTGACAGACATGTTAATTGCCTGCCACTATTGGGATCCGAGGTCTCCGGTATTTATTACAAGAAATGATATGAAGAGAAAAGATTTCAGAATCCGGATTATTGCGGATGTGAGTTGCGATGTCAATGGTCCTATCCCCTCCACCTTACGAGCTTCCACCATCGAGGATCCGGTATATGGATATGACCCGGTAAAAGAAAAAGAAGCAGATCCATGGGATCACAAAAACATAACAGTAATGGCGGTTGATAATCTGCCCGGAGAACTGCCACGGGATGCTTCTGATGATTTTGGCCGTAAGCTCATAGATGAAGTAATGCCATACATTTTAAATATTAAAGAAGGAGACATCATTAGGCAGGCTACAATTGTAAAAGAAGGCAGATTAACTGATAAATTCAATTATCTGGAGGATTTTGCAGCGGGAAGGGAATAAGTGAAATTCCAGGGTTATGCTCAAAGCGTCAGGATTTTTCCTTTAATTTCTGTATCATATCAACCGGATCTTTATCCTTGAAGATTGCGCTGCCAACAACGAAAACATCAACGCCGACCTTTGAAAGATCATGAATATTGGAGATATCGACACCTCCGTCAATCTCAATTAAAGTATGAAGTCCGCGATTGTCTATCATTTTCCTGAGTTTCTTAATTTTTTCTACCGTTTGAGGAATAAACTTCTGTCCTCCAAAGCCAGGATTAACCGACATCAACAGGACCATATAAACATCGGGCAGAATATCATCCAGCACACTAACTGGAGTTGCAGGGTTCAATGTTACGGAAGCTTTCATGCCCAGATCCTTAATTCTTTGAACAGTGCGGTGCAGGTGGTCACACACCTCATAGTGGACAGTGAGATTATCAGCACCGGCATCCCGGAACTCTTCAAGATAACGGTCGGGATCCCTTATCATAAGGTGAGTATCGAGAGGTAGCCTGGAAACACTTTTTATCTGTTTTATGATCGGAAAACCAAAAGTGAGGTTCGGAACAAAGTTAGCATCCATTATGTCCAGATGCAGAAAATCTGCTGCTGAAGAATTTACCAATTCAATTTGTTCACCCAGCTTTAAGAAATTCGAATTTAAAATAGAAGGAGCTATCAGAGCCATATTTTTTTCCCTAAAGATAATAATTCAGGTTTACATCAAAAGTCAATAAAACCCAAATTGAGCGATTACGCTCAATCGACGAAGAAAAACTAAGCATTTCACATCACCTATTCGGTGAAATGCTATCCCGCAAAGCGGGATCGGGGTTATCCGCCTCAGGCGGTAAGCGCTAGTTCACTTCGTTCGTACCGCTCAACTTAGGTTAAGGTTTTGAATAATCACATAAATCGAAAAGAATGAAATCACCCCAGATAACTTTTCAGGATACGGCTTCTGGTGGTATGCTTGAGTCTTTTGATGGCTTTCTCCTTTATCTGACGCACCCTTTCACGGGTAAGATTGAACTCCTCTCCTATTTCTTCCAGTGTATGGGGATGTTTACCGTTTAAGCCAAAATAAAGGCGGATAATACTGGCTTCTCGATAAGTAAGGGTAGAAAGAGCCCGTTCTATCTCTTTTCGAAGAGATTCATTTAACAATTCCTTATCAGGACTCGGAGTGTCATCATTCAACAAAACATCATACAGATTTCCTTCCTCTCCTTCCTGCAGGGGTGCATCCATAGAAACATGACGGCCTGAGGATCTGATTGCATCTTTTATATCGTCAGGTGCCAGCTCCATGGCCTGTGCTATTTCAAGAATGGTTGGTTCCCGCTCAAAATTCTGTTCAAGTTCGTTAAATGTTTTATTTATTTTATTGATGGAACCAATCTTATTAAGAGGTAATCTGACTATTCTTGCCTGTTCGGCAAGAGCCTGGAGAATGGATTGCCTTATCCACCAAACCGCATAAGATATAAACTTAAATCCCCGTGTTTCATCAAAACGCTGTGCAGCTTTTATAAGTCCAAGATTTCCTTCATTAATAAGATCCGGTAAGCTAAGACCCTGATTCTGATATTGTTTGGCAACTGAGACAACAAACCTGAGATTAGCATTAATAAGTTTCTCCAGTGCTATTCTGTCATCTTTCTTTATTCGTCTTGCCAGTTCAACTTCTTCTTCAGCGCTAATCAGATCAACCTTTCCAATTTCATGCAAATATTTATCAAGTGAAGGTGTCTCCCGGTTAGTTACCTGTTTGATGATCTTAAGCTGTCTCATGGGGCTGGAAGTGTTTAAGTAGTATTTATACGTAAAACAATTAAATCAGTTACTGGTTTACTCATAAAAAAGATATTCATTTAGCAATTTTTGTAAATATTGGAATAAATATTTTAATTAACAACTCATCCAACTGGAAAACAAAGTATTATTTATATTTTTTTTAGAAGATTTTTTAAAAAAAAGTTCTTTATTTTGCGAGAGAAGTTTAAATTTGTCGGCGGATGTAAGAATTTATAATGATTTATTTGCAGGAATTAAGTAAATCATTTAATATTGCAAAAGAATCCATTCTCAAAAATTCTAATTTCCCTGATAATCGCTTCTGAAGCTTTTCAGAAAAAATCAAAATAATTTTAAGTTTATATAATAGTATTTTATTTATTTCCCAAATTTTATGTACGACATTCTTGAATTAAACAAGAAGCTTCTGGCGGAACTGCGCCAGATTGCTAAAGACCTGAAGATTAAAAGAGTAGAATCTTACAAAAAACAGGATCTTATTTATAAGATTCTCGATCAGCAAGCCATTGATGCGTCCGGAGCAAAAGCATCAAAGAAAAGCAAAGCTGACAAGGCACAATCAAAGGCAGAGGACAAAAAACCAACAACAAATGTCCAGAAAACCGGAAAACGCGGCAGACCGAAAAAATCAGAAGCTGAAACCGAAGTAAAAAAGGAAGCTAAAAATGCCTCTTCAACCGAAAAAGAAGAGCATAAAGAAAAACAGCAAGCTTCTCATCAAAAAGCCGGCCAGGCAAAGCATTCAGCAAGACCGCAGCAAAAACAACAGGATAAGCGCCAGGAGAAACCACAGGATAAGCGCCAGGAGAAAGGATCAGATCAAAAATATCGGCAGGAAGGCAGAAGAGATCATAGACATGAAAATAATGGCGACCGCCGCTATCACCAGGATAAAAATAATTTCAGACGGCAGCAGCACGATCGGGGAAGGCAAAATGACAAATATGATTTCGAAGGACTTATCAGCAATTCCGGTGTGCTGGAAATTATGCCTGATGGATATGGTTTCCTGAGGTCTGCTGATTTTAATTATCTCAACTCACCTGATGATATTTATGTTTCTCAATCCCAGATTAAATTATTTGGATTGAAAACCGGGGATACCATTAAAGGTACCATCCGGCCTCCGAAAGAGGGAGAAAAATATTTTCCCCTTATCAAAGTGGAAGAAATCAACGGCAGATCTCCTGATTTTATTAGAGACAGGGTACCATTCGACTATCTTACCCCTCTTTTCCCGGAACAAAAATTCACACTTGTAGGTAAAGGTCATACTAATCTTTCCGTGCGGATTGTAGACATGTTCTCCCCTATCGGAAAAGGTCAGCGTGGATTAATCGTTGCACAACCGAAAACCGGAAAGACAATTCTCCTGCAAAACATTGCCAATGCAATTGCAGCCAATCATCCTGAAGTTTATATGATTATCCTTCTTATAGACGAACGGCCCGAGGAAGTAACTGATATGGCAAGAAATGTAAATGCCGAAGTGATCTCATCCACCTTTGATGAACCTGCTGAGCGCCATGTAAGGATCGCCAACATTGTTCTTGAAAAAGCCAAAAGAATGGTGGAATGCGGACATGACGTTGTTGTTTTACTCGATTCTATCACTCGCCTTGCAAGAGCTTTCAATACAGTTTCACCTGCATCCGGTAAAGTACTCTCCGGAGGAGTTGATGCCAATGCTCTTCACAAACCCAAAAGATTTTTCGGAGCTGCAAGAAATATAGAAAACGGCGGCTCTATGACCATTATAGCCACTGCACTTACAGAAACCGGTTCCAAAATGGATGATGTGATCTTTGAAGAATTTAAAGGTACCGGTAATATGGAACTCCAGCTCGACAGGAAATTATCCAACAAACGGGTATGGCCTGCTGTGGATATCAATGCATCAAGTACACGACGGGAAGACCTCCTGCTTGATAAGGAGATGATGAACAAACTCTGGATATTGAGAAATTACCTGGGCGATATGAACTCCGTAGAGGCTATGGAATTCTTGCGTGACCGCATGAGTAAAACAGATACCAATGAGGAATTCCTGATCTCAATGAACGCAGAATAAACTGCAGTGGGAAAAATATAGTCCTGAAATTTGATTAGTGTCTGTCCATAATGTCCGATATCTGCGTTGATCTCGAACATTCTGTTCCGATAGCTATTGGAACAGACACTCGACTTTATTGACAGACTCTAATTAGCCGTCTCATTTCATGTATTGAGGCGGCTTTTTTTTTCCATCGGGCAGACCTATTTGTAAAGATCTTATTATATTTATAAGCAAAACCAAAATCCTCTATGACCTCCAGAAGAAATTTTATCAAAACAGGTAGCTTACTGGCAGCCACAGGAATGCTTTCCAGTTGCAGTCCAGTTAATGAAAAAAAAGAAAAAGAAAAGGCGAATTTCTCTTTTTGTCTGAACACAAGCACAATAAGAGGACAGGAGCCAGGCTTAAAAGGCTATATTGAAATTGCAGCAGAAGCAGGGTATGATGGAGTTGAGCTCTGGGTAAGGGATGTGAAAAAACATATAATTGACGAAGGAAATCCTGCTTCCGATCTGAAAAAATTTATAGAAGATCATGGCTTAAAAGTCGAAAATGCCATTGGGTTTGCTCCCTGGCTTATGGAAGATACTCGGGAAGGTAAAGGTTTTGATCTTATGAGAGAAGAAATGAAGCTGATGGCCTCCATCGGATGCCTGAGAATTGCTGCAGCACCCGGAGGCGTTCCGGCTGGTGAGCCACTCGATCTGTTTATTGCAGGAAGACGTTACCGTGATCTCATTGAAATGGGAAAAAATATCGGTATTATGCCCCAATTGGAATTCTGGGGAGCTTCACCGGTGCTTTATCATTTTGCACAGATCATGATGATTGCCGCAGCAGCAAATCATCCTGATGTACATCTTCTTCCTGATGTATACCATCTTTTTCGGGGCGGCTCCGGTTTTGAAGGCTTAAAAATGCTTTCCGGCAATGTCATTGAGATATTTCACATGAATGATTTTGTAGATACTATTCCCAGGGAACAGCAGCAGGATAAAGATCGCGTTTACCCGGGTGATGGTGTTGCTCCCCTGGAAGAAATACTGACAGATCTATCCCGGGCGGGAGGAAAAAAAGTCCTTTCGGTGGAATTATTCAACCCCGAGTACTGGAAACAGGATGCATTGCTGGTTGCGAGGACAGCATTGGAGAAAATGAAGGAGCTTGTTGGGAGGGTGAGTTAGACGATGGACGATGGAGGGGGGAGTGATGAGTTGGACCATGGACCATAGACCATAGACCATGGATGATGGATGATGAGTGGTAAACGGTAAACGGTAAGCGGTGGGGGGACCATCAGCCTGAAGATTATCTTTGGTTTTGGATGTAGAGACGACCTATATGGGCGTCTCCGTCAGAAAGGGGATAGACCATGCCTGCCCGCCGACGCGAAAGCAAGCGCAATGGCAGGCGGGCCTGCCCGCCAACCCTAAGGCCAGAGCGTCGGCAGGCGGGGACCAGAGAAAGTTAACGGTGAGGGGCCCTTTGGCTTACTTCGGCTCCGCTCAGCAACCATCACTCAGGGCCCGTGCTCTTCATAAACGATTAAACGATTAACCCTTAAACAATAACCCATAAACCACTAAACCATAAACCATAAACTTATAAACGATTCAACGATTCAACCCTTAAACCCTTAAACCCTTAAACCCTTAAACCTATAAACCATAAACGATTAAACCCTTAAACCAATAAACCACTATGAAAAGCATTCATTTATCCATTTTAATAATTTGTCTCGGGGTATTCATCAACTCATGCACGGATAATGTTCCCGATTCATGGGAATTGAAAAGTCCGGATAAAAATATCTCATTGAACCTGGATCTTAAAGAATCTGCACTTAGCTACAGTGTGCATGTTTTAAAAGAATATGATACGATAGAAATCATTGGATCATCTCCTCTTGGAATTCACAGGGTTGATGGCGACTTCAGCGAAAATCTTTCATTTATCTCAGCTACACCGGTAAAACAAATAGATGATAAATATGAGATGATCATTGGAGCAACCGAAAATTATCATGATTTTGCGAATGAACAAAGTTTTCTTTTTAGAAACGAATCAGGTAAAAAGCTGGAAATTCAATGTCGTGCTTATAATGAAGGAGTTTCATTTCGTTATATATTTCCCGACACAACTGAAGGTAAGTTTATTGTAACAGGAGAAAAAACAGGTTTTAACCTTCCCGATGAAGGAAAAGCATGGATGCAGCCTTATGATACTATCGTCTGGTGGGCCCCGGCATATGAACAATTCTTCCTAAATGCAATCGACATAGGCACAAAAGCCCCTGCCAACCGCAACGGCTGGTGTTTTCCAATGTTGTTTGAGGCAAAAGATTATTTTATCTATGTTTCAGAAACAGGGCTTGACACTTCCTATGTAGGTACACATCTCGAAGATGAAGCTCCAGGAGGTCTTTATACCATAAGATTCCCCGAACCAGAAGAAGCTTATAATTATTTTCCTCAAAACCCGGCCTCTTCCCTGCCCTGGAAAATGCCATGGCGTTATATCCTTTTCAGTGAAGAGCTTGACCCTATCTTTAACTCCCAGCATGTTTATCATCTCTCACCACCACAGAAAATTGAAAATACCGGGTGGATTGAACCCGGGATATCTTCATGGAGCTGGTGGTCAGACGGAGCCAGTCCGAGAGATTATAATAAGCTTACTGGATTTATAGATTTCTCTGCTGAAATGGGATGGAAATACAGCCTTATTGATGAAGGCTGGCATGAAATGAAGAATGGAGATATTTCCCAGTTGATTGAGTATGCTGACACAAAAGGAGTAGGCATACTTTTATGGTACGATTCAGGCGGGAGAGTAGGATATGTAGAAGAAGAACAAAGAAAGATCATGTTCGACGGAAACAAACGAAAGGCTGAAATGAAGAAGATCTCTGATATGGGAGTAAAAGGAATAAAGGTAGACTTCTTTCAGAGCGATAAGCAGGGAATGATAAAATTATATCATGATATTTTAGAAGACGCAGCAAAATACAGGCTGGTTGTGAATTTTCACGGCTGTACCCTGCCCCGCGGATGGGAAAGAAAATACCCTAATCTTTTGACCATGGAGGCAATAAGAGGTGCAGAGGCATATCGTTTTGATGAAAATTATACCGATTATGCCCCTGTTCAAAATACCATCATCCCGTTTACAAGGGATGTAGCAGGACCGGTTGATTATACTCCAATCACCCTGACTGATAATAAATATCCTCATACTACCACTTATGCTCATGAACTGGCTCTGGGTGTTATTTTTGAATCCGGGCTTCAACACTTCGCCGATCACCATAATAAATATGAAGAGCTTCCTCCAATGGCTTTAGATTATCTTAAGAAACTCCCTGCTGTATGGAATGAGTCTGTACTCATTGACGGTTATCCCGGCAAACATGTTGCACTTGCCAGAAGAAACGGAAAGAGATGGTTCATAGCCGGAATTAACGGAGAGAAAAAAGAAAAGAATTTCGTGATTACGACCGGGTACCTTGAACCCGGTAATTATACACTGAACTTAATAAGGGATGGTGAAACCAGGGATGATTTGATTGAAGAGACCTTCACTGTGGGAAAAGACCAGGCCATCGATATAATGGTGAATCAAAAGGGAGGATTTGCAGGTTTTTTTGAAGAAGAGAAATAATTATTATTGATAATCTCTGACCGATGATCGTATTTCCCGGCGTAATTGTTGGTTTATGCGTTCCACTTTGTTATAAAAACCTTGTTCACCGGGTTTTTTATTGATATTAAACTTTTCTGAAGGAACATAGTTTAATTCACTTATCTCTTGAAGGATATTAAAATTAGGGCTAAGATCTGTGATCATACTGAATTCTACCAGGGGAAAATTATCTGTATTAATACCAGTTCCCCCGGTAAAACTTTTCAGTTCATCGGTTCCGGCAAGAAAGTGTCCAAGGAAATGGGCAGGACTGTTAATATCAACCTCATACAAATTCCTCATAACTGCCGGTCTTTTGAATTTTCTTTTTAATCTTTCGGGATCAACACTCTTCTCCATCGAAGAGCCCATTAAAAGCATATGTCCCCGGGTAACATACCATAATCCGGAATGAGGAAAAACTTCTGTAAAAGATTTTACCAGTGATTTAAACTCCCGCTCAGAAAGCCAGTTAGAAGGTAACCACTGACACATATATCCATGCTCAGATAATTTATCCAGGCAAATTTCATAAAACTCCTTTGTATATAAATTTGCTCCTAATCTTGCATGCACAGCATTAGAAGTAATCAAACCATACTTTTTGTCCTGGCGCAATAAAAAACTTCTGCCGTCCTCATAATATATGTTCACTTTTGGATTACTGATTACATTCTGATTTAAGAAATTAAAGTGCAAGGAAGAGGTACTTACCACCTCCGGGGATAACTCAGCAATATCGATAACAGAAATTTCAGTCTGGGCAAGACAATTAGCTGTTACCCCCATTCCAAAACCAATTATAAATGCAGAACCAGGATCTTCTGATAAGAACCAGGGAGTATAAGCCAGCATAGTATGAACTTTCAGGTCGGAGGTTGTAGAAAAGGCAGTTTTTGCCCCATTAATGGCAAGCGCTTTATGTCCCGAAGGCAGCTTATGCACAGAAACTGTTGCTGCAACTCCTTCATCGTATGAGATTACCTCATCGCCCGGATAATAGCGAACCCTTTGACGGAAATATTCAGAATATCCGGGGGTAAGAATAACAACAATTGCAATGATCAGGGTGGTAATTAATACTACTTTCCTTTTATTTTTCAGGTAAGGATGAAAATAAAAAAGCGATAGTCCCAGAATAACATTCAGTAATACTATAATTAAAAAGGAGTGAAAAATTCCGAATACGGGGATCATGATAAAACCGGCAATGAAGGAGCCAAAAATAGAACCAACGGTATCCAAAAATCCTATGATCCCTATTTTCGATCCCAGGTCTTTCAGGTTATCCGAAGTTATTTTACCGACAATTGGAAAGGTTGCACCCATGAGCGTTACGGGCATAATAATGATTAAGAACATGATCAGGTATTCTTTTCCCGATATAGATATCCAGCTACTCCCGGCACTTCTTTCCTGCACAAGAAGTGGAGAAAGATAAACAAAGAAAATAAGAAGGATAAAAGATATTGCAGCAATCCCAAGTTGGATATAGCCCATTACAGCAGGCAAATCCCTGAATTTATTGATCCATTTCCTCACGATCATACTTCCCACACTCAAACCAAATATAAAACCCACAACAATGACCGAATAAATATAAACCGTTTTATCATATGAAAACTCAATAAATATCCTGGTCCATAGAACTTCATAAGCCAGTGTGGCAAATCCTTCCAAAGCAAATACAAAAAGAATCAGCCGTATATATCCTGATGGCCATTTCGGGACTATAGCTGTTTTTGAAGATTTATGTATTGATCTGGTGTAATTACCCTTTCCGGATTTGCGTATCAAGAAAATGATCACCGCGTTCATGAGATTCAAAGCAGCGGCAAGATATAGTGTTTCCTTCATTCCCAATAACCGGATGAGGAAAAAACCGGCTGCAAATCCTCCCAGCGCGGCACCGAAATTATTAAGGGCATAGATAAGACTTAATTCCTTACCCAGCTTTTGCAGGTTGGTAACAAGAATTTTTGCCACTACAGGCACTGTACCGCCCATAAGGGTTGTGGGCACAATGAGCAAAAGAAAACTCTCTGCAAATTTTATGAATTGAGAGGGCAGTACCGAATCTAAATCAGAAAAGAAATTAACATATACATCTCTTGTCAGATTAAAGAAGGGTTGAAAAGCAAGGGCATATATAAAAAGACCGGTTTCAATCATAAAGTATATCAGCATGGGATTTTTCACCCTGTCAGATAATACCCCGAAAAGATAACTCCCTATTGCCAGACCTGCCATAAAAGCTGTAAGAACAGCACTTGTTGAATAAACATGAACACCAAAGGTCAGATAAATGGATCTTAACCATACAACCTGATATGCCAATGCGCAAAATCCCGTTAAAAAGATTGTAAGCAATAATAAAGTTGTAAATGTCCTGTTCATAAGTCCTTAGGGGCTTCCAGAAGAAAAAAATTTCCTGAATGACAAAGAAGCTTAAAAGTAATAAATAATTTTAGCGTGATGAAAATAACAATTCATTAAGGACTTTTCCTGCTGGAATTGTTTTTTATCAATTAATTCTTAAAAAAGTGATAATTTATCATTTTATGCCCTGTTTTATTATTAATTTGGATAATAAGTTCTTAAATTTGGCGCTTGTTTTATTTGTAAGAATATTTATACCCCCTGCTTATTCATAGCAGAATAACTATTTATAAATCTAAAAATAAAGAACATTGACAGGAAAAACTTTATTTGATAAGATCTGGGATGCTCATGTAGTAGAAGAAATCAAAGGGGGTCCCAGTGTATTGTACATAGATCGGCACCTGGTACACGAAGTAACCAGCCCACAGGCATTTGCCGGCATTGAAGAACGCGGAATCGAGGTATTTCGTGCTCAGAAAACTGTGGCAACATGCGATCACAATGTTCCTACCATTGATCAGCATCTTCCTATTAAAGACACGCTTTCAAGATTCCAGGTAAATAAGCTTTCGGAGAACTGTAAGAAACATAACATTACCCTGTATGGCCTGAATCATCCTTATCAGGGTATTGTTCATGTGATCGGACCGGAACTGGGAATCACTCAGCCCGGGATGACCATAGTGTGTGGAGATAGCCATACCTCAACTCATGGAGCTTTCGGAAGTGTAGCATTTGGAATTGGCACCAGTGAGGTGGAGATGGTCCTGGCTTCTCAATGTATTCTTCAACCCAAACCAAAAAAAATGAGGATTAATGTTGAAGGTGAACTTCAAAAAGGAGTAACTGCCAAAGATATTATCCTGTACATCATATCTAAAATCACAGCCAGCGGTGGTACAGGTTATTTTATAGAATACGCAGGATCTGCAATAAGAGGTCTTTCCATGGAAGGAAGGATGACAATATGCAATATGAGCATTGAGAGCGGGGCGAGAGGAGGACTTATTGCTCCGGATGAAACAACATTCGAATACCTGGAAGGAAAAGAATTCGCTCCCCGGGGAAAAGATTTTGATGTTGCACTGGAAAAATGGAGAGAGCTGAAAAGTGATGAGGATGCCGTATTCGATAAAGAATATCATTTTGATGCAGCAGATATCACCCCTATGATCACTTATGGTACCAATCCGGGCATGGGAATAAAGATCACAGATCATATTCCACACGAAAGCGAAATGCCTGACAGCGCCTTGCCAAGTTTTCGAAAATCATTGGGATACATGGGACTTGAAGCCGGCATGGATGTTCTGGGAAAAGAAATTGATTATGTTTTTGTAGGAAGTTGCACAAATGGAAGAATTGAGGACCTGCGGGAAGTCGCCAAATTTGTAAAAGGTCGGAAAAAAGCGGATAATATTACAGCCTGGATCGTTCCGGGATCCAAGCAGGTCGAAAAGCAGGCTAATGAGGAAGGAGTCACAAAAATACTGGAGGAAGCCGGATTCAAACTGAGGCAACCGGGGTGTTCCGCCTGTCTGGCCATGAATGAAGATAAAATTCCTGAAGGTAAACTGGCTGTTTCAACTTCCAACCGGAATTTTGAAGGCCGTCAGGGACCCGGAGCAAGGACCATGCTTGCAAGTCCTTTAACAGCCGCAGCTGTTGCCATAACAGGAAAAATCACTGATCCCAGAAGACTTATTCAGGAAGCTACAGTGGCTTAAGAACTTTCTGTTCAACTATTAATTATTAAATAATTCCTTCACCTGGGAAGGAGCTTATATAAAAAAAATGTGAATCATGCCAATAGAAAAATTTTCCATAATAAATTCCTCCGTTGTGCCTTTGCCGGTTGAAAATGTTGATACTGATCAGATCATTCCCGCTCGTTTTTTAAAAGCCACTACCCGGGAAGGATTTGGAGAAAACCTTTTCAGAGACTGGCGCTATGATAAAAATAATCAACCCAGAACTGATTTTCCGCTCAATGATGAAAAATATAACGGAACCATCCTGGTTGCAGGCAAGAACTTTGGCAGTGGTTCAAGTCGCGAGCATGCAGCCTGGGCCATTCACGATTATGGATTTAAAGTAGTGGTTTCCAGCTTTTTTGCTGATATTTTTAAAAATAATGCATTGAATAACGGTTTGTTGCCCGTGCAGATTTCAGAAGAATTTCTTGCCAGAATATTCCGGGAGGTAGAAAAAGATCCCGGTGTAAAACTGAAGGTGGACCTGGAAAACCAATCCATTACCATACTCTCAACAGGTGAAAAAGAAAATTTCGATATTAATGCCTATAAGAAGGAATGTCTGCTTAATGGTTACGATGATATCGATTATCTGCTTAACCTGAAAGATAAGATAGAGGCATTTGAAAAAAGCAGAACCTAAAGAATTTCTATTATGCGTGTAAGTATTATGGATACCACCCTGAGGGATGGTGAGCAGACTTCAGGCGTATCATTTACGGCTACCGAGAAGTTGAATATCGCAAAACTTCTTCTGGAAGATTTGAATATTGACCGTGTTGAAGTTGCCTCCGCGCGAGTATCGGCCGGAGAATATGAAGGAGCTAAATCAATCTTTGACTGGGCGAAAAATCATGGTTTCCTTGAAAGAGTTGAAGTTCTCGGGTTTGTGGATGATCGCGAATCTCTCCAATGGATAAACAATGCAGGAGGCAAAGTGATTAATCTGCTGACTAAAGGTTCTCTTAAACACTGCCGGCATCAGTTGAAAAAATCACCGGAAGAACATATTTCGGATATAAGGCAGCTTTTGAAGAATGCAGAAGAAATGAATATGCGAGTGAATATTTATTTCGAGGACTGGTCAAATGGCATGAGAAATTCTCCTGAATATGTATATCAGATGCTTGATAATCTCAAAGATGAAAAAATTGACCACTTCATGCTTCCTGATACTCTCGGAATATTGAATCATGAAGAAACCCTGGCATACTGTAAAGATATTAAAGAACGATATCCTGATCTGCAATTTGATTATCATGCTCACAATGATTATGATCTTGCCACTGCAAATGTGTATTCAGCTCTCAAAGCAGGTATTGGCGGTATTCATACAACCCTGAACGGCCTGGGTGAAAGAGCAGGGAATGTGCCCCTTTCCAGTGTAATTGGAATAGTGCAAGATCATCTGCATTATGAATTATCAATAAATGAGAAGAACCTATACCGGGTAAGCAAGTTTCTGGAATCTTTTTCAGGCATTCGTATTCCGGCCAACAAACCCCTCATTGGGGAAAATGTTTTCACCCAAACCAGCGGTATTCATGCTGATGGTGATAGTAAAGATAATCTTTATTTCAATGACCTGTTGCCCGAGCGTTTTGGAAGAAAGCGTCAATATGCGCTCGGGAAAATGTCGGGGAAAGCCAGCATTTTGAAAAACCTGGAAGAACTCGGAATTGAGCTGAACAAACAGGAAATGAAAAAGGTAACCAAAAGAGTCATTGAACTGGGTGATAAAAAAGAAACCGTTACCAAAGAAGACCTGCCTTACATAATTTCTGATGTTTTACGCAGTGAAAGGGTAAAACAAAAAATCAAAATCAAGAACTATTCCCTCTCAGTTGCGGCAGGATTAAGATCGATGGCAACTCTTAGCATAGAGATTAATTCAAAGGTATACGAAGAGACTGCCTCGGGTGACGGTCAATATGATGCTTTTATGAAGGCACTATGGAGGATTTATGACCGGCTTGGCAGGGGGCATCCCATTCTCAGAGATTATATTGTTACAATACCCCCCGGCGGGAAAACCGATGCTCTTGTTGAATGTATGATCACCTGGGATTATAAGGGTAAGAACTTTAAAACCCGGGGACTCGATTCTGATCAGACTATTGCTGCAATTAAAGGAACTATCAGAATGTTGAATATCATTGAAGAAATGGAAGAAGCTACTGAAGCATAAAATATTATTTTTCAACTTTATATATTTGCCTGAAATTTTAATTTTTAAATATTAACAAGAACATCCATGAACTACAAAATTGCAGTTTTGCCAGGTGACGGAATTGGTCCTGAAATCGTTGAGCAAGCCATAAAAGTATTGGAAGCAACAGGAAAAAAATTTAATCATCAGTTTGATTTCACCGAGGCACTGGTTGGGGCCACTGCAATTGATAAAACAGGGAATCCATTTCCGGATGAAACCTTCAATTTGTGCATGAACTCCGATGCTGTGCTTTTCGGTGCCATTGGAGATCCAAAGTATGATAATGATCCCAAAGCCAGGGTGAGGCCAGAGCAGGGGCTCCTTGCCATGCGCAAAAAGCTGGGCCTTTATGCAAATATCCGTCCCGTAACTACATTTAAATCTCTTATCCACAAATCCCCCTTGCGCAGGGATCTGGTCGAGGATGCCGATTTCGTGGTTGTGAGAGAACTCACAGGGGGGATATATTTTGGCGAACCCAGCGGCCGGTCGGAAGATGGAAATAAGGCCTTTGATACCAATATTTATACCCGTGAAGAGATCAGGAGAATTGTTCAGCTTGGTTTTCAATACGCAGCAAAAAGAAACAAAAGTTTAACGGTGGTTGATAAAGCAAATGTCCTGGCTACATCACGCTTGTGGAGAGAAACTGTCCAGGAGATGGCCCCGGATTATAAAGATATAGAAGTTGATTACATGTTTGTGGATAATGCCGCAATGCAGATCATTCAATGGCCGAAGAAGTTCGATGTACTGGTTACTGAAAACATGTTCGGTGATATTCTTTCGGACGAAGCCAGTGTCATAACCGGCTCTCTTGGATTGCTGCCATCAGCATCAGTTGGCATACATACTTCGGTATTCGAACCCATTCACGGATCCTATCCACAGGCTGCCGGCAGAAACATTGCCAATCCGCTTGCAACAGTGCTTTCAGTTGCAATGTTGCTTGAGCTAGGGCTCGATCTTACAGAGGAAGCAAAAGCTGTGAGAGATGCGGTTGATCGTTCAATGGATGAGGGCATTGTCACCGAGGATATAAGCAAGGACAAAGCATATAAAACTTCCGAAGTCGGCGATTGGCTTGCAGAAAATATCTGATTTATCATAGCTCTCCCGATGAAATAAAAGCAATCAGTCTTTCTTCATAAGTTCTTCTGGAGATAATATCATCCGTTTGATATAACGGAATAATCTGCCTCCGTGTATGGCATCCACAACACGATGATCGAGTGTGCAGCTAAGACTCATTATGCGCCTGATTTTAATTTCATCCCCGATTACAACCGGTTTTTTCTTAACACCGCCTAGAACAAAAACCATAGCTACATTAGAAACCGGAAAGAGTGCGGGATATCCTGTATCCAGACCGATGCTTCCAATATTTGATACAACAAATGAACCAAAGTTATTTGCGGTCAAACCAATGGAGGGAATCGATATCCCCCACCCTACTGTTAATTTTTTTATCAGGTTAAAAAACCAGGTTCTGAAAGGCCATGGAATGGATGAAATTTTTCCCTTCATGCGCATTGTTCTATCTTCCTTCCCTGAACGCAGGTTTTTAATTTCATCAGCGAGCTTTTCTCCTAATTCATTCAAATCCATCCTATCAAGATTTTCTATCCTCACCGAACTCATCTCCCTGTCCTGAACCAGCACACTAACCATTGCATCTATGGATTCTCTTTTAATCACCCTTCCCCTCCGGATAAAACAGTTTAATTCAGGCACTTCATCTCTTATGGCCCGGGCAATAATTAATGTTATGATATGCGTTAGCGTGATTTTTATGCCTGATTTCCGCTTTTCGGTAATAAACTGCTCAAGCTCTGTCACATCTACCTCCACCGATCCAAATATCTTAGAATCGACCGGTTTTTTATAAATAGCGGCAGAAACTTTTCTCCAGTCAGTGTTGAACTGAGTTTCAGTCATAGATTTTTTTCGGTAAAAATAGAAATAATTTCGGGCCTGGTTAAAATCCCACTGCAATCTCCTTGCAGTGTGAAAAAAAAATAAATAATATTTCAGTTTTCGCATCGTATTCATCAGACTTAATGTATATTATACATATTCCATTATGTATAAAATGAAAAAGGTTTAAACCATGATGCCATAAAAAGGTTATATTTATAAAGATTATGAATTGTACCCGAAATTGACTTAAATCGATTTTTTGATATATTGCTAACTGTATTCATAAAAAACCTGTGTTATGAAAAGAAGAAAATTCCTCAATTTAACGGCATTAACAGTTCCTGCATTAACCATGTTTCCTGCCGAACTGCTATCCATTAGCAGGGAAATCGCCAAAGGAAAAATTGAAAAAAGATCGCTGGGAAAGACCGGAGAAAAACTTTCTGCAATTGGTTTCGGCGGAATTGTGGTGAAGAACGCAACACCGGAGCAGTCCTCGAGAAGGGTTTCCCAGGCCATTGATTACGGGGTAAATTATTTTGATGTTGCTCCTACATATGGTGATGCCGAGATAAAACTTGGTCCCGCTTTAAAGCCCTACCGGAAAAATGTATTTCTTGCCTGTAAAACACAAGAGCGTAAAAAAGATGGAGCTTTAAGGGAGCTTGATCAGTCCCTGGCAAATCTTCAAACTGATTATTTCGATCTTTACCAGTTACACGCTGTAACGACCATGGATGATGTTGACACCATTTTCAGCAAAGGAGGAGCAATAGAAGCCTTTAATCAGGCGAAAAAAGAGGGGAAAGTGAACTACCTGGGATTTTCTGCACACTCGGTAGAAGCTGCCTCTGCTCTTATGGACAGGTTCGATTTTGATACTATTCTGTTCCCATTCAATTTTGCCACATGGTATGCCGGTAATTTCGGTCCCCAGGTAATGGAAACAGCAAAAGGAAAAGAAATGGGTATACTTGCGCTAAAAGCAATGGCATGGCGCCCCTGGCCCAAGGGAGTTGAAAGAGATGTTTCCAAAGTATGGTATCAACCTCTTGATCCCGATGAGGCTAACATGGGATTGAGATTCACCCTCTCACATCCTGTTACATCGGCAATTCCCCCGGGAAATGAAGATCTTTTTGCCCTGGCGTTAAAACTCGCTGTCGATTTTAACCCCATGGATAATGAGGAGATCGCGGAAGTTAAAAAGAGAGGCATGAATACTGAACCTTTGTTTGAGTATCCGAGAAGGGGGTGATGGTGGGAGGATGACCATGGAGGGGAGGGTTTGATGGTTGAGATTGCAAAGTTTTGATTTTTTGAGATCAGGGCTGAAGAAAGGGAACAAGGCTTGCGCCGAGGCGCAAGCCTTGTTCCCTTTCTTCAGCCTTGTACTCCGCATTCAAAAAACACCTGTCATCTCGACCGAAGGGAGAGATCTCCGCTGGATTTCGTGAGAAATTCAGCGCATATAATAGTGAATACCAACATTAAATTGGAACAAAGCCCCTTTCTCAATCAAAAAAATTAATATACCAGTTATTCTCATCGAGGAGGTGGTTATAGATCTGATCGCGCATGTGTTCGGGGTATTTGGAAGCAACACGCTCTGCAAGGAAGGAAGGCTCATTTCTCCGCTTGGCTATCCGCATCAGATCGTAAAATCTTTCTCCTTCATAAGCCAGTTCCCGGGCTCTTTCCCTAAGAATCTCTTCTTCCAGAATTCTCTGTTTTTCTTCCAGGTTTCCTTCCAGATTAAGGTAATCAATAATTTCATTTGTGAAAGGATCATGGATATACATGATATTGGCAATTTTTATTCCATCATTTTCACTTCCTAATCCGACCCGGCCTCTAACTCCCATCTGCTCACGCGTAACGGAAATATCATAATGACTGCCATCGTTTACAATCTTAAGAGCATTATTTGTAGCAGTCCGGATAAGACCATTTCTATCAGCTACCCAATAGACGTATAATTCTGCCATATACAAATGAATACCGCCGGCCCTGTAAACAATGTAGTTTGCATCCTGATCAAAACGGCCTTTGTTTATTGAATATTTGTACACAACTGTGTCCACATTCTCCATTATGACATTTGCACTACGGGTGTCTTCACGAGCTTTTAAAGAAAGCATTTCCATGTATTCTCCCGTGGACAGGGCGGCTCCACCTTTCAGATACATATAGGAACTTCCGAATCCCCTGTAAAAATCACTCGGAAAACCAGCACGTGCCATTTCATGTTTAGCAGGATTGTCGTGGCTGTCATCAATGAGCTGTCCTCTCCATACTGTTTCCCAGGTAAAAATAGCAGGTTTGGAGGGTTTTAACATATAATGATGAGGTGACCAGTTCTCGAACATCGACTGAAACTCATTTTGCTGGAAGTTTGATTTATTGAACCAGATAGTATAAATATGTTCTCTATTGTCAATATTATCAAAAATATTTCGCCACTCCATATAAGCAAAACTATTATCCAGTTGATATCGGTTGTTCTCGGTAGAGTTATAAATGATCTTGCTGAAATGATTTTCTGCTTTTAACAAGTCACCCTGGGTCAAATACATATGTCCCAGAAGAGCATGCATAGCATAAGTATTCCAGATGGTAACCTCCCAGGAAATATCATTATTCTCTATATAATGATTAACACCAACAGCCTTAATCTTATTCTCAAGCTGATTGGTAAAAACATCAATTACCAGATCGAGGTCATAATAATTCTTTTCAAGTTCAATGGGCTTATTATAAGTGGTATCGTTATAATAGCCATCTGTAGAATATTCTATATAAATACTATCCACATAAGTGCCGGAAGAAGAAATATACTGCTGAATCTCATCCATGGTAGTCAGCGATTCATGGATAAAAGGTATTTTTCCATATATTCTTACAGCATTGAAATAAGCCCATGCACGCATACAGAGAGCCTCACCGTATAACCTGTCATAATTCGTTACAGGTTCATCAGGATCTAAAACCTCGGGATGCTCTCTTTCAAGTATTTTAATAAAATTATTTGTGGCAGAGATCAACTTGAAGAATTTCGTGGGGGAAGCATATTTATTTGTCCTGCTTATATTCCAGTTATATATTTCTACCAGGTCAGCATCTGCATTTTCGGTGATGGTGAGCAGATCTCCCCTTAATTCTCCCAGTACCATTAATTGTTCAACAAGATCCTGCTGAAGTCCATACATTCCCATTTCTACGGAACGGTATTCGTACCAGTCATCATACAGTTGTTCTTCATTAATATCCAGTTCCTGTTCCGGATCAAGGAAATCTTCACATGAAGACATAAAAACCAGCGGAGCAAAGATAAAACCCGCGGTGATTACATATTTAAATAACTTTCTCATATTTGACATCATATTCAATTTTAAAATCCAACCTTAATACCTGCAATAAACTGTCGGCTCTGTGGCAGTTGTCCGTAATCCACGCCAAGATGTACATGTGAATAGGAATAAGCAAATTCAGGATCGTAACCCAGATACCGGGACAAGGTCAGTAAATTATTGGCTGAAATATAAAACTCAGCATTTCTAAAGGTTAAAAATTCATTTGGAATGGTGTAACTTAAAGTGACATTCTTTAATCTGGCATAAGAACCATCTTCCACCCACCGACTGGAAAAGTCGGCATTTCCCATCGGATCATTCATCAATGCCCGGGGCACAGCGGTTTCCTGACCGTTATATTGCCATCTTTTCAATACATCCACACTTTGATTTTCAAGTCCGGTCATAGACTCATTTTGATAACGTACGTAATTAAATATTTCATTTCCTTTGGAGAAATAGACAAATGCACTGAGGGCCCATCGTTTGAAAGAGAATTTGGTGAAGAGTCCTCCAAAAAGCTCAGGAATTGAAGATCCAAGTATAGTTTTATCATAATTATTAATAACACCATCAGGTTCTCCCTCAGGTCCTGAAATGTCTTCATATATAGCATCACCTCCACTGTAAGCCATATTTCTTTCATTCACCAGGCCTGCCTCTGCAGCTTCTTCATGAGTTGAGTAAACTCCTTTATAAACGTAGCCATAGAAACTATTCAGAGGAGCACCAACTTTGTTTATTAATTGGGCACCCTGAATATTATTAAAAAGTTGACCTCCTTTTACTTCCAGAACTTCATTTTGTACAGAAGAAATATTTGCCCGAATATCCCAGTCAAATGAATTGCCATCAATTACCCTGAGAAATGAGGACAATTCCCAGCCGTTATTCACCATTTTACCGCCATTCTCCATCCTGAAGTCATATCCAAGATAAGAATCAAGAGGTGTGAATATCAACATATTATCTGTAGTGGATTCAAAATAATTGAAAGAAGAATAAAAACGATTACCAAAGAATGAAAGATCAAATCCGAGATTCATCTTGGTAACCTCCTCATAACTCAACTGATCATTGGTTATCACTGCCGGATAGAGACCCACTGTTTCTCTGAATTTCACCGCTTCATAATAATTGGTGGCACTGGATTCACCTATGTCATCATTCCCGGTTTTCCCATAAGAGAAACGGAATTTCAATTCTTCGAGCCAGGAATAATTCTTGAGGAAGAATTCATTGGATACACGCCATGCAGCTCCTGCCGAATAAAACAATCCGAAAGGTTCTCCCAGAACATCCATGGTATTAATAGCATTCTCTCCGACTCTCGATGATCCATCGAGAGAAACTGTGGCATTCAACAGATATTTATCCCTGAAAGAATAAGTGAGATATTCATAAAAAGATACCCAGTTCCAGTTGCGGTTTTCTCCACCTATCTCTCTCTGATCGTTTTGGCCATCCTGAATGGTACGGTATTCATCATTTTGATGGGCATTTTTCGTAAGTCCCCAGTCATATTCATACTGATTGATTTCGAGATGCATTCCCGTATTTGAAGAAAATACATGATCGTTCCCTATATTCTTCCGGAAGAGTAAATAGGTGTTGTTATAAATGGAATTCAAATCATTATTGGCAGATTTTGAAACATTAATAGCCTCATCATCATAATACATTTCCATCCCTTTATTGGGCATAAATAGATTTTCCTTCAGTATATTATAAGTCAGACTGAAATTTGAAAAGCCGGTCAGATTTTCATTTATTGCTCCTTCCAGCCCAAGGTTTGCAATAAAATTTGTATTGCTGTTTGAAGCTTCATAATTATCTATTATAGCCAGGGGATTACTTACCTGCATTTCATAAACATTTGAAAGAATGGTTAATTCCCGTTCTTCCACATCATATTGATAAGGGTTCAGAAGTGGCGATTTTGCCAGGCTTGCCATTATCGGACTGGTTTCCGGAACGGTAGCGGCTTCCTTCAATTTTGCCAGATTATAATTCAGGGATACACCGGCATTCATTTTCAACCAGGTAAAAATATTCAACCGGCTCACAAACCTGAGGTTGTAACTCTGATAATTGGTTTCCTTTATGATCCCGTCACCATTATAATAACCAAAAGAAAGACCGTAACGAGCTATCTCATCGCCTCCTTTCAAATTCAAATTAAGATTTGTAAAGGAAGCATCCCTGAAAACGATATCCTGCCAATTTGTATCATGTTGAAAATCGATATAATTATCATCATCCTTCGTAAGAAACAGATTAGGATATCTTTCTTTAATTTCCTCCTCAAGCATTCCGGATGAAAAAAGCACTTCACTCATTAATGTTTTATGCTGCTGCCCATTAAGCTGTGGTATGTATCTTTCAGGGGCAAGGGAATAGCCTGATCTTAAATCAAGTTCGATTGTGGTCTGGGTTACACTGGGATCGAGCGTTTCAATGAAAACAATACCATTCGATCCCCTTGATCCATAACTTGCTGCAATTGTAGCATCCTTTACCACAGTGGCCTTGGAAATATCATGTGGATTTATTCCAACCAGGGGATTATAGGAATAGCCATGAATATTGGATCCGAAAATCTCATGCGGAGTTATGGGTATGCCATCCACGATGTACAGGGGTTGATTTGAAGTATTGACAGAGTTTATTCCCCTGATATTTGTTACTGCGCCACTTGAAGGTAAGCCTGATCGCTTTATTACATTCATGCCGGTAACACGACCCTGAAAATATTCATCAAGAGTAACAGCCGGAGTATGATGCATGTTATCCACATCAACTTCCGAATACGTTGCAACTATATTTCTTTTTCTTACCGGTTGGGTCATCAGAAGAACCTGATCTTCTCCTGAAGTTACATCATCTGAGGTCAGATAGATCTTGAGCTCCTTCCTTCCACTGAGGAATATTCTCTTCTGTTTGTAATTACCGGTTGGATCGATTATTAACCATTCATTGCGACCGGGCACTACCAACTCAAATCTCCCTTCTTCATCCGTTACAACAGGCATTAAAGATGAGCCTTCCACACTTACAGAAACATTTGAAAGGGGTTTATTGCTCTGGGACACAATAACCCCGCTTACCTGCAGCGAATCCTGAGAATAAGCCGAAAAGAAACATAACAGCATAATGGCCAGCAAGTTTACTCTTCGCGTTAAATCCTTGATTTTAAATAGTGTATGCATTTTATTATGGCTTTCCTTCAATTTTCAATTAAATAACTTTCTCTCAAAAATTTATTCATCATAAGGGATAAATTCAATATAGTCTATTACGAGTCCATTGGATAAAACATTTGCCGGGCCCTTGTATTCAAACCTGATCTCAGCATCTCCATAACCGGCTTTGTTGTCAAGCCAGCAATCCCATTTATTAAAGCCTCCCTCTGGACGGTATCGAACACCTGTGACACTCCAGAAATACTCCCTGTTTTTTACATAATCGTAATAGTCGATGGTGGCTATAAGCTCATCATTTGCATAAATTTCGTACAATCCGCCAACATACATATGCGTTCTCACAACCATCAGATATCTCCTGGGGAAAATGTTTTCAACCTTGATTGTGGCTGAAAAATCACCATCATATCCTTTTTGAAAATCAACCTTTAAAATAGAATCGTTGGAGGCCGTATTTACATATTCCCTCTGTGGTTGGGTGGCAATATCGCTGTTAATGGTAACAAGTTCTGGCAACCATGAAAACTTATTTATTCCGGTTTGTTCCATCAACCATTCCCCTTCCATCCTCACAGAACCTGTAAAAAGCGTGTCCGGGATAGAAAAATCCTGGTAGTTATAGGCATATCCATTGCTGCAAAGTGTTTTTTCAGTGGGTACATAGTCAATAATGATACTGTCGCCCAGAACATTTTTCAACTTCACGGTATCGGTTGGCAGGGTCTTCATAAATTCCTGTGGTTCAAGCATATTTAAAAAAACTCCATTTTCCAGCAAGTAAGGAATTAAAACATCTTCCTGCCATTCATAGGGAATATCATTATAGTCCTGGTAGATATCGCCCAGAGAAAGAGCCATTTCAGTCAGAGCGTTGTTATAATCTTCTTCTTTGGGAAATACTATGGTTGCAGTTTTGTTCCTGAATTCTTCCTTTATGGGGAAAAAGAATTGCTCGAATTCATTGTATATGATTGCAACCGTATCATATATGGTTCTTCCTTCTTCATCAAATCCAATTGGGCGACTTTCTTCCCTGTCCAGAATTATGGAATCCTGGTCATCATAATACCTCTTGAAAACAGGGTTGGTATAAGAATAATACTCATAGAGATTTGGCTTGGGTCGGGGAATCTCTCCCATTACAAAAAACTTTCCGTTTTTATATAAGGGACTTTCAAATTCCAGGGGAATCTGGTCATAATGACTTGCACTTCCGGAACGTTCGAAAAGCGCATACTTTTCTGCAAGCGTCTGCACTTTTCTTTTTCCCCGGATATTTCCGGATTGTATATAATGATTTGATATAAGGTAGTTCAAAAATGAGCCTCCTATTGTATCCGATCCGGTAAATGAATCGAAAGCATCATTGTCAGGAATAAATAAGGTATAAGGATCGTCTTTCAGAAAAAGAGTATCATATTGATTTTCCTTAACATACTGAGTGAAAGTACTCAGATTCTCATCCTCCTGGATAGCTTCCCATACATTCTTGTTGACTGTTGGTGGAGTATTTCCGTAATGTTCCTGCCAGTCCTCTTCACATCCCGCCAGCATTATGATCAATGCGATTAATAATATCCCTTTTATTGTATCCATTCCTGATTAATTTTTAAATGGTTCAAATCTTATATAATCCCATAGAAATCGGCCGGGTATCAGAGACTTTACCTGTATCCTGTGTTCTTCATATCTTGAAAAATCTATGGTTCCCAGTTCAATTCTTGCAAAAGGATTATCAGTACTTCCACCCGAGGACAGATCGATGAGTCCCCCCATATTTTTACCGTCGATATAAACTTCAACTACAGCATTCCCTTCATTAAAAGCTTCAGCTCCAAGGAATACATTATACTTTCCCTGGATGATCTTCGGGATATCGTAGTTAATAATAAAATCTCCATCTAATTGAAGATAATCATTACTCCATGCGGGGTGATCATCATCTGCTTCCATTACAAAGAAAAGATCTGTTCCGGAATAACTTATTACAGATAATGCCGAGGAGTCTTCAATAATGTAAGTACCTGGTTCCTGCCGGTACTCATGAAATGTAGGCTCATTGTAGAACTGATAGGTTTGAACTGCCCTCGAAGGTTTCTGACGTCTCATTACCTGGTCTATGAAATGTATGGCACCACTCTGGGTCAATATATTGCTTTCATCATAATAAAATCCTATATAGTCAATGATGGTGGTATCTTCTTCCACCACAAGGGTATCAAATATTTGTTTGCCTTTATTAATCTTAATGTCAAGATCGGTTCCATTAACATTAAGCGGAATCTCGGCATAAGTGCTGAAATTTGAGTTAACACCAACAAAATCATCAAGGAAATGATTCTCCTGCAGGATATGGTATCCCACATAATTATAAAGAGGATTGGAAGGATTCGTGTAATCTGCGTCATCAGGACTTACCAGGGCGATCAAATCCTCCAGATCGTAAATTTCATTTCTGTTGTACACGGAATCGGGTTCCACAAACATGGTAAAAGTACCCTCAATATTTTCTGATTCTTTCTGGTTGAAATCGACAGAATCGGATAAGCCGGTGGCTTCCAGTGCAGATAGGAATATAGAAAATTCTGTATGCTGCTTAAGCCAGTCATAACTTGTAAAAGTGACCGGACTTAATGCTTCACTGATTTCGTGAACGATTCCGTTGGATAATTCTACATTTGGGAATACCACCGGAGCCTGGTTATTGATCTTATAATAAGAAGTATCCGGTTCAATAACAAAACTTACCGTCAGAAAATCCTGGGAAAGTGTATATTCAGGCAGTGCTCCGAAAGGAAAATCGTTGGAAAGTATGGCCAGGTTAATTACATGGTAGCGGCTGAAGGCCTGAACATAAGCTTTATTGCTTAGCATATCTTCAAGAGAATTAAACTGATCATTGACCTGAATGAACCTTTCGATTGCCAGATTATCGGGAAGAAAGAGAGTATAACCAATACCATCAGGGTTGTAGGCGCTCATAGTTTTGTGAATGCCTCCTTCTTCAAGGATCCTTTTAAAACTTGAAAATCTTTCTTCATTCTCCAGGATATAATCCCAGATAGTCATTTGTTCCATATCCTCGAAACCGGGGTCCACGGTAGGTTCCTCGCAGGATTGTATTCCTGCAAATAAAAGGATGGTAATTATTATGTTGAATATTCTTCTCATTGCTTAAAAATTATAATATGGATTCTGAACCAGTGCCTTATTTCTTTCTATCTCCTCTTCATGTATGGGAAGATACCATCCGAGAGGATTATTAAGCTTAATGGACAAAATTCTTTTTTGGGTTGAATTTACGTTTTGGACAATGATCTCAATCAACTTACTTTTCCTGCTGAAATTATTACGTCTACCCATTCTCATCAAATCAAACCAACGTTTTCCTTCAAAAGCCAGTTCTCTTGCTCTCTCTTCCAGTATTGCATCTTCGTAGGCTGAAGCTGAGTTGGCAAGTTTAAGGGGTGGTACATCAGCTCTTTCCCTGATGTCATTTAAAATGCTAAGTGCTTCCGGAAAGCGTTCAAGCTGCGAAAGGGCTTCCGCTTTCATGAGAAGAACATCAGCCAGCCGGTATACGATCCAGTTGCATGAACTCTGGTCTGAACCTGTTCTTTCGGTTGTACCATCATTTGACCGTCCCAGGTATTTCCAGATAATATAATCATCCTCTCCTCTTTTGGCAATTGAGGCATCCTCTCCCCTTACCAGCTCCTTGGCGTATTTCTTAGCGAAAAATTCAAGTGCTTTCTGGCTGGGATCTATATTGTAGCTATTATAGCGAGTCAAACCGAACATGCTGTTATCCTGATTCAGTTCGGTGTCAAATTGAAATTCGAATATTCCCTCCAGGGAGTTTCCCGGATAATATAATTCAAACCATTTCCCCGCAGGAAGTAAAACATAGTCTTCATTTGCCTCAATTCTACTTACATATTCAAGTACTGCTTCATAATCAAATCTCCAGAGAGCGATATCTGCCAGCAAGGCATCTATTGCAGCTTTGGTAGCACGTCCTTTATTTTCCTTGATTGTGGGATGTCCATCAATGGTTGCGTATGGTCTTATATCCTCCAGATCGATGATCAATTGCTGAAGAATTTCATCCCCGCTTGCTTTTGGCACATATATATTAGATTCATCGCTAATTGTTGGTTCAGTTACGTAAGGTACATCTCTGAAAATTCTGACAAGGTAAAAATAACTGAGGCTTCGCAGGAAGATAGCTTCTGAGAGATATCCCTGTAACTGATAATCGGTAAAGGTGTTATCGATTTCCTGGACCTGCGGTGCATTCAAAATTACCTCATTGCAATAACCAATTACCTGGTAAAAATCCTGCCAGTTGCAGAGATAATTATCGGGATAAATATTTCCTTCCATTATATTTCTTTCAGAACCGCCAAGGTTCACATCGGCACGAATCATGTCACCTCTTAGTTCACCGTATCTGAAAAGCTTACCATCCATTACGGCAAATGACTCATAGGCTCCCATTAACACGGCCTCCACATCTTCCTTGGTAGTCCAGAATTCCTCCCTTATCAAGCCTTCAGGCGGAATAAGATCCATCCATTCATTGCATCCAAAGTTCAATGTCAGAGTCAGAAATATCAAAGTATGTTTAGCTATTCTTTTCATGTCAATTCCTTTATAAAATTAGAAACCTACGGAGATACTGAGAGTTATGATCCTTGGTGGGGGTGTTTTTGCATAATCAACCCCTATCCAGAAAGGATTAGTTGCATCCTGACCTATCTCCGGATCCTGTCCTGAATAATTCGTAATAGTGATGAGTTTCCTGGCACTTAAAGCAAATGCCATATTTCTTACATGAAGCTTCTCGGCAATTTCTCTTTTTAACCTGTATCCCACTTTCATATTGATCAGCCTGAGATAATCCCCTTTTTCAACATACCTGTCAGACCCAAGATTATTGGCAGGGTGATTCATATATGCCCGGGGCAACATTCCCTCTTCATCCTGACCCTGGACACGCCAGCGGCTAAGAACAGCTTTACTCTGATTATTCCGGTTATTCATGCCCTCGGTTGAAATGGCCACTCCGTTAATAATGTCGAAGCCAATGCGGTAATGAAAACTGGTTGAAAAATCAAAGTTCTTATAGCTCACAGATGTACCAAAGCCCCCTACGAAATCAGGATTGGAATCCCCGATGTATACAACATCATTGAGATCTATGATACCGTCATGATTAATATCGGCATACATAGCATCCCCGCCTTTAAAAGTGTATGTTCCTGTATAAGTCATGGGAATGGGATTTCCCACATTATCAGTAAGAAGATTACCTTCCGCATCTTTTGCAAAAGCATCCTGATCGGTAGGATAAACTCCAAGATAACGGAATCCGAAGAATGATCCGATAGGCTCTCCCTCAAGCACTCTGAGTGGATAATCCCCATTACCTATGGCTGTTGATCTCTCTGTGTTGAAATTATCCGGCAGAACATTAAAAGCATTGATGTTTCTTGATGTATTAAAATTCACAGACCAGGAGAAATTATCCCTGCGCATAAGTTCTATGTCTACCATCATCTCCCAGCCTTTATTCTGTAATTCGCCGCCATTTAAAAACTTCAGCTCATCAAAACCACTTGACCATGGTATAGGATATTCACTAAACAAAAGATCGGTGGTTACTTTATCATACACATCAGCTTCGAAGTAAACACGATTCTTGAACAGGCTTAACTCCAGTCCCATATTCCATGATTCCTGTGATTCCCATTGCAGGTTGTTAAGCTGCACCTGCGTTGGTACGATTGCCGGATTGGTAATATAATTTCCTGTATGGGTAGATGCAAAGGTTGCAAACCTGGCATAGGCATCGCCCGGCTGTCTTCCGGTCACTCCCCAACTGGCTTTTAGCATACTTTCACCCAGCCAGGTGAAACTATTGAACAGGGGTTCACTTGAAAATCTCCACCCCATAGAAACACCTTTAAAGACTCCCCACCTTTTATTTGAACCGAATGATGAATTGGCATCAGCCCTTACAACAGTTTGCACCATGTACTTGTCTCTGAATTTGTAATTGAGGTTTAACAGGGCTCCAAGTTCACGTTGTGATCCCGAACCATTTCCGATCCAGTTAATCTGTGCGTCGATGGCCGGATCCTGTATATCGGTACTCGGGGTTTTATTACTTTGAATATTCATCCATTCGTAACTTGATTGATTGGTAATCCAGGTAGCAGCCCCCGTAAGCTCATGCGCATTTGATTTGAAGGGACTATCAAAAGCAAGCTGGGTTTCCGTACGAATGGAGGAGGAAAGGTTATTGGATTCTTCCGCTTTATTCACGTTCCAGGCAAGCCAATCTGCTCCTATAGCATTATAAGGCAGGTAATTCTGCGATTTAGATCCATTGAACTGGAAAGATACGGTTTCTCTGAAAGTAAGCCAATCTGTTATGTTATATCGAATACGGAAGGTATTTTGAAGGTTATTCTCAAGACGGTCATCTTTTCCGAGATTAGCCACGGCAACAGGATTGAAAAAAGTGGTACCGTCTCCCTGGTAGCTGTTTATAGGTGTGAAATACTCTCCTGTTAAGTTACCATAGGCATCGTACTCCCAGATGCTCATATTGGGCGACTTGATGTAAGCCATTTCACGGATGTTTCTTCTCTGCCATCCGCTTCCAAGTTCCAGGTTACCATCGCGTTTTGTGTTATAATAACTGAACTGGATCTGGAACAGAAATTTTCTTGACAGGTAGTAATCAAGATTAACACGTGTATTGAATCTCCTCGAACTGGTATTGATGGTTGTTCCTCCTTCATCTACATAACTAAAAGAAGTGAAATAACGTGTCTTCTCTCCACCTCCTGAAACCTTAAAATAATGATCGTGCGTAACAGCATCCTGTGTGATGGCGCCAATCCAATCGGTGTTGGCCGAATAATTATAAAAATCAACATAATCTCGGTCATAAGCAATTTCAGGCGGAATATTGAAAACTCCCCGACTGTTGTGCCATTCCTCGAGTTGTAGCATGATATATTCATCCCCGTTCAACATAGGGATAGCAGGGGGCTGAAAGTTCAAAGAATTCTTATACTGATAATCAAACTGAACCTTACCCATTCTTCCTTTGTAAGTTTCTATCAAAAGAACACCGTCTGCTCCTCTTGAACCGTAAACAGCGGAAGAAGCAGCATCTTTAAGAATTTCAATTGATTTTATATCCTGAAGAGCAATGTTGACAAGATTACTGATATCTTCTGTATCTGCAGAGCTAAGATCAAAACCGGAGGAAACACGCTGCTGAGGAACACCGTCAATTACAATAAGAGGCTGACTGTTCCCCATCGAACTAAGTCCCCTGATAACCAGTTGAGATCCCGAACCCGGGTCTCCTGAAGCAGCAATAATATCAAGACCACTGACTTTACCCTGAAGTGCATCGGCAGCAGATAGTACACCGGCATCCTGCATTTCGATCATATCCACTTTTACCGTTGAGGAAGCATTGTCTCTTTCAGAGATATTCGTCAGGCTGTGATCCGACTTCGCCTTGGCAGTTACTACAACCTCCTCAAGTTCCATATTCGATTGTGCTAACTCAATTGTCATCGGCTTTGAGGGATCCGGTTCAATCTCTTTGGTTTCATAACCGATTACACTTACCTTAACAATATGATTAATATTTTTCATCTCGAGTGTAAAGTCACCGTTAACATTGGTAATCGTACCATTAATGATCCGGTTTTCATCATCATACTCAATAACGTTTACACCAATCACAGGTGTTTTTTCAGCTTTATCAATCACTCTTCCTCGTATGATCGCACTCTGCTGGGAAAAAGCGGTAAAGGTTGTCAGAAAGATTAAGCTGATTAACAGGATATGTTTGACTTTTTTCATCTGAAAATGATTATTTCTTTTTTTGAACTATCATTTATTAGTAAGTGAAGCTCTATTCCCGGTCTATTTCTTCAATAAGAATTACTTTATCAACCTCATGGACAACAGCGGTATTCACAACATCCGGATAGACCGGATTACCCCCGCCTTCATTTAGATCTCGGCCTGCTAGAATGTTAGTAGACGCTGACTCATTCACGGTTATGTAATTTCCTGTACCGGATTTATCTTTAATATTAATTACATCAATTCCGGTTTCAATATTGATTTTAGTATATCTGGTAAGAAACTCGGTAGATTCTTCATCTTCACGTGTTGTTTCGTAATATCCGGGAGCCTTGTTTCCATCTGTGAAGATGATCTCACCCTGGATAAAATGAGCCATCAAAAGATCTCTCAGGTCTCTGTCGGAAAGTGTATCTGCCTGGTAATCGGCAAGTGCCTGCGCTGACGGGGCAAATACAGTATAATATTCGCTTTCGGATAAAAAGGTATATCTCAACTCTTTATCATTGGCAAGGCCTGATTTCAGAAGAAGGTTATGGAAGGCAGGAAATTCAGATGCGACTGTCAGGTATAAAGAACGTGCTGAAAAACTCAGCCAGTCATCAATGCTCCATGTGGTTCCATTATCGGTAGTAGCACTGATTTGCTCCGGAATTACTTCCGTTGGAGTTGTACCCCGATATCCTTCCATCGTCTGTGCTGTGCCGCTAATTTCACCGGTTTCATTGTTTAGAATCAGGTAATTTCCTGCCAGGTTACGGATAAATTCTTTTCGGGCGAGGCCCCTGGGCTGACTGACACCAATATGATTCAGCAACAGAATTCTGACATCATTGTAGGAAATGTTTGTTCGTAAAGCCGAATTACCTGCGATAATAAAAGCTGAGAAGCTCTCCGAATAGGGTTCATAAATAAATGAGGAATCACGCCTGCATTCGGCATCGGACTCAACAAGTAACATATAATTTTCATTCTGTCTTTTCAATGCAGAAAGCAAACCGGTTTTTTCTATCGCATTCATAGCAAATGAATACCCTCTTCTTAAATAAATAGGACCGGTAACAGATTTAAACGCACGTGGAACAATTGCCTCGTTTATCCCTATGAAAGAGCTGTTGCTTCCGAACTGCCTATCAACTATTTTATCTTCACTGATGGTAATAAGATCAAGTTCGCCATTGAAAAACCCGGTATTCATATCACTTGGGTAAACCGGATTAACCGACAGGTGGGTATTGGTTATAATTCGCTGGATATTTTCAGGAGCATCCTCCAATGTTCCCCATCCTCCCCTAAAAGAAAGGTACTCATCTTCAAAAGCCTCCATGGCAGCATCTGTAGGTGCCATCATACCATGGTGATAACGAATAGTAACATCCCCCGGTAAGCCGAATGTTCCTGAGGGTGGACTGGTTCTTTCATTGGAAACATCAAAGGCCAGTTCGGGGAAGTTAAGGTCAAAAAGTGAATCCACCTCCAATCCAAGGTCAGCCCCGGGCTGATCAAAAGTCTTCTCTTCATTGTATTCAAAATTCGGGAACATATTTATTAACTTCCTGAATCGGTTATAGCTATGGTCTCCGTCCTGTCCGGCAATTATCTGATAGGCATTGGGAAGCGGCTCTACAACCCTGTCAATATTGTAAACAAAACCGTTTTCTGCAAAGATCTCTTCACCGATTACTTTTGCACCTGCAAAATAAATATCATTTGAACCTTCTAAAGGCCTATTGAAATAAAATTGATAATCTGAGGATGCAAGATCATAGATATTCAAATAATCTCTGAAAAAAATGGGAGCAAATTTCCTGGAGTCTGTAGCAACCCTTCTATGCCATGGGGTTTCCAGGGAATCTACTATGATAAATCCCTCTCTACCTTCCTGGTTCTCATCCACCCCATACCATTTATCTTTACTAAGGAGCAGGGTTTCTCTCTTAAAACCTCTGGGTTCATCATTGTTAAGGTCGGTGGAATCAATCCATCCATAAACATCCAGAGACATGAGCTGGTTTTTACTCCAGGGATTTTGCAGGATGTGATATTTTACCAATTGAAGCAACTCTTCCCCTGGTATATCCTCAATCGAATTGTACTCCGGTTTGCTTTGGAGGTAAAGGGAGAATGCCTCATTATTGGGAGCAAAAACGGTATAGCTTCCTGAAACATTTATTACGGTATCATAACCGGTCAACTCGAGGCACTCTGCAAATGTGGATAGTTCGGGGCTTTCTTTAACCTGGGTGTAGACTTTTCCTGCGAGCCAGTCCGGACGGGCGTATTTGCTTTCCTCGTCCAGTTCTTCATTACAGCTCATAAAAAACAGGCAAATTGAGCCCAGGATAGCTAGTTGTTTAGTTCGGATCATTTTAGTTAGTTTCTTTTAAAAATCTCAATCAATCGCTTCACATATTTTTTCCGAAAATTCCGGAAAAACCTTTTCAATTTAGTTGCAGTTGTCTTCTGCAAACATAAAAAAAAATCAGTTAATCTTTTGTTAAATTATATTGCTACAGGATGAAATGCAATAAAATCAATACCTCTGACAAATTTAATGTTCTAATTTTGATATTTTTGAATTTTTTGTGTTATCTGAATTATGATCGACATCTACCCCGCCATTATCCTTAACGGCAGCAGGAGTGACACCATATTGGTCTTTAAAGCACTTAATAAAATAAGATACATTATTAAAGCCCGAGAGATAGCAAATCTCCTTAACGCTTTTTGTTCTTTTCACAAGTAGTTCATAAGCTTTCTGGAGTTTAATCAAGCGGATGAATTCACCGGGCGAATAACCCGTAAGTGCTTTGATCTTTCTATATAGTTGTGTACTGCTAATATTTAAACTTGATGCCAGCTCTTTTACATTATAATCGGGATTGGCAAGATTGGATTCAAGCAATTTTCTGACATTGATAATAAATTCATCATCCCTGGATAGATTATTTTTTGTCACTTCAATCATAAAATTCTGATCCAGGTATTTTTTACGTATAAGCTTTCTGTTTTTAATCAACCTGGAAATTTGTGAACTGATCACTCCCAGATCAAATGGTTTGGTGACATAAGCATCTGCACCCACATCATATCCGGATATCATCTGCTCATTGGTATCTTTTGCAGTAAGCAAGATGACAGGGATATGACAGATGCTTTGAGAATCTTTGATTTCCTTGCAAAACTTATATCCATCCATCACCGGCATAATGATATCTGAAATAACGATATCAGGCATGATTTCCTTAACCAATTCAAGCCCATCCTTACCATTACCAGCTTCATAAACAGCATACTCTTTTGATAGTACAGATTTAAGAAAACTCCTGAGATCTTCATTATCCTCAACAAGTAAAACTTTTAGCTCATTGGAATCATCAATATCCCCATTATCGGATAAGTGCCATCCCTCAGAGGAGGCTTCTATTATTTCTGATTTGACTAATTCCTGATCAGTAGTTTCAGCAGCTTCTTCTCTTTCATATGGAAGATAAACATGAAACACCACTCCTTTTCCATTGTAAGACTCAACTTCAATCCTTCCTCCATGCAATTCAACCAGGGATTTTGAAAAAGAGAGCCCGATCCCGGCACCTTCAATATTCTCATCTTTTTTGTAAAACCGTTCAAAAATGCGATACTTTTCGTTTTCTTCAATTTCACTACCCTCGTTGAATACCGATATCCTTACCTCAACATCTGTTTTACCGAGTGATAAAACGATCGACCCCTCATCGGGAGTATGCTTAAAGGCATTGGATAAGAGGTTATATAATACTTCTTCAATTTTCTGGGAATCAACAGAAATAATTACCGGATCATCAGGAATCTCAAACTGCATTCTTACCTTCCTCCTTCCTTCAAATCCTTTAAAATTAATTCCAACCTCTTTTACCAGTTTACCAATATCCAGATTCTGACGATAAAGAGTAAGTTTCCCGGCATGTAATCTTCTGAAATCAATGATCTGGTTTATTAGCTTCAACAGGTAATTGGAGTTCCGATGGATCAGTAACAGATGATTTCTCCATTTAGGATTCACATCTGTGTAATTCTGCAGCATATCTTCCACCGGTCCGATAACCAGGCTTAAAGGTGTTCTGAGACCATGAGCAATATTGGTTAGAAACAGCATCTTACTCTCATTGGTTTGTATCGACATATCGTCCAGTTTCTTCTGGTATGCAAGTTTCTGCCGGTTGTATGCTATCCAGGCAAAGCTGAGAACGATAGCCAGGCCAATCAGAACATATACCAGTATGAAATACCATTCTTTGTACCAGGGTGGAGTAATAATTAATCCTAATTGTTTAATATCGCCCAGGGGTACATCATCGGAACTATAAGCCCTGAGTTTTAAAGTATAATTTCCATGAGGCAGGTTCGAAAATTGCAAATATCTTTTTTCTGCAGGAATATAATTCCAGTGATTGTCAAAACCTTCAAGTTTATATGCCAGATAATTACCCTCAGGATATTGATAATGCAAGACAGCAACACCTATGCTGAAGACTTTCATTGAAAATGGTAATGTCAACTGTTCTGTATAATTAATATTATTTGCCAGTGTATTATTTTTCGATATGGTATCACCAACTTCAATTTCTCTGTCAATGATCCTTAAGTCAGTAATGGCAAGTTTAGGAGCTATATTGTTTGGCTTAATATCACCCGGAGTGAATGTTGTAAATCCATTATCTCCTCCAAAAAACATATCGCCATTCACATACCGGTAAAATGCATTTACCATATAAATATTACCCTGCGTTCCATCATAAAAGCTATATCTCACAAAACGAGGATTCTCTGCATATTGATTATAAGAAACAAGATCACTTTTTGTACTCATCCAGAGGACCCCTGTTTCATCCCGTAAAATACCCATCACATCATTGCTTGGTAAACCATCCTCAATTGTCAGATGACTGAAAATATCTTCATCTGGATGATAAATATTGATACCGCCACCCTGAGTCCCAAACCAGATGGTATTATCGAAATTCTCAAAAATACAGTTAATCTCATTGTTGTTCAGAAATTCAGGATCCGGTCTTGTAGCGACAAACCTTTTGAATGTCAATTCCGGAGCAACATTTCCAGAAAGATTAATTTTATTATAAGGAGTATTTAAAAGGTTAAGCCCGTTGGTAGTCCCAATCCAGAATCTTGACTTACTGTCAACATGCATGCTGATAATCTCATTATCACTCAGGGTTTGTGGATTATCACTTTCTGAAGTAAACTGATAATATATTAAATCCTCATTATCAATAATATCCGGAACAAGTATAAGTCCGTAGCCTGCTACACCAAACCATGCATTCTTATTCTCATCTACGAATATTTTCCTTGTACTCCATCCAAATATGGACTCTTCAGAAAATGGATACATTCTCCATTCGCCTTTTTCTTTGATTACCTTGTAAACCCCTTCCAATGTGCCGGCAAGGTAATAATCGTCTGTCACCCTCTCAATGTCCCATATTCCTTCTTCAAAATTACCTGTTGAGCCCTCGGAATATAACCTAATTCTATGAAATCTATTCATCCCGGGTTCATTATCCTTTTTCATAACGGTAATGCCCCCGACCCTGCATCCCACAAAAATTTCCCTTTCAGCTCCTTCAAAACACATCACAGTGTTTGATGCCAGGGAATTTTCATTATAAGGAATATGTCTGTATGTATTAAATTCCTTTTTCTGCAGATTTAAAATACTGATGCCCTGTCCCTGGTGGCCTACCCATAAGTTACCGGAAAAACCTTCATAAAGAGAGAGAATAGTATTATTGAGCAAACTTCCCCATCGATAGGGGTTTCCCTCATAGGTGCCGGTATTTCCGGTATGCAGATCAATATAATGCAGTGCAGGATTGATTGCAGAACAATAAATTCGATTATCACCGGCATGGAGAATGTTTTGAATATCCTGTCCTTTAAAATAACTTTCTTTCAGATAATCATTTTTAATAACAGAATAAGGCTTTACACCTTCAGTAGTGGCAAGATAGATAGAACTTTCATTTTCCACATATACAGCATCATTGACATTACCTGAGGCTATATTCAGCTCTTTTACAAAAATATGGGGTGTGCCGTCAAAGTCGGAAAATTCACCGGAATACATTGTGGCAATATTTGTCTCTGAATTATTGGAAGCAAAATACAGCTTGTCGTCATTCGACATTGAAAAATTAAAGTAATAATTTGTTCCGGGATAGGAACTTCTGATCTCAATTTTGGGTGCAGGAGAATCCTGATTTACAACAGGATCGGTCATTATGTAATAGAAACCATCAAGAGCATGAATTATCATCCTGTCCTCCAGTTCCAGGAAATGTAATACATTCAAAGAAACTGATTCATCTCTCTCAAATTCAAGGGTGATAAAATTATCTTTCTCACGGTTATATAAACATAAATGTCTGTCGGTAGCTATCCACAAATTATTTCTTGAATCAACAAAAAGCTCCTTGATCTTCTTTGTAGGCAGGCTCCTGGGATTGCCAAGCTCAGGCCTGTAGTGGCTAAAATCATATCCATTATATTTGATCAACCCCGACCATGTAGCAAACCACATCAGCCCGTCATCATCCTGGGCAATAGAGGTAATTTCACTGTCTTTCAATCCATCATAAGGGCGCAGGTATCTAAAATCGAAACCCGCGGTAGTTTTTACAGAAAATAACAGGAATGTAGTTAATAATATAGCGGTAGATTTTTTCATATCCCCTCCTCCCTGAAAATACTTCCAAAAATTTTTAGTTAATAGCAGTATTCTGTTTTTAAACGAAAATTAATGATTTTAATTGCAAATTATTCGACAGTAAAGTAAATAGAAATGAATTTATTATGCAAATGGGGAGGGAGTTGGGAAGTTCTGTAGTTATGCAGTTATGCAGTTATGCAGTTATGCGGTTATGCAGTTATGCGGTTATGCGGTTATGCGGTTATGCGGTTGGACAGTTCATAATTTTAGCACGCTCAGGGACCGGTTCACCTAGGTTTGGTGTATTTCATCATAAATAAGTGTAGTCAATGCTGTTTCCTCTGAAGATTAAAGCCTTTGAGAGATCGAAACTTATTTCGAATACTCAAAGAACCTGCATATACAGCTATTTCTGTTATTCTTGTAACAAACTAGCATGTTCTACAATATGGATGTAATGTAATAATTATTTTATTTTTGAATGAATACTTTTATTCTTCAGTTTGTAAGTTTTATGATGAGTTATAAAAAATTGTAATATTTGCCTACTGACGAGTTAATTTTATTTTCTAACTAAAACTTAACCACTATGAAGTTAAAACTGTTACTTTTAACTCTGGCGGTATCCTGCGGTGTTCTAAATGCCCAGGATACTATCAGATCTTTGATTATTTCGGAGGCCAGGCTTGATGCTGCGCAGAATGCTTATGTTGAAATCACAAACGTAGGTGATGCTCCTCTGAATATGTCTGATTTTGAGTTCGGTACTGTGGGGCCATGGACACAACCTTACGAACCCGAAGAGAATTATTTTTTCATGCTCCCTGACAGGGAACTTGGAGTGAATGAAAGTTTCGTTATGGCTATGGTCTATGATTTCGGACCCGAGCAATGGCTGGTTGATCCGGACAATTTCGATGAAAAGATCACCAAAGACGAAATGTGGACACTCGCTGATATCCAGTTGCACTTCCCGGAACCCAAAGGATATCCGGATAACCCGACTGATTCCGTCTCTCCGAATTATCATGCGATGGAAGTATGGAACGGAAGGGATTGCTGGTATATTAGGCATCATGTTAGCGAAACAGATTCTGTTGTAGTTGACCAGGTTGGAGGCATCTTCACTGAAGATGACGGAACCAGCGAGGATAAGGCACATGATGTTGCCGGTGTAACCGATGCAACCAACAACAGTGTCCTTGTCCGGAAATTCAGTGTTAAAACCGGTAATACCGATTTTGAAGCAGCGAGAGGTGTTGACCTCGCTGACTCGGAATGGATGCCTATTCCATTCTTATTTGGTGGTTGGGAACCCAATCGTGCTGTATTCTGGACAGTAGGCAACCATGGAGATTACAACCTGAATGAAACAACTTTGGTTTCTGATAATGTGGATATCAACTGGCAAGACTCCATTCTTACCGTACCATGGGGTGTGAGAAATGACGACTCCCTGATGTTCCAGTTTGACAGACAGCCGGGACTTGCATGGCATTATCATTATGCACCCAATCATGAAGATTCAGGATATGTATCAGCTCGTACGGGTGATGTACTGACTGTTTATGCATGCGGAAATGACCTTGACAGGATCGACTTCAATGTTGAAGTTGCCGAGCCAACTGCAGATGCCAATATTGTAATTCCGAAGAGAGTTCCCGGAGATAACGGCTGGTACGGACAATGGGCAGGTGCTCCTTTTGAAGTTACCGACGGTGTTCCCGGTATGGACTCTATCAGGGAAGTTCCTTTCGGAATAAGAACAGATACCATGCTCAAGTATCTTGAAAAAGCACCCAATGCTACATGGGAATTTGTTTGGGTTGACGGTGAAGAATCCACTTCCGTAGAAAACGGTGATATTCTCAGGGTTACTGCCGAAAGCGGAGCTCAGAAAGATTATTACATTCAGGTAGAAGAATACAGTCCAAGTCATAATGCTTATCTAAGCTCCATCACATGGCCTGATATTCCTGAATTCTATTATGATGCTTATGGCTGGATTGGCGATACCGTACCTAATTTTGTCAGATCGAAATACGATTATAAGGTACAGGTTCCTTTCGATGTGGAGGGTATTCCTTCTCTCGTGCCGAAAACAGAACACCTGAATGCAAAAGTTGAGGTTGAAAGAGCTGCTTCACTTACAGGACCCGCTGCAAGCAGAACCATTACTTTCAACACAACTGCAGAAGATGACACCACGGAATTAATTTACAAAGTTCAGCTCGAGAAGGAGAAAAATCCCGATAATCTCCAGTCATGGGAAGGCGAACCCTTTGTTTCACAATTGATCTTCTGGGAACAGTGGGACAATGGTTTTGTTGAATTCTGCAATCCGGGTACAGAACCTCTCGATTTCAGTGATTATATGATCTTCTTCCAGTGGTCAAATGATCCGGCCGAAGCTATTACCTGGTTTACAGGCGAAGATGAGTGGATGGACAGGTACGTAAAATACATTCCCGGTTATAAATGGCAGGATTCCACCAACTGGAAAGTTGAGCCAGCAATTGCTGTTCAGGATCTTAATGTGAATCCGATTATACAACCCGGTGATGTATTTGTTATCGCTGATATCAGATCTACCGGTAACAGTGGGTATCCATGGTTTGCCAGTGAACAGTCTGACATAGACTTTAGCAATAATCCATGGGATGAACCGGTAGGTGAAACCTGTGCACGTCAGTGGACCGGTGCTAACCTTTTCCTTTACAAGATCCTTAATGACTCCATTAAGCAGGGACTTAAGCCTGCCACAGATCCGAATGACTTCGAACTTATCGAAACATTTGGCGGTGGAGATGGCAATGCATGGGTAATCGGAGGCCACACTGCAGATATGATCAACGGATGGGTAAGAAAGCCCCAGTATTTTGAACCCAAACCAGGATTCAAGGAATCATTCGGCAGCAATGAGGAAGACAGCGAATGGATCATGACTGACAGGGCGCATTACCAGAAACTCAATGTCGGATGGCCTGCAGAGATCCTGCTTGTTGCTGACGGTCTTGGAAATCATTTCATGGACGAAGTAACTATCTTCAAATCCACAGTTACATCCCTTGCATACAAAGTGAGTCCGGGATATTCAATGGAAGAAGAGATAAGAGGTGTTGTTACAGGAACCACAGTAACTGAATTCCTTGATAACATCATTCCTGCGGATACAGGACAGACATTGATTGTTAAGAGTGCTACAACAGATGAAGAACTGACAGGAGATCAAACCCCTGCAGATAGCGACAGTCTGATCGTGATCTCTGCCGATTCTGTCAATACTTCAGCATACCTCCTCGAGGTTACTGAAGATGGTCTGAATTCAGATGCCGTTCTTACTTCAGATCCTTATACAATCACTGTTGATGGTGAAACCGGTACCATCGAAGGATTTGACTACGGGACTGCAGTGAAAACTGTTATGGAGAACGTTACCGTTCCTGCGGGAGCTGTGCTCACCGTTGTTGATGAATACGATGCTTATGTACCTATGAAGAAACTTAACTTCGATACCACTTACACAGATGTTGAAGTAAGAGCTGATATCTACTTTGAGGTTATTGCAGAAGATGGTGTGACCGAGATCACCTATCAACTCGTACCGACTGCGGAAGCTTCCGATGCTTTCGTAATGTCAGAAGTCTACAGTGTAGACCAGGCTACTTCACTCATCTCACTTGTTCCGATGGGAACCACTGCACCGTCAATGTTAAGCAACCTGATTGCACCTCCGGGAGCAACAGTTGTTATCGTTGATAAGCTGGGAGATGAGCGTACCATGGGTGATGTTTACAAAGATGACCAGGTAATTGTCACCGCTGCTGACGGTGAAACAACCCGGACATACTACATGTCTATGCTTGAAGAAGAAACCTTCCTGGCATATGTTGTTTCCGAAATGTATGATGTAGACCAGCAGGAGGGCATGATCTCAGGTTCCGGAGTTACAGGAAGCACTACACTCACCGACTTCTATAACAACCTGACACCTGCACCCGATGCCACTATGGTAGTTCTTAACCAGGCCGGTGAAGAAAACACCACCGGAGACCTCGATGAAGGTGACTATCTCATGGTTACTGCAGGTGACGGAGTAACCGTTACATATTATGAAATCACTCTGGATTACACAGGTGTAGATTTCGAAGATGCAGGAATTAACATCTATCCTAATCCTTCAACCGGTATTATCAATGTTGCAGGACTCACCCAGGGAACCCGTATACATGTATACAACTCCGTTGGGGTAAGACTCCGCGACATTAAGGTACATCAGGCACATGAAGTGATCTCACTGGATGATCAGCCTGCAGGAATCTACTTCATTGTTGTTAGTGATGAAGAAAATGTAGTCGGACGTTACAAATTACTTCTTAAGTAATCACAGATTATCCTATATAAAGAAAGAGCCTGGTATTCAGGCTCTTTTTTTATTTATTTTCAATATATTATGTCAGTCAGTTGATACGGTTGAGAGACCTGTTGAATAAAGGAAAGTTCCATTACAATTTAATATATATGAAGAAGCTAACTCTACTAACTGCACTAACATTTATTTCCTTACTTGCATTTCCCCAGATCACAGCCTGGGAAGCTGCAGAGCAAATGCACAAAGGCATTAATCTGGGAAATACACTGGAACCACCCCTGGAGGGAGGCTGGAACAATCCACCTGCAGAGGAATATTATTTTGACCTCTACAAGAATGCAGGATTCCAATGTGTAAGAGTTCCCGTAAGATGGGATAAACACACTCAAACAAGCTCGCCTTATGCTGTAAATGAAGAATGGCTTCAGCGCGTGGAGGAAGTACTTGACTGGGGGCTGGAAAGAGATTTATTTGTTGTGGTCAATGCTCATCATGATAACTGGATTAAGGATAATTATGAAGATCCTGCCATGAGGGCCCGGTTTGACAGTATCTGGGCACAGATCTCACGACGCTTTAAAGATAAACCCGAAAAACTAATCTTCGAGATCCTCAACGAACCTCACGGACTCACAAAAGCCCAGAATGATGATATGCATGCCCGGGTACTTTCCATTATAAGGAAAACCAATCCGACACGACTTGTTATATTCCAGGGACATAACTGGGGAGGCTCAGATGAACTGATCGAAGCCGCAATACCCCGGGATGATTACCTTATTGGATCTTTTCACTCATACGATCCCTATCTTTTCGGACTTGAAGGAGAGGGAAGCTGGGGATCTCCCTCAGATGTAAGCACACTGAAAAGCAAATTTCAAAAAGTAAAAGACTGGTCCGACACACATAATATCCCGGTATTTCTGGGAGAATTCGGGGCTATTAATAAATGTGAATATAATTCACGCATGAAGCATTACAAGTTTTATGTTCAGTTCGCCAGGGAATATGGTTTTGTGTATTGTGCATGGGATGACGGCGGAGATTTTCGCATTATGCAGCGGCAATCAAGGGGATGGAACGAAATTAAAAACATACTTTTGCATACCAGCAAGAATTCACCTGCCGGACCAAAACTGGAACTTCACCAGGACACTATTATGAGATTGAGCTGGGAGAATAAATTAGCAGAAGCAGACAGCATTTGCATTGAGCGGCGCAATGATTTCAGTAACTTCTGGAAGATTGCCACTCTTGAGCCCGATGCTACAGCGTATTTTGATGAAGGACTTTTCCCCAATTCATATTACTATTACCGTGTAGTTGCCTATTATAACGGAGGAGAAAAATTATACTCACATCCTGTAAAAAAACTTATGCCCGTTTATGTTCCGAAAGTGAGAGAAGCTTTCAAAGGATATCCTTTCCCTATTCCGGGTATCATTGAGGCTGAAGATTTTGATAAAGGAGGAGAAGGTCTCTCCTATCACGATGGGACCCCGGGCAACATTGCCGGAGCTTACCGGCCCAATGAAGGAGTGGATATTTATGAAACCGGCAATGAAGAATACCAGGTTGGCAGCATAATGCCCGGAGAATGGTATGAATATTCCGTAAATGTCCGGAATAAAGGCATTTATGGCCTGGATGTTTATATATCGGCAATTCAGGAAGGAGGAAGCTTTAAAGTATCAGTGGGAGATTCAGAAACAAATACCCTGCAGGCTCCAAATACCGGAAGCTGGCTTGTTACAACTCCCGTGAGCACAAACATTGAACTTTCTGCCGGTGAACAGATAATGCGTTTCACTATAATTGATGATCCATTATTTAACATTGATAAGTTTGAATTTAGCCTCGACAATACATCTGCAGAACAATACCCTGAACATTTCTCATTCCAGGCTTATGTGAACAATTATGAGGAAATCATTATCAAGTTTGAGGAAGGCACTGATATTTCAATATTGCATTTATATGATGTAAGGGGAAATCGGGTAAAAAGCATTACAGCTCCTTCTTCAAACCCGAAAATCCAGACTTCTGATCTGGAAAATGGAATTTATATAATTCAAGCCTTGTCTGATAAAATGAATATAACAAAGAAGATAATACTGTAACAATAACGAAAATGAAAACTATCAAACTAATCCTGATAATAATTACCCTTACACCTTTACTTGTTGGCGCACAGATTGTTAAAAAACATGGAGATCTATCTGTTAACGAAATTTACCTGGTTGACAAGTCAGGAGAACCCTTAATGTTAAAAGGTGTAAGTTATGGCTGGCATAACTGGTGGCCCCGTTTCTACAATAAAAGCACGGTAAAATGGCTGGCAGAAGACTGGAATGCAATGGTTGTCAGAGCGGCAATGGGAATAGAACCGGAAAAAGGATATCTTGAGCCCGGCGAGAGATCATTGAGGCTCGGGAAGAAGGAAAAATGAAGAATTAAAAAATACAGTTTGCAATGCGAAAACTACTGCTAATTAAACTAACACTACTCTCGCTTTTTACAACATTTGCACAGGATCCGGAATACGGCTATCTGGCTGCAGAGGCAGAAGCAGAGGACGGAACTCTTTCGGGAGTGGTTGTTGGAAGCTCCGATCCAGGATATTCAGGAAGCGGCTATGTGACCGGTTTTGACAGTGATAATGATAAGGTAACAGTTGATATGGATGTACCGGAAACAGGATTTTACAGGCTTGTAATAGATTATAATGCCCCCAATGGCGAAAAAACCCAGTTCCTTTCAGTTAATGCCGGACCTTCTTCATCACTGGTCTTTCCGGCTACAACTGCCTTTGCCCGGGTTGATGCCGGTAAATATCACCTTCAAAAAGGACAAAACAGCTTTTCAATTATAAAATCCTGGGGCTGGTCAAATATAGACAAGTTTTCACTTTATTATGCAGAAGCGAATGAATATAACATCTCCCCTGCCCCTGTCGATTCTGCTGCCAATGAAGAAAGCATTGCTCTTTATGATTTCCTGAAGCTTCAATTTGGGAAAAGAATAATTTCAGGGCAAACTCACAATTACTACGATGAAATTGTCAGTTTAACAGGAAAATCTCCAATGTTGAGAACAGGTGACTTCCAGGTTTATACGGAGGGTTACCCCTACCTGTGGAAAGACGGGGGACATACCTTTGGAAAAACCGATGATGGCACTGTGGATGAACTCATCAACTGGTATAATTCCACCAATGGAAAAGGAATAGTATCATTCCAGTGGCACTGGCACTCCCCTACTGGCGGTGAAGCCGGAACCAATACTTTTTATACCGATTACACTACATTCGACATCACCCGTGCAGTCACCCCCGGAACTCCTGAATATGATGATATCATCAGGGATATTGATGACATATCAACTGAATTGAAGAAATTTCGTGATGCAGGAATTCCTGTTCTCTGGCGGCCGCTTCATGAAGCAGGGGGAGGATGGTTCTGGTGGGGAGCCAGAGGAGCAGAACCCTGCCTGGAGCTCTATGATATTATATATGACCGGATGAAAAATCATCACCAGCTTCATAATCTTATCTGGGTATGGTCAACCCCTGAAGAAGAATGGTATCCGGGAAATGATAAGGTGGATATTATAGGATATGATTCCTATCCCGGAGATTTCAACTATGGCATACAAAAAACCATGTTCGATGCCCTTTACCGGTTGACTTCAGGAGAAAAGCTCATTGCGATGACAGAAAACGGACCGATTCCCGATCCGGATGCCTGCCTGGAAGAAGATGCCCCATGGTTATTGTTTATGGCCTGGAGTGACCTTGTGAGCAGTCAGAATTCTGAACAGCATATAAAAGATGTGTACAATAATACGAATGTGCTTACACTTGAATCGGATAATGCGATTACCGGACCTGAATGGAGAAGTGCGCTTTATCCCGAAGACTGGAAACCGGGATACCAGGATGAATATGGTCGGTATCTGCATGATTTTTCATACGCAGGCTATCATAAAAGTGAAAAAGAGATACCCTTTATCACCGAAAATATTGTGGATGTAACCCAACCCCCTTACAATGCAGACAATACCGGCAATGATGATGTCACAAGTATAATTCAACAGGCACTTGATGATGTGAGCTCCTCCGGAGGGGGTGTAGTTTTCCTTCCTGCCGGCACTTACAGAATTAAGCCCGCTGCTTCAGGTGACTATGCCCTCAGAATCCGATATGACGGGACTATCCTAAGAGGTGCCGGACCAGGTGAAACCTACATCTGGAATGATGAGACTTATATGAGACAAAAAGATATCATCAGGGTGAATGGAGACTGGTCTGGTTGGTTCGAAAATTACGGTACTACCACAAAAGTAGCTAAAGATGTACTGCTCCCAACCCGCATTATTCCGGTTGAATCGGTAAGTGGCTTCAAAAAAGGTGATAAAATTATGATCACCAATCCTGCTACCGATGCCTTTATAGCCGAACATGACATGACGGGCCACTGGAAACAGTCTGCTATCAAAGGTGTTGCATTTAAGAGAGTGATAGATTCGATAGATGTACAGAACAATCTGCTATTTATTGATGCTCCGACTCGCTATTTTCTTAAAACCCGCGATAATGCAAAAGTGAGTCATGCAGGAAAGCACATCAGAGAATGCGGTATTGAAGACCTGTCCATTGGAAATACGGAAAATCCGAAAAGCGGCTGGGATGAAGAGTCTTACTCAACCTCAGGGACAGGAGCATATGATGTACATTTTTCTCAGGCTATCAGTATGAATTATGTTGAAGATTCATGGATCAAAAATGTAAATACCTACAAGCCAGACGTGAATACTCTGGATTTCCACATTCTCTCAAACTGTCTTATCCTTCGTTCCTGCAGACAGGTGACTGTGGATTCTTGTTTTTTCCAGAAACCCCAATATGAAGGAGGAGGCGGAAACGGTTACATGTATACCCTCGAGTCGAACGATTGCCTTATCAAAAACAGCAGGGCAAATCACAGCCGGCATAATTATGATTTCAAGTTTCCCTTCAGCAATGGCAATGTTATCCATAACTGCCTGGGGGAGAACTCAAAATATTCCAGCGATTTTCACATGTTTCTGAGTATGTCCAACCTTTTTGATGTATTCACTGTGAATGGTGATTATCTTGAATCCATGTTCAGGCCATGGGGAGGAAGCTGGTCCATTCACGGATATTCATCAACGGAATCGGTTTTTTACAATACCTACGGTGAAGCTTATCATCCCAACCGTGATTACATTGTTGAATCGCGGCAATATAAATGGGGCTATATCATAGGTACTTCAGGACCTGCCGACAGGGTGAAGACAGAACCTGTTTCCGGCACCAGCAATGGTTTTTCTTATGACACCTCTCCTGAAGATATGGTTGAAGGTGTGGGAATGGGGCAGGATCTGAGACCGGTTTCCCTGTACCTTGATCAATTTGAAAGACGTACAAAAACATATCCCGGTATAGGTACATTTGATGTTAGCATTGAAGTGAGAGATGAAATATCTAATGAAACAATCAGTGATGCTGATGTCAGTATTTACAATGAAACCCTATCTACCAACAGTTCCGGTAAAGCGGTATTCAACAATGTATTGAATTCATTTTATCTCAGCATCGACGGAGGAAATTTCAGGGATCTTACCGAAAGGCAGATAGTTATTTACAGCGATACAAGCCTTGTGTTTTACCTGGAAAGAAATAATTATGATGTAAGTTTTCGATTATATGATGAAAAGGATCTTGAGCCGTTCTGGGGAGTGAATGTAAGGCTGGGAGGTTCTACGAAAGTTACTGATAACAATGGTGTTGTAAACTTCAATGTACCGGAAGGTGAACACGAATATTCGATTGACAAGCTATCGTACCACCGGGAAACCGGAACATTGGATGTTCATTCAGATACGGTAATGGATTTTTTCCTGGTCCGTACACATGCAAATATAAAATTCAGGCTCAGGGAAGGCACTACTCCCGTAAATGATGCAATCGTAAAGATGAAAGATGACTCACTTGTAAGCACTTCCCTTGGATTGGCTGAATTCAGGCAAAAACCTGTGGGAGAAAATTATTCTTACAGTATAACCAAAGAAAATTATCATAACAGAGATGGCAGTCTTTACCTCACTACAGATACTACCATAAATGTTGAAATGCTTAAAAAACCCTCCGGAATTAATGAAATTCATCCTGATGATAATTTCCAGTTCTGGCCAAATCCGGCAGAAGATGTGTTATTCTGTCGATTCAAGGATTATTCCAAAGATATAATCCTGAAGATTACCGATCTTAAAGGGAAAGAAATCATTGTTATTGAAAATCATGGTGCTCATGAACTGATCATTAATACCGCTAAGCTGGATACGGGATTGTATTTACTTGAATATAATTCTTTGAAAATGAATAAATCATTTCTTCTGCTGGTCAGATGAACTATGTTGCTTCCTGATGATGGTTACCGGGTTTATCAACGTAGTTAAATACGTAGTTAAATACGTTGATGATTTTTTTTATATAACAAACTATAGATCATTTACAGAAAAAAAATAATTCCGGGGTGCTCATGTCCATTGGTTTTTAATCATGTTTCCCAATCCATTTTCAAAGAAATTCGTGATTTTTCATACAGTTGACATCAAACGGCGTTTATTTCAAAAAAAAATTAAAACAATAAAAAACGCATTAATATTCATATAAATTATTCAATAGTATTATCAGAGATAATTTCATTTCAAATATATTTGCTATATAACTCAAACCTGCATTCACTATGTCTATCAAAAAAATCGCATGCATTATTTTACTGTCAATTCTGACGCATTCTCTTTTCTCCCAGACCAAATTCATTATAATTGATCAGTTCGGGTATTTGCCACAAGCTGAGAAGATTGCCGTAATAAAAAATCCTATTAAAGGATTTGATGCCGGAAGAAGCTTTCAGCCGGGAAATATTTACTCGGTGGTGAATGCCGCCAGTGGAGAAAAAATTTTCACCGGATCTCCCGTTGCCTGGAAGAGCGGCATGACTCATTCAGGTTCCGGCGACCGGGTATGGCATTTCGATTTTTCCGGGGTGAGTGAACCCGGAACATATTATATTCTCGATGAACAGCGGGGACAGCGGTCTTACGATTTTATCATTGCCGAAAATATATATAATGAAGTCTTAAAACATGCCATGCGCACCTTCTTTTATCAAAGAGCAGGTTTTCCTAAAAAAGCCCAATATGCCGGCGAGGAATGGGCAGATGAAGCAAGTCATATCGGGCCTTTACAGGATAAAAACTGCCGGAGTTTCTTTGATAAGGACAATCCCGACACTGAAAGAGATGTAAGCGGTGGCTGGTATGATGCAGGTGATTATAACAAATACACCAATTGGACAGCAAATTATATAGTTGAATTCATGAAAGCTTATCTTGAAAGACCGGAGGCCTGGGGAGATGATTACAACATACCGGAATCGGGGAATGGGATCCCTGATATTCTGGATGAGGCTAAATGGGGGATTGACCATCTTTTAAGAATGCAGCAGCAGGATGGAAGTGTTCTCAGTATAGTAGGAGAAGCCGGAGGAAGCCCTCCCTCCTCCGCTACCGGAGCATCATATTATGGACCTCCAAATACCTCAGCAACCTTAAATACTGCTGCAAGTCTGGCCATAGCATCAAAGGTATACAGAAGCATCGATATGAATTCTTATGCCGACAGCCTTCTCACCGCAGCCCGGGATGCCTGGGACTGGGCAGAATTGTATCCTGATTCCCTCTTCAACAATAACGATCCTGCATACAATTCACAGGGTCTGGGTGCAGGAAGGCAGGAGGTTGATGATTATGGTCGTCTGATGGTAAAACTGGAAGCAGCATGTTACCTGTTTGAAGTCACCGGCGATGTCATGTACCGTGATTTTTTCGATGCAAACTACAAACAAAGTCATATGTTTCAATGGGGCCATGCCTATCCCTATGAACACCGAAACCAGGACGCCCTGCTTTATTATACCAGCCTGGAAAATGGCTCCGCAAATGTAAAACAGGATATCCTTGATGTATACAGAAATGCTATGCTTTCTTCCGATATCAATTTCCCTGCCCATGAGAACAAAATGGATCCCTATTTCGCGTTTCTGGAGAGCTATACATGGGGTAGCAATGGGATAAAATCCGCCCAGGGAAGCATGTTCTACAATCTAATATCCTATTATGAAAATTCATCCGACAGTGCAAAAGCCAGCACTGCAGCAATGAAATACATAAACTACATACATGGGGTCAATCCCCTGAATTTTGTATACCTGTCAAACATGTATGATTACGGAGCAGACAGCTCCGTGAATGAATTTTATCATTCATGGTTTACAAATGGAAGTGAGAAATGGGATCGCGTGGGTGAGTCTTTATACGGACCTCCTCCGGGTTATCTTACCGGGGGACCAAATCCCTCCTACAACCGGGATGGTTGCTGCCCGGATAATTGTGGTGCCGGGAACAACAGTAAATGTACATCAGAATCATTAAGTCCTCCCAAAGGTCAACCCGAACAGAAATCTTATAAAGACTGGAATACAAGCTGGCCTCAAAACTCATGGGAAGTCACCGAGAACAGTTGTGGCTACCAGACAAACTACATACGATTATTATCAAAATTTGTAAATATTGATAAAGACTGCAATGGAGATCCGGGAGGAACTGCATTTATCGATTCATGCGGCGTATGTGCGGGCGGAAATACAGGGATAACTCCTTCACTTTCAAAAGATGAATGTGATTTTCCGGTTGATTGCAGGGGAATTGAAAATGGCGCTGCTTTCATAGATTCCTGTGGCAATTGTGCCGGAGAATATACTGGAATTACACCAGTTTTGGATACCAGCCTTTGCATAGAGCCTGTTGAGGAATACGATGTAACAATCAGACTATTGGACAGCTATAATAATGATCCATTCTGGGGAGTTCCTGTGGAGCTGGGAGAATATTCGGAAGTAAGTGATGGAGAGGGAGAAGTTGTTTTTATTCTCGCAGAAGGGGAATACAATTACCAGATCAACAAGATTTCATATAAACCGGAGAGCGGAACAATAAATATTGTTTCAGATACAGTTATAGATTTTTTCCTGGTCAAAACCCATGCGAATATAAAATTCCGGCTGAAAAACGGCACTACACCTGTAAACAATGCATGGGTTAAGCTGAGGAATGATTCTCTGGCTACAAATTCACTGGGTATAGCAAATTTCAATGAAATACCGGTCGGAGAAAATTATAGTTACTCTGTCAGGAAAGAAGGTTTTTACCTGATTGAAGGAACAATTTCTCCTTTAAGCGACACCACGCTGAATATTGATATGGAGAAAAAACCGGTCAATATACCTAATCAATTTAAGGAAAGTAATTTCAGTTTTTATCCGAATCCTGCAGATAATCATATTCGTTGCACATTGGAAAATATGAAATCCGATATCTCAATCCGGATCACAGACCTGAATGGAAGGGATTACATCAACATACATCCGGCGGAAGAGGAGTTTATCCTTAACACATCGGATCTCAATACCGGACTTTATATTCTGCAATATTTAGCAGGAAATAAAAAGGAAAATTTCCTCCTCATTATCAGATAAGCAACTGAGCGGAATAGTTTACAAATGATTTTTGAACAAAGGAGTCTTTTTTTTGCTATAGTATTACAGATCTTAGTTTTTAAGAAGATTAAAAGAACATGAAGAACTTATTATTCAGGATCACAATATTATTTTCATTACTGCTGTGGAGCAGTTTTATTATCACAGCTCAACTACCCACGCATTATCCTTCGGGTGACGAGCCTGTGAGAATAAACCTGGTAAATATTATCATCTTTTTCGTGGTCCCGGTCTTACTCCTTGTATTTTACATATACTGGCTACGCTCGAGGCGTAAGAAAAGAGAAAAGGAGAAAGAAGAAAAAGAGAAACAAGACAGAGCCTCCTAGTTTTAGGTCAAATGCAAATTGCTTAAATTACCCATATCAATCCACTAAACACCAGTACCAGCAGCAATATTAAAAGAAACCAGAAAAACACTCCCAGTGCAATAAAAGCTACTTTATCCCCCTGATATTCTTCACCTGCCTGATCCACTCTTTTTCTGTCCTGTTTACCCGGGCTGGCCGCAGCAAGAATGAGGGCAAACAATATTCCCACTACAAGGGGAGGCAACCAGTATACATCCCTGTAATATGGCCCTGTGGGTTCAATCCATATATCGGCTGCCATTACTGCTAATAATATAACAAGGAAAAAAGTCCAGAATCTTCCCCACGGGCCTCTTACACGAAAAAGATAGGTAAAAGCAAGTGTGATAAGCAATGTAATGCCTATTAAATAAATTAAAGTTAAAGCATCCATAACATTCTAATTTTAGTTGTTATCGGGTTAAGAAATGAGAATACTGTGCCACCCCGGACCAAAATTTCTGACCCGATCATTAACAAAGCTTATTTTTTAGTGTTTGTCTTTCCTCCGGTCTCGAATAACTTGAAGAATAAGGGATATGCTTTTTTCTATCTTTTATATAGATCTCCCTCATACGTTCTGTTTTTAATGAGTAAGGATTGCCAATAAACGTGGAATAAGTTCCACAAATTCAGTTACCCAAAACCACCGAAAAATAGAAGAATCAAGATAATTGACCGAGGCACAGGGGAATTCCGGAACTTGATTTCCATACAGGATTTTTGGAACAATTATTTCAGTAGATGATCACAGAATAAGATAAGATAGAATTTGTTGAATTAACTGAAGTTTCGCACTTGATTAATAATTGAAAACTAAAAAATATACATTATGACACAAGAAAAGAAAGCACTGAAAGATAAAAAAGTAGCCATAGTTGCTACCAATGGATTTGAAGAAATTGAATTAACCGCGCCCAAAGAAGAGCTTGAGGGATACGGAGCCACTGTTGAACTATTATCCAATGAGCATAAGATTAAGTCATGGGATAAAACAAACTGGGGAAAGGATTTTCAGGCAGATAAACTGATAAAGAATGCAAATGTAGATGATTATGATGGCCTTATTATCCCCGGAGGAGTAATAAACGGTGATAAGTTGAGAAGGGATGAAGTGGCAGTGCAAATGATTAAAACATTTGCGATGAAAAACAAATTGATTGCTGCCATTTGTCATGGACCCCAGCTCTTAATTGAAGCGGACCTGGTTAACGGGAAAAATCTTACATCACACAAAGCAATAAAAACCGACATGAAAAATGCAGGTGCGAATTATGAGGAAAGGGGTGTGGCTGAAGACGAAAATATCATAACAGCGCAGGGTCCTGATGATATTCCCGGCTTCATGAAAAAAATCTATGAATATTTAAAACCTGAAGTTTAATGAGGATGTATTGAAAAGTTAACTTCATTAAAAAGAACTTATGAATATATTGATTACAGGCACCAGCAGCGGAGTTGGATATGGCCTTGCTAAGCTTTACCTGGGGCAGGGAAATGTTGTATATGGTATCAGCAGGAAAATGAATGAAGTTCTGGAAGCATTTTCCGATTTCAGCTTCTTGTCCCTCGATCTCAATCATTTTTCCAAAATCGAATCAGATATCCCCTTATTTCTGGATGGAATCTCCTCTCTTGATCTGGTCATACTAAATGCAGGGATTTTAAATGAAATAAAGGATCTGAAAGATACCTCACTGGATGAGATCAAGAAGGTAATGGATATAAATGTCTGGTCAAATAAGATTCTTATAGACGCTCTGTTCCAATTATCCATCCCCATCCATCAAATTGTTGCCATATCTTCCGGAGCTTCGGTAAGCGGCTCACGGGGATGGAATGCTTATGCTTTATCCAAAGCAACATTAAATATGCTGATCGAACTTTATTCAAAAGAAAAAGCAGATACACATTTCACTTCCCTGGCACCGGGGCTGATTGATAGTAATATGCAAGATTATATATACAGTCTCGAGGAAGAGGAAAAATTCCCTGTTATTAAGAAATTAAAGTCAGCAAAAGGTACCGATGCGATGCCTGGTCCTGAAGAAGCTTCAAAAATTATTTCCGAAGGGATTAAAAAAGCGAGGAATTATGAGAGCGGGGAATTTTTGGATGTGAGGAAGATTTGATTATTGGCTTGCAGGACCTCAGGGTTTAAGACCCTCAGGGTTGGAGAAACCCTGAGGGTCTTAAACCCTAAAAAAAGAGGCGTTCAAAAAGTCCTCCCGATTATGCAACCCCCTTGCAATATGTGCCTTAACCCCTTTGTAACAGATGCAAGGAATAATCGTTTTTTACTTTCTGACAGCCCCCTTTTTAAAGTCTGCTTTTAGAATTATTATTATATCATTTAGCGATTCCAATTACTCCGCAGGCCAGTCGTGCACCCGCAGCGCCCGTAGGCTGAGATTCCAGATCATCTTCACCTGCATGAATTATAACCGCTCTTCCTATAATTGAATGTTCGCCATTTAATTCAATCACATTATCAATTCTTTCATAACCGGCATTACCGTCGGCATCGGCCACGATATTTCCTAGGTCCCCGACATGACGTTCAGTATCATCCGGTCCGCCATGTTCTTCACCTGTTGGATTATAATGGCCTCCTGCTGACGTCCCATCGGGTGCAGTGCAATCACCGTATTCATGTATGTGGAACCCATGTTTCCCTTCCGAAAGCCCTGAAGCGTCAGCAACAATTCTTACGCCTGTTTCGGTTCTGGTAAAAGTCACTGTAGCGGTAACATCATTTCCTTCTGTCGGATGAAGTACACAAACAGCTTTCTCCACAGTGGGTGCTTTGTATTCTTCATCCGGCATTTCTTCCATTGTCCCTTCTCCAGTTCCAGCTTCCGAAGTGTCCGAGCCATTTTGTGGACCACAGGCACTGAAAAAGAATAATATCCCGAGGATCATTAAACTTTTAAAAAATATTCTTGATTTCATAATTTTATACTTTTCTGATTATTAATTATTTATATTTCAAACTATTTTATGACGATGTTTTGCAATCAAATCATAGATCCGGTTTCTGAATCCTACCGGTAATACTTTCGCCCATGAAATTATTTTAACCCATCCCTTTAATTCTTGTGCAATTCTCAAAACTGCTTCCGATTTCAGATAAACCTTATTATCTTTAATCAACACCACTGATTCAGTGTAATTGTTTGGAAGTCCGTAACTTTTTAGTTTTTCTTTACCTTCATCGGAATAAAGAGATAAAAAATTAAAGTTACCTTCTCCCCCATTTCTTATAATAAAATTCACAGTTTTATTGCAAAAAACACAGTCGTCATCTATCAGTAAAACCGGTTTCACCTCCATATTTATTATTCATTAATCACTGCTATAAAACAAAACCGGCGTATCTGTTTGTTCAAGAAGATTCTTCATGAGATCCTTCTTAAATAATTTTTCAAAAAGGTTCTTTTCACGTTTAAAAAGCAAAACAAGATCCGGTTTGTCTTTAAGTACATAATTGATCAATGTTTCCTTATAATGTTTTCCGGTAAGCATCTTACTGTTTACCGTCGATTCAGAAAAAACGGCTTTTGCTCCTTTTTCCCATTGACTCGATTTCATTTCGGTACCCAGGTAATCTTCATTTTTCGCAACATCCACAGCAACAATATTGGGTTTAAAACCTTCAAAAAGGTATGAGATCTTTGGATATTTTCCCAGGTCCTCAGCAGTGAAATGTGTGGGCAGAATTACCCTCTCAAATTCATGAAAAACCTGTCCGGGATGAACCAACAGATAGATCGCATTTATGTTTTTTATTGTTTCAATTATTTCCGTAAGTGAGTTGAAGATATCATTACTTGTCTGAGTATTGATCAGAATAATTGCCTCATGATCCTTCTCTGTCAGGGAGGTCAATTTTGTCTCAATATCCGTTTCTTCAATTACCGTATTTATCTTAAGCGGGTAGTTTAGCCTGGAACCTTCGGCACTCAATATCTTCTTCAAACCGACATCCGCATTCTGTTTTTCCCGTTCAATGAGTTTTTCATTGCTAAGCTTGTTTCCCGGTGAGATACTCTGTGAGTCGGCAACAGAACTATAAACACCGGGTAAAGTCCTGCTATCGATGGTATGGATTATATCCACCTCAGTTTCCAGAAACTTTGCAAATTTTAATCCATATGGAATGATACTTTCTACTTCGCTATGAATATCACTTATTATAAAAATTTTCATCTTATGTTATTGTTTTATTTTTCTTCTTTGTTCTACCTTTGTTGAGTTTTTTAGAGTGTCTGTCCATAATGTCCGATAATTGCCCCGATAGCTATCGGGATAGACACATGACATTACAGACAGACTATAATTAAATCTGATTCCTTACATAGCATTCTTTTTTAATCCATTTAACATCATTTTCGTTTCATGGTATGAGTCGGATGACCGTAATAAAGCTCAGCACTTTCCATGATTGTCTCGGAAAGTGTAGGATGGGGGTGAATGGTTAGTTCAAGATCCCTGGCGTTTGCTGCCATTTCTATTGCCAGTGCAAGCTCAGAGATCATATCTCCGGCATTTTTACCGACAATTCCCGCACCTATTATCCTGTCATTTTCAGTATTGATCAATAATTTTGTAAATCCTCTCTTTTCATTCATGGCCACAGCTCTTCCTGAGGCAGACCAGGGAAATTTCACAGTTTTAAAATCAATTCCCTTTTCTTTTGCTTCAGCCTGATTTAACCCGCAGGTGGCAATTTCCGGTTCAGTATAAATAACGGCCGGAATAGCCCTGGCATCGTTAATAGCTTTTTTCCCGGCAATCACCTCAGCCGCCACCCCGCCTTCATAACTTGCTTTATGGGCCAATAGAGGAGGTCCGGAAACATCGCCAATTGCATAAATATGACCGATTGATGTCTGTTGCTTCTCATTAACCCTGATAAAGCCTCTATCATCAGTTACAACCCCGACCTTATCAAGATTAAGATTTTCGCTGTTTGGTTTCTGGCCAACGGAAACCAGCACCTTATCATATTCTTTGCTGAAATCTTTTTCATCTTTGTTTTTAAAGCTCACTTTCAGTGATTTTCCCTTTTTGGAAATTTCATTCACTTTTGTCTCAAAGAAGATATCCTCAAAAATATCTTTGGCCATTTTCTTATATTCCCTGATCAGGTCTTCATCCATTCCAGGCATGAAATTACCTGTAACCTCAACGATAGAAACTTTTGATCCCAGGGATTGATAAATGGTGGCCATCTCAAGACCTATGTATCCCCCGCCAATTATCAGCAATTTTTTCGGAATATCCTTTAATTCAAGTGCATCAGCCGAGGTCATGATGTTTTCTTCACCGGTATCAATTCCGGGTAATGATACTGGACCGGCACCGGTGGCAATAATTACATTTTGAAAGGAGAGTTCATTCTCTTTAATCTTTTCTCCCTTCAATTTCAAGCTATGCTCATCCTTGAATTCTGCAATAGCTTTAATATGGTTGATCTTCCTGGACTTAACCAACTGCCCCAATCCCCCGGTAAGCTTTTTCACAACATTGTTTTTCCATTCTCCGATCTTTTTAATATCAATATCCGGAGAAGAAAACTTCATTCCCATTTCATCAGCATGCAAAGCATCATTTTTAATCTTTGCAAGGTGAAGCAAAGCTTTAGTAGGTATACATCCCCTGTACAGACATACCCCCCCGGGATTTTCTTCAGGATCAATGAGGGTGACATCAAGACCGAGATCTGCAGCCATAAAAGCTGCACGATAGCCCCCGGGTCCTCCTCCTATTACAATGAGTTCATGTTTATCTTTTTCAGCCATAATAACCTATTATTCTTTATTGTAAAAGCGCATAAGGATCTTCAATCACATCACATATCCATCTTAAAAATCTTGCTCCGTCTGCTCCGTCAATAATCCTGTGATCGTAAGAAAGTGAAATAGGAATGATCAGGCGCTTTTTAAATTCTTCATCTTTATATACCTGCCTGTAACTTGCCCTTGAAACTCCGAGAATTGCCACCTGGGGAGCATATACAATTGGAGTAAATGCTGTACCCCCGATTCCTCCCAGGTTAGAGATAGTGAAGTTTCCTCCCTTCATTTCATCGGATTGTATCTTCTTGTTCCTTGCTTTCTCTGCAATTTCGGTTAATTCAACAGAAAGGTCTTTGAGTGATTTTTTATTGACATCATTAATCACCGGAACAAGCAAACCCCTGGGGGTATCTACCGCAACTCCAATATTGTAATAATGTTTATAAATGATCTCTTTCCTCTCATTATCCAGACTGGCATTGAACCTCGGGAATTTCTGAAGAGCGAAACCGGCAATTTTCAGAAGTAAGGCAGTGACCGTAAGTTTACCTCCTGCTTTTTCATATTTCTCCTGGTTCTTTTTTCTGAAATCCTCAAGCTCAGTGATATCAGCTTCATCAAACTGCGTGACATGAGGAATTACCTGCCAGGACTTTTGCACACTATCGGCCGTTATTTTACGAATATTGCTCATAGATTCACGTGAAACTGAGCCCCATTGTGAAAAGTCGGGTAATTCCTGTTCTTCGGGTGCCGCCTTCTTTTTTTCAGGCTTTTCAGCATATTTTTTCACGTCCTCTTCAGTGATGCGGTTGCCCGGGCCTGTACCTTCAACCTCTGTAATATCAATATCCATTTCTCTTGCCAGTCTCCTCACTGACGGAGAAGCCGGGACATCTTCAGGTTTTTTTCCATCTTTTTCAGGCTGTTCCTCCTTCTTTTCTTCTTTTTCAGCTTTTGCCTTCGCAGCTTTCTCTTCCTTATCTTCCTCCGACTCTTCTTCCTCTTCTGTCTCTTTTTCCTTCTCTTCTTTCTCTTCTTCTTTAGCTTCTTCCCTGGTTTCCTTTTTTTCTTTCTCTTCTTCTCCTTCTTCTTCAACCTCAATAATCATAAGCACCTGGTTTACTTTTACTTCATCACCTTCCTTTACCTTAATTTCATCTACAACCCCATCATAATCAGAAGGAATATCTGTTGTGGCCTTATCCGTTTCAACCTCAACCAGTGCCTGATCTTTGGATACTTTATCCCCTTTTGACACCAGTACACCGGCAATGAGTCCTGATTCAACATTTTCTGCAATATCCGGTACTTTAATTTCTTTTTTCATTTTGGTTTATATTTTCTTGATGCTAATTATCCAATCAATTCATTATCTGTGGATAAATAAGCTACTGTGATATTTTATATTTTCCTGGAGATTCTTTTTCTTCATCAATACCTAAATCTTTTTTTGCCTTATTCAGTAATTTCTTATCGATTTTATTGTTATCGTGAAGACATACCAGGGTACTCCAGACAAGGTGTTTTGCATTGACTTCAAAATGCTCCCTCAATTCATCCCTGTGATCGCTGGGGCCGAAACCATCGGTTCCGAGTGCGGTAAAACTTCCGGGAAACCAATAAGCTACTGAGCGAGGCAAAGCCTTTACATAATCGGATGCAGCTACAAAAATCCCTTCATCTTTTCCTACTGACTTTTCTATAAAATTCTTTTCTTTCTTCTTTCTGAGCCTGTTTTTTCTGTCAGTTTCTATGGCATCATCATACAATTGCTTGTAACTGGTTACACTCCACACTTCAGGATAGATATCATAATCTTTTTTCAATATTCCGGCCGCTTCAAGGGCCTCATTCAGGATTGTTCCACTTCCCAGCAGATGTATATTATGTTCATTTTTCTGAGTGGATTTATATTTATACATCCCATTGATTATTCCTTCTTCCACATCATTTCTTGACGGTTTTTTGGGCATGCGATATTTCTCATTCATCATGGTTATGTAATAAAAAACATCTTCTCCATCCTTGAACATTCTCTTCATTCCATCCTGAACAATCACTGCCAGCTCGTAGGCAAAGGCAGGATCATATGCCCTCACGGCAGGGTTAGACATGGCCAGCAGGTGACTATGTCCGTCGGTATGCTGAAGTCCCTCCCCGGCAAGGGTGGTTCTTCCTGAAGTTCCTCCCACCAGGAATCCCTTTGCACGTGCATCGGCTGCTGCCCAGATCAGGTCTCCCACTCTCTGGAAACCAAACATGGAATAAAAAATATAGAAAGGAATACAATTGATTTTATGGGTGGAATAGGCAGTTCCGGCAGCAATAAATGAGGACATGGAACCTGCTTCTGTTATTCCTTCTTCAAGGATAGCACCATCCTTTGCTTCCTTATAATAAAGCAGGCTTTCTTTGTCTACCGGTTCATAGAGCTGTCCGGTATGTGCATAAATTCCCACCTGTTTGAAAAGTGAATCCATTCCGAATGTTCTTGATTCATCCGGAACGATTGGAACCATCAATTTTCCGACATTCTCATCTTTCAGTAGTTTGGAAAGCATCTGCACAATGGCCATTGTTGTGGCAACTTCCCGTTTTCCAGAACCTTCCAGGAATTCTTCAAATAATTTCGGATCGGGCATCTCAAACCCGGGATTAGCAGTTTCTCTTTTCGGTAAATAACCTCCCAATTTTTCTCTTCTCTCTTTCAGGTATTTAATTTCATCACTGTCATCATCGGGTTTATAAAACGGGGCCTTTGCAAGTTCTTCATCTGATATTGGAATATTGAAGCGTTCTCTAAACTGGATCAATTCTTCTTCATTTAGTTTCTTTTGCTGATGGGTAATATTACGGCCTTCTCCTGCCTCACCGAGACCATAACCCTTAATGGTCTGAGTTAATATTACGGTAGGGGTTTTCTTGTTTTCAACAGCCTTTTTATATGCATTATATACTTTTAAGGGATCATGACCACCACGACGCAATTTGGTAAGTTCTTCATCGCTCAAATCTTCTACCAGGGCTTTTAATTCTTCACTCTTACTGAAAAAGTTTTCCCGAATATAGTCTCCTTTCGATATGGAAAACTTCTGCCGTTCACCATCAACAATTTCAGTCAGTCGTTCTTTTAACAGTCCATCATTATCTTTATCCAATAATGGATCCCAATTTGTTCCCTGGACCACTTTTATAACATTCCACCCGGCTCCCTTAAAAGCCCCTTCCATCTCCTGAATTATAGAAGAATTGCCCCTTACAGGACCGTCGAGCCGCTGTAGATTGCAGTTAATCACGAAAATAAGATTATCAAGTTCTTCTCTTGAAGCAAGCGTCAAGGCACCCATGGATTCTGGTTCATCCATTTCTCCGTCTCCTAAAAATGCCCATATCTTTTGACCGGTTGATTCAATCAATCCTTTATCCTGTAAATATTTGTTGAATCTTGCCTGATAAATGGACATTATGGGTGCAAGACCCATGGACACGGTTGGAAACTGCCAGTAATTCTCCATCAGCCTGGGATGGGGATAGGATGCCAGTCCCCCGTCAGGATCCAACTCTCGTCTGAAGTTTTCCAGCATTTTCTCAGAAATTCGGCCTTCCAGGAAAGAACGGGCATAAATTCCTGGTGAGGCATGACCCTGAAAATAGACTATATCAGCAGGTTTATCTCCCTTCCCACCCCTGAAAAAATGGTTAAAGCCTACCTCATAGAGGGTTGCTGCCGAGGCATAGGTGGAAATGTGTCCTCCTATACCGTCCTTTTTCTTGTTTGCCTGGACTACCATGGCCATTGCATTCCATCGGATGATGCTCTTTATCTTTCTTTCCAGTTCACGGTCGCCGGGATAATCTTCCTGTTCGGATACAGGAATGGTATTTACATATAAAGAATTAAGATAAGGCTTGATGGTAATGCCTTTTTCCGTTGCCCGGTTTCTGAGAAGATCAATTATTTCTTCCACTCTTCCGGCATCTTCATTATTGATAATATAATCAATTGAATCAAGCCATTCTTTATTCTCAAATTTTCTTATTTTATCTTTATCTGAATTTGACATTATATTATGTTTTTATATATCTATTCCGGATATTTATTTCCTGTTTATTCGACCATGGGTAATCCTGCTTTTCTCCACTCCCTTTTTCCACCTTCAAAGTGATATATATTTTTAAAGCCCAGATCTTCCAGTTTTTTTCCTGCCGTAGGACTTGCAGTGCAATTTTCATCAGTGCAGTAAACAGCGATAGGATCATCCTTATCAAATCTTTTTTTGGCTTCGGTTCCTATTTTATTGAGTGGGATATTAATGGCACCCTGTATATGGGATTTCTCAAATTTTTCTTCTTCCAGAACATCAATGAGTATTATTCCATCCTTATCAAGCTTCTCTTTTAATTCCTCGTGCTTTATTTTTTCCATACATCTTCTTTTTGGTTATCAAAGATGGGACAATCACCATACCAAGCAGAAACCTTCCTTGTTGATGGAAAAACACATGGATGTAAAGCCATGAATATGAAATCCTTAGTTACTGGTTTTTAGATTAATAAACTATTTCAGTCGTGTGGAATTAAAAGAAAAAACGGGAAAAAATTCCACACAAGTAACAGGAAAAAAATGATCAAAAAATTGACAAAATTGTTTATCTGATAAAAAATTAGGTTAAAAATTTTAAAACCTTTCCTATGAAAAAACTTAATGTAACCCGGAAATTGATTGAAAAGCATCTGCTTGACGGGAAGCCGGAGGCAGGGAATAATATAGGATTAAAAATCGATCATATTCTTCAGCAAGATGCCACCGGAACACTCATTATGCTTGAATTGGAAAAAATAGGCCTCGACAGGGTAAAAACAGAGGTTGCCGTTCAGTATGTTGATCATAACCTGCTTCAAACCGACTATAAAAATGCGGATGACCATAAATTCCTTCAGTCGGCAGCGAAGAAATACGGTTACTGGTTCAGCCGTCCCGGAAATGGAATCAGTCATCCCGTGCATATGGAGCGTTTCGGCAAGCCCGGAAAGTCAATGATAGGTTCGGACAGTCACACCTGCTCTGCCGGAGCCATAGGAATGCTTGCCTTTGGTTCAGGAGGACTTGATGTGGCAACTGTTGCTGCCGGAGAACCTTATTATATCACCATGCCTAAAGTATTCGGAGTTGAACTCACAGGCAAGTTAGCTGATTGGGTAAGTGCTAAAGACATCATCCTGGAAATGTTGAGAAGATATGATGTAAAAGGAGGCGTAGGCTACATTATTGAATACTATGGGGATGGTTTAAAGACCCTCAGTGCATGGGACAGGCATGTGATTGCAAACATGGGAGCAGAACTTGGTGCTACTACAACGGTATTTCCTTCAGATGAGAATACAAAAAAATTCCTTGGACAGGAAAAAAGACCGGGAGACTGGCAGGAAATCCTTGCAGATGAAGGTGCTGAATATGATAAAAATGATAAGATAGAACTGGATAAGATTGAACCGCTTATTGCCAAGCCAAGCAGTCCCGGTAATGTGGTGCCGGTTCGTGAGGTAGCAGGCAGGCCCATTTCACAAATCGTAGTGGGCTCTTCAGCAAATCCCGGATTACGAGACTTCTGGATTGACAGTCAAATTGTCAAGGATAAAACCATTTCTCCTGAAGTATCCTTGGATATTAACCCATCGTCAAGACAAAAGATCGAGGAACTGGGTAAAATGAATGCCTTGAACGAATTTATCAAAGCAGGTGGACGATATCATCAAACCGGGTGCATGGGTTGCATAGGCATGGGACAGGCACCGGCCTCGGATACCATCAGTTTACGAACGGTACCAAGGAATTTCCCGGGCCGCTCAGGAACCGTGGATGACCAGGTATATCTTTGCAGCCCCGAAACAGCAGCAGTATCAGCACTAAGTGGGAAGATCACAGATCCGGCAGAATACGGAAAGAATAATTCCTATCCGAGATTTGAAGAACCGGAGGAAGCCGCTGTAAATACAATGATGCTTATTCCACCGTATGAAGGAGATGAAGAAGTGGAGTTAAAAAAAGGGCGCAACATTAAAACACTTCCTGATTTTGAAGAAGTTCAGGATGAATTTGAAGTACCGGTAATTCTAAAAATGAATGATAATATATCAACAGATGAGATCCTGAAGGCGGGTGCGGAAGTATTACCTCTCAGAAGTAATATCGAAGAGATAAGCAAATATGCTTTCCAGGTAGTGGATACTGATTTTTATTCACGTGCCAGAGAGACAAAAGAATCAGAGGGAGGGCATATCGTTATTGCAGGAGAAAATTACGCCCAGGGTTCGAGCCGGGAGCATGCCGCAATAGCGCCTCGTTACCTCGGACAAAAAGCTGTAATAGCGAAAAGTTATGCACGTATTGGTTTCCAAAATCTTGTTAACTTTGGCATCATTCCTTTTGTTTATGAAAATGCAGATGACCATGATGAGCTTAAAGTAATGCAAAAACTAGAATTTAAGGGGATCAGGGAAGGAATAATGAATGGTAGTACAATTAGAGCCATCAATACAGAAACCGAAAAGGAAATTAAAATAAAATGCAATCTTAGTGACAGACAAAAAACTATCCTCCTGGAGGGCGGATTAATAAATTACCTGCAAACCAAAAAATAAACAGTTATGCCTTATTCAAAAGATGAATATCCGGATTCAATGAAGAATTTGAATCCTGAATTACGTGAGAAAGCTATAGAAATACTGAATGCTCTCATTGATAATGGAAAAATGAATAAAGGAATGGCCATTGCCACAGCCACAAAAAAAGCAAAAGAATGGGCTGAAGAAAAGGGACTACCCATTGAGAACGATGAGGAGGATGAGGGTGGAAAGGACCTGCATGTTAAATCCCATGAAGATGGCTGGGCCATTGAAGAAGAAGATGCGGATGAAGCAAAACAGGTTTTTGACAAGAAAGAATATGCTATTGAGAGGGCAAGAGAACTGGCCAGAAAAAATCATGCAAGTTTGATAATTCATAAAGCTGATGGTGAAGTTCAGGAAAAGAGAGATTATTGATTGAGGAAAAGCATTTGTAGAAAAAACTCCACGCAAATCGTAGATTTTACCCAATGAAGTCAATCTTAATAATGCACCTTCAATGCTTGAGGAATTATTTTTATGTCGATTGATTTCATAGATTCCATTATCTCACCGTCAATTTGCATTTCAGCCGGTTTATCAAGCTCAATATGAGCTTCTTTAAGGGAATGAACATCTATGTATTTCATTTTGCTGAAATTCCCTGTCAGAAAAGCTGCAATCAATGGAAAGACAAACCACCATGGATAGGGTTTTATAATTACAAGTTCAAATTTCCCATCATCAATTTTACCTTTAGGATTGATCACTGCTCCTGTCCCGAAGGCCCTGGCATTTGCGATGACCACCATTTCGGCCCGCATCCTGTAGTTTGATTTATTATAGGATACATTGAATTTGAAAACTGTGCTCTTTGCCAGCAATTCTTTAAAAAATTGTTTTCCATAGCCTATAAGGCCCCGTGCTCCTTCTTCCTCAAAACGCTTGACAATCCTGGCGTTAATACCGATATCGCTTAAATGTATACAATAGTATTTCTCATTGATTAGGATCATATCCAAGGGTCGGGGCCCGGTATTCATGCATTTTTCCAGAGCTTTGGAAGGATCATTAGGAATATCGAGATTATATGCCAATCCATTTGCCGACCCGCCGGGTATAATCCCCATGCTTATTTCTCTGTTTATCAGAACAGAAGCTACAAGATTAACTGTACCATCACCACCTGTCGATACCACCAGTTCAGGTTTGAAATCACGTATTTCTTTTTCAATTAATCTCTTATCATCTTTACCCTTTGTATTGTAAATTTTCCATTCAAAATTGTATTTTTTTGATATTCTGATTATTACATTCTCAAGTTCATCATGATCATTTCCTCCTGATTGAGGATTGACAATATATAAAGCTTTATGTTTTATTGATTTCTTCAATTTTCCGTTTTTTAAATGGCTTGAATCTTGTATTAGGAAACTCAAAATTAACATTAAAAATCACTATGGCATATCTTAAACCCGTATTTAAGTACATTTCAAAACCATTCAAAAGATTACGAGTTTACCTGAAACAAAAAGCCGGCTGGTTAGGAATCCCAAAAATTGAGCCATTCAGAGGATTTGGAAATGAAGATATGGTCCACATCCAGGGGATGGTTATAGAAGATAAAGGACTTACCAAACCAGAAGGAAAACAAAAAGTCTGGAAAAATATACTTTCCACAATCAAACGCTTTTCCAGTGATGAAATAGCGGGAGTAAGAGTGAAGGCTGAATTCATGGGTGAAAGTAAAACTACAGAAACCGATGAATTCGGATTCTTCGCTTTTGATTTTGAGGTAGGAGGAAAAATTGCCGATGATACTGAAAGAACCTGGTACCCTGTTCATTTTGAATTGCTTGACCAGGTGGTTGAAGATCAGCCGGAAATTCATGCACAGGGTGAAGTTCGTATTGTCAGTTCCGGACAAAAAAGAATTTTCGTTTCCGATATTGATGACACCGTGCTGGTTTCACATTCAACCCAGACTCTTAAGAAGCTTAGGCTCATGTTATTCAAAAATGCCTTCACACGGCTTCCGTTTCCCGGTATTGCTGCGTTCTATCGTCAGTTGGAGCTGGGTAAAAAAAATCAGGCTTCCTATCCTTTCTTTTATGTATCGAGCAGTGAGTGGAATCTTTATGATCTGCTGGAAGACTTTTTTGAATTCAACGATATTCCCAGGGGTATTTTCATGTTAAAAAAGTTAAATGAAAGTGTTTATAAATTCTGGAAATCAGGTGGTGGAACGCATGAACATAAATATGAAAAGATCAAATATTTGATGGAATACTTTCATGACAGGAAGTTTGTTCTTTTTGGTGACAGCGGGCAGAAAGACAAGATTATCTACAGACGTTTAGCAATGGAATTTCCCGGCCGTGTGGAGACCATTTATATCAGGAAAATCAGTTCAAAAAAGTCCGGAGACCAGGAAAAGCTCGAAAACGAACTAGCTGAGGTAAACACAAGCTACCTTGAGGTGGATTCCACCCTGAAAATGACAGATCATGCTTTAAACAAAGGATATATCAGTGATGAATTAAAAGTCGAAACAAATCTCTGATCATTTCTGTTTCGATTATGTAATCCGCATTAACCTCAACAACAATCTTATGAATAAAAAAACAGACAGGAACGCTCCACACACTCTTTCTATTGAAGAATGCCTGAAGGTATTCGAAACTTCCGAAGATGGTCTGGATCAAAATGAAGTTAAAAAAAGGAGAGAAAAATACGGACCCAACCGTCTGGAAAAAAAGAAAGAAAAAAGTCTCTTCAGGCTCTTTTTGGATCAGTTAAATAATCCTGTCATTTACCTTCTTTTTGCCGCGGTGGTTATATCCTTTATTTTTAAAGACTTCCCTGAGGCAATTGCCATTCTTATTGTTATTATATTAAATACCATCATTGGTTTCTGGATGGAATATCAGGCCAGAACTTCCATGAAAGCCCTTCGGGAACTGGATAAATTAAAGGCAAACGTTCAAAGAGAAGGTGAAAGCAAGCATATTGATGCTGAGAAACTTGTTCCGGGAGACATACTTATCCTCGAATCTGGAGATGTTGTTCCTGCCGATGCAAGGATTATTTCTTCTGCTGAGCTTGAAGCGGATGAGTCTCCTTTAACCGGAGAATCACTTCCGGTTGAAAAAGAAGATGACCTGCTGGAAGAGGACATTCCACTTGGAGACAGGAAAAATATGCTCCATAAAGGAACTGCACTGGTAAGCGGAAAAGCAAGAGCGATTGTCACTGCCACGGGAAAGCACACAGAGATTGGGAAGATCTCTGAAATGGTAAGTGAAGAAGATAAAGAAAAGATACCTCTGAATGTCAAACTCAATAAACTTTCAAGAAAATTAATATGGTTAACTGTAGGCCTGGCTGCAGCATTTTTTCTTATTGGCTGGCTGATAGGAAAAGAACCATACCTGATGATACAAACTGCAATTGCATGGACAGTTGCCGCCATTCCTGAAGGGCTGGCCATTGTTGCCAGTATTGCACTTGCGAGAGGGATGCTTCGGTTGTCACGGAAGAATGTGATCGTAAAGAAGCTTGCCGCTGTGGAAACCCTTGGAGAAACAACCGTAATTTTCACAGACAAGACCGGCACTCTCACAGAAAACAAACTGACATTAAATATTTTCGATTATCCCGGACAGCATTTTGAGATTTCCGATAAAGATTCCGAAAAAGAGATCAAAAAGTCGATCCGGAAAATGGCTAAAAGTGAATCTTTCAAGCATATCCGCAGGATAGCAATCTTCTGCAATGATGCAGAAAAGGGAGAAAATGAAAATTATAATGGTGATCCCCTTGATGTTAGCCTGATGGAATTCTTCAGTGACAATGAACCTGAAAAATCAAAAGAATTGCTTGATAAAGAAAGAATCCATGAAGACCCTTTTGATTCAGAATCCAAGTTTATGGGTTCGATCAATTACCTTGACGATAAATTATATATTTCCTGTAAAGGGGCTGCAGATCCGGTTCTTTCAAGATCAGAGAAATACCTTGAAGGAGGAGAAGAAAAGGATATTAATGATAAATTCAGAAAAGAGTGGTTACAAAAAAATGATGAACTTTCAGGAAAAGGACTGAAGGTAATTGCATGTTCTTACAGGCTGGAAGATAAAGGAAAGGAAGATCAATTAAAGGAAAAAGATGACTTTGTCGGTAGTATGACCTTCATTGGGTTTATTTGCTTTATAGATCCGGCAAAGAAAAACATTCATCATTCACTTGAGAAGTGTCACACTGCCGGGATTAAGGTCGTTATGGTAACCGGCGATCACCCCGGCACAGCCGAGAATATCGCAGAGAAGGTACATCTTACTGACTCAGATGAGGTTGAAGTAATGAAGGGTACAGACCTGGAGGAAAATCCTGATGAAATTTATGGCACTGATCTTTTTGCCAGAGTGGATCCCCGGCAGAAAAATGAAATTGTAGAGCACTTCATGGAGAAGGGTGAGATAACTGCTATGACAGGAGACGGGGTGAATGATGCTCCGGCATTGAAAAAGGCCAATATCGGCATTGCCATGGGTGAAAGAGGAACTCAAATTGCCCAGGAAATAGCCGATATGGTATTGAAAGATGATTCATTCTCCTCCATTGTGGATGCTGTTCAGGAGGGACGGATCATATTTGGAAATATACGAAGATTCGTTGTGTATCAGCTTTCCTATCACCTTGCCGAGATTATCATCATAGCAGGGATCAGTTTTTCATTGTTTAAACTCCCGCTCCTACCCTTGCAATTGCTTCTTTTGAATTTGCTCTCGGATGTATTTCCTGCGCTTGCCTTAGGATTGGGGAAAGGGGATGCAACCATAATGCAAAAAAAGCCCAAAGATCCTGAAGAGCCCATCATTAATAAGAAGAACTGGATGTCGATGATAATTTACGGAAGCATAATGTCCATCATTATTACTGGAACATATTTTCTTTGCATATATCATTTCAACACTTCACATGAAATAGCAAATACAGTGGCCTTCTTCAGTCTCGCATTCTCACAGTTCATTCATGTTTTCAATATGAGAGACCCTGAAGAAAAATTATTCAAAAACCAGGTAACAAGGAACAAATATATATGGATAGCACTGGGTATTTCATTTGCAATATTGTTTACTGTATATTTCATACCTGTCTTGCATGATACGCTATCTTTCGAGGATCTTTCTGCAAAATTATGGGCGCTTGCAGCGGGTACGAGTCTGGCAACTCTGGTGGTGATACAGATTGTAAAGCAGATTTTCAGGATTTGACAGGAGATAGCAGAGAGAGAGCGAGAATGAGAATACTTATTGTAGACGAGGCTGTCTAAAAAGGGATCATATTTTTTCGCTAACTTACAAATTGAAAGTATAGCTTGTCTTTCCCCTCCCGAACCCTCCCTCCGGGCATTCGCGTCAACTTAAGATTATGGTGTGGTGAAAGACCCTAATAAT
>CAZGTU010000007.1:0-99388 GCA_964528675.1 uncultured Bacteroidaceae bacterium
TCCGCGATGCGATCGGGGTCCGTGGCGGTTTCGGCTTCGGCGAGCAGGGCGTCGCGCTCGGTGTCGGCCTTGAGCACGTGGTCCATCACCGCCGTGGGGCCGGCCGGGGCCTCCTGCTCCACCGTGCCGACGCGCGCGCCAGCCTGCACGCGCACCTCGCCGTCGTCGGGGTGGATGTCGCCCAGGATCAGGCGGAACAGCGTCGACTTGCCCGTGCCGTTGCGCCCTACCAGCCCCATCCGGGTCTTGGCGGGCACGTAGAGCGTGGCGGAGTCGAACAGGACGCGGCCTTCGATCCGGTGGGTGAGATCATTGATGTGCAACATGGGCGATGCGGGTAGCACGGCTTCACACCGGCTCAAAGCGCCGGTATAAGCCGCCGCGCGATCCTCCCCGTTCCATCGTTTAAAGGACTTCCTCCATGCCGATCCAGCGTACTTTCTCGATCATCAAGCCCGACGCCACCGCCCGCAACATCACCGGCAAGATCAACGCCATGATCGAAGACGCGGGGCTGCGGATCATCGCGCAAAAGCGCATCCATCCCTAATCATTTATAACAACCAAAACTAATAATACATGAATAAAGCAGGAAATCCGATGGATATTTTTAATTTTGTAGGAGAATTACTCTCCCCTAAACTTTCTGTGCAGATATGGTGAAGAATTGGATAATAAAAGAACAAGGTGATGAAGATGAAGTGAAGCATCTGCAAGAGGTTCTGGGTGTTTCACGAACAATCGCCAACCTTCTTGTCCAACGGGACATCAAAACCTATGATGCTGCCAGGGCTTTTTTCAGGCCTTCATTTGAAGATTTGCACGATCCTTTCCTGATGAAAGACATGGATAAGGCCGTGACTCGTATTGAAAGGGCTATTGAGAATCAGGAAGGAGTACTTGTTTACGGCGATTATGATGTTGATGGCACCACGGCAGTTTCCCTTATTTATAGTTACTTCAGGAATTATTTCAGGAATATTGATTATTATATCCCTGATCGTTACCGGGAAGGATACGGAGTATCGTACAAGGGTATTGATTATGCAGCAGAAAATGGACTCAGACTCATTATTGCACTCGACTGCGGGATAAAAGCCATTGATAAAGTTGAATACGCCAAACAGAAGGGGATTGATTTTATTATCTGTGATCATCATACCCCCGGATTGGAAATTCCCGATGCGGTGGCCGTGCTTGATGCGAAACGCCTTGATTGCAGTTATCCATATGATGAACTGAGTGGTTGCGGTGTTGGGTTTAAGCTTGTCCAGGCTTTTCACAGGATGTTAAATAAGGATTTTTCCGAGCTTATTCCATTTCTTGACCTGGTAGCCATAAGCATAGCATCTGATATTGTTCCCATCACAGGAGAAAACAGGGTGCTGGCCTATTACGGTCTGAAGCAGCTTAATACAGATCCCTCAATCGGTGTCAAAACTATAATTAATGTATGTAATCTGAATTCAAAAGAGATCACCATAGAAGATATTGTTTTCAGAATAGGCCCAAGGATAAATGCAGCCGGAAGAATGGAGTCCGGAAAAAAATCGGTCGATCTTCTTATCTCCCAGGAGCCTGAGGCTGCATTGCTCATTGCCGAAAAGATCAATAATTTTAATATCGACAGAAGGAGTGTTGATCTGAATATAACCCAGGAGGCGCTGGGAATTATTAACGGTGATCCTTTGCTGAAGGAGAAAAAATCTACTGTATTGTACAATCCCACCTGGCATAAAGGGGTTATCGGGATTGTTGCATCCCGCCTGATGGAACATTTTTACCGGCCTACCATTATTCTTACTAAATCCAACGGAATGGCCACAGGATCAGCCCGATCTGTCAATGGATTTGACCTGTATAACGCCATTGAGAATTGCAGCGATATTCTTGAAAATTTCGGAGGGCATAAATATGCTGCCGGGCTTACCCTTAAGGTGAAAAATTTACAGGAGTTTCAGAAACGTTTTGAATATTATGTAGAAGAGAATATTCATCCGGATCAGTTAATACCGGTCGTAGAGATTGATACTGAATTACAGCTAAGTGAGATAACAGATAAATTTTACCGGATCCTTAAGCAATTTCAGCCTTTTGGCCCTCATAATATGGCACCGGTTTTTCTTACTGAGAATGTTGTGGATAATGGCGATGGTAAAGTAGTGGGGGCAAATCATGAGCATCTGAAACTTTGCCTGGTGCAGGAAGCAAATCCATTTGAGGTATTTCCTGCTATTGCTTTTCAAAAAGGCAGTGTCTTTAAAAAGATAAGGGGCGGACATGCTTTCGATATATGTTATTCCATTGATGAAAACCGTTTCAGGGGTGCAGTAAACCTTCAATTGAATATCAAGGATATTAAAACAGACTAACATCAGCTCAGAGTTTGATGATGAACTGTCCTTTCAGGTAATGAAAATTGTTTGATCTGCGATAATCAGGACCTGTTCCGCTTTGTCTTTCAGAGGTGTAGAAGGTGGATGAAAATTTTATCCCTGCACTGTAATTTTTTCTTATTTTCCATCTCAGGTTAAGAAAAACATTAAAGCCGCTTTTGTAGTAGGAGGGAGAACTGAAAGCATACAAAAGATCATGTTCCCAAGAATAGATTCTTACATCCCAGTCAGGAATGTCAAAAACAGTGTATCTTAAATTCATTTTAAGCTTTCTTTCAAATGAATACCTGGTAAGTTCAGTGTATAAAAGCTGTCCGCTATGTTTTTGATTTTCCGCTTCCTTTTTCCATTTGATCTCGAATCTGTTCCGGGATGAAAAATCATCGCTGATATGAAAACTTACCTGGGTATAGAATCTCACTGTTCTTTCCGATGAAAGCGCTTTCATGTTTCTTAAAGATGATTTATAGCTGGTCTCCTTTTTCTCATTTTTGAAGAAAATTTTCAGATCTATTTTTTTCAAGAGATACCATTCTGTTGCTACCAACAGATCGTTTCCTGATAATGGGAATGAAGACCGGTATTTCATCCAGGGGAAATGATAACTATCAAGGTATATCCGGAGCTTCAGAAAGTTAAAAGGAAAGGAGATGATCTCAGTGAATAATCCTTTTTCATTTTGAATACCGGATGATTCTGAGAGACTTGCCGCACCGGGACAAAAATATTCTGGAGAGAAATTCCTGTATCCGATATTCATGGTCCATAAAGGGTGAATATTTACAGAAGCTTTCTGCTGCAATGCTAATCCTCCTTTATGCAAATAAGCAAGTTCCCCCGAGATGAATAGTTTTTTCAACTGGAGATTATAAAAAACAGAATGCCACAGAAATTCTTCTCTTACTCTGAAGCCTGAATAGGGATCACCAAAACGGGTATATCCTAGTCCCGGTGAATAGTTAAGAAATTTAAAATTATACCCCGTTTGGAAGTTATCATTAGTATAGGAGGATATCAATCCGATTGATTCTTCCTGCAGGGTGTTTTTCAACCTTCTTTCTTTTACATTCCGGTGATAACCTGCAGCATTAAGGGATATGAAATATCTGCCGGTATCGGACATTCCATATATTCTTGCATCTTCCGATTTTCTTGAGTAAAAGGATATGGTCCGGAAGCCGTTTTTACTAAATTGAACTGCCAATCCTCTGTAAAAACCAGATTCTGTGGTTGAGGAAAACTTTTTCGCGATTGGGAGGCTCCTTTTAAAAGAGTTCATGGATGATTTACCTCCTCGACCATAACTATAGATTAACCCCTCTGCAGAAGATAAGCGGTAATCACCCAGTATTATTCTGTCCAACAACCTTTTTGCTGAATATTCGATAAAAGCAGAATTAAAATCAAATCCCTGTGAGATAGAATCAAAAACAAAACCTTCACCGGCATCGCTTTCCATTGTAAAGCCCAGCCGGATTTTGTCTTTCTTCTTCAGTTCATATTTCAGTAAACGATAGGATTGGCTACCGATGAAATTATCTGGTTCATCTATTTCATTTATAAATCCTCTTCTTTTTGGATATTCAAACCTATAACGAAAAAGCATTTTATGACGGAAAGGAGATCTGTATTTTTTACCTTTATTTGAAATCTTTGTGTAATTTCCAAAATCAAACAGTAAAATAAATTTTTCGATTAACTCTTCATGAAAACCCGATATAAGCCAGAGTTCATTACTGCTGTATATTCGCCCGTATTTTTCCCTGTATTCCAGGAAAGAGTGAATCTGGAAATCGGTTATAAATGGTAATTTTTTTAAGACCTCCGGTTTAACGGTATTGATATTTTCTTTTTTTTGAAGCAGTTCACTCAGTTCCTCGATCACTTCAGTTGCCAGTTCCCGGTTTTCTGTTTCGATGAATAATTCTGCTGAATGATCAAGAAAATCATCCTCCACTTTATTCTGAGCTGTGATGCCCTGGTTTAGAAAAAGCAAAATTACAGCGACCCATAGACTGAGGCTTATTATTCCATTCCTTCTTTTCATTTACCTGTTTTTATTCTTTTATGTAAAAACAGGCAAAATCTCAGCGTTTTTGATTGGAGGAGTTGGGGGGATTGGGGATTGGGGTATGGGGAGGATTGGGAAATATTTTGTTTGACTCGGGTGTTTATCATCCCCAGGCTCTATATAGACGATCAAGGATGATTTTTCTATTGAAACTGAAACTGAAGAGAAAAATGAGGCGTAAATCCAAGGACCTGATGTCTCGTAAAGGCTACATCGGCACTCAGTTTTCCTATTTCATAGCCCAGTCCGAAAGTAAGGGTGAATGGCTGGGTCATAACCCCGGCTCGCAGGTAGAGACTCTCCATGATAAGGTATTGCAGGCCGGTTTGAATTTTGAGTTTGTTAACCAGGTCTTTTTCAAGCTGGAAGAGAATAAGTGACTTATCTGTAGGTGTTACGGAAACTCCTGTTCTGAAGATGGTGGGAATTGTGTCCCGATCGTAGGGTGAGATCTTCGCACGTGTGGGATTGAACAGATGTGCTCCAAAAACTACATTATCTAAGGGTTTATATTGGATACCACCTTCGAAACTCACTGCATTGCGGTTTCCATAATCCTGTTCCCGGTAGTGATGATGATAGTTAAGTTGAATACCTGCTGCAAATCCATTTCCAAATTGTTTGCCGAAAGCCAGTCCAATTTTACTCTCATTATAACCTGAGAACCCAAAATAACTGTAGGAAAGCCCAAATGTCCCGGCATTAACCGGATAGGTAAGCCCAAGAGCGTGAAGATTACTTTCCTGAACCACATATTTATTCTCATGATGGAAACCGATAGCAAAATGAGGATAAAAGCCCAGACCCGCCTGGTTATGATGAACCGACCAGATCCCAGATTGCATAGAATAAGCGTTTCCCAGGGCAGCCGGTTTAGAACCCAGGGTATAATTTTCAAGCTGAGCATTTAGGCCTGTACCAGATATGAACATCATCAATGCCGTCAAAAAACTGTATTTACGACGATTTCTCAAATAACCCCCTGTGTTTTGTTATCATTTTTATTAATTTCTGTTTTCATAATTTCACCGCTTACCGTTCAAGTCTTCCTTCCATCGTCCCCGCCTGCCAACGCGCTTGCCTTCGCTTCGGCGGGCAGGCATGGTCTATCGTCCATGGTCCATCCCACCGTCTACCTCTTCTTCGATCCCTGAGCGTCAGTCGAAGGGCCGCTTACCGTTCACCGTCCATGGTCCATGGTCCATGGACTATCGTCTATCGTCCCTCCCTAATTTACCTTAAACCTGAACTTCACTTCCTTCAGCTCCTCATTCGCTTTGATGATCTTAGATTTCAAACTGGATTTGAAATCAACCACTTTTTTATATATTTCTTCGTCTCCTGTACCAAGTATCTCTGCAGCAAGTATCCCTGCATTTCTTGCAGCATCCAGTCCAACTGTTGCAACAGGAATTCCCGGGGGCATCTGAACAATGGATAATAAACTATCCCAGCCATCAATGGAAATGGAGGCTTTAATGGGAACTCCAATCACCGGTACGGGAGTCAAAGCAGCCAGTACACCGGGCAGATGCGCTGCACCTCCGGCACCTGCAATGATCACACGGATCCCTCTCTCGTAAGCCTTGCGGCCAAATTCCGCTGCCTGTTCAGGGGTGCGATGAGCCGATAATGCATTGATCTCAAAGGGGATCTCAAACTCATCAAGAATTTTGGCTGCTTGTTCCATAATTGGCAGATCGGATGTGCTGCCCATAATGATACTTACTTTAGGATTCATTCTATTGACTTTTTTATTATTAATGTAAAAATTGCTTAAATCTCAGCTATCAGAATTAAAAAAAGTTATGCGGTAAAATTTTTTATGTCCCGGATAATATTAAAATTTGTCCATGGACAATCAAAATAGTATTTTCGTGAAAGATACAGTTTAAAAAAACAGATTGAAAACAAATCAACTTTTTTCCTGAATCTGAAAATTAAAAGCTCCAAAAATAATAAAGATGGCTGAGATAAAAGTACTGGATAAGGAATTTATTATTACCCTGCCTGCAGAAAAAATACAAAGCAGAATTGCTGAACTTGCAAATGAATTGAGTGCCGACTATTATGGGGAGAAACCCATTTTTCTGGGAATTCTGAATGGATCATTTATGTTTGCATCCGATCTGTTCAAGCGGATAACCATAGATGCCCAGATCACTTTTCTAAAGCTTGCTTCCTACCAGGGAACTTCTTCCACAGGAAACGTTAAACAGTTAATTGGATTAAACCAGGAATTAAAAGATCAACATGTCATTATCCTTGAAGACATAGTGGATACAGGAGAAACCCTGGATACCATCATGCGTCAGTTAAGCGGGTATCTTCCAGCCTCCATAAAAATTGCCAGCCTGCTTCTAAAACCCGATTCCTATAAAAAGGACATTCCAATCGATTATGTGGGTTTTAAGATTCCCAATGACTTTATTGTAGGGTATGGCCTAGACTACGATGGTTTCGGAAGGAATTATGAGGATATATATGTTTTGAAGAGATAGGGATTCATTGAACATTCTTCTCCCCCCATTTCCTTTTCCCCAAATTCTCTCCTATATTTGCACTTCCAAAATTTTTAACCTTTTAAAAAAATCAGCAAATGTTAAATCTTATATTATTCGGGCCTCCGGGATCGGGGAAGGGAACTCAGTCAGAAAAGATCATTGATAAGTATGACCTTGTGCATCTTTCAACCGGGGATATATTGAGAAACGAGATTAAAAATAAAACGGAGCTTGGAAAACGTGCAGAAGATATCATGAAGAAAGGAGAACTGGTTTCCGATGATATCGTGATTGGGATGATAAGGAACAAGATCAGGGATAACAGGGACGCAAAAGGTTTTATTTTTGACGGTTTTCCCCGTACGGTTGCTCAGGCAGAAGCTCTTGATAGGGTAATGGATGATTTTGATCAGAGCATCTCCGGTATGATATCACTTGAAGTTCCCAAAGAGGAACTGGTTGATCGCCTTTTAAAAAGAGGCAAGGAGTCCGGACGTTCGGATGATACCCTGGAGGTGATTGAAAATCGCATCAATGTTTATGAAGAGCAAACTCGTCCTGTTGCAGGTTATTACGAAAAACAGGGAAAATATTATCCTGTTGATGGTGTGGGAAGCATTGATGAGATATTTGATAGAATAGTAAGTGCAATTGAACAATTTAGTTAAGTAAGCTGGTCACCGGCGGCCATAGCCTCTGGCGACCAACTGCCAACTGGAAATAATGGCTCAGTCAAACTTCGTCGATTACGTTAAGATCTTTTGCCGCTCAGGTAAGGGAGGTGCAGGATCTGCACACCTCCACAGGGAGAAATTTGTGCCCAAGGGAGGCCCCGACGGGGGTGACGGGGGGCGAGGTGGTCATGTCATATTGAAGGGGAACAGGCAATTATGGACTCTACTTCATTTGAAATACAGCAAACATATTTTCGCCGGTAATGGTGATCCTGGTGCAGCAGCATTGAAGACAGGTGCGGATGGGGATGATCGTATTATTGAAGTTCCGCTCGGAACCGTTGCCAAAGATGAGAATGGTAGTTTTATTTTTGAAATTACAGAGCATGATGAAGAAAAAATCCTCCTGAGAGGAGGCAGGGGAGGACTTGGAAATAATCATTTCAAATCGTCAACGAACCAGACTCCCAGGTATGCCCAGCCTGGGGAACCTGGTGAAGAAGGATGGAAAATCCTGGAATTGAAATTACTGGCCGATGTAGGACTTGTAGGATTTCCCAATGCCGGAAAATCTACACTTCTGTCTGTGGTTTCAGCTGCGAAGCCCAAAATTGCCGATTATGCCTTCACCACATTGACTCCCAATCTTGGAATTGTTTCTTACCGGCAGGAGAGGTCGTTCGTTATGGCTGATATACCGGGAATAATCGAAGGCGCCAGTGAAGGAAAAGGTTTGGGTACCCGATTTTTACGTCATATTGAAAGAAATGCAACTCTTTTGTTCCTTGTGCCTGCAGACAGCGATGATATTCATAATGAGTACAATATTTTGCTTAATGAATTGAAAGAATACAATCCGGAGTTGCTGGATAAAAAACGATTGCTCGCTATTTCTAAATCGGATATGCTGGATGATGAGTTGAAAGAAGAAATAAGAAAAGATTTGCCACCCGTGCCCTGGCTTTTTATCTCATCTGTAGCAAACCAGGGTCTTACAGAATTAAAGGATAAGCTCTGGGAATTACTTAATTCATAATCTATGCTTGAGTTTTTACAGGAAATAGATCAGACTATTTTGCTGGCAGTTAACAGCTGGAATTCACCCTTCTGGGATAATGTTATGTGGTGGATAAGCGGTAAGTACAGCTGGTGGCCATTCTATCTCGCTCTTCTTGTCTATATTTTCTGGCAAAAAAACTGGAAAGAAGCCCTTTTCATTCTTTTATCCGTTATATTGCTAATAACTCTGAGTGACCAGACTTCTGTGCATTTATTCAAGGAAGTCTTTGAACGGCCGCGACCGTCACATCATCCTGTTTTGACCGATCAATTGCATTATGTGAATAATTACAAAGGAGGGAAATACGGATTCATATCTTCGCATGCCTCCAACACTTTTTCTGTAGCATTTTTCCTTGTTCTCGTGTTTCGGAGGAGATGGCTGACATTTATCCTTATCTTCTGGGCAGCCCTCGTTTCGTATAGCAGGATGTATCTTGGCGTTCATTATTTTTTCGATGTTTTTGTGGGAGCTTTATGGGGGATGCTCCTTGGCTTCATTATTTACAAACTATTTTTATTAACGAAAGAGAAATTACTGCAAAAGCATCAGGGTTAGAAAAGATCAAAAGAGCGGTCAATCTTCACAACATTTCGCAACTGAAAATTTTAGCTGGAAACTGTCCTGTAAACCTGAATTATCATCTCCAACCTTATCAGGCTTACCTTGAGAGACTTTTTTTCTTATTTTTGCCTGAGCTAAAAAAATATGACTATGCTTTGTATACAGGATAAAAATACCGATCCCTATTTCAATCTTGCAGCAGAAGAATATATGCTGAAGAATTTCACTGAAGACGTGTTCATGCTCTGGAGAAATGCTAATGCCATTATAGTTGGAAAACATCAGAACACATTGGCAGAGATCAATCTTGATTATGTGAGGGAGAAAAATATTAAGGTGGTGAGAAGAATTTCAGGCGGAGGAGCGGTTTTTCATGACCTGGGGAATCTGAACTTCACTTTTATCCGTACCGGAGATGAAGGGCATCTTGTGGATTTTAAAAAATTCACCCTGCCAATTATCGAAGTACTTCAGAAAATGGGCGTAAATGCAAAATTCCAGGGAAGGAATGATATCACCATCGATGGGAAGAAATTTTCAGGAAATGCCGAACATGTCTGGAAGAACAGAACCCTGCATCACGGTACCATCCTGTATTCTTCAGTAATTTCCGATCTTACCAAAGCACTCAAGGTGAATCCTTTGAAATTTAAAGATAAAGCGGTTAAGTCAGTACGATCAAGGGTAACCAATATAAGTGAACATCTTGAAGCGAAAATGGATGTGACCGGGTTTTCTGACAGTATTATGAAGCAAATAATGGAGAAGTATGAGGATTCCGGGATTTATGAATTTACACCGGAAGACATAAAGAAAATTGAAAAAATAAGGGATGAAAAGTTTGCTTTATGGGACTGGAATTTTGGATATTCACCCAAATATAATTTTGAAAAACTGGTAAAAACCAATGGAGGAACCCTTGAATTTCATATTGATGTAGAAAAAGGGATCATGAAAGATGTTAAGATATATGGTGATTTCTTCCATAAATATGATATCGGAACCATTGAAAAGGCGCTTTCAGGCGTGCAGCATGATCCCGATGCAATCAGGAATAAACTTGCGGAATTCAATTTCAATGATTATTTCAAGCACATGACTGTTGATGAATTCATTTCGGGAATGTTTTAGATTTTTGTTTTCAACACTCCAGGTCAGAATCCTGGGATTTCTCATAGGTCCTTCAACATTTTTATTATTGACTCTGCGCTAATAGGAATAAGCTTTTATCCAATCGATCTCAAGCGCAAACTTTCCTTCCTGTTTATCGGAAATTAAAAAACCAAGTTGTTTTATATTTTCCTTATTTAGCCTGTCGGCATCAAGGATGATCCTGCCACGATAGCGTGGAGTGAAATCATTGAAAGGAATTTCAATTTCCTGCCATTCATTTTCTATGCTCTGAAAGTCGGCTGCATATGCAATTCCGTTATAGGAGTTATCCGTTCTTAAGCGGAAACTGTATTTCTTACCATCGCCTCTGACCCTGATCTTTATACCTTCATATTTTTTCAGGTCAAATGCTTTTGACTGGGTTCGGAAAGATGCGAATCCCCCGTTATTTTTAAGTGATACATTACCGGTAAACTTCAAATACCCGGCAGGTATGTATTCAATATCGCTGGTTGAAACACCCCCCATCACTACATCATTGATGATCAGCCATTCCGGAATTTCGTCACGATCTCTGAAATCTAATATTATTTCTTCTTTATAGCTTTGCATTATCAACGGAATAATCCATAAGGTAAATATATATATTATTGACATCGTTTGCTTTTATTTTAATTAATAAAGTCATCTTCATACCGACTGAAATTCAGTTGCATGTAAATCTATTCTGAATGCAAAACTGATTATTATTTAAACAAGTTCCATGACATAAATGTTTAAAAATCTGCTTATTTGGAAAAGGCTTAGAAAGCAAGTTTTATACCCAAGCCCGGATCAAGAGACAACCAGATGTTATCTGAAATAGTAGAATCAATGAAAGACTTAAGCTCAATGTTGATGGCACGTGGAATTTTAAGGGGAAGTTTTTACCCAGGAATGTTTTTAAGTGAAAGGTATTCTTTAATAAACTTATTGGGATTGGTTTTGATTAATTTTGTCAGATATTCCCGACCATGAACAGTATCTATGTTTTGAGCAATTCTTGCTCCAACCCTGTACCATAATCTTTTACCTGAGAGTTGAAATATGAGTTCCCAATCTACTTGTGTAACAGGTGCATCAGGATTTTTACTGAAATGCTCATAGATCTTAAAATATTCTTCTTCAAGTTTATCCATCAATGAATCGTTTTGCAATGCGATGTAATCTTTATCTGTATTTAATCCTTTTTCCCTCTTTCTTATATCATAGGCTGCATAAGTAGCCATTCCTTCAAGTTGAGTAAAATACTCAATAAAAGATTTGACCTCTGCATGATTCTTAAAATCGATTGAGGGTAAAGAACTGTTTTTAACCTGCAGAAAACCTGCATGGTGCATCTCATGAATGGAATAAAATTTTATCTCTTTTAGATTTTCCCGGTAATGAGAATGAGCAAGATTAACACTGGAATTTCCATCGAAGGTTACACCCAGATCATAACCAAGGGTGAAGAATAAGAATGTAGAATCTCTGAATGTAAAATCTGCTGGGAGAAATTCCGGAATAATCCGGCTAACTATGCCACTGTCTTCTATACTGTCTTTTGCATACTCCAGGGCTATTTTATATTCGGAGAGAAATTGCTTTTTTTCTTCGTGAGGAGAGAGAAGGGCTTTAATCATGTCGGATCTTGAACCAAGAGGAAGCCCATAGTCAAAATCTTCCCTGCTAAACTGTTTAGCGTGATTATAAATATGTTTTGCACCACCGGTGCTGGCTATTTTTTCTATAAGAGTAGTGTCTCCTGTCTCAAAATATTCAATAGCCAGTTGTGCAAAATCGTAATTGTAGATCAATGATGGAGAGTTATCTCTTTTCGTGCAGGAATAAAGAATAAAAAGGACAGAGATACTTACCAAGGGGATGCTTTTTCTCATTATTATGAACATTTGCTTTCATTTTAATCTGGAAATGCCTTTAATATCAAGTCACACAAATTTATATCAATTATGAAATTTCTCCAACAAAATAAAAAATTAGGGATTCGAAAGTCCAGGTCGAAGACTTTTTAGATTGTTGCTTCCGGATAAAGGATATTCCTTATTTTTGTGATTGCTTAAATCTGTATTTATACTTTTATTATGCAGAATATCCTTCTGAAAAGTCTCTCGATCATATTATGGATCTGGTTCCTGCTGTCATCTATATTATTCACTCCGGTGATTTTGCTTTTATGGCTTTTTACCTTCTGGTGGGATAAAAAACTGAGAGTTGTACATCTGTTTTCCTGCTTCTGGGGAGCTCAGTACATATGGGTTAATCCTCTCTGGAAACTAAAAATCATCGACCGGAAGAAATTTGATGACAGCAAGGCATATATTATCATTTCGAATCATCAGAGTCTTGTAGATATAATTGTGATATACAGTATTTTTAAGCACTTTCGCTGGACATCAAAAGTAGAAAATTTCAGGTTGCCTTTTGTGGGCTGGGTGCTTTCTTTTAACCGGTCGGTAAAAGTTTACCGGAATAATCCTGATGCCTATAAGCTATTCAGAAAGAAAGCCGGGAAGGCTTATCAACAGGGAAATTCACTGATGATATTTCCGGAAGGAACACGGTCAAAAGACGGCAATCTGAACCGTTTCAAGGAAGGAGCCTTTTTCCTGGCTCATGATCTGAAAGCTGATATTCTTCCCATGGTGCTTGAGGGTACATCAAGAGCTATTCCCAAAACCGGATGGAGCCTTCGGGGAAAGCAAAGGATGCAACTTAAAGTGCTTGATCCTGTACCTTATGAGGAATTCAGTGTACTCTCCATAAAAGAAACTCGTCTTAAATTCCAGGAATTGATCGGAAATGAGCTTCATGAAATCAGGAAATGATACAGATATTATTATTCCCGGGAAAAATCAATTGGCAAAAATCATAGAAATCAACTTCGTTTCCAAAAACTGGCACATTTTATGTATTGCCCCATAACCTGGATCAGCAGAATATATTGCTGGCTGATTATTTCATGAAATAAGTAAAATCAGAAGAAGAATGGATTTAATTAGCTAAATTTGTGCAGGCTTCACATCCGGGTGATCAGGATCAAAGATTTGACTGGTACCGATGTAGAAGAAACAGATGAGGATATTGATGATAAAATAGCAACTTCGAAAAAAAATGGTTTGATGTTGACCTTTCTGAATATGAATACCAGGAGGAATGGGTGAGAAACTTTGACACTGCAGGGATATATTACCAAAATAAGAGGACTCGGTTCTGCGTTGTAGCAGTAAGTTGTTAACAATTCCTTTTAATCAAATTATTGAAAGCCTGAGAATTAAATTTATTGTTGAAAAGTCATATATATCAGGACATTATCTTTTCTATATATTTGTCCAAATTAGGTAGAATGTTATGAGCGCGAATTATTCAGAAGAAAGTATACGGACACTTGACTGGAAAGAACATATCAGGAAAAGGCCGGGAATGTATATCGGCAAACTTGGTGATGGTTCTTCGCAGGATGATGGCATTTACGTGCTGCTGAAAGAAGTTATCGACAATTCTATCGATGAGTTCATGATGGGGTATGGCAAAGTCATCGAAGTGAATATTAATGAAGATGAGGTAACGGTCAGGGACTATGGAAGGGGAGTTCCACTGGGCAAAGTTGTGGATGTCGCTTCTAAAATGAATACCGGAGCAAAGTACGATTCCAAGGTCTTTAAAAAATCCGTAGGACTTAACGGCGTTGGGATAAAAGCTGTAAACGCTCTCAGTTCCAACTTCTATATTGAATCGGTCAGGGAAGGGAAAGCAAAATCTGCATTCTTCGAAACCGGTAAGCTTACCAAGGACTCTCCGGAAACTTCCTCGGATGGAAAGAACGGTACCACCATCCGTTTTATCCCTGATGAAGAGCTTTTCGGTAAGTTTAATTTCATTGAGGAATACATAGAAAGCATGCTTAAAAACTATGTATATCTCAATGCCGGACTGAAAGTAATTTTTAACGGCAAAACATTTCAATCGAAAAACGGACTCCTTGATCTGCTCAATGATTTTATGAACGAGGAACCAATATATCCGGTTATTCATCTTAAGAATCATGATATAGAGGTAGCTCTGACTCATGGCAATCAATATGGTGAGGAGTATTACAGTTTCGTAAACGGTCAGCATACCACCCAGGGAGGAACTCATCTTATAGCCTTTCGGGAAGCTCTGGTTAAAACAATACGTGATTTTTATAAAAAGGATTTTGATGCTTCCGATATCAGGGCATCTATTATTGCTGCCGTAAGTATTAAAGTGGAAGAACCGGTTTTCGAATCTCAGACAAAAACCAAGCTCGGTTCAAAGGATATAGGCCCTCAAGGCCCTTCTGTAAGGAATTTCATTATAAACTTCCTTTCAACAACACTGGATAATTATCTGCATAAAAATCCGGATACCGCCAATAAGCTCCTGAAAAAGATCCTGGAATCAGAGAAGGAAAGGAAAGCGATTTCGGGCATTCAAAAACTGGCGAAGGAAAGAGCCAAAAAAGCCAACCTGCACAATAGAAAGCTAAGGGATTGCCGGATACATTATAATTCGAGTCATGATCAGAAAGAAGAGACCATGATCTTTATCACGGAGGGTGATTCAGCTTCCGGTTCAATTACAAAATCAAGGAATGTGAATACCCAGGCAGTTTTCAGTCTTAAAGGAAAACCGCTGAATACTTTTGGTCTGACGAAAAAGATTGTATATGAGAATGAAGAGTTCAATCTCCTTCAAGCCGCATTGAACATTGAAGAAGGGCTCGATACCCTCAGGTATAAAAAAGTTATCATTGCTACTGATGCCGATGTTGACGGAATGCATATCCGTTTACTTTTGATCACTTTCTTCCTTCAGTTTTTCCCGAATCTTGTCAGGAAAGGCCATTTATACATACTAAAAACGCCTCTTTTCCGTGTTCGGGATAAGAGAAAAACATTTTATTGCTATTCGGATGAGGAGAAGAGGAAGGCCATTCGAGAGATCGGCAAGAACGCTGAGATTACCAGGTTCAAGGGACTTGGTGAGATCTCTCCGGATGAATTCAAGAATTTTATCGGAAATGATATTCGTCTTGAACCTGTAAGGTTGTCAAAAGAAGATACTGTAAGTGATCTTCTTACTTTCTATATGGGGAAAAACACTCCGGACCGCCAGGATTTTATTATTGATAATCTGAGATTGGAAGAAGATTATGTAGAGGAAGAGGAAGAATTGGTTGCCGAGGTTGTTGAGGAAGTGAAAGAAGATGAGCAGAGTGGAAAAAAGAAAAAAGAACCTGAAAAGGTTGAAGAAACTGAGGAAGTTGAATAAGATTATTAAGAAAGAATGGACGATAGCAATATTAACAAAATACCGGAAGAGTTTGAACAGGAGCAGTTTGATGCCGGTTCAGAGGGCGGGGGAACTGATTTGCCTACCGTGAAACATCTCAATGGTATGTATGAGGACTGGTTTTTGGATTATGCTTCCTATGTAATCCTGGAAAGAGCGGTACCTCATATGAATGACGGCCTCAAGCCTGTGCAGAGGAGAATTCTTCATGCAATGAAAAAACTGGATGATGGTCGCTTCAATAAAGTGGCAAATATCATTGGCCACACCATGCAGTACCATCCTCATGGAGATGCATCTATCGGTGATGCCCTTGTACAGCTTGGCCAGAAAGACCTGCTTGTAGAGACACAGGGAAACTGGGGAAATATTCTGACCGGTGACAGTTCAGCTGCACCCCGATACATTGAAGCCAGATTGTCAAAATTTGCTCTTGAGGTGGTATTCAATCCCAAAACTACCGACTGGAAGCTATCTTACGATGGGCGAAACCAGGAGCCGGTGACACTTCCTGTGAAGTTTCCGCTGCTATTGGCACAGGGGGCTGAAGGTATTGCAGTGGGTCTCGCATCCAAAATCCTGCCACATAACTTCAATGAATTGATTGATGCCTCTATCGCATATCTTCAAAATAAACCTTTTGAATTATATCCGGATTTTCCCTCAGGCGGAATGGCAGATTTTTCAAGATATAACGATGGTTTGAGAGGAGGGGCGGTTAAAGTAAGGTCAAAAATTGAAAAACTGGACAGGAAAACCCTGGTGATCCGGGAGATCCCTTTTGGGAAAACAACTACCAGTGTTATTGATTCCATATTGAAAGCTAACGATAAAGGTAAGATCAAAATCAAGAAGATTGATGACAATACCGCTGAGAATGTTGAATTATTGATCCATCTTGGTGCAAATGTCTCCTCTGACAAGACGATTGATGCTTTGTATGCATTTTCCGATTGTGAGGTTTCCATTTCACCAAACGGTTGTGTTATTGAAGAAGACAAGCCCAGATTTGTAGGTGTTAGTGATATACTAAAGATCAACACCGACAATACCCTTGATCTGTTGAGGAAGGAGCTCCAAATTAAACTTTCCGAGCTACAGGAACAGTGGCATTTTTCATCCCTTGAGAAAATATTCATTGAAAAAAGGATCTACCGCAGAATTGAAGAATGTGAGACCTGGGAAGCAGTAATAGACACAATAGATAAAGGACTGGAACCTTATAAGAAATTACTCAGGAGACAAGTGACGCATGATGACATTGTTCACCTTACTGAAATAAAGATTAAGAGAATATCAAAATTTGATATTAAGAAAGCCGATGAATATATTAAAGGGCTGGACAATGAAATTGAAGAAGTTCAAAATCACCTCGATAATATTGTTGATTACACGATAAATTATTACCGTCAGATAAAGAAGAAATATGGAAAAGGCAGAGAGAGGAAGACGGAGATCCGGAGTTTTGAGAATATCGAAGCAACCAAAGTAGTTGTTGCCAATCAAAAGCTTTATGTGAACCGTAAAGAAGGATTCTTTGGGACCGGTCTCAAAAAAGATGAGCTTGTAGGGGAATGTTCTGATATTGACGAGATCATTGCCTTCCGGAAGGATGGCACATACGTGGTAAATAAAGTGGATGATAAAGTCTTTGTTGGAAAAGATATTCTCCACATAGGGGTTTTCAAAAGAAACGATAAACGGACCATCTATAATGTCATTTATTATGATGGAAATACCGGCAATACCATGATGAAGAGGGCCCCGGTTACAGGCATTAGCCGGGAGAAGGAATACTGCTTTATCAAAGATCATAAAAATTCCCGTATACTTTATATGACAGCAAATCCGAATGGGGAAGCAGAAGTGGTGAAGATCTATCTTAAGCCGCGTCCAAGGCTCAAAAATCTCATCCTGGAAGTTGACTTCAGCGAGCTTGATATAAAGGGAAAAGGAGCAATGGGGAATATTGTCACCAAACATGCTGTACATAAAGTTGTTTTGAAGGAAAAGGGAGAATCAACGCTTGGAGGAAGAAAAATATGGTTTGATGAAGATGTGAAACGACTTAATGTAGACGGACGCGGAAAGTTTCTGGGAGAGTTCAGCGGAGATGATCGTTTACTGGTTGTTACTAAGTCCGGTACTTTCCGAACAACAAATTTTGATCTTGCCAATCATTTTGAGGATGATCTTTTAATGATTGAAAAGTTCAAGGAAAAGAAAATTTTCTCAGTGGCTTATTTCGATGCCGACCAGGATTATTATTATGTAAAACGTTTTAGATTTGAAAATAATGAAAAGCCCCAGAGTTTTATAGGAGATAATCCTAAATCTGAACTGATAAGGATTACTGAGGTTGATTATCCCAGGCTTGAACTTGTTTTCGGAGGAAAGAACGAGTCGAGAGATCCTGAAATTATTGAAGTAGCTGAATTTATTGGGGTTAAAAGTTTCAAGGCAAGGGGTAAACGTTTATCAACTTATGAAGTTTCTGTCATTAAAGAACTGGAACCTTTGAATGTGTCCGAAGAAGAGGCTAAGGAGGGAAATGATCATGAGGATAATGATGGAGAAAATTCTTCTGACTCGGGCCAAATGTCATTAAACCTGGAATGATCCATGAAGATATTTCTTATTGGATTCATGGGAAGCGGAAAAACCACTCTGGGTAAAAAGCTTGCCCGGAGGATGGATTACAATTTTATTGACCTCGATGAATTTATAGAGACCAAAGAATCCAAAAAGATAAAGAAAATCTTTTCTTCCTATGGGGAGGAAAAGTTTAGAGTGATAGAAGCAGAAAACCTGAGACTTCTTGAAATCTTAAAAAATGTAGTAATTTCTACCGGAGGAGGGGCTCCTTGTTTTCATCATAATATGGACTGGATGAACAGAAATGGGCTCACAGTTTATTTGAAACATGATGTAGAAAGTCTTTTTTATCGCTTAAAACATGCAAAGAAAAAACGCCCCCTGATCAAAGGAATGACAAAAAGCAACTTGTTTAACTACATTCGCGATACTCTTGATTCAAGAGAAGAATATTATAACCAGGCTAAAATTATTCTTGAGGGAAAATCCCTAAAACCCAAAGACCTGGAGGTCAGTATAAAAGAATATTTAAACTCCACCGGTCATGCGCCGGAATAATTGATGTTTCCGGCGCTGTCGGCCTCTCTTTTTTTAAATTCCTTATCCGGATCAAGATGAAGATACCTGGACAGGTAATGCGTTCCTATGTAAAAAGGGATTGTATCTACAAGAGCAGATACCATTTTAAATATATAATTGGAAAGTACGAGTATCAGCAAGGCATGAAAAACAGTTTCTCCGGGAGTTATACTGATTGCTGCCGGAGCGTAATAATAGGTTATGGTTATCACTGCAATTGAATCCACCATCTGACTGGTGAGGGTTGATCCGTTGTTCCTGAGCCAGAGCATTTTCCCCCTGGTTAGTTTTCTCAGAAAATGAAATACATGTACATCAACAAATTGAGCTGTGAGATAAGCGATCATGGAAGCCACTGTTGCACCGAAGGTCCATTTTCTTATCTGGAAAAAAGTTCTGGAGGGGTCATCCATTGCGGGTAAGCCATCTTCCAGGAGTACAGGTTCAGGAGGGAGAACTCCACCAAGCCACAGGATGAACAATACCCATATATTCAAGATTAAACCGGTCCATACCACCATGTTGGCTCTTTTTTTTCCATAGAGCTCTGAAATAAAGTCGGTACAGAGGAAAGTGAGAGGATAAGGTAATACACCAATAAAAACGATAAACGGAATCGTTTTCTCACCAATGGAAAATGATAGATCAATCTGACGAGAAATACCTAGAATATTTAGAATGGCAAGGGTTCCAAGGAAAAAGCCGGAAAGAAGAATGAACACACGTTCTCTCCGGCGGGCAATTTTTTTATCAACCTTATCCCCAAAGTCAAACATAGATACTGAATATTCATTAAAAATAGAAAATATCCGGGATAAAGGCGCGATCCATCAGGTGAATGCAGGATATTTTTTCATTACTGCCAGGGAAACATAAGAATTTATAAATTGTTCAAAATTCGATGAAGGGCTAACTTTTCTGATTAGCTTTAATAATGATAAGCAGAGGTAGAGTAGAATTGAATTTACTGAGGGAATTCATGAATTTTCTTTAAAATTATGCTTTCTGTAACTCCAGTACTTTCTCCCCGAATTCTTTTCCGAATGCAATGAATTTTCCCGCTTTATCATTATGGGGGTAAAATTTTTCTGCCAGGCCGTCAAGTGCAATTTTGAACTTAAGATTTGAGAGATGATCCTGCACGAGTTTCACTGCCTCACCGCTCCAGCCATAAGAACCAAAAGCAGAAGCCAGTTTTCCCTTATCACGAATAGGGTTTACAACTGAGAAAAGTTTGTAGACAGGGAACAGGGTGTTTTGATTGATGGTAGGCGAACCGATAATCAGTGCGTCTGCCTGAACAAGTTTGGACTCCATATCTCCAAGCGACATGGTTTCAATATCGATAAGCTCAACCTCAATTTCCCCTGCACTGCTAAGTCCTTTCATAATATTTTGAGCCATTTCGGCTGTGTATCCATAAGCAGAAATATAGGCAATCAAAACCCTGTTTTTCAGAGATTTTGTTTTTTTAAGATATTCTGATGCCAGTTTTTCAGAAAGATCCACATATTTTTTCCAGTTAGAACGCAATATTGGGCCATGACCGGGACAAATTGCATTGATCTCCAGTGGCTTGATCTTGTCAATGGCTTTTAACATGAACTTGCTGAAGGGCCTTAGTATTACATCAAAATAGTATTTAAATGCTTCATCATAATCTCCAACTTCATCATCAAACATTTTCTCATCACAGAAATGGGCGCCAAAAGAATCGCATGTAAATAAGAGTTTGTCCTCTTCAAGATAGGAGTATATTGAGTCGGGCCAGTGCAGATTCGGAGCTCCAATAATCCTTAGTGTTTTGTTTCCGAGATCGATTACATCCCCATCCTTTACTTTTTGCGATTTAAAATCTATATCGGTAATATCAGAGAGGTATTTTATTGCCTGTCCGCTACCCACAACAACAGCATTGGGAGCAAGCTCGAGCAAAGCTTTAAGGTTGCCGGAATGATCAGGTTCTGTATGATTGAGTACGATATATTCAATCTCCTCCGGATTACAGACCTTTTTAACTTTTTCTAAATATGTGTCCCTGAATTTCGCTTTGCTGGTATCAATTATGGTCTTTTTATCAGCATTGATGAAATATGAATTATAAGTGGTTCCGTACTCTGTTTCCATCACTATATCAAAGGTAACAATATCATAGTCGAGTATGCCTATCCAGGTTACATCTTCACTGACTTTTAAAATTTTATCATCTTTCATCTTTACTGAATTTAAGGTGAATTGCAAAAATATGAATAATCGAGGATAAAACAACAAAAAACCGCCCTCCCAAAAGGAAGACGGTTTTCTTAACAAACGCATTAATCATTACTTATTTACCCTTTATCTCCGCAAGATTTTGATTTTTTTGAACTGCAATCGGATTTCTTTTCTTTTGTCTGGCAGTCTGCGCTTTTCTGCTTATCTTTTTTAGCTTTCTTAGCATCCTTATCTTTTTCAGCGGTTTTTGGCTTTTCTTCATCTACATTGACCACAACGGGGCTGTTTACATCTGCTGAATAAACAGGTACAGAAACTGCTAGAAAAAATACAACGACTGTTAAAATTGATAATAATTTTTTCATGACTTAGGTTTTTTAAATTTGAATTGATTCAAAGATAAAGAGTGGAAGAACTAAGCCATGTTAACCGGCTGTTAAAAAAAGGAATTTAATGCTTTTTTAACAAAGCGACGGGGGTTATTATTCCTTTAACTTTATCTCCCGCCTTAACCGTTGGCTCTGCACTCAAGGGAAGGTAAATATCTACACGGGATCCGAATCTTATAAAACCCATTTCGTCTCCCGTTTGAACCTTCTCTCCGACCTTTGAGTAGTACCTGATACGCCGGGCAACAAAACCGGCAATTTGCCTGATCATTATCTCTGTTTTACCAGGGGTTTCTATCACTGTGGTATTTCTTTCATTCAATTCTGAAGATTTAGGATTCCATGCTACCAGGTATTTTCCGGGATGATATTTATAATATTTCACTTTCGATGAAACAGGAAACCAGTTTATATGTACATCCCAGACCGACATAAAAACTGAGATCATAAGCTTTTTTTCCTGAAAATATTCATCTTCGAAAACCTCTTCAACGGCAACAACCTTACCATCGGCTGAAGAAAAAACCAGGTCTTCCCGGATTTCCGGATTTCTTTCAGGTTTCCTGAAAAAACGAAATACAAAAATGAGAAATAACAAAGAGACAAGATTAAAAATATAAGTAAGGACGGGAGGTTCGAGAAAGAGATATAGTATATAATTTAAAACAATCAGAAAAACTGCAAAAATTGCAATTATTCTAATACCTTCTTTATGTATTCTTATTTTCATCAATGTTTAAATTTAATAAACCACAAGGTAAAGATACATGAATACAAAAGGAACCGAAAAGAAAAATGAATCAAACCGGTCAAGAGTACCTCCATGACCCGGCATGAGATAACCGGAATCCTTAACTTCTACATTTCTTTTAAGAGCCGATTCAACAAAATCACCAAGTGTTCCTGTTACCGATATTAAAATGGCAAGGACAATCCAGTGTATGATCTCAATTATGTTGAAATAATTAGACATAAATATCGATCCGCCAACTGCAAATATAAGACCTCCAATTGCTCCCTCCCATGTTTTTTTTGGTGAAACTGAAGGTAACATTCTGTTTTTCCCCAGTTTTGAACCTGTAATATACGCAAAGCTATCAAAGAGCCATATCAATATGAATATACCAAGTGGAAGTTCAAAATGATAATTAGTTGTATGAAAAGCTAAAAAGGGAATAAGGGATAAGGGTACACTTATGTAAAAAATTCCTAAGATTGTAGGACCCCAGGACCTGAAAACTGTTGAAGATTTGTAAAACAATGGAATTACTGCCAGTGCGGGAATGATTAGAATGCTTAAGAGAAGAAATTTTAGTTGCATTATGGATGAGGCCGCCAGGTAAGCTAGGGTATAAATAAAAACTCCCGAAAGAATTCCCGGGAGTTTATAAGGTAAAAATTTACTTTTATATGAAAGATTATAAAACTCGATTAAAGCAAGCACATTGATAAGCAAAAAAAGCAGAAACATTCCTGTTTCATGGACAATTAAAAGTCCGGCTATAACAAGAACGAAAATAATTCCACTTATTGATCTTATGAGCAGGTTTTTCAACTTTTAAATTTACTTATTAATCGCTTGGCTCTTATTGCATCATCTTTATCAACATACAATTCAATTTCTCCGAAGTGATAACTTGAGTCCTGTTTGTTGATGGAAAATGAAATTATATCATGGTCTGCCAGATACTTCTTAAGCAATTCAATTTCATAAGCCTTATTACTTGTATAAACAACTAATTTATCATCGATCATTTTTGGAGAATTGAGAATAGGGTTTATGATTTTTCTTCAGGATTTTTGGCTTTTTCTTTCTTATCGCTACTTTTTCTTTTAGTTTCACCATTCCCTGCTTCACCCTTTTTGTTTCTGTTTGTATCGTTTCCCCCGGTTGTTGCTTTGGCATCAGCGGGTTTTTTTCTAATGGTTCGCTTATTGGGCGATTTTTGAACGTCCTTTTCCCCTGTTTTCGCTTTCTGCGGACCAAAGATTTTTTCAAGATCTTCGCTGAAAATCACCTCCTTATCCAGTAATTTTTCAGCGAGTTCTTTAAGCCCTTTACTGTTATCTTTCAAGATCTTTTTTGCTCTCTCATATTGTGATTCTACAAGGGCCCTGATTTCCCCATCAATCCTTTCAGCAGTTTTTTCGGAATAGGGTTTGGTAAATGAATATTCATTTTGTCCTGAGGAATCATAAAAGCTCAAATTTCCTATTTCTTTGCTCATCCCGAAATAGGAGATCATAGCAAATGCTTGTTTTGTTACTCTTTCAAGATCATTGAGCGCCCCTGTTGAAACTTTACCGAAGTTAATTTCTTCCGAAGCCCTACCCCCGAGTGCGGAGCACATTTCATCAAGCATTTGTTCTGTTGTGGTGATTTGTCTTTCCTCAGGCAGGTACCATGCTGCTCCCAGGGCTCGACCTCTGGGAATGATTGTGACTTTTACCAGCGGATTTGCATAGGGGAGAAGCCAGCTTATGGTAGCATGACCTGCTTCGTGATAGGCAATTGTTCTTTTCTCCATTTCGGAGATGATCTTATTCTTTTTCTCAAGTCCTCCAATGATCCTGTCAATTGCATCCAGAAAGTCCTGTTTTGCAATCTTCTTTTTATTACCTCTTGCTGCTATCAGTGCTGATTCATTACATACATTTGCAATATCAGCTCCCGAAAAACCCGGTGTTTGTTTGGCAAGAAATTCAATATCTATATTCTTATCCACTTTTAAAGGGCGCATATGGACCTTGAAAATTTCTTTTCTTTCGTTCAGGTCAGGTAATTCAACACTGATCTGCCTGTCGAAACGACCTGCCCTGAGAAGAGCTCTGTCAAGAACGTCGGCACGGTTCGTTGCAGCGAGAATAATCACTCCGCTATTGGTTCCGAAACCATCCATTTCAGTCAGGAGCTGATTAAGGGTATTTTCTCTTTCATCATTTGCACCCATACTCGGGTTACGGCCACGTGCTCTTCCCACTGCATCAATCTCATCGATAAAAACAATACAGGGAGCCTTTTCTTTTGCCTGTTTGAACAGGTCACGTACCCTGGATGCTCCCACTCCGACAAACATTTCTACGAAATCTGAACCCGAAATCGAAAAGAAAGGTACATTGGCTTCACCGGCAACGGCTTTTGCCAGGAGTGTTTTTCCTGTCCCCGGAGGTCCTACGAGAAGAGCCCCTTTAGGGATTTTGCCTCCAAGTTCAGTGTATTTTTTTGGATTCTTAAGAAAATCCACTATTTCCTTGATCTCAATTTTGGCTTCCTCGAGCCCGGCCACATCCTTGAAATCTATTTTTACGTGGGTATTCTTGTCGAAAATCTGTGCTTTGGATTTTCCTACACTGAAAATGTTTCCTGCTCCACCTGCAGCTCCACCACTCATTCTTTTGAAAATAAAGAGCCAGATTACAACCAGAAGGATGATCGGGATAACCCAGCTAAGGATATCAGCAAAATAATTATTCCTGGTGACAGTTGTAAATTCAGGGAAATTCTCCGATCCGAGTTCCTTCTCAAGATCATATCTCCATTTACTGAATTCATCGGGGGAGAGAAAGTTATAGACAAAATCGGGATTTGACTGAGATAAATTCCCAAAACCTGTATCTCCTCCTCCATCCTGGGGTGCATCGGTTTGCGACTTGAGATAGATCTCAGCAAATTCTCTATTCACCACAACAATCTTGGAAACTTCTCCCTCTCTTATCATTTTTTCGAGTCTTAACTGCCCTACTTCATCAACAGAACTTCCAAAATTGAAAAACTGCAAACTTAAAAAAGCTACAGCGATTAATATATAGATCCAGTAACCGCCGAGTTTCGGCTTCTGAGGCCCCTCTGGCTTTTTATCATTACCTGAATCTGAGTTTGTATTTCTGTTTCTATTCTCGTTCATTTTTATTTTTTTCATAAATCTTCGTGCTCTGTCAAAATACCATCTGCCCATAATTCTTCAAGATGATAAAACCTGCGATATTCGTCTAAAAATATATGTACAACAATCTGCAAATAATCTATCAAAATCCAGTGGCTGTTTGAAATTCCTTCCACATGATCGGCAGACTGGTTCGCCTCTTCTTTAGTTTTTTTTCTGATTTCTTCTGCAATAGCAGAAACCTGGGTAGTGGAATCAGCATGGCAAATAACAAAATAATCGCAAACAGAATTATCTATCTTTCTAAGATCAATACTAACAATTTCCTTGCCTTTTTTGTTTTTAATGGATTCTATTATAACATCGAGCAATAATTCTTCTGTTTCTTCTGTCTTTTTTTTCATTCGCAAGCACTTATCTTTGGGTGCAAAGGTAATTAAATTCAGTATATTGTCTTCACCAAAACATTAAAATACGAGATTTATTTCAGTTCTTGATATAAAAATAAAAGATAAATTAGCTATGACAAAAGGGGTAGCTATTCTGACAGATTGACGGGTGTATAACCAGATAAAATTGTTTAAGATTTGTCTCAAACAATGGGATAAAGCAAAACGTTTAGCTTTGTGGCGACCAGGAGTAAGAAAGTGAATTTTCAATGTATCTAAAAAACGGGTATTTTTATTTTAAGACTTTTTCTTCGCAATGGTTATCCTATAATACTTAATAAATGGGTAATGAATAAAAATTCTTTAAAATTTATTAAACTTGATGAAGTTGATTCAACAAATGATTATGCTTCCCGGAGATTATCGCAGTTGAATCTACCTATTTGTGTTACAGCCGATTATCAAACATCCGGGAGGGGACAGGGAAAAAATAGCTGGCATAGTGAAAAAGCCGAAAACCTGCTTTTTTCCTATGCCTTTAGCCCTGAAGACCTGACGCCCGGCGCTAGTTTTTATGTCTCAAGAATAGCATCTCTGGCTCTTAAAGATTTCTATTCAGAATATTTTCAAGGGGTGAAAATCAAATGGCCTAATGATATTTTATATGAAAATAAAAAACTCGCCGGTATTTTAATTGAAAATAGATTTTACGGTGACTGTATTGATAAGAGCGTTATAGGTATGGGATTAAATATAAATCAGGAGGAATTTCCGGTTTTTTCGCCGGCAGCGGGAAGCATAAGGTCATTAACAGGGAAAACACTGGATCTCAGCAAGGCGCTTCCCCGGGTTCTTGAAAAACTGGAATACTGGATCGATATCCTTAACCATCATGATTTTGCTCTCATCGTGAAGGAATACAACCGGCATTTGTTCCGCTTGATGGAAAATGCTGTTTATAAATCCGGAGATGAACTCTTTGAAGCCAGATTATACGGTGTTGAAGATGACGGGCGTTTGATCCTATTAAAACCTTCAGGTCAAATCCTTAAATATACCTTTAAGGAAGTGGAGTTTATTTTCTCATAGATCCATCTCACTCATTCTTTCTGCCAGCATATCTACAAACTGCTTCAGAGGCTTTTTTACCATGGTCATCATCATCATGTTGATTTGAGGATCGATGGTGATTTTTATTCGTGTGTCATTTTCATCCAGTTCTTTTAATTGCACCCACATCAGGAAACTGATGGGTGTTTGCCCTTCCGAAGTAATTTTAACAAGGTTGTTGGGTTCCTTTTCAATAATCCTTAGTGCAGCGCTACCTATACTTTCAATAGTGAAAGAACAAGAATCTTCATCTGCTTGCCAGTTTTTCACTTTATCCGGTGGAATAATTTTCTCAAAATTATTAAAGTCACTTACAAAAGAGAAGAGTTTCTCACTGCTGACTTCAGTCTTTGTTACTTTGCTTTCAATTTTTGCCATATTTTTATTTTCCCCAATTTTCCGGATCCATTCGCCAATCTTTCAATACTTCAAGATGAGAACTGTCAATAGATCCTTCCTCAAGAGCCGTATCCAGAAGGCTCTCGTAATTACTTAGTGTAAATAATTTACATTTATTTTCTTCAAAATTTTTCTTTGCCGTATTAAAACCATAGGTGAATATTGCGACCATTCCCAGTACTTCTGCACCGGCATTTCTGAGTGCCTCAACGGCTTTCAAACTGCTACCTCCTGTTGAGACAAGGTCTTCTACCACAACCACTTTTTGACCGGGCTCTAAAACTCCTTCAATGAGATTTTCCAGTCCGTGCGATTTTGCCGAAGAACGGATATAAACCATGGGCAACTCCAGCCTGTCGGCAACCAAGGCAGCCTGGGCGATGCCTCCTGTGGCAACACCTGCAATTAAGTCTGGAATGCCATATTCTCTCTCAATGAGTTTTACAAACTCATCACGAATGATATTTCTCGTTGCCGGGAAGGAAAGAGTTTTTCTGTTATCACAGTAAATAGGCGATTTCCATCCGGAAGCCCAGGTAAACGGGTTTGTAGGTTCTAATTTTATTGCTTTACTTTGCAACAATAGCCGGGCAACCTCAAATTTTGTTTTCATACTGGGCAAATGTATAAAGTTTTTTTTAACGACCGAACAGTTTTTTTTACAGATGATTTCCAGGAATGTCTCAAACGCAATTCCGGGTTATTCTATAAGTTTGGGAATAATGAAGCATTCAGGGAGCTAATGGATGCTTTCTATGATCTAAAAGAAGTTGCGGAATTTTACCTGTTCCACCAGCATCTTGATGTATTATGGAAAGAATTTACTTCATCCTTTCGTTTAATCGAAGCAGCAGGTGGAGTCGTAAAAAATCAGGATGACAAAGTGCTTGTTATGAAACGCCGGGGAAGATGGGATCTTCCAAAAGGTAAGGTTGATGAAGGGGAGAGTTTTGAACAAACTGCTCTAAGGGAAGTGAAAGAAGAATGTGGAATTAAAGATCTTACTAACGGGAAAAAAATTACGGAAACCTATCATACCTATAAAATTGGTGATGAAAAGGTGTTGAAAAGAACTACCTGGTTCGAAATGCAATATCATGGTGATGATGCAGCTACACCAGAGGCTGAAGAAGATATTACTGAAATTAAGTGGCTGAAACCTTCGGAAATGGAGTTTGTTTATGAAAACACCTATGCTTCAATAATAGATGTGCTGATTGAGGCTGGATTAAAGCACTAAATCTCTCCTTTCGATCGAAGTATCCGGAATAAAATATACTCAAAATTTTCCGATGGAGCCGGAGCGGGGTTCCTTAGCATGTTACCATCTTTGTCTATCAGGAAAAACATCGGGACAGCCCTAACATCAAATAATTCTGCAAGTTCTTGATTTTCATCCCACCAAATAATGTCCCAGTTATCATTTGTTTGTTTTGATAGCTCTTTTAATTCCTGGTCTGAAGCAGATTTAAGAACAGTGATAATCCGGATATACTCCCCATGTTTTTTAGCCAGGTATTTCAGGTATTCCATTTCCTGGAGGCATTGCATACTTTGAAGATCACAAAATCCAAGATAAATGAGTTTGTTATATTTTCCGTTAAGGATTATACTATTTCCGTTTACTCCTTGTGCTGAAAATACAGGTGCTGGAAAACCTGCTCTGAGATGGGTAAACATTTCTTTCAATTCCCCTGAAGTTAACTTTACAATATCTATTTCTGTATTCCTGTGGATGCTGTCGGTAAAGGAAATCAGCCGATTCTTATCTATTTTATCCGAGTAAAAAGCATTGTAACACTCTTTTAAAAGCACCAGTTCGAGGATAGTGTCATTTTTGAGCAGTGGATCTTTTTGCAAATAATTTTTGAGATAATCTACTGATAAACGCGTAAACTCCGAATATATACGGTCAAATTGCTCTTTTCTTCTCAGGTGATCAAAATAACTTCCCAGTACGAGAGAGAAAAGTGTACGGTAAGGCGGGATTTCAAAATGTAATGGTTCTCCGGTAAGATATTTCCTGATCAGGCTGTCAAGGTTTTGTTGCTTTAAATGATAGAAGAGAATGGCCTTCTTATAACGTTTGTATTTACTATAATAGTCATTAGCATATGTGCCATTGTCTTTATAGTTAGCTTCCAGGAATGAATCAAGACGGGCACGTGCATATTCAGGTTGAAAATACCTTAGTGTCTGTTTGGAAAGAAAAGGTTCGTATTCTTTATTAAAATACCGGATTGAATCATTCAAATCAAAGGCGTTTATGACTTTTTTCTTATATTTTGTTTTTGCATGGAGGGGGAGAAGTGTGAAATAATCATCTTCCTGCCATTGATCATCAATTTCTGTGATATCGGGTAGAAAAACTTTATACTCCAGGAACGGTTCGGCAAAAAAATGACATCGAAAAGGGCCGTAATCGAAATAAAAACATGCTGTTTTATCCTTTTCGTGAAGGAAAATGAAATGATCCTCAGTAATATCAACAGTGTCAACATAAACAGGGATGTCAAAATAAGGTTCCCTGAACTCATAAATGTTAGCTATTGAATCCTCCTCTTTTTCAGTAAATTGAGCAATAGCGGGATGACTGAAAACGGCAATGACTAAAAAGAGGTATGTAAGTTTAATATTTTCAGGCATTTGTGGTGTATTTGCTTATATCAACACCTGAAGGAAGAAAACTGCTGGCATCTCCTCCGTGTATAAGAATGTCTCTAACGATAGTGGAATTAACAGGAGTATATTCCGGTGCCGTGAGGAGAAAAACAGTTTCAATTTCAGGTTTCATGGCCTTATTGATCTGACCAATGGCTCTTTCATATTCAAAATCGGCTGCTGTTCTTAAACCCCTCAAAATATAACGTGCATTCATTTTATTGCAAAAGTCAACAGTCATGCCATTATAATGATGAACTTCAATTTTTTGATTTCCGTCAAATACATCACGGATAAGCCTTAAGCGGTTCTCAAGACTGAGATAGGTTTTTTTTCCAGTGTTGTGTCCGATTGCTACAATTATCCTGTCAAATAGTGGAAGGGCCCTGTGTACGATGGACTGGTGACCTATCGTGAAGGGATCAAATGAACCGGGGAAAAGTGCAATTTTTTCCATTACATAGTTACTTTTCGGTCAAAGATAAGAGATAATAAGAAGAACGCAGAGGAATTATCATTACTATTCTTCTTCTGTAAGATTTTTTTCTTTATTGGAGCTTACAAAAACTGTGTTGCTCAAGTCTTCATATCCTTTAAATATCTTGGCTCCATCTGTGCGAATTCGTTCATAACGAAAGCCTACAATGATCAGATCGGCATCTACAGACTTTTCTGCAATGATCTGTTCTTTCGACTGGGTTTCTTCCATCGGAATAAGGTTGATATTGTTGGCAGAAATAGGAATTCTTCCTGATCTGATCAGATCCATGAGATCTTTTCTTTTTCTTTCAATGTCCTGCGATTGATATAGGGCATTGATTTTAATGAAGCCTTTCTTCCAGTCGGGATGACCCAGAATAATATAGCCCAGGAGGATCATAAGATTGGCATTGTCGTAATCGGCAGATGTAATCCAGATATGGATCTGTTTTTTATCTGCAAATCCTTTGTATGAAGTATGTAATACACAAATGTCAAATCCTGTTGACTGTAATAGGTTATGGGTTTTCAAGGCATCATTGATGCTGTCGGGCTGGGCACTTGAAAATTCGAAAAGGATCATATTATTACCTTTTCCTGAAATGCCGGAAAGTTGAATTACCTGTGCAATTGCCGAGGTGTATGAAGGACTTATAATGGTGTCAAGGTAAAGCCGGCTTTTTGAACTGGATGAAAGATTAATCAGCCTGTTGAGTACCTCTTTTGATTTGCGGTTGGTTTTTTCTGAAAGCACTCCTTTAATGAAATGGATGTAAGTGCCAAAGCCATATTTGAAAGATATCCAGCGGAGCAGATCAAAAGCAGATCTTCGTACAAAAGTGTCCTGGGTAACGCATATGGCGAAAGGTCTCCAGTATCTGTCCAGATCCTCCTTATCGGCTTGCTGTGCAAAAACCTGTAATTGTCGGCTCAGTTGGAATACGACGCCCCTGAATAGTTTCTCCAGTCCTCTTTTTTCACGACGGTAAGCCGTTACCATAAAATATATTGCTGTCATAATCACCAGGGAAAGTATGGCATAGGGCATATTCATTTTAAACATCAGCCAGATGGATAAAACTCCTCCTACCAGGGAAAGATACCATCTGGATTTAAAGGTGGGGCGATAGGATGGGTCTGCTGCAAAATGCTCCAGCAGAGATATGAGACATACAGCACCATAAGTGACCATGAAAAACATGGATATGATCTGGGCCACGAAGTTGATATCTCCTATTATTATAAAGAAGAAGCCAATGACAATAGTAATTATTGAGGAATTGGCCGGCTCGTTTGATACCGGTTTCCCTTTAGCAAGCCAGTTATTTATAAATCTTGTTGGGAAGATCTGATCCAATCCGATTGCCTGTAGGGTGCGGGGAGCTACCATTACTGATCCCAGTGCCGAGGAAATCGAAGCTGCTGCAAGTCCGATCGGGACAATAGGCCCCCATATTGCGATTCGTTGCATGATCAGTTGATCGTTGGCAAGATTTTCCGGGCTGGCCGAAATGGCTAGTTTATAAGCTACAATGATGTAAACGAAAAATCCTATAGCAGTTGCCCATAAAGTACCTTTCGGTATTGATTTCGAGGGGTCTCTGAGGTCTCCGGAAAGACCCAGCCCTGCAGCCAGTCCTGTAAATGCCGGAAAGATAATGGTGAAGACATAAAAAAAATCATCGGGATTTTCGATTTTTTCCATCGGGTTGAATGCAAGATCAGGTGATACCGGTTTGCCCAGCAGAAAAAAGATAATGGCTGTAAACAAGATGATAACCACAACATACAGGGCTTTCATGCCCAAGTTAGCTCCACGGGTAACAATAAGTAAGGATATGATTAACATGGTAGGGATACTTATCCAGCGCTTGTCAATAAGTGGGAAATTGAAAGCCTCATTTGCCCAGCGAATTAAAGGATCGGAAGCTTCGGCAAAAGCTATAATGTAAAAAGAAACAGATATAGCCTGGGACGCAAATAGGGCTATGCCAATGGCAGCTCCGATATTAAGACCGAAGGAGCGTGATATTATGAAATATGCCCCGCCACCCTGCACCCTCTGGTTGGTTGCAATCTCTGCCACAGCCATGGCAGCAGGAAAAGTTACCGCGTGCCCGAGAATTATGATCAGCAGGGCTCCGAGAAATCCCTGATGACCTACGGCGTATCCAAATCGCAGAAATAATATGGCACCCAGAATGGTTGATACCGTAGTCATAAAGACAGGCATGGTGCCAAAATTGGCCTTCTGATTAATGAGTCTTGACATACTCTCTCCGGTTTAAGGGCCCGATAATACAAAAAAATCCCAATATTAGCATGGCTTAAAAAGGGAAAGGGTGATTAATAAATCCTTAATGAATAGGATGAAATTCTAGTATTCTCTGACTTCTACTCCTCCAAATACTACATCAATTTTCAGGTCGAGATAGGGTTTGTTTAAGTCAAGCCCGGGGCTTTCATAACTGGTATTCCCGAAGACAGCCGTGTTTCCGTTTGGTAGTTCAGCCCCGGCAAAGGCTGCATCTACCCTGATCCTTACGGGAATGTCACTGGAAAGTTTAATTTCAGCACCTCCAAATATTGTGCTGAGCTTCACTTTTTTCACACCCCCTTCAAGATCAACATTCCGGAAATCATAAATACCACTTCCGAAAATTACATTATATTCTTTTTTATGCTCAAAATGGTCATATCGTTTTTCCCCGAAAATTACATCATGCTCTCCGCCTTTGATGGAGACGACTCCAAAGCTCCCGAAAAGCAGACGGAGCCCCAGGAAAATCAGGATAAATGCAAGAATGAATTTAAACAGGGGAAAATCGATATTGAAAACAATGCGGAAGACCAGGCTTAAGCCAATAAAAATCAGCAGAAGCCCCCAAAATAGTGCTGGACCCATTTTCATATTGTTTTAGGTTTTTAATTAGTCAAATTTAGAAAAAAATATGTAGGATGTTATATTTATTCGAATCAATAACAATCCCAGAATATATCCGTGGCGTAAATCATAAAAATTGGAAAGCATTTGATCGTAAATTATGGCAAAGGAATTATTGGGAACACATCATCCCTGATGAAAAATCACATCAAACCATATCCAAAACTACATTGACAATAATCCTTCAAAATGGAATAGCGATTCTTTGAAATCCGGGTAATTTCCAATTTATTTAAATAGCCATAATCCAAAAAAAATGTTAAAAAAATCAGCACTGTTAATTTTTGAAATATATTTGCCCCAAATTCATTATTTTTGACCAATATGCGTATAGCTCATAAAATATTATCATTGATAATCCTTCCTGTGATGATTCTCTCATTTACAGGTGCGAGCTTACATGTGCATATTTGTTCTATTACAGGAGATGTATATTCAGATATTCATTTGATTAAACATCAAAACGAAAAACATGATCCGGCTTGTTGCTTCGGTAATGATAAAGACAGTGAAGGAGAACAAAACTGTTGTTCCGGTGAGAATAGGGAACAGAACAATTACAGTGGTGTAGGCTGTTCTAAAAAACAAGGACCAGACCATGCTTGCTGTTTCGATTTCGAGAAAAAAATTGAAACCGATAATGATTATAAATACAGCCATTATAACTACAGACTGATTCCGGCAGAAGTAATTTCATTTTTACCTGAATTATCGGATAATGAAGTTCTTCAATTTAGGGATAATGTATATTTTGACTCAAATTCTTTTGTCTCACCCCCCAACCTGCATTCCAGCGTAGTGCTTCTGCTTTGATACCATCTTGATTTCTGATTTTTTCAATTTTTTAATTAAAAGGAAATTAAGATGATTAAAAAAATAGTTTCATTTATAATTCTGTTTACCGTAATTATTACAGGTGCTTCTGCTCAGCATCACAATGATCATCAAGATCATATGTTACACGGGCAGGTATTTTTCATTAATGAAGAAGGAGAAAAGGAAGTTCTTCCTTATGCAAATCTTTATTTTTTAAGTACAAACAAGGGGGTTATTTCCGATTCCACGGGGAGTTTTGTTATGCATAAACCTCATGTAGAGGAACCAGCCCTGGTGGTCAGTTTTGTCGGATACCAGACGGATACGGTCTTTATAGGTCATGACCAAAAACATATTGAAATAGCGCTGGATAAGAACCTAAGCCTGGATGAAGTAAGGGTGGTGAAAAATCAGGCAACAAATATAGTTTCTAAAGTTGAGCTGATGCCCACCCAGATCATTACAGAGGCCGGACTTCAAAAACTGGCATGCTGTAATATCGGAGAATCATTTGAAAGTAACGCAACGATCGATGTTGGATTTACCGATGCTGTAAGTGGGGCGAAGAAAATTAAAATGCTTGGGCTGGACGGAAAGTACAGTCAGTTTATGTTCGAGAATATTCCTTTCATGAGGACGCTTGAAACAGGATTTGGTTTGAGTCATATTCCCGGCCCATTTATGGAATCCATCCAGGTTTCAAAAGGAACTTCATCGGTTCTGAATGGGTATGAATCGACAACCGGCCAGATTAATGTGGAATATAAAAAGCCCGGAGATTCGGAGTTATTATATTTGAATTTGTTTGCGAATACAGAAGGCCGTTATGAAAGTAATATAAGCTCCGGATTGGTAATTAACGATAAATGGAGTACAGGATTGTTCTTCCATGGTTCAATGCAAACTATGGCACTCGATCATAATTCGGATGGATTCTATGACAAGCCGCTCACACGGCAGATGAATTTTCTGAACAGATGGGAATATTCACCCAACGATCTTTTGCATTTGCAGTTTGGTGTTGAATTACTCGATGAAACCCGGCTTGGAGGACAACTTAACTATGAAGGCAGGGATAACAGTCCGGAGGATGTATACGGAATTGATATAGATATAAGTAAATTCCGTATGTACAGTAAGCTTGGGTTTGCTTTCCCGGGAAGTCACCATAATAGCCTGGGGTGGATCAATTCTTTCACATGGTTTGATCAAGAATCAATTTTTGGAAACCGTAATTACAACGGTGAAGTCAAAAGTTTTTACTCTAACCTGATCTTTCAGACCATTATCGGGAATACCAATCATAAGATCAGCAGTGGGGCGAGCTTCCAGTATGATGATTACAATGAATTATTCATTGATATAAACCAGGATCAAAGAGAGATCGTGCCAGGGGTGTTTTCTCAATATACCTGGTCAATTCCCGAAAAGAGTGTTTTCATGGCGGGGATGCGTGCAGATTATAATTTTCTGCACGGATTATTGTTAACCCCTCGTTTGCACTGGAAATACAATATAAACGAACATTATATTTTCCGTTCGACCCTTGGTAAAGCCTATCGTTCTGCAAATGTATTCAGCGAAAACCAGAGTCTTCTGGCCAGTTCCCGCACATTTTATATCAGCGATGAGTTTGATATCGAAAGTGCCTGGAACTATGGTGCCAGTTTCACTCGCTATTTCCACATTTCAGATCAGAGAGAAGCATCACTAACCCTGGATTTCTATCGCACCCAATTTGAAAATCAGGTAGTGGTCGACCTGGATCACAATACCAGTGAAGTATATATTTTCAACCTGGATGGAAACTCACATTCCAATTCATTTCAGGTTGATTTAACCGGGGAATTTGTTCGCGGACTGGATCTGACCCTTGCCTATCGTTTTAACGATGTTAAGGTTGCTTACCTTGATGGTACACGTCAAAAACCATTTGTATATCGTCACAAGGGACTTTTCACAACCACCTACTCTACACCATATGATAAATGGAGTTTTGACCTTACCGCCCAATATAACGGACAATCAAGGATACCGTCGACGGAAATGAACCCTGAAGAGTATCAAAGAGAAGAACAATCTCCCGGATTTTTTGTCATACATTCCCAGATAACCCGCAGGTTCAAGAATTTTGATATTTACACCGGTGTGGAAAATCTGACCGGTTTCAGGCAGAAAGATGCTATTATTTCGCCGGATAATCCTTTCGGTGAAAACTTTGATGCAAGCTTAATCTGGGGACCGCTTACCGGAAGAATGTTTTATGCCGGTTTGCGATTTAAAATCAAATAGTGAATTAAGAGTTTTGAACAAATTAAATTGTAAAGTCATGAAAAGAAATATAGTTATTGTTTTGTTTATGTTTTTCGGTTTAACAGCATATTCTCAAAAAACCGATACACTTGAAATTTCCACTTCTGCACAGTGCGGAATGTGTAAAGAAACAATCGAAAAAGCTATGGCTTATGAACGCGGTGTGAAAGATTTTGAATTGGATCTTTCTGATAAGGTACTCACAGTGGTCTATAAAACAAAAAGAACTGATGCGGATAAGATCCGGAAAGCGGTATCAGATGTCGGCTACGATGCAGATGAAGTTAAAGCCGATGAGAGAGCATATTCGAGATTGCCCGCTTGTTGTAAGAAACCGGATGATCCGGATTATGAAGAAATGTAATAATTATGATTTAAAAAAAATCTATTAGGCTGTCCCCCACAGGGGCAGCTTTTTTTTCATATGGATTCGATTACAGGATTTGATGAAAGATAAAATACTTATTGCGAATATAGACCTTCAAAGCTATCATTCACGAAAAACTTGATATCTGTTGAAAAAAAAGTGAAACTTTATTAATTTTATTTTATTAAACAATGCTAAAAATTCCTGTTTTTACTATTTCTTTTTTGGGATGGTGATTAGTTGATTGTTTGCATTGCTCCTGAAATTGATAATTCAGTCAGATCCGGGATCGAAGTGGGCAATATCCCATAAATAGTTAGAATAATGATGAAAAACAGATTCTTAATACCTTTTTGCTTATTCATTTTCATTCCCTTTTTCATTAATGCTCAGCTTCGTTTACCGCGATTGATTGATCACGGAATGGTATTGCAAAGAAATGCAGAGGTGCCCATATATGGCTGGGCCTCACCAAAAGAGATGGTACAGATCTCATTTCTCGATTCAATCTATTACACCCGGGCAAATGAGATGGGGGAATGGAGCCTTTATTTATACAATCTTGAAGCAGGAGGTCCCCATGACATGATTTTTTCAGCAGATACTGCCATCATCATCAGTGATGTTATGATCGGGGATGTATGGGTATGTTCAGGTCAATCTCAGATGGATATGGATATGAACAGGGTACGTCCTTTGTACGAAGAAGAGATAAATTCTGTCGGCAATCAGTCCATCCGCTATTTTGAAGTGCCCGGGGTGTATAATTTTATAGGACCTCAAAAGGATATCCCTCGTGGCAATTGGGAAAGCATCAGCCAGGAAAATATACTTGATGTTTCCGCCATTGCTTATTTTTTTGCCAGTGAGTTGTATAAGGAATATGAAATACCCATTGGGATAATTCGCTCCAGTGTGGGAGGTTCTCCGATAGAATCATGGATGAGTGAGAGTGCTTTGAAGGAATTTCCCGGGCAATTTGAGGAAGCACAAAAGTTTAAAGATCCGGAGCTTATAAAGAGAATCAGGGAATCTGATCAACAACGCATTAATTCCTGGTATAGTGAATTGAACAAAAAAGATCGTGGATACAAAAGTTCGGGCATGCCCTGGTATAGTCCCGAGACAGATATATCTGAATGGGAAACTATGAAAATACCGGGATACTGGGCTAATAAGAATGATGGAAATATAAATGGCGTATATTGGTTCAGAAAGGATATTAAACTACCCCCTGAGATGGAGGGAAGGCCTGCCAGGCTGAATCTGGGACGGATTATTGATGCTGATTCGGTTTTTGTTAATGGCAAGTTTGTAGGATCTGTCAGTTATCAGTATCCTCCCCGTCGATATGAAATTCCTGAAAATATATTGAAAGAGGGGAAAAATACAATAGTAGTCAGACTTATTAATACTTCAGGCAAGGGTGGTTTTGTTCCGGATAAACCTTATGAGCTGATCATTGACGGGGAAAAGATCGATTTAAAAGGAGAATGGCATTATAATCCAGGTGTTGAAATGGAGCCATTAAGGGGACAGACATTTATAAGATGGAAACCAACCGGGTTGTTTAACGGAATGATTGCACCTTTAACAAGCTACACTATAAGAGGTGTAATCTGGTATCAGGGAGAATCGAATACCTCCAGACCATCCGAATATGCTGAATTATTTCCAACCATGATAAGAAACTGGCGTGAACATTGGGACCAGGGACCTTTCCCGTTTCTTTTTGTCCAGTTACATAATTATATGAAAAGTTATGATTATCCCACAGAGAGTGATTGGGCTTTGTTAAGAGAAGCGCAAACGGAGGCTTTAAAATTACCTAATACCTCCATGGCTGTAGCAATTGACCTGGGGGTATGGAATGACATACATCCCCTTAATAAAAAAGATGTAGCTGAAAGGCTTGCACTTGCTGCCCGTAAAACTGCCTATGGGGAGGATGATCTAATTGCTTCAGGCCCGATGTATACATCCATGAAAAGAAAAAGAAATAAAATAGTTCTGAAGTTTTCTGAAATAGGATCGGGCTTAAAAGTAAAAGGGGGTGGTAAACTAAAAAGGTTTTGGATTGCGGGTAAAGACAAGAAATTTGTTAAAGCTAAAGCGAAAATTCGTAATAATAAAGTCATTGTGTGGAGCCCGGAAATAAAAGATCCCCGTGCGGTTCGCTATGCCTGGTCTGATAATCCCGAAGGTGCAAATCTCTATAATAAGGAAGGGCTGCCGGCTGCACCTTTCAGAACGGATGACTGGGATTCCGCAAGATAAAGAACAGCAAATAAAAAAGAGGATAGCTTCAACTATCCTCTTTTTCTTCTTAGTGATTGTTATTTATTCAATAACAGCCGCATCTTTAACCTTTTCTTCCAGCAAGGCTATTTTAAGTACATCCATAATATTGTCAATATAGTGGAAATTCAATCCTCTGGTATATAGATCCTTAATCTCCTTTACATCTTTAAGATTTTCTTCCGACATGATAATATCAGTGATTCCGGCTCTTTTTGCTGCCAGGATCTTCTCTTTTATACCACCCACCGGTAATACTTTGCCCCTGAGCGTGATTTCACCGGTCATAGCAATTTTTTTCTTCACTTTCTTTTGAGTGAAAGCTGAAGCAATGGATGTGACCATGGTAATACCTGCAGAGGGTCCGTCCTTGGGGATTGCTCCTTCCGGTATGTGAACATGGATATTCCAATTTCCGAAAATATCGGGATCAATTCCCAGCTCACTGCTGTGTGATTTTATATATTCCAGGGCAATAACAGCCGATTCCTTCATTACTTCCCCAAGATTCCCGGTAAGTGTAAGGTTACCTTTTCCTTTGCTGAGACTGGTCTCCACAAACAATATCTCTCCCCCGTGAGCAGTCCAGGCGAGACCGGTAACAACACCGGGGAATTCATTGGTTTCATACTTTTCCTTCGAAAACCTTGGCGGACCCAATAATTCTTCAAGATCCTTCGGTTTGATGGTTTTTGGATAATTCTCTTCAAACGCGATCCTGCGGGCAATAACCCGGATGATCTTGGCAAGTACTTTATCCAGTTGCCTTACCCCTGATTCCCGTGTGTAGGATTCAATAATCTTCTCGAGACCTTTCGGTGTGAACCTCAGGTCTTTTTTCTTAAGACCGTGATTATCCAGTTGTTTTGGTATCAGGTGTCTTTTGGCGATTTCGATCTTTTCTTCCACAAGGTATCCGGAAATGTCAATTACCTCCATCCTGTCGAGAAGCGCCGGATTAATAGAGCTTACTGTATTGGCTGTAGCAATGAACAGGACTTTGGAAAGATCGTAATCCAGTTCAAGATAATTGTCATGGAATGTCGAATTTTGCTCGGGATCAAGTACTTCCAACAGGGCAGAAGCCGGATCGCCATGAAAATCTTTGCCTACTTTATCAATCTCATCCAGAACGAAAACAGGATTGGAAGACTTTGCTTTTTTCAGGTTCTGTATTATCCTTCCGGGCATTGCGCCAATATAGGTTTTCCTGTGCCCCCTTATCTCTGCTTCATCATGTAATCCGCCAAGTGAAATTCGGACATATTTCCGGTTCAGTGCGGAAGCAACCGATTTCCCTAGCGATGTTTTACCAACTCCCGGGGGTCCGACAAGACAGATGATAGGTGATTTTAAATCCCCTTTTAGCTTTAGAACGGCCAGGTGTTCCAGCATCCTTTCCTTAACCTTTTCGAGACCAAAATGGTCCCTTTCAAGGATCTTTTCTGCTCTTTTCAGGTTGAAATTATCTTTGGTATACTCATTCCATGGCAGCTCCAGCATGGTCTGCACATAATTCATCTGCACTGAATATTCTCCTGAAGCAGGATTCAGGCGGGATAGCTTATCCACCTCTTTCCCGAAATGTTCTCCGGTCTCCTCATTCCATTTTTTCTTTTTGCCTTTTACCTTGAGCTCATTGATCTCTTTTTCAACAGGATTGCCTCCCAGCTCATCCTGAATGGTTTTCATTTGCTGGTGCAGGAGATATTCCCGTTGCTGCTGGTCAAGATCATGTTTCACCTTCGATTGTATATCATTTTTCAGTTCCAGCATCTGGACTTCTTTGGAAAGATATTCAAGTAAGCGAATGCCTCTGTCCTTAAGATCATTAAGCTCCAGTAGTTTTTGCTTATCGGGTATTTCCATGTCATTGTTCGATGACAGGAAATTAATTAGAAAAGAAGGACTTTCTATATTCTTAACTGCAAAAGTTGCTTCAGGCGGAATATTTGATGAAAGTTTGATGATTTTCATTGACAGATCTTTAAGGGAGCCTACAAGGGCATTCATTTCATCCTTGTTGGATGATTTTTTATCTTCAAGATTTTGAATGCGTGCCATCAGGTAGGGCTTATCCGAAACAAGATCTGTAATCTCAAAACGCTTTTTCCCCTGTATGATCACAGATGTGGAGCCATCAGGCATCTCAAGTATCTTCAATACCTGCGCAACTGTCCCTATTTTATATAGATCCTTTAGTTCCGGATCTTCTGTTTTAGCATCTTTCTGTGCAACTACACCCAGGATTCTGTTTTTCTGGTATACTTCCCGGATAAGCTTCAGTGATTTTTCTCTTCCCACGGTAATGGGTATTACCACACCCGGGAAAAGGACTGTATTTTTGAGTGGAAGTACAGGTAAAACATCCGGAACATTAAGTTTCATCAACTCATCAGCTTCTTCTTCTGACATTATTGGAATAAATTCCGCATCATCCTCAAATCCTTCCTGTGAGAAAAAATTGCTGTAATTTAATTCAATATTCTTCTTCTTCATATATTCTTATTCCTTTCTACTGACAAATAGTCCGAATATTTGCCATTATTGACTTCATTAGTTTGGATATAATAACAGGCAAGGTTTATGCCAAAAACAGTGAGTTGTTTTTTTATTATTTGCGGTATTTCTCGGTTAATTTGAAAACTTCTTTCAGTATGTTTTGCTCATTTTCATCAAACTTGATGCCTCTGCGTTCCATAACCACTGAAGCCACTTCGAAAGCTCGGGAGAGTGAGTAGGTGGTGAACCCCCTGGCGCCTCCCCATGAAAAAGAAGGAATGAAATTTCTGGGGAAACCTGAACCAAAAATATTGGCATTTACTCCAACTACCGTACCTGTATTGAACATCGTATTTATGCCACATTTGGAATGGTCTCCCATGATAAGTCCGCAAAACTGCAAACCTGTATTGATAAACTTTTCTTCAGGATAACTCCATAGCCTGACACTTGCATAATTATTTTTCAGGTTGGAGTTATTCGTGTCGGCACCCAGATTGCACCATTCCCCGATTACTGAATTCCCTAAAAATCCATCATGAGCCTTATTGGAGAAGCCCTGAATAACTGAATTATTGATTTCACCACCAACTTTTGAATATGGTCCTACAGTAGTAGGCCCATAAATTTTTGCCGAAAGCTTTACAACACTTCCTTCACAGAGTGCAAAAGGTCCCCTTATTACAGATCCTTCCATCAGTTCAGTGTTTTTTCCAATATAAACCGGTCCGGTGCTGGCATTTATCGTGGTAAATTCCGCTTTGGCTCCTTCTTCGATAAAAATGTCATCCCCTATCAAATTATTGGTTGAACTGAGCTTACTACTTTTTCGGTCGGAACGGATTTGCTCAATGTCTGATCTGATTTGATCCCCATTGAGCTTGAATATCTGCCATGGATGATCAAGAAAGTTCACTTCTTCCTTTATTTCTCTTGTCGATTGGGGATGGACTGAAAGAGGGTCAAATTTTTCTATCTCCCGATCATTTGTACGATAGGCAATTAACCGGCCATTTTTAGTCAGGGCTTCATTGAGTTTCAAATTTGATACACTGTCCGATAGAGCCCTTCCGGGAAGAACGGAGCCGGAAATAAGAATGTTATCGTCTGAAATGTTGGATGGATATTTCTGATCCAGATACTTTTTTGTGATATTGCTGAAATCTGCTTCTTGTATTAAAAATTCCCATTTTTCACGGATCTTAAGAATTCCGATCCTGAGTTCGGAAACAGGCTTGGTGAATGTCAGGGGAAGGAGATTTTCAGAAGATTTGTCATCAAAAAACAGAATATTCATTGTGTTTTTCTTTCAAAAATACATAAAAAAACTCCGATAATTCTGAAGATTACCGGAGTTTTCCATAAAAAACTTTCTTATGGTTCTATTTTTTCTTCTTATCGTAATGTGACTTGTAACGATTCATAAACTTATCCACACGTCCTGCTGTATCCACAAGTTTCATCTTACCTGTATAGAAAGGATGTGACTTTGAAGATATTTCAAGTTTTATAAGAGGATATTCCTTACCGTCGTCCATTTTTATTTTTTCCTTGGAAGGAGCCGTTGAACGCGTTGTAAAGGTGAATCCGTTCGACATGTCTTTAAATACGACGAGCCTGTAATTGTTTGGATGAATTTCCTTTTTCATTTTTTTATTTCTGTTTCTTCTTCAACTTCAGTTACAAAACGGAATGCAAAATTAGATAAGTTTACGATAATTGCAAAATATTTGAGCACTATTTCCTTTTATTATTTTATAAGGTCTTTCACTTTATTGGGGATTTTTACTTTTTCCGGCATGAATCTTTCAAATGGAATTGTATCATCGAGCATATAGCGATAAGTATGATGGGTTTTTGCTTTTACAGCCCCTACTGCCTCATAGAGTGAAATCATTTTTGGATTATAATCTCCAACCCATGAAAGTTCGATTTCATCGTACCAGGTCTTTCCGGCCATTTTTTCATTCAGGTGCCAGAATATACCTGATTCTATACCTGAATTCTGGAATTTTGGTACAACACCGGCTGCCATTGCCCTGATCCGTGTGATTTTTTTATTTCTTTTCATGTAAAGAAAACGGATCATATTAAGGACATGCATCTTTCCTTTCATATGTTTAAGGATCTGATTGGCATCGGGCATTAAAATGAAAAAAGCTACAGGTTTATTCTTATGATAAGCAAACCAGATGATTTCTTCATCGAGGATTGGCCGAGCCTTTTCAAGAGCTGTTCTGAGGCTTTGTTCTTTCAACGGAGTGAAATCTTCCTTGAATTCCGACCAGGCTTCGCTATATATGGAAACCGTATCCTTAATGAATTTATCTGCTTCAGACCATTTAAAATGTTTGAAATGGAAATCCGGCTTTTTCCCTACCCATTCAGCTATTTTCCAGAATCTTGAAGGAAAAGGTTTATGAAGGTCAAGATGATAACTGAATTGTTTAAAGAAAACCCGGAAACCATAACTTTCAAAAAGGTCACGGTAATAGGGAAAATTATAAGGCATTCCAATACCGGGATGTATAAAACCTTCTACCAGCAAGCCCCATAAAGAGTCATTTTCCCCAAAGTTAACGGGACCATCCATAGCTTTTAATCCTTTGGATCTAAGCCATTCTGCTGCAGTGTCAAATAATAGATGGGCTGCTTTACGGTCATCAATACATTCGAAAAAACCACATCCGCCGGCAGGAACTTTTTCAGCAAAAGCTTTTTCCTGGTTGTAGAAAGCAGCAATTCTACCGATTAATTTGCCTTTACAGGTTTTCAGGATCCATCTTTTCGCTTCACCATTCTCAAAAAACGGATTCTTTTCCGGGTTAAACTGGGCCTCTATATCGCTATGTTGAGGACTTACCCAGAAAGGATCATTTTTATATAATAATCCCGGAACCTTTAAAAATTCCTTTGCGCTTTTCTTGTCTGTTACTTCTTTTATATACATCTGTAGAATCCATTATCATAATGAAAACCAGTTCTCAATAATTCTGTCTTTCATTTCACTCTTAGCTTCGGACCTGTGGATAAACTCATTCTTCTTTTTTAAATATAAGTAATCTTTTTCATAGCTTTCAATATTCTTAACAATATTTTTTACCGCCTCGATAAAAAAATGTATTTCTTCGTCTTTCATGGTAGGATGCAAAGACCATCTCACCCAGCCAGGTTTTCGCGAGAGATCTCCATGATTGATCAGGTCTGTAATTTCTCTCGATTTTTCATAACTAACCTCCAGCAAGAAATGTCCGTAAGTACCGGCGCAAGCACAACCACCTCTTACCTGTATTCCAAAAAGATCGTTCATTAATTTTACAATTAGATTGAAGTGGATCTTTTCATGGTAGAATGAAATCACTGCCAGTCGGTCCTCAATACTGTCTGCAAGGATCTTAATTCCGGGAATACTTCGCAGCCCGGGAAATGCTATTTCCAGTAATTCTTTTTCCCTGGCTATCATATTTTTCACACCCATTTTTTCTTTAAGTTCAATGGCAAGAGCAGCTTTAATGGCTTCCAGGAAACCTGGTGTTCCCCCGTCCTCCCTTGCTTCGATGTCGTCAACATACTTATATTTCCCCCAGGCATTGGTCCAGTCAACTGTACCCCCTCCGGGATTGTCAGGAACTTCGGCTTTATACATGGAGGAATCGAAAATTAAGACACCTGATGATCCCGGTCCACCCAGAAATTTATGGGGTGAAAAGTAAATGGCATCAAGTTTTTCCATAGGATTATCCGGGTTCATATTGATATCCATATAGGGAGCAGATGCAGCAAAGTCAACAAAGCATAAACCACCCTGCTCATGCATTATTCTTGCCAGATCATGATATGGAGTTCCGATGCCGGTAACATTTGAGCAAGCCGTGAAGCTGCCGATCTTGAATGTTCTGTCTTCGTATTCCTTGAGTTTTTTGCGTAAATCATCGCGATCAACAAGCAGATCTTTATCCGGTTTGATCATTACCACCTCCGCGATGGTTTCATACCATGAAGTATGATTGGAATGATGCTCCATATGAGTGACGAAAACTACGGGCCGGTTTTTTTTCTTGATACAATCCCTGTAAATCTGTCCACCGCAACCTTTCAGGCTTAAAATTCTTTGAAGCTTATTTACCACAGAAGTCATTCCGAACCCGGCAGTGATGATCACTTCTGTATTACTGGCATTAACATGCTTTTTTATATAATTGTGGGCATAATGATAACTTCGTGTCATCATTGTACCTGTGGTATTGGTTTCTGTATGGGTGTTAGCAACAAAAGGTCCGAATTGCTCCAATAGTTTTGTTTCTATGGGTCCATATAACCTCCCGCTTGCAATCCAGTCGGCATAATGAATTGTTTTCTCACCATATGGGGAAATGAATGTTTCATTCAGCCCGATGATATTATTTCTGAAAGGTTCGAAATAGCTCTCCAGTTTCCCCATATGTTTTCATTTTAATCCCTGCTCGAGAGTTTGGCCAGTAATCTTAAGAATTCAATGTAAAGCCATATTAGTGTGACCATCAGTCCGAAGGCACCATACCATTCCATGAATTTCGGAGCTCCGGCTTCTGCACCATTTTCGATAAAATCAAAATCGAGGACAAGATTCATGGCAGCCACTACAACTACAACCAGGGAGAAGATAATCCCCATAGTGCCGTTACTGTGGATGAATCCAATGTTCACTCCAAAAAGTCCAAGTATAAAAGACAGAAAGTAGGCAATTGCAATTCCCCCGGTGGCAGCCACCACTCCAAGCCTGAAATTATCAGTGACCTTTATGATCCCTGAGCGATAAACTGCCAGCAGAGCAAACAAAGTTCCGAATGTTAGTGCAACCGCATTGACCACTATTCCCGGATATTGTGCATTGAAATAAGCCGATATGCCACCAAGGAATAATCCTTGCAATACGGAATAAATAGGAGCTGTGATGGGTGCCCATGTCATTTTAAAAATAGTGATCAGGGCAGTAATAAATCCCCCGATACCACCAATCAACATATAGGTTTGCATTGCAGAGATATTTCCCTCACCCATAAATTTCCATGTATAACCCGCACCTAAAACAACAAGCAGAAGCATGAGAAATATTTTATTTACCGTACCCCTGATGGTCATTGTTTCAGTGTAGGTTTTTTCTCTTGCAGAAGAGAACACATTCGTTGTCAATACAGGATTAGCTGATCTTCTGATATTCATTTTTTACTATTTATTGGTTGTCAAATATAGGATTTTTTATGAAATCAGAATATGACAAAGGGCATGCCAAATAATTCTGTGTCAGTATTGGCTGTCAGTTTTGTCATATCTCAACAATTTCGTTCTTTTGTATGGCCTGAAATTTAAAATATATGCGGAATACGGTAAACAGGTTCCGGAAAAGTGAATTTATTAAGAATGTATTTACGCTGGTATCTGCTACATCGGTTGCTCAGGGTATTGCACTTCTCATTTATCCCTTACTGACAAGGATATACACTCCTGCCGAACACGGACTGTTTGCACTTTATATGAGTGTTATTGCCGTTTCTGCCATGATCTCAACCGGTAAATATGAATTGGCAGTGATGATTCCCAAAAAGGAAAAAGAGGGAATGAGCCTGGTATTTTTAGCATTGATATTATCATTCATATTCAGTTTGTTTCTTTTCTTAGTAATTGTGCTTTTCCACAGTAAAATTCCTGCCTGGCTGGGGAATCCCGATATTGAGAGATGGCTCTTTTTTATACCGCTTTCCACATTTATGATTGCTGCATTTCAAGCTCTCAGTTACTGGAATAATCGTTTGAAAAAATATCCAAATATAGCGACTGCAAATCTCGGACAGTCAATCCTGAATTCAATTGTAAAACTATCAACCAGCAACGCGATTTCTTCGGGAGGAGGATTGATTACCGGTGCGATCGGAGGACAATTTGCAGGCTTAATGGTTTATGCAAAAAGATTTTTCCAAAAGGACAGAGATTATTTAAAGAAGATTGAAGGTCGGGACCTCAAAATGGTTGCAAAAAAATACAATTTCTTTCCCCGTTATAATATGCCTCATTACCTTACAAATAACTTTTCAACCAATCTGCCGATTTTTGTTTTTAGTTCCTGGTTTTCTTCTTCTGAGGTAGGATTGTATTCACTGGCATTTCTCATGGTCAATCGTCCGATGAGCCTCATTACTAACTCACTTACACAGGTTTTCTCACAGAGGGTAATAGAAAGACATAATAAAGGTGAAATAGTAAGAAAGGAAATTTTACAGTTGGTTAAAAGGCTCATTATATTTTCTTTTATTCCATTTGTTCTGATAGGAATCTTTGGTCCTCGCATTTTCGGATTTGTTTTCGGAGAGGAATGGTTCCAGGCCGGCAGTTATATGCGCCTTTTGCTTCCATGGTTATTTATGGTTTTTATATCATCACCTCTTTCTTTTCTTCCCGATCTCCTGTCTCTGCAAAAAAAGGCGATGTGGATTGATATAATTAAGTTTATCTTCAGAGTGATTGCTTTGAGTATTGGCGTGATAATGAAGGATATAACAATAGCCATCATCCTTTTTAGTGCAATTAGTTTCATTCTTGTTTCATATAGTCTATTTTGGTATGTAAATTTGTCGGCGTTAGCCGATAAAAGGTCAGCAGCATTGAAAGTCGATAAATCACTTAAAACGAATGACTAAGATCATAAAAGCTCTGAAGGCTTTAAATTTGATTCTCCAAAGACCTGTTTTACTTAATAAAGTATTGCAGGATCCCGATTACTGGAAAGAGCATGTAAAGAAGAGATATGGACTGGGTGAGGGTCTTCCGGTACTTGATCCTTCAGAATTATTTGGAAGAAATTACACCGAGGAGCTCAAAGTTTTTACTTTTCTGGACGGAGGTTCACTGGTTACTGATATCGCCCTGCTGAAAGGCCTTGCCAGGCAATTTGATAAATGCCGTTATTTTGAAATAGGTACCTGGAGAGGAGAATCTGCTGTTAATTTGGCTGAAATCTGTAAGGAAGTATTTACCCTGAATTTATCAGAAGAGGAAATGAAGAAACTTGATGTTCCTGAAGAAATTATTGCCCAGCAGGATATGTTCTCAAAGAAAAATGAGGGCATTATTCATCTGAAAGGGAATTCCAGGGATTATAATTTCGCGGCCATAGCTAAAAAGTTCGATTTGATTTTTATTGATGGTTCCCACCATTACGAAGATGTAAAAAACGATACTGAAAAGGTTTTTACACATCTTGTTCATGATAATTCAATTGTTGTATGGCATGATTACGGTGTAAATCCTGATGAGGTCAGGTTCCAGGTATTTGCGGGTATTCTTGATGGTCTGGGTCCTGAGAAACACCGGAATTTGTATCATGTTGCACATACGAAATCTGCAGTTTTTTTTCAAAAATCAATGAAGACAGGGGAATTGCAAAAACCTTACAGGCCCGTCCATTATTATTCTGTTAACTTAAAATATAATCCCATTGAAAAAGGATAAAGTAAAAATACTCATTTTACCATCCTGGTATCCTCCCGATGGTGGTGGATTTTTTAAGGACCATGCCGAGGCCCTTCATTATGGTGATTTTAGCGTTGATGTACTTGTTAACAGGGTAATGGGTATTACACGGCATTCAATTTACCAGATCCTGAGTTCCAGGAAATACCGCCAAAGTGTTGAGGGTCCCTTGAAAGTATTTCGTTCAGGATACCTGAAATGGCCCCTCATGGAAAAGAGAAATCTTAAAGGGTGGGTTAAAAAATATATTGAAATTTATAAAGAATATCGTAAGCAGAATGGGGATCCGGATATTATCATTGCTCACAGTACTATCTGGGCAGGATATGTGGCAGCACGCCTGAAAGAACTTTATGAAATACCTTATATTCTTGTTGAGCACCGTAGCAGATTTGCCAAAGATGTTGAGGCTGCCCAGCAAATGATCAGGAAATGGTATTTTCCTTATATCAGAAGTTCACTTGTGAAGGCAGATAAGATCATTACAGTTAGTAAAGCTATAGATAACCAGTTGATTAGCGTATCCCCGGGAATTCGGAATAAGATTAACACTATTCCAAATCTCATTGATACGGATTATTTCAATCTTCCTGAAAAAACGAGAGACAGAGAACCTTTTATCATCATTTCATTTGGTATTCTTGAATATGTAAAGGGCTTTGATATTCTTATTAAGGCTTTTGCTGAGTTCATTAAAGAACATGATGGAGAATCATTTTTGAGAATAGGGGGAAGAGGGACGAAATATAAAAAATTGAAAAAGCTTGCCAGGGACCTTGGTGTGGGCGACCGTGTAAGTCTTCACGGCTATGTTCCGAGAGAAGAAGTTAAAAGGGAAATGCAGCTCGCCAATTTATTTGTTTTGCCAAGCCGCTTTGAAGCTTTTGGAGTGGTACTTATTGAAGCTATGGCTACAGGTTGTCCTGTTATCAGTACATATTCGGGCGGACCTGAATATATAGTCAAGGATTCTGATGGAATTCTGGTGGAACCGGATAATGTTAAGTCGCTGGTTAAGGCCATATCAACGATCTATGAAAACTATGAGAGTTATGATCCAAGGGCAATAAGAAAGGATGTCGTTGATAATTATACTAAAGAGGTTATACGTGATAACTATCATCAAATAATCAGGGAGATTTTAGATGAAAAGAGTGTTTCTTCAAAATAATCGTGGATTTTTCTGGAATAGCTCTGAAAACTGTTTTGTTAAGGGTTATATTTTTGATAAATCGGGGATATTGTACAGGGATGATGATCTTCTTGACTATTTCGAGAAGGTTGATTCTTTCGCCGATTTTGAAGAAAGAGTGAGGTATGCAAATGGTTGTTTCAGTGTTGTTGTTAAAAAGGAAGAAGATCTTTTTATAGCTGTGGATAAAATCCGTTCTATCCCAATGTTCTATGCGCGGATCGAGGGGAACTGGATCGTTTCGGATAATCCTTATTATATAATCGGCAGAGCAGGATTTTCAGAAAAGAACACCCCTGCAGTTATGGAATTTATGGCTACCGGTTATGTTACGGGAAATGAAACCCTGGTTGAAGGAGTGAGGCAGGTGCAGGCTTCTGAGATTATTCATCTGAAGCAGGATGATCTGTTTACCAAATTTTACTATACCTTCAGGGTAAGTGATACCATTGATGATGAATATCAGGACATGAAGACTGCCGGAATCAGAGTCTTTGAGAATGCCTTCAAGCGGCTTATGGATAGCATGCAAGGCAGAACGGCAGTCATTCCTTTGAGCGGGGGTTATGATAGTCGTTTTATTGCAGCCATGTTTAAGAAGTTTAATTATGAAAAAGTAATCTGTTTTACCTACGGAAGAAAAGGGAATCCAGAAATCAAAGTTAGTGCTGAAGTGGCCAGGAGATTGGGTTATGAATGGCATTATGTTGAATATAATGATAAATTGATTGATGATTATATTAAAGAAAGCGAATTCCGGGATTACTACCGGTTTGCTTCCAACCTGGTTTCCATGTTTTTTATGCAGGAATATTTCGCAGTGAAATATCTAAAGGAAAATGAGCTTATACCGGAAAATAGTGTGTTTATTCCAGGACATTCCGGTGATTTTCTTGGCGGAAGTCAATTGAACAAGCACGGCAACCTTAACCTCGAAGAAGATGATAAAGCAATTGTACAACGGATTTATAACGTAAAATACTGCTATAAAAAACCAACCGGGAAAGATATTCCCAGAATCCACGAGAGAATAAACAAAAGTCTTAAAGAAAAGTATCACGGGAAACAAAGTCATGCTTATTCTATTCACGAGGACTGGGACTTCAAGGAAAAATTGGCCAAGTTTAATTTTAATTCTGTAACCACTTATACCTTTTTCGGTTACGAGTTTAGGTTGCCATTCTGGGATTCAGACCTTCTGGATTTTTTCAAATATTTACCCTTGCATGCAAAGATCAATAAATACCTGTATGATGATATTTTAACAAATGAGTATTTTGCGAAATTTGATTTGAATTTCCGGGAAAAATTACAAATGTCGCAGGGCGATCTACGTATGCTAAAGCTAAAAACCCGAATTAAAAGATACCTTCCTGAATCCGTAAAAAGATTCTTTATGAAGTCTAAGGACGGATTATTTTATAATGAAATAACCGCCATCATGAAAAAAGACCTTGAAAAAAGGGAGATTAATATAAAAGTACACGGAAATTCATTCAATTCTCTCATCATTCAATGGTATTATTATAAGATCCTGGATCTTTTGAAAGAAAATAAGGCGTAAAAAAAATCTGTTTATTTTATTTAAATAATCTAAGAAAAAAGCTAAATTTGCACTCCGAAATTAATGGACATCATCATTCATTGTTTTATAAGATGATTTTCGATTCATTAATGGAGATATTTTTTAAATGGTGGATGTAGCTCAGCAGGTTAGAGCGCTGGATTGTGGTTCCAGAGGTCGCCGGTTCGAACCCGGTCTTCCACCCCAGAAGAACAGACCCCGAGGGTTTCAAAACCCCTCGGGGTCTGTTCTTTTTAAGGAAAACAATAGTTCTTTAATCCTCTTTCGCTCCGATAGCTATCGGAGCTGCGGCGGACGAGAAGACATGGTTTAATCCCTCGGGGCTTGCCCCGAAAACAAGGGTCCAGGGCTTGCCCCGGGGTTTAATACCATTTATTTTTTGCGGTCAATCTGTGATGAAATCAGAATCTATATTGACTCTTCAGACAGTCATTTTACTATCCCTTTAGGTATTCCAGATCCCTGATTTCCTCAAATTTTTTCGCAGCTAATTTGGATGAAGGATGAGTCAGAACAGACTCTACACTAACCTCGGGAAGGAGTTTATCGGCCAGGCCGTTTTTAATAAAAATAAAATTAAACCCGAGTTCATTTGCCCCTACCAGCCGGTATCCTTTCCTTTTGGCCAGTCTATTCATGGCAACCGGTGATGCACCATGATATAATGGATGTTTTCCGGGATAGCTGTAATCAGCATCATAAGGCACTACAACATTATTCATTCCAAACTCGTTATGGGTTTCAATTATTACTACCCGTGGATTGATTACATCCAATGCATCCCATATCCAGTAATCATTTCCATCAATATCGATAGATAATAATCCGATCTCACCGGAATAGCCTGAATCTTTTATGATTACATTAATATTTTCCCGGGTTACTTTTTTACAAATAAACTCTGGTGCATAAAACCAGGGATGCGGATATTTACTGAAGAATTTCTTGCCACGCTTTATACTTTCCGGATTTGCATCAATAAAAAGACCATGCCAACCAAAATTAAAATAAAGGTTGGCTGAATTGCTGTTAACCCCATCATCTGAACCAATCTCAACAAAAGTTTTAACATCCATACCAATCACAGAGAATATAAAAAGTAGCTTACCATCCTCTTCAAATTGTGAAAAAACCCGGAATCCGGTTTCCGAAAGCGGGGGCAGGTCATTTTTTGTTGCACCATCTCTGTAATAATGAAATAATTGACGCTGGGATATTTGTACGGAAGGAGTGAAGCGGTTTCGGATCTTTGTGATAAGAAATTTGTCCTTCAGGAAGTTTTTGATCATCTGGTTATATTTTATTAGCGAATTCTTTAACAAACAAGGGTGTTTATTTCATTGATAAAAGTAAGGATTTCTGTTAAAAGAGAGAAGTTTATCCAGGAGATCTGTATGAGTACAATACCTAAAGCCAGATAGGGTGATGAATTAATAAAAAAGAAAGGAAGCCTCTCTCGAAACTTCCCTTCATTGCTAACCACTTAAACCTAAAAAAGAAATTATTAATCTGAGCTATATTTAGAATTTTAACATCCAATCTTCAAGGACCAGTTCCTTCTCGGTAAAATTTTCGCTATAAGGGAAAGGATTGAGCATCCATTCTTCGAGGTCCATTGCTGTTTCTATTTCTGAGATTTCAAATGTTTTGGTCATCCAGCTTTCCAGTTCCATGCCTGGGTCCAGAGGAAGCATTTCCGAATTAAAATTCTCTGCTTCTGTCATCCAGTTTTCCAGCATCAACTCATCTTCAAAGAAATTTTCTTCGGTGGTGAACTCATTTGCACTGGTCATCCAGTTTTCCAATTGAAGTTCTACGTCAAAGACATTTTTTACTTTTTCAACAATTTTTTCTGAGTTTTCTTTTTTGGATTTCTTTTCTTTATCACCTTTAGTTCCGTCGGCATATACATTTGTTGTTGTTACCAGAATTGCCAGACTCAGTATGATATGTAAGATGTTTTTCCTCATGACTTGCATTTTTACTTGTTCAACGAACCTGACATGTGATAAACAACGCCTGTGCCAAAAAATGCAAACTACTGAAAGACAGATATATGTGTGGGATTACTTACATATTAATAATGGTTAAAAATGAACGGTTATGAAACAGGGGTGTACGATATCGGACGGCTTGTTCAGTAAGCAGAAAAACTCACTTCACTCACTTCACTCACTTTACTCACTTTACTCACTACCACTCACCTCTCCCCCTGCTCACGTGTCCAGGCCGTTTCTCTCCCCATAAACCTCATTCCCATTACATATCCTTTTATTTTGAGGGTGCCGTAATCTCCGTTTTCGAACCACATAAATGCATCATAAGTCTTACCACTTTCCGGATCGTAAATGGTTCCGTTTTCCCATTCTTTTTCTTTTGAATTATATTCAAATCCTTTTAATAAAAGGAGTTCCAGTAAAGGGCGATCCCTGAGGTCTTCATCGGGATTTTCTTTATCTTTTTTCGGAGCACCGTTTTCATATGGTTCTTCCAGCCAGACAAGCTTCCCATAGTATTTCCCGTTTTTGGCTTTGTATATCCATACCTGTGAGCTGCCTTTTTCTGTTAACCAGTATCCTCGAACCTTATCAGCAGACTGACTGTATAGGGTTACAAAAAGGAAAAAGAAGGACAATGTGAAAAGTAGTTTTTTCATAGTTAAAGTTTTAGAAAGATTAGTTTTTATTTATTTTCTCTCATAGATGATGAAAGTGTGCGGAAATTCATTTTTTTCACCTGCCGGAAATTCTTGTCTTTCCACCTCCTTCCAATCATCATAATTGATGGAAGGGAAAAAAGTATCAGCCTCAAATGCCTGGTGAACTTTGGTGAGATATAATTTATTGGCATGGGGAAGGAATTGTTTATAGATCATACCTCCTCCGATAATAAATGCTTCTTCATCTTCCTGTACATTTGCAAGGGCTTCTTCTACCGAATATGCCATCTCGCATCCCTCGAAGTTCTCATTTTCATTATCAGTGATTACAATATTTTTTCGATTGGGAAGAGGACCGTTTGGGAGTGAAAGAAAAGTGTTTCTTCCCATGATGACTTTATGACCGGTGGTTAGTTTTTTAAAGCGCCTGAGGTCATCAGAAATTTTCCAGAGCAGCTCATTGTTCTTTCCAATTGCATTATTTTCTGCAATGGCTACAATGATGGATATGTTTTTATTATAAACCGGGCTCATAATTATACAGATATTTTACCCTTAATATGGGGTTGTGGATTGTAATTCTTAAGTGTAAAATCTTTATAGCTGAAGTCAAATATATTTCTCACTTCAGGATTCAGGATCATTTCGGGCAAATCGCCGGGTGTACGGGTAAGCTGAAGCTTAACCTGATCGATATGATTAAGGTAAATATGGGCATCTCCAAGCGTATGAATGAATTCTCCGGGCTCATATCCTGTTTCTCTTGCCATCATCAATAATAGAAGGGAATAAGAGGCAATATTGAAGGGCACTCCCAGGAAAATATCCGCACTTCTTTGATATAGCTGGCAGGAAAGTTTACCTTCAGCTACATAAAACTGAAAAAGTATATGACAGGGTGGGAGTGCCATTTTATCCAGTTCTCCGACATTCCATGCGCTTACAATATGCCTTCTTGAGTCGGGTTTTTTCTTCAGGGATTCAATAACATTTTTGATCTGATCAATGTGTCTGTCATCAGGTGCCGTCCATGAACGCCATTGATAACCATAAATTTTCCCCAGATCTCCTTTTTCATCGGCCCATTCGTTCCATATTCTAACCCCATTTTCATTCAGGTATTGGATATTGGTTTCTCCTTTCAGAAACCATAATAGTTCATGAATAATGGATTTTACATGTAGCTTCTTGGTTGTTAAAAGAGGAAAACCATCCGAAAGATTAAATCGCATCTGATATCCGAAAGTACTGATAGTGCCGGTTCCGGTTCTGTCGTCTTTTCTTACCCCATTATCCAATGTATACTTCAGGAGATCAAGATACTGTTTCATATGCTTTTCTGTTTTTTTATTCCCGCCTACCGGGAATGCCGGTTTGAAAAATTCAAGTGCTAAATTTATGCAATTTGGTTTATCTCATGAAAGAATTAACAATTATAATTTAAACAAGTTTTCCTTATCATCGTATGCAATCTAAAATGGATTGATTAATTATATGGAGAATGTGCATAAATTGATGCCCTCGTTTTTAGTTGAATTATACCATTATCTCTATATTTACATGAATATTAATATCTATGAAAAGAAGGCTTATTCTTATTATTAGCCTGCTATTCAGTTTCATCTGCGTCTTGAAGTCACAGGTGAACCTTGTTGCTTCTGATCTGGAAGGATGTGATAGTCTTCGGGTTGTGGTGTTCATAGACCCCCTGGAGGTCTACGATACATTGACATCTGTTGCATGGAGAGTAAATGAAGAAATAACTGCTTCCGGTGATAGTTTGACTTTACATTTAAACAATCCGGGCACCTATTCTGTGGAGGCAGTTCTAAATAGTGATTACGAGATATCTCTTGATCAAAATATAAATGTATTTTCTTCTCCTGATGTTGATTTTGTGTATGCTGATACAACTGCATCCGGCGAGTTTTCGTATGTTTTCCGAAGTCCAGATCAAGAAGCCGATTCTTTAAATTATACTTATTCCTGGTCCGTTAATGGTGAAGAAGTCGGATTTGAACCAGTTATTATTTATTCATTTAATGAAAGCGGTGAGTATACCATAGGTCTTAACGTTGAAAACGACGCAGGGTGCAGCAATGGTCTTGATAAAGATTTATTGATCAGAGAAATATTACAATGTCCAAATGTCTTTACTCCCAATATGGACGGGCATAATGATTATTTTAATGTAAAAACAGATGGCAATACCATTTATGATTTCAGAGTGTATTCCCGCTCAGGATTGAAAGTATATCATACAGAATCCCCGACAATTTTCTGGGATGGAAGATCTTTGTCCGGAATAGAAATGCAACCCGGAATATATTATTATACCATTGAACCTATTAATAATGAAGCTTCTGGGGAAAAAAGCGGTTTCGTTCACCTCTTTCGTTAAACTTCTCATATCTTGATTAATTTTAAATAAGCTATATTCTTTCTAAGTGAAAGATTCAGTTAATTCTGTATTTCCTATATTTGGAAATGCAAGAATTATTGAACATTAGAAACTTGCTAATCCATTAACCTAAATCTATCGGGATGCGAGAACATTTTTACAGGTATTCCTTTTTGTTACTTTCCGTATTTTTATTTCATTCTCCTGTTTTATTTGCGGCTATAGAAGCTGATTCATATGAAAGTTCGGATGATTCTATTCATGTTTCTGCTGAATTTGTAACACGGGGAGAGCGCCTGTTTTATGGATTGGTTTACCACGGAGAAAAATCTGTGAATTGCGCAGGATGTCATAATGTCCGTTTTAATCTCAGCGATACGGTGAACTGGAATCCTGATGCTTATGAAATTTCTCTGAAATACCGGGAAAATAAACCGGAGGATCTTCAGGATGTGTTAATAAACCCCAGAGCTGCGAAACTATCCGAAGCGCATGCTGATATTGACCTATCCATAGAAGATATTACCATGATCAAATCTTATATGGATGTGGTTGCAGAAGAGGGATTAATAATGCCAAAGCCAATGGTAAACCGTTTGATTTTCTTTATTCTTCTGATTATTCTGTTATTATTTTCATTAACAGATTTAATTATTACAAGGAAAATCCCTGCAAAATGGATTCACCTTATTATTATCCTTGGTTCAGGTTTTTTTATCACCAAAATTCTTGTAGAGGAAGCGATTGATATCGGCAGATCTGAAAACTATGCCCCGAACCAACCGCTAAAGTTCTCGCATGCTATTCATGCAGGGCAGAACAAAACAGATTGTTTTTATTGCCATCCTTCTGCAGAGTACAGTAAATCGGCAGGGATTGCTTCTTCAGGTACATGCATGAATTGTCACCTTATTGTCAGGAGTGGAAGCAGGTCGGGTACCTGGGAGATCAATAAGCTTATTTCCTCATATAATGAAGACGAGCATATTGAGTGGATAAAGGTACATCACAATCCCGATCATGTTTACTTTAACCATGCACAACATGTTGTTATTGGAGGGGTTGAGTGCCAGGAATGTCATGGAGAGGTGGAAGAAATGCACAGGATTGAACAGGTTTCGGATCTTTCAATGGGATGGTGTATCGAGTGTCATCGTGAAAACGAAGTAAGTTTTCATTCAAATGAATTTTATAGTAGCTATGAAGAACTGGTTCAGGAAGTCAAACAGGACGAGGTTAATGCAGTCACAGTTGAGAAGGTTGGCGGAACTGAATGTATGAAATGTCATTATTAATAATATCTGTTTTTCCTGATTTTGAATTATGAACCTGTTCGTGGTAAAGAATTATACAGTATGAATAAAAAACCAAAAAAGCAATCCTCAGACTCAGATTCCAGGCAAAAAAAATACTGGAGCAGTCTTGATGAATACCATGATATTCCTGATATCAATGAAGAAAGAGCTGAGGATAATCATAAGAATGCTGTTCTGGAAATGTTCGATGAAAAGATAACAGGAGCGAAATCCTCCCGCCGGGATTTTCTGAAGCTTTTCGGATTTAGTTTGACAGGTGCAGCGCTGGCTGCTTCCTGTGAAAAACCCGTACAGAAAGCCATTCCTTATGTTGTCCAACCTGAGGAGATAATTCCCGGGAAAGCTTTACATTATGCAACCACTTTTTTTGATGGGAAAGATTATTGCAGTGTTGTTATAAAAACCAGGGAAGGAAGACCCATCAAAGTGGAAGGAAATTCACTTTCTCCTTTCAACAGGGGAGGTACTACAGCCAGGGTTCAGGCATCTGTACTGAGTCTCTACGATGATGCTCGTTATAAAGAGCCTTTTGGCAAAGGAAGTAAAAATAGCTGGGAGAATATTGATTCCAATATCACAAAAGCTTTAAAAGATGCTGATGCTTCAGGTAAAGAAGTGGTTTTGCTGTCTTCAACCATTATCTCTCCGACCACTCGCAATCTTATTGATGAATTTTCGTCGAATTACAGCAACTTTAAATGGGTGCAGTACGATGCTGTTTCACATTATGGCATAAGAAAAGCTTACGAAGCCCTGTTTGGTGCACCCCTTATACCTGATCTTCGTTTTGATAAAGCAGATGTAGTTGTTGGATTTGGAGCAGATTTTCTTGGCTCCTGGCTTGCTCCGGCTCATTTTATTCCCTTATATGCCGAAAGAAAAAAACTTCACAGGGGGGAGACGGATATACTAAGACATTATCACTTTGAATCAGGAATGACTGTCACCGGGTCAAATGCAGATCATCGTTTTCCTGTGAAGCCTGGGGCAGAGAAGAATATCCTGATCAATCTTTACAATCGGGTGGCGGAAAGAACCGGCCAAAGTACCCTGCCTTCTGTTGAGGTTGAAGTAGATATTTCTAATATGGTTGAAGATCTGCTTTCTGCCGGAAATCGTTCATTGGTGGTGTCAGGCAACAATGATCCTGAATGCCAGATGCTTGTTGCCGGGATCAACAGAATGTTAGGCGCAATAGGCACCACAGTTGATATTAACAATGCATTGAGGCTTGCAGCAGGGGATGATCTGGAAATGGATACCCTGGCAGAAAGTATTAACACCGGAAGGGTAGGGGCACTTCTGATACATGATGTGAATCCGGTGTATGATTATCCAGGCGGATCGGATTTGGGAGATGCTATTTCAAAGCTCGATCTGAGTGTGTCATTTGCATGGATAAAAAATGAAACTTCTGAAGTTTGCCAGTACATCTGTCCCTTACATCATTACCTTGAATCCTGGGATGATGCAGAAGTGATACCGGGTCAGCTTTCTTTAACCCAGCCAACCATCAGACCCATATTTAATACCCGTTCCATGCAGGATTGTCTTCTGGCATGGATGGGGAGAAATATTACCTATCAGTCTTATCTGAAAACGAGCTGGGAAGATCGATTCTGGGATGGAAAGGCAGAGTTTAATGATTTCTGGAATAAAAGTCTTCAGGAAGGTGTTTACAATTATGAAATTTCAGGTGGTTGGAATCCTGAATTTAACTCTGATCCTCTCAACAAGATTAAACCCGCAGAAAGGGGATCAGATAATTTCACCCTGATAATGAGTGAAAGTGTGCAAATGGGAGATGGTAAATATGCAAACAATCCCTGGTTGCAGGAATTGCCTGATCCGATTGCTAAAGTATGCTGGGACAATTTCCTTTCTTTATCACCGGAGGATGCCTCCAGGCTTGAAGTGAATAACGGGGATATGGTTTTGTTGAATAATGAAGTTAATATTCCTGTTCTTATCCAGCCCGGTCAGGCTGCATTAACTGCTTCCGTTTCTCTTGGATACGGACGAACATCGGCAGGTAAGGTTGGTGAAGATCTTGGCATTAATGCTTTTAAACTGGTTGATCTGAAAGATGGAATCAGGAGTTATTTTGTAAACGGGGTATCTATACAACCAACCGGCGAGAACATAATTCTGGCCCTCACCCAGACGCATAATTCCATGGAAGGCAGGCCCATTGTGCGGGAAGCCAACCTGGATGAATATCTTGAGAGTTCAGATGCCGGGAATGAATTGCATGAAGAGTATGAATCTCATCATAAAACACTTTATCCCGATGTTGAATTTGACGGATTTCACTGGGGACTCGCTGTAGATCTGAATGCCTGTGTGGGTTGCAATACCTGTGTGATATCATGTCAGGCGGAAAATAATATTCCGGTTGTGGGAAAATCTGAGGTTTATCGAAGAAGGATCATGCATTGGATTAAAATTGATCGTTACTATTCTGATGATCCGGCCAATCCCCATGTATCGTATCAGCCCAATTTGTGTCAGCATTGTGATAATGCACCCTGTGAAAATGTATGTCCGGTATCCGCTACCAATCATAGCTCAGAGGGGATTAACCAGATGTCTTATAATAGATGTATAGGAACAAAGTATTGTATAAATAATTGTCCTTATCGTGCTCGCCGGTTCAACTGGTATAAGTATGTAAACAATGATGAATTTGATTACAATACCCATTCCGATTTAGGGAAGATGGTATTGAACCCTGATGTAACTGTCCGTTCAAGAGGAGTTGTTGAAAAATGTTCATTCTGCGTGCAGAGAATACAGGAAAAGAAAATGGAAGCGAAGTTGGAAAACCGCAGCCTTGAGGATGGTGAAATTCAACCTGCCTGTGTTCAGGCTTGCCCTGCCGGTGCCCTTGTATTTGGAAACCTGAAGGACAAGAACAGCAAAGTATCAAAGATGTTTGCTGATGCCAGGAATTATCATTTACTGGAACAACTGCATACCCTGCCCAGTGTAGGATATCTTACAAAGATCAGGAATCAAAAAAAGAGTTAATACGAATAAAAATTCCTCACAATGTATAACAAAGGATTAAGAGGACCCTTAATTGAAGGCGATAAAACTTACAGTCAGATCAGTGCTGATATTATTGCACCAACTGAAACCCGGCCCGGGAATTGGTGGTTCATAGGGATGGCCCTGGGAAGCCTGGCATCACTCTGGGGTATTTATGCCATTTACGAAACACTTGCTTATGGAATCGGTAGCTGGGGTGTAAATAATACTGTAGGCTGGGGATGGGCTATAATTAATTTCGTGTGGTGGATTGGTATAGGTCATGCAGGAACAGCTTTTTCTATTTTTCTTTTAATTCTTCGTCAACGATGGAGAACTTCCATTAATAGAGCAGCTGAGGCCATGACAGTCGTTGCGGTAGGGTGTGCCTCACTTTTCCCTGCCCTTCATATGGGAAGGATCTGGCTGGCGTTTTATATTTTTCCTTATCCTAATACGCGCGGTCCTCTCTGGGTGAACTTTAATTCACCATTATTCTGGGATTTTATTGCTATAACAGCCTATCTGCTGATTTCTTTTTCATTCTGGTACCTGGGTATGCTTCCCGATTTTGCAACCATAAGAGACAGAACTAAATCAAAAGTAAGAAAAGCAGTGTATGGATTCTTTGCCATGGGATGGACGGGCTCATCAAGGCAATGGACAAGATTTGAATCTTTAAGCTTTATCCTGGGAGGTATTGCAGCGGTGCTTGTTGTATCTGTGCATTCAATTGTTTCAACGGACTTTGCAGTTTCGGTTATTCCTGGCTGGCATACCACAATTTTTCCTCCCTATTTTGTTGTTGGAGCTATTTTTTCAGGTTTTGCTATGGTAGTAACACTTATGGTTATTATCAGAAAGATCTATAAACTTGAAAATTACATAACGGACAGGCATCTCGATGCTATTGCAAGGATACTGATCTTTATTTCATTGATCATGGGTACTGCATATATTACGGAGATATTTGTTGCTTGGTACAGTGGTAATGATTTCGAGATCTTCACCTTCTTTAAAAATCGTGTTACCGGAAAATATGCAGTCCAATTCTGGATTATGTTTACCTGTAATGCCTTGATCCCGCAATTATTTTGGATTCGTAAAGTAAGGAAAAGCATGCTTGCTTTATTTATTATTTCCATTTTTATAAATGTGGGAATGTGGTTTGAGAGATTCAATATTGTGATTACATCACTGGGTAATGATTATCTGCCTTCAAACTGGGCAAATTATGCGCCTACACTTACTGAAGTAGGTCTTTTTGTTGGTACAATCGGACTGTTTACTGTCGGGGTGCTTATGTTTTTCCGCTACATTCCAATGATAGCGATTTCAGAGGTGAAATCTGTATTAAAGATTGGGACAAGAAAAGATGATTAATTAAAATTTTTTATACAATGGATGGCTTATTCAAAGTTGGTGTTTTTGATGATGAAGAGAAATTGATCTCTTCACTGCAGGATCTTGTTGACAGGGGCATCAGCATACACGAAGTTTTCACTCCTTATCCGATGCATCGTGTAATCAGGATTCTCAAACGAAAATCCATGTTACCCACTGCTGCTCTGATTTATGGTCTTGCAGGAGCGACTGCTGTACTTGCTTTTTTGTATTATACTTCGGTAATAAGCTGGCCAATTGTATATGGAGGGAAGCCGTTTAACACATTTCCTTCATTTATTGTGATCACAATCGTTTTAACGATCTTCATTGTCACCATTGCAAGTCTTGCAACTTTTTCCGCCAGATCCAAATTGGTTCCTGGAAATGAAAATCCTGTGTTTGACGAAAGAGGAACGGATGATAAATTCATAATAGTGTTATCCGATAAAGAAATTGAAGAGGGAAAATTTAAAGAAGCATCCGGTATTTTAAAACGAGGCGGGGCACTGGAGATCATTGATAAAAGTTTTGAATAGAAAAAATAACAGAATATGAAGATAAGAAAATCACATATACATCTGCCTGTTGTCTTCCTGCTGATATTTATTACAATTTCCTGCACAGATAACAGAAATCATCCCGGATACGATTATTTTCCGGATATGTTCTATTCAGAGGCTTATGAAACATATTCCGAAAATCCTGTCTATGATGATGGAAGTACAATGAGAAAACCGGTTGAAGGCAGCATCCCGAGAGGATTTATCCCTTTCCAGTATACTAATGAAGAGGGAGAGCGTGAACGAGCCGGTGAAAAACTTGATAATCCTTTTTCAGGCAACCAAAATGTTGTTAAAAGAGGACAGGAGGTATACCAAAACTTTTGTATTATGTGTCATGGTGAGGCAGGGAAAGGTGAGGGATATCTTCAAACAAGTGGTTTATACGTGGCACTTCCACGGAGCCTGGTTAATGATGTAGCACGCAACCTGAAAGATGGGGAGATCTATCATACCATTACACTCGGATTTGGCTCAATGGGAGCGCATAAGTCACTGGTCAGGCCTGATGACCGGTGGAAAGCCATATCTTATATACGTCAGGTTTTGCAGGAAAACGAGGAAGACATTAGTAATCACTAAAAAGAATTAAACTCAACATCATGAAGGAAGAATTTAAAGCATCGAAGACCTTCCGAATTATCGCAGGTATCTGTATTCTGATTGGATTGGCCGGGTTTATTTATGGATTCCTGGAGGCTCCGGAGCGAACATGGGCGAATTACCTGCTTAATAATTATTATTTTTTCTCCCTGGCTATGGGTGGTGTATTCTTTTTTGTAATACAATACATCTCACAGTCTGGCTGGTCGGCTGCTTTTAAAAGAATTCCCGAAGCATTTATGTCATATCTTCCTTATGCAGGAATATTCTTTGTTCTGCTGTACCTTGGGATTCATACGCTATATCACTGGAGTCATGAGGAAGCCCTTATGCATGATGAATTAATAAAACATAAATCCCCATATCTCAATGAGACATTCTTTATGATCAGGTTGTTGATTTATTTTACTCTATGGATATTATTAACCCGCTTACTAAAGAGATTCTCGCTGAAAGAAGATGAAGTAGGAGGAACCAAATACTTTCATAAATCTGAATTCTATTCAAGAATATTGATCTTTATCCTTGCTATAACATTTACTTTATCTGCTATAGATTGGATAATGTCTTTATCTCCGCACTGGTATTCCACCATCTTCGCTCTTAAGCAAATGGTTTCGGCATTTCTTCACGGGGTTTCGATTATGATCCTGATCATTTTCATCCTTCATAAAAAAGGGTATTACTCATTTCTTAATGAATTTCATTTACATGATTTAACCCGCTATATGTTCATGCTTGCAATAGTTTGGGGTTATTTTTGGTTTGCGCAATTTATGCTGATCTGGTATGGAAATATTCCTGAAGAAACGGTTTATTATTATTACCGGTGGAATGAAGGATGGAAAACCCTTTTCTTTGCTGAGATCCTTCTGAATTGGGCTGTTCCATTCTTTGTTTTGATGCCGATCAAAGCCAGCCGGAATATGACCGTCATGACAGTTGTTATTCTCATGTTGATTGTAGGGCAATATATTGAGCATTATTTGCAAATTATACCCGAAACCAGTGGAAAGCTTCAGTTTGGTTTTATTGAGATCACGACCTTCATTGGATATGCCGGTTTATTCTCCTATGTTGTGATCACCTCTCTTGGGCGTAGAAAAATCATCCCGGTAAATCATCCTTATTTAGAAGAAAGCCTTGAACATCATTTCTAATTCCCAGGCTGTCTGAGATTTTTTCGACATCCTTTTCATTCCTTCCTCCGGCTCTTTAATCTTGTGCCATCATAGCAGGCTATAAGAGGGAAAAACTTTTTTCACCTATCTTCTTTAAGTCTTTTTTGCAAGATCTTTTTCACACCATAACCAAATAAAAAGGTAGTGAAAAATGAGAATGAGCCATAAATTACCGGAACAATTGCCATGGTCTGGCTATTAAGAAGGGTTGCAGCGACAAAAATTGCGAGTGCCGAATTTTGAAGTCCTACTTCAATTGAAATGGTAAATTGATTAATCCCTCTTAAAGAGGTCCATCGTGCCACCATCCATCCCATGGACATTGTAGCTACATTTAATAGAAATGGGTAGGGAGCAATGCTCAGATGATCAAAAATATTGGTTTTTTGATCTCCTTCATCAATAAAAATAACCCCAAAATAGATTCCAAGGAGAAGAATAGGCAGGATAAATCTCTGATATTTTTCAATCTTTTTTGCTGTGTTGGGAAAGTAATGCCTGATATTAACCCCTGTATAAGCAGGAAGCACTGTGACGAGGAAGACCTTCAAAATAGTTGCTCCCACCGGAAGCGTGATATTCGCTTCCTGACTGGTAAAATAATGCAAGCCCAGGCTTACAACAGCAGGGATTGTAATTAGAGTAATGATGCTGTTTAATACCGTCATGGAAATGGAAAGTGCAACATTGCCTTTTAGCAGATATGTTACAAGATTCGAGGTAGCACCACCCGGACATGCTGAGATAATTATGAGACCTACTTTATAAACAGGATCAAAATTAAATAAGGAAGCGATAGCGAATGCGATAATTGGTAACAGTAGCATTTGACAACAAATACCAATAATAACCGCTTTTGGATAGAGAAAAATATTTTTAAAGTCCTTTAACTTTATGGAAAGGCCCATACCAAGGGTTATGATAGCAATGGTTATCGGTAAAAGTATGTCTGAAAAAAGGTTCTCCATTTATTTTACAGAAAAGCTGAAAATTATAAAAACACGAAATTAAACAAATTAAAGATATCTTACGTTAACAAAATGTAAATCTAATCTCTTCATGAAATTTTTTAATAGCCGTGTGTTTAAATGGTCTGAATTGGTCATTATTTTTATTGGTTTACCTTTAATATATTATTATGATTTGATCCCATTTCATAAATCCATCCCTCTACTGGCAGTTTTTATTTTGTTCCTGGTCATTCTCCTAAAAGACAAAAATTTTGATAATAAAAAGATCTATCATTTCTTTCATTTTACAAACTGGAAAACAGTGGTCATAAGATTTATTTTGTTTGCTATCATAACTACTGTTGCTGTATACTATACATCAAGGGAATTTTTATTTTATCTTCCTAAAGAAGAGCTGGGACTTTGGCTTCTGATTATGGTTTCTTATCCCATATGGTCAGCATATCCCCAGGAATTAATTTACAGGGGATACTTCTATCATCGATATAAAAACCTGATAAAAAAAGAATGGTTGATGATTTTGATAAATGCATTTCTTTTTTCATTCTCACATATTATTTTTGAAAATCTACTGGCCTTGATATTAACGTTTTTAGGAGGCATCATGTTTTCGATTACTTATAAAAGAAGTAATTCGCTTATGGTGGTTTTTACCGAGCATACCTTTTATGGGATCTGGATATTTACCGTAGGAATAGGCCAATATTTTTATGCTCCCACATCTCATACATAAAATCTTTTGAAATTTTCAAGCATTTTTATAGTAACTGATATCGCCGCTATTTCTATGATTCCGGGTAGAAAGAAAGGCCAGGGATTATTAATATATTTTTCCAGGTTTGGACTGTTTATGCCCTCAAATACTCCAATGCCAAAATAACCTGCAACAGTGGAAGATATTAAAATAATCCACCAGGAAATAACAGTATTGTCAGGCCTGTTACTACTGTCGGTTTTCAGCTCTCTCCATGTTTCATAATTCTCTCTCATTATCAGGTATGGGAGGATTAAATTTATTACCGGTACAAACCATGACCATATTGCAGAACTTGAATTATGATTCAAATAATAGATATTTTCATCTTCCTGAAGGATGAGGTGAGAATGATAAAACCAGCGGATGAAGTAAAAGATAATAAAGAGACCGGTTAATCCCTGTAAGATTGAAATAATAGTTTGAAAAACAGTCAAGCCGGTTACAGAAGATTCAAAATTCCCTTCATAGCTTAATATTTTCTGGATTAGAGCATATTCCCATAGGTTTGCAATAACTTTACCAAGGGTAAAAATCAAATATAAATAGAAAAGTTTGGTGGTATCATCTGCTTCTCTTATGAGTTTTTCAGTTTTCATAAGCTTACTACTTTATCACCTATGAGGAGAATTATGAGTATGAAATAATAAATATTCAGCTCAATGAAATATTTTTTCGTTCCAACCGATTCTTCATTATTAATTAACTTTCGGAATAAGAAAATGGAAATAGCTGTAATTACCACCAGGATGATTCTGAATGTTTCTGTCTGAAGAATTCCAAATAACCCGAGCATAAGTGCACCGATGAGAGAAGCGCTTATCCAGATGAAACTTAGATTATTAATTTGCCTTATGCTAAATACATCCGTTAGAATGGGCAATCCAGCCTGTTTATATTGTTTTCCATACTTCAGAATAAGTAACCAGAAATGTGGTACCTGGCCCATAAAAAAGAGAAAAGCCAGGATAATAGCGGTTAAATCAAGCGGATTACCTCCGGCTGCTGTCCATCCGATTACAGGAGGGATGGCCCCGGTAAGGGAGCCGGGTATAACCGCGAAGGCAGAAATTCTCTTTAAAGGTGTATATAATCCATTATACCAGACAAGGGTGAAAATTCCCAGCAACATAGCTGCTAGATTGCCTCCAATATATAGTAATACGGACCCCGCAATTAAACTGAAAATTGCGAATAGTGTTGCATGGAGCTCGCTTATTCTACCTGTTGGAATGGGGCGGTTCATTGTGCGTAACATTTTTGCATCAATAATTCTTTCCTGTACCTGATTAAGGGAGGATGCAGCCATTCCCTGCAAAAGTACGCCCAGCGTAACAAGTATAATATTTAACTCGATTCCTGGCTTAAAGAGGAAAAAACCGGTGAAAGCTGTGAGGCTGACCGGAATAATTACAGAATATTTGCCAAGCCTGAGGTAGTTATTAACATGTCCGTGATCAGATTTTTTATTCATCCAGTGTTTTCAAATACTCAATGATCTTTTGAATATCCTCTTCAGTTATGGTTCCTTCATAACTTTGCATCAATCCTTTCTGATACCCCTCAACGATTTGTTCATTTGGCTCGTATATGGATTTTATGATATATTCTTCATCTACGGTTATAGTTTTCTTTTCTCCATCTTCAATAACAACTTTTTCTTCTCCCCACAAGTCCAGATAGGAAGGCCCTACCAATCTGGAACCATCCTGCGAGTGACATGCATTACATCCCTGCGCCCGCAATATTGAAAGACCTTCAGCACCTGGCATATCTTCTTCACCTTCTGCCAGAACAGATGCTGTGGTGTCAGCATACCATTCCTCAAATTCTTCCTGAGAAAGAATTTCAACGGTGGTTTCCATGTAAGAATGTCGTAATCCACAATATTCAGTGCAGAAAAGATCATACGTCCCTTCAGCCTGAGGACGGAACCACATTTTCTTTGTTCTTCCTGGTACCATATCTTCTTTCACCCGGAAGGCGGGTATATAAAGACTGTGTATAACGTCAACAGCTTCAAGGTTAATAACAACAGGCTCATTTACCGGGAGTACCAGCTTTGTGGATTGTTTTCCATTTTCATATTCAAACGAGAAGCTCCACATTCTTGCTATACTGGTCACCTCAAAGGCATCTTTTGGAGGGTTGGTCATAGGTTTCCAGCCGGCCCATCCGAAGTAGAACATAATCAATACCAGAATGGTAGGTATAATTGTCCAGAGCAGCTCCAACCTGAGACTACCTTCAATCTGCGTGGCTTTTTTATTCTTTTTACGATTGTATTTTACAATGAAGTAGATCATCAGAGCGGTGAGTCCTACAAGGAAGAGAAGCGAGACGCCAATAATGAACATAAAAGCTGTATCGACCTTTCCGACAAAATTTGAAGCATCTATACCTGTTGCTGAATACATATCTTTATCTGTATAAGTAGTCCAAAAAAGTTATAAAAATTACGATGGCGTTCAGGGCTATTACCCCGAGAACCATGAAGGCAAAAAACCTGTTGTCAAATTTCAGATGCATGAAATATACCAAAACCAGGCTGGCTTTTGCTGTTGCAAGCAAAAGAGCAGTGGTAACTGTTAAAGGACCTAGATTGATCTGGGTTACGGCTACCGATAATCCTGTTAAAATAACAAGACTTATTAAAACGAGAGCCTGGGTTTTATATGAAACAACAGTGTGATTATCTGACATAGTAATGGCTTTAGGTTAGTAAATAAAACAACGGGAAGAGATAAATCCAGATCAGATCGACCAGGTGCCAGTAAAGACCTGAATTTTCGTGTAAGGCAAAATTATCATGCCTTTGTTTTTCTTTCCATACATAAACAAAAACAACCCCGATAAACACCATGCCGATTACGATATGCAGAGCATGAAGTCCGGTCATGAAATAATACAGACCAAAGAACAGCACATCTCCCTGCCCGCGGTCTGATAAAATTGAAGATCCCGGGTATATACCATGACCAATCTTTCCTCCCCATTCAAAATATTTGTTTACCAGAAAGACAAGGCCCAGGATAAAGGTTGCTGCCAGTAATGCCAGAGAAAGCTTTTTATTCTTTTTTTGTATTGCGGTTATTGACATAGCGATGGTCATACTGCTGATAAGCAAAATGATGGTATTTATAGTTCCAACGGTAACATCAAGCTCCTGGGCTGCCTGGTGGAAACCTTCCTGGTTCTTGAAACGGTAAACTGAATAAACAATAAACAGGCCTCCAAAAAGTAACATTTCTGTGAAAAGGAAAATCCACATTCCCGTTTTAGAGGCTATATCATCTCGGTGTTGTTCCATAGTGAGGTTTTATTTTTAATCGTACTGATAAGGACCCCTTGTGAGTTTAGGTATTTCATCAAAGTTCTCAACGGGAGGAGGAGATGCAATGGTCCATTCCAGAGTACTTCCTCCGTATGGATCTGCCGGTGCCTTCGACTTGCTTCTGGCAGCAGAAAACAAATTAATAATAATAATGGCAATGCCGGCTATCATAACCCATGACCCCATAGTGGAAATTATATTTCCACCATGAAAAATTTCGTCATAGTCGTAGTATCTCCTGGGCATGCCTTTCATGCCGAGATAGAACATAGGACTATATAAGGTAATGAATCCCATTGTAAACAGGAGCCATCCTATGTTAGCCCATTTTGAGTCATACATTTTACCCCAAATCTTGGGAAACCAATAATGAATAGCAGCAAAGAATGCGAATCCAGTACCTCCGAATACAATGAAATGAAAATGTCCTACCACAAAATGCGTGTCATGCAAATGGACATTTGTGGCCAGTGCTCCAAGAATCAGTCCTGTAAATCCACCAACCATAAAGACAAATATAAAAGAAGCCGACCAGTAAAAAGGAGTATCCAGGGAAATGGATCCCTTATACATAGTTGCTATCCAGTTAAAAACTTTTATGGCACTTGGTATTGCCACAAGAAATGTAAGAAGTGAAAAGGTGAAGAGTGCGGTTCCGCTCATTCCTGAAGTAAACATGTGATGGCCCCAGACAAAATATCCTACAAAGGCGATTGCAAGTGTAGATCCTACAAGGAAACGGTAACCAAATATACTTTTATGGGCGAAAGTGGGAATGATTTCCGAGATAACTCCCATTGCCGGAAGTATCATTATATACACTGCCGGATGTGAGTATATCCAGAAAAGGTGCTGATAAAGAATGGGATCACCTCCCAGGGTGGGGTCGAAGAACCCTATATTCAGGGTGCGCTCGGCAATGATCATCAAAAGGGTTATGCCTACAATAGGTGTGGCCAGAACCTGTATCCATGCCGTTCCGTAAAGTGTCCATGGGAATAAGGGCATCTTCAACCATGTCATTCCGGGTGCTCTCATTCTGTGGATGGTAACGATAAAGTTGAGGCCGGTGAGGATTGAAGAAAAACCCAGTACAAATGCTCCAAGAACAGCCGGTAACATGTTTGTAGTTGTTTGGAAACTATAGGGTGCATAAAACGTCCATCCCGTATCCGGAGGCCCCTGACCTGTAAAAAGGGATACCAGTACCAGACATATTCCCAGAATATAAATATACCACGATAAGAGGTTAATTCTGGGAAAGGCAACATCCTTGGCGCCAATTAATATCGGTAGGAAGAAATTTCCAAATACAGCAGGCAAACCCGGAATAACAATCACAAAGATCATGATTACCCCATGAAGAGTGAAAAAGGCATTGTATGCCTGGGGATCCATTATGGTTTTCCCCGGAGCAAGAAGCTCAAATTTCATCAATAAGCCTAAAATAGCACCAATACTGAAAAAAGCCAGCATGGTATAAAGATAGAGAAGGCCAATTCTTTTATGGTCGGTGGAAAGTATCCATGCCAGTATACCTTTGTACTTTCCTTTGTACTCAAGGTAGCTGGGTTCGGTTTTAGATTGATTAGGGGTCATACTAGCTTGCTTTAGCGTGTTTTCTTCTCATAAAAACTAATATTATAAATATTACAATTGCAAAAAACATAATAAGAGTTCCGGCTACTTTTGTAACATTGAAAACCATAGAATCTTCATTACTGTCGTATGAATAACAAAAGGCAAGCAACCGGTTTATAGAAGGACCTATCTTCCCATCAGCTGCTTCAACCATGGTAATTTTTATATCAAACGGTAAAAACTCAATTCCTCTCAAATACCGTGTAACCTTTCCTTCAGGAGAAAGCGCTATGAGACCTGTGGGGTGAGAATACTGATCAACAACCCACTTAAAACGGAAGCCAACCGATTCTGTAAGTTTCGCGATATTTGTGCTGTCGGCAACATAAAATTTCCAGTGTTTCCCCAGGTCCTTATTATCCAGACTACTGATATAATTGGCTTTTTTCTGCAGCCCAAGTCTTATGTTTTCCGTGTGATCAAAGCTGATGGTAAGTACCTGATAATCCTCTCCGAGTTCAAGATCAACCTCCTCGATGAATTTTGCCACTCCCCACATCAATGGGCTGCAGGTACCCGGACAGCGATAATAAACCAGGTTCAGAATGGTAGGTTTATCTATCAATTCTCCAAGAGTGACTTCTTCTCCTTCCTCATTTGTGAGTTTTGTATCCAGCGCTGCATATTCCCCTTGTTTTTCAATAAATCCGATTTCTACATCAGGATTGGATCCTGGGTCCTGGGCATTGAGAATACTAATATTCAGGAAAAAGAAAAATAATAGTATCGATTTAATCAGGTTCATTAAAAAGAAATTCTTGTTCCGAGCGTAAATATATAATAAATATTTCATGGCTTTAATTATTAGATAAAGAGCAACTTTTTTTTAAAATGAATATAAATAAAACATTGCAAATTAACATGATTAAGAGAAGAATGTTCTAAAGGCACTATGTTATAATGCATATTAGCCAAATATTCTTCCCGGCACAACAATCGATACCAGGATATAAAGTAGAATCGTATAGAAAATACCCTCCATTTTCAAAAAAATGATCAAAAAAACTGATGCTGTGAGGAAGTAAAGTAGAATCAACCTGGTTTGCCTGGTAAGATTCAGGGATTTTAATGAAAACATCCGGATATCTGAGATCATCAGAAAACATCCGGTCACGATTATAAAGACCATTATTAGTTCGTTTATTGCTATCAATTTTCCTCCATTGAGGTAAATGAATAATGCTGAAACAATCAGAAAAGCATTCGCCGGTGTTGGTAAGCCCTGAAAGCTGATTTGCTGACTTTCATCATTGTTGAAGATAGCCAGGCGGATGGCAGAGAAAGCAGGAATTAACAATCCCGACCAGGCTAAATAATTCATGATTGTATTAGCCTCATTATTGGCAGTAAGAGCTGTGTATGCAATGATAGCCGGAAGTACCCCGAAACTGACAATATCCGCGAGTGAATCAAGTGACTTACCAATATCGGAATAGGCTCTAAGGATTCTTGCCGCGTAACCATCCAAAAAATCAAAAAAACCACTCAGAAAGACCAGGTAAATCGCGATATTGAGTTCTCCTTTAAATATAAAAACCAGTCCCACTGCACCTGAGGTCAGATTTAACAGGGTAATAAAATTCGGGATATGTTTTTTCATTTGAACTTTTCTTAGGGGATTTATGATCTGTAACAAAATTGCATATTATTAGGTCAATAAAAAAAAATATTAAATATTTTCGGGGACTGCAATGAGGTTGCAGTAGGATTTTGTACTTTATAAGACCTCGAAGGTCTGATACCCACCATGCTTAAATATTATTAATTTTGAACAATTAACCCCGGTTAAACCTTTGTTAATATTGAATATTCCAGCAACTTTGTATTATCCGATTAGTTAGTTAATTAAACTTTAATTCAAATGAATTTTGCAGAATATCTCGATAGTATAAATCAAAGCTATTGCAGTGATGTGCCTTCTATGGTAGATTCACATGAGTTTGTTGATGATCTCATCCATTTATTATTTCCTGTTAAGACCAACAGGAATATCTCAAAATTTGAAATTGAAATTCAGCTCGAAAGGATGCAGTTAAGGTTAAAGCAGCTTATGTTACCATTAAAAAATGAAATGAACAAAGAACCTCAGGAAGTGGCAGAAGTTTTTTTTGAACGCTTACCGGATGTTTTTAAAACACTTCTCAATGATGCTGACATATGTATGAAGTCAGATCCTGCAGCAGACTGTGTAGAAGAAGTTATTCTTGCTTATCCCGGGTTTTATGCGCTCTCTGTGCATCGTCTGTCACATGTTCTTTATCAGCTTGAAGTGCCTGTGCTGCCTAGAATTATGAGTGAATATGCTCATGGAAAGACTGGAATTGATATTCACCCCGGAGCAACTATAGGAAAAAATTTTTTTATTGACCATGGAACAGGTATAGTCATTGGAGAAACCGCAATTGTTGGTGATAATGTGAAGATTTACCAGGGAGTGACATTGGGTGCTCTCTATGTGAAGAAGAAAATGAGTGATACCAAGAGACACCCAACTATTGAGGATAATGTTATAATTTATGCAGGTAGTACAATACTTGGTGGAGAAACAGTGATAGGACATGATACTGTGATTGGTGGAAATGTTTGGCTCACAGAAAGTGTTGTTCCTTATTCTGTTGTTTACCGTAAACACAAATCTGTAGTCCGGGACAGTAAAAAATTTGATGAACCTATAAATTTTGTAATCTGACAGATATGAAAGCACAAAACATTCTTGAAACCGTTGGAAACACTCCGCATGTAAAAATTAATAAACTTTTTGGCAACGATCATGAGATATGGATCAAGCTTGAGAGGGCAAATCCCGGGGGCAGCATCAAGGACAGAATAGCTCTGGAAATGGTCGAGCAGGCAGAAAAAGATGGTAAACTGAAAAAAGGATCAGTAATTATTGAACCTACAAGCGGTAATACCGGTATTGGTCTTGCAATGGTTGCAGCCGTTAAATCCTACAAGCTTATCCTGGTCATGCCTGAATCAATGTCTGTTGAGCGTAGGAGTATCATGGCAGCAATGGGAGCAGAGTTTGAGCTAACCCCTCGCACTGAAGGAATGAAAGGTGCAATGGCAAGAGCTGAAGAGTTAAGAGATGCTATAGACAATGCCTGGATTCCGTCACAATTTGATAATCCTGCAAACCCTGAATCACATATTAAATATACGGCACAGGAGATCCTTAAGGATTTCCCGGACGGGCTGGATTATTTAATTACCGGTGTGGGTACCGGCGGTCATATTTCCGGAGTTGCTAAAGTACTCAAGGATAAATGGCCAAATATCAAAGTTTTTGCTGTTGAGCCTGAGGCCTCCCCGGTAATATCGGGAGGCGAACCAGGACCGCATCCTTTACAAGGAATAGGCGCTGGTTTTATACCTGGGAATCTCAATAAAGAACTTCTTGATGGCGCTATAAAGGTCAGTAAGGAAGAAGCTTTCAATTTTGCTAAAAAGTGTGCCCGTGAGGAAGGTATTTTTATGGGGATATCTTCCGGTGCTTCACTGGCTGCTGTTAATAAGAAATTAAAGGAAATTCCGGAAGGTTCGAAAATTCTTACTTTTAATTATGATACAGGGGAGAGATACCTTTCGGTTGAGGATTTGTACGATTAGATGGAATGATTTGTGCTTTTTGGCGGTAATGAATTTTTGAGGAAAACTGTCCGGAAAAACCCTCAGGGTCTTAAACCCCGAGGGTGTAATTTATCCTTATTGATAACTTCCATGACAACAAATTCTTATCAAGCGTTTCCTTTACTTATACTGCAAGTGAAATTATTTTTTGTGTTCCAAATATATCCACCGATCTTTCATCCTTTTTTCTATCTTTGCTCAAACTATGAAAGAAATGTTGAAAATTGCAGTTGATTTTGACGGTACAATCGTTGAACATAAATATCCTGAAATAGGCAAAGAAAAACTTTTTGCCTTTGAAACGCTTAAAGCACTGAATAAAGATGGTCATCAGTTAATTCTGTGGACTATTCGTACCGGAAAAGAACTGGATGAGGCAGTTGAATATTGCCGTAGAAATGGAGTGGAATTTTATGCGGTCAATAAAAATTACCCTGAAGAAATTTATGAGGAAGGTGTAACCAGCAGAAAAGTTCTCGCTGATATTTATATTGATGACAGAAATGTCGGAGGTTTCCTGGGTTGGGGTGAGATCTACCATTTGATCAATCCGGATGCAGGCCTTAGCTCACAGGAAGAGATGAGAAGAATCAAAGCTTCCAGGAAATCGGGTAGCTGGTTAAAGAAATTATTCCGGTAATGAAAAAAAAGCCTGCATATATTTTTTTATTGTTGTTGTCTTTCTTCCTGCTGCAACCAGCATGTAAGTCAGAAAAGAGGAATAGATCTTCAGAACCGCCAACAGAACAGGCTCGAAAGAAATTGCCTGAGAATAAATATAATTTGGTAAAGCCAAGAAGAAATGTCTATGTTTCACCAGGGGAGGAAATCCAGGCTGTTATTGAACCTGTTTCAAAAAATATAGCTCCGGATTCAGCACTGCTTTTGCTGGAAGGCGAGTTAATGGAAACCATTCCAACTGGTGAATTTGAAGCAAAGATGACAATTCCTAAGGACCAACCACCCGGGACCTCAAATTTGAGAATGATTATTTATACAAATGAAGAGGAAGAAACTCATTCCGTAAATATCAGGGTTACCTCCGGAACAGAACCCGAACAATACAGTTACAGGGTTGTGAAAACCTATCCGCATGACAAAGGCGCTTTTACGCAGGGTTTTGAATATCATGATGGCTTTATTTATGAAGGTACAGGGAATTATGGGGAATCCTCTCTTCGTAAAGTTGACCTTGAAACCGGTGAGATACTGAAATACAGAAATTTAGAATCCGACCTTTTTGGGGAAGGAGTTACGCTTATAAACAATAAAATATACCAGATCACTTATCGTGCCCGGGTCGGTTTCGTTTACGATGAAAATAGTTTTGAACTCATAAGAAAAATCTATTATCAGATTGAAGAAGGATGGGGACTGACCAATAATGATGAACATATCCTGATGAGCGACGGCAGTCATTTTATTTATTATATGGATACCACTTACTTTAGCGTGGTGAAAAAAATCGAGGTTTTTGATCAAGAGGGAGAAGTGGATCAATTAAATGAGCTCGAGCTTATTAATGGAGTTTTATATGCAAACCGATATACTACAGAGGAGATCGTAATGATTGATCCTGAAACCGGCAGACTTCTTGGAAGAATTGACATGAGCGGAATTCTTGACCCTGCCGACAGGCATCCATCTATTGATTATTTTAATGGTATAGCTTATGATAAAGAAAACGACCGCATATTGGTTACCGGAAAATACTGGCCCAAAGTTTACGAGGTAAAATTCATAAAACAATAAGAATTCTTACCCGCCCCAATCCCTTTCCTCGCTTCCCCACACTACTTTCACTTCCATTTCCCACTTTCCTATCCCTCTATTTTTTTGTAAATTGCTCTTCCCATTAAAGCAAAGAACTCATCATGAAAAAATTTTATGCCATTGCCAATTTTATTGTTGTAGTTTTTACAATCCTGTGGAATTATATTGCAAATGCAGGATTAATTAATAATTCAACTGTTGGTCAGATAAGCGATAAATACGGTAACCTGCTAACCCCTGCCGGTTATGCTTTTTCTATCTGGGGACTTATTTATTTGGCTTTGATAGGCTTATCCATATTTTTAATTAAGCGGGTGTTCTTCAGTAAAAATGAGGATGATTTTGTGTTGCAGATCGGCCCCTGGCTTATTATCGCAAATATTGCTTCTATGATATGGATTTATTTCTGGCTGAATGAAAAGATCGGTCTGTCTGTAATCTTCATATTCATTATTCTTATATCTCTTATTGTTATCATCATCAGAACCAATATGGAGCGATGGGATGCACCCCTTCCGATTATAGCCTGGATATGGTGGCCGATCGATCTCTATGCAGGATGGATTGCTATTGCCGGCATAACAAACCTGGCCTCATATATTAAGCTTTTCGATCTGCAGATCTTTCAGAATGAACTGGCATGGACAGTAAGTATGATCATTGTTGCAACAATCATTAATCTTCTGATGATCATTTTTAGAAATATGAGGGAATTTGCTGCTGTTGCCGTCTGGGCGATCATCGCAATTGCAGTAAGACACTGGGATAACATACCCGAAATCCAGTGGACATCTGTAGCATGTGCAACTGTATTACTTGTTGTGATCTCCATCCATGGCTATCAGAACCGGGAAACGAATCCCTTGAATGACATTTTCAGTTCTGGTTCCGGATAATTGCAAACCATGTGATCCGGCTTTGATTCGATATCTTATTTAGGAGTTGGTAGTTGGCAGTCCACCGGCGAGCAGCTGCCAACCGCCAACTACCAATTTTATCTAACTAAATCCCGTCAAAAACTGACTTATTGCAGTAAAAGCATCCAACAATCTCCTGTTGCCCAACCGCCATAATTCATGAAAAAACTATTGTGTCGTGGAGACCCACTGATTACCGATAACCGTTTACCGTTTACCGTCTACTTTTAACACTGCCAGTAAAGGTTAGATACCCGGATATGCTGCTTCGTCGCTAAGGACTGCCAACTTCCCTTCACCCCGCTCTCACTATCTTCACACTCTGAGGGATGATCTCAAATTCGAATGGGGTATGGCCCAGGCTTTCGCCGTCGGTTTCCAGAAATATTGTTTTTTGGGAATTGATGAAAATGTTTCTGCCATTTAAAGAAATGACTTTTGGATGTTTCTTGATCTTTCCGTTGTAAAGTACAGGTAGACTGCGCAGAATCCCAAGTGCACCAATTTTTCTTATAATCGTGAGGTCAAATATTCCATCATCAGGTATAGCATCGGGAAGCTGGATCATCCCTCCTCCATTATACTGGCAAATGCCAACATTCATTGAAAAAATATCACATTCATGGGTGTCACCATCGACTTTCACTTCTGCGTGGAAATGTTTGTAGCCAAACAGACTGGTGAAAATATTCCAGAAATAAAGAAGTTTGTTGGATTTTCCTTTTTCTTTCAGCTTATTGCTTTTGCGGGTAACAAGAGCATCGAACCCAATGCCTGCAATGTTGACAAAGTACCTTCTTATTTTTTGATCTTTACGGGTAAAGATTACCCTTCCGGCATCCTGGATGAAGGTTTTTCCCTTGATTAGAGTTTTAATAGCTTCTTCATACTTAAAAGATATTCCGAACATCCTTGCCCAATCGTTTCCTGTGCCCACGGGTATCATTCCCAGGGTAATATCGGTGGTGACCAGATCTTTCTGGGCAAAAAGTCCATTGATTACTTCATTCAGGGTCCCGTCGCCTCCTACAATCAGGATATTTTTGTATCCTTCCCGAATCTTATTCCGGGTAAGGATCATTGCATGAAAACGTTTTTTTGTGAAAACAGTAGTATAGGAAATATTGTATTTGTTCAGTAAATCCTTGATAACCGGCCAGTCTCGTTCGCATTTGCCTGCACCGGCATTCGGATTCACAATGGCTATCCATTCCTGGTTTGTCATTGAGAGAATCTTATATTATAAAAATATTAAACCAATATTAATTTAATCTGGAGCGCTAAAATATAATTTTTACATCATATTTTTTCGGAAATATTCTATATTTGATGTCTCTTTCAGCTATACTTTCGGATTGATCAAAGTATGATGCAGGATTCATTTTATTGGTTTTTAATAATTTCACAAATTACAATAAAAATTGTTGAAAACCTGTTAATAACTCCAAAATGAATGTTTACAATAAGAAAACACATTGGAAAAGGGATAAGTTTTTAAAATAGTAAATTTGAGTCCTTCGAATTAAACCTAAATACAAAAAAAGGAAAACTACATGGGTAAAGTTATCTCACTGGCAAATCAGAAAGGCGGTGTTGGAAAGACCACAACGGCGATTAACCTGGGTGCCAGTCTGGCTGTGCTTGAAAAAAAGACACTGATTATTGATGCTGATCCACAGGCAAATGCAACATCAGGGACAGGTTTTGACCTGAAAAAGATAAAAACGAGTATTTATGAATGTCTTATAGATGAGGTCAATCCAAAGCGCATTGTTTTGAATTCAGAAATGGAAAATCTGGATCTGGTTCCTTCCCACATCGACCTTGTTGGTGCAGAGATTGAGATGCTGAATATCCCTGAGCGGGAATTCAGATTGAAGAAGGTGGTGGAACAGATTAAGGATGATTACGATTATGTGCTGATTGACTGCTCACCATCTCTCGGCCTCATTACTGTAAATGCTCTTACTGCTTCCGATTCTGTGATCCTGCCAGTACAATGTGAATATTTTGCCCTTGAAGGCCTTGGTAAATTGCTGAATACAATCAAGATCATTCAAAACAGATTGAATCCGGAATTGGAAATAGAAGGATTTTTACTAACGATGTATGACGCAAGACTCAGATTGTCGAACCAGGTGGTTGAGGAGGTCAGACGACATTTTCAGGATATGGTTTTTGATACTATTATTCAGCGAAATATTAAACTCAGTGAAGCTCCCAGTTTTGGGAAACCTGCAGTTATGTATGATGCTGAATCCAAGGGTGCTGTGAATTATTTGAACCTTGCAAGAGAACTGCTTCAAAAAAACGACCAGACAAAGTTGAGTAATGAAGAAAAAATAATTGAATAAAACGATATGGCTAAGAAAAATGCATTGGGAAGAGGCCTGGGTGCTCTGATTGAAGAGGAAGAAAAGAATGAGCAATTGCCGGAGCAATCATCTGTGACAGAAATACAGGTTAGAAAAATTGTGGCTAATCCATGGCAACCCCGATCAAAATTTGATGAGGAAGCACTGGAAGAGCTTGCCGATTCTATTAAGCAAGTTGGTATCATTCAGCCGGTTACTGTCAGATTGACCCTTGAAGGCGACTATCAGCTCATTACCGGAGAAAGACGTTTCAGGGCTGCCAAAAAGCTGGGCTTGAAAACCATCCCTGCATTTGTGCGTTTGGCCGAAGATACCAATATGTTGGAAATGGCCCTCGTTGAGAATATCCAAAGAGAAGATCTCGATGCCATTGAAGTAGCCATCAGCTATGAACGCCTAATGGAGGAATGTAATCTTACCCAGGAAACACTCTCCAACAGGGTAGGGAAGAAAAGATCAACGGTCGCTAATTATCTTAGACTGCTTAAATTACCGGCAGAAATCCAGCTTGGCATACGTGAAAAGAAAATCAGCATGGGACATGCCCGTGCAATTATAAACCTGGAAGATCCCACCGTTCAGTTAAATGTTTATAATAAGGTGATTTCCAATGACCTGTCGGTGAGGAAAGTGGAAGATCTGGTGAAAAACATACAAAATCCGCCTGAAAAGGAAGTAAAACCTCCCACTCCTGAAAAAAAGGAATACGAAGATCTGAGGGTTCATCTTTCCAAACAATTTGGTGCCGATGTTGATTTCAATAGAAATAATAAAGGCAGGGGTAAGATCGTTATTTCCTTTAAATCGGACGAAGATCTTGAAAGAATCATCGCAATACTCGATAAACTCAATGCCTGATCGAACAGAAAAGCATTTTATTAATCCTTTAAATGCGTTTTTCTTACTTAATCTTATTCTTTTTCTTAATGTTTTTTCTGGATTTTCCCAGGAACCGGAGGAAGGTGATACACTTATATTGAATGCTGATGAGGCTATAGTGGTTGAAGATACATTGTCAAGAACACCTCAAAAAGCCGCTTTATATTCTGCATTATTGCCCGGTCTTGGACAAATTTACAACAAAAAATACTGGAAACTTCCTATTGTCTATGCCGGCTTCGGTACATTTATCTATTTTATAGATCGTAATAGCCGCTATTATAATGATCTTAAACAAAAGATCATTGATCCGGAATACGAAATGAACTATTTTCAGGGTAATTATACGGAAGACCAGCTTACAAGAGGGATGGAAATGTATAAACGATGGCGCGATCTCAGCATCATAGGAACTGCAGGTTTTTATGTATTGCAGATCATTGACGCCACTGTTGATGCTTATCTTTTTGATTGGGATGTTGGTGAGGACATATCACTTCGCATTAAACCCGACTCACCGGCAATGCCTTTGATGCCGTATAACTCTTTTGGGTTTACTGCTTGTTTATTTTTTTAGATTTTTTTTATTTGTTGTTTTAAATTGATGCGTATGAAGGGAAGATTTTGGATGCTGCTCTTTGCAGGTTTACTTTTTGCAGGAACAGCTTTTACACAGAATGATGAAGTCGATACTCTCGATATACCAAGTACGGATATTATTTCCGGATTAGGAGATAACCTTGACAGCTTACTTAATCTATGGTATGTTCAACAAACCATTAATTTCGATGAACTTGATACTGCATATATACCTGAGTATGATACTATATACATAGACTATCCCGATTCGGTTTATATTGCCAGGCTCGACAGTCTCCCTTTTATAATCGATCTTACATATAATCGTATCGTCAAAAACTTTATTGATGTTTATATTAAAAAGAGAAGGGAACGAGTGAGAATAATGCTCACACTTTCAGAGTATTATTTCCCCCTCTTTGAGGAGGTATTCGATCGTTATCAGATCCCGCATGAATTGAAATATATGGCGATAATTGAATCGGCTCTTAACCCTCGGGCGGTATCAAGAGCCGGTGCTACTGGAATCTGGCAGTTTATGTATTATACTGGTAAGCGTTACGACCTTACCGTTAACTCACTAATCGATGAACGACGTGATCCTTATAAAGCAACCCAGGCTGCTGCAAGATTTATGAAAGACTTATATAAAATCTATAAAGACTGGAATCTTGTTATTGCTGCCTATAACTGTGGACCTGGAAATGTTAATAAAGCCATTCGAAGATCTGGTGGAAAAAAGAATTACTGGGATATATATTATTATCTTCCGAGAGAAACACGCGGGTATGTACCGGCGTTTATTGCTGCCGCTTACGTTATGAACTACCATGAAATGCATAACCTCAAGGCTGTACCGGTGAAATTCGCTTTGAATAATGATACCTTACACATCAGAGAAAAACTGCATCTTAAGCAGGTATCTGAAGTTTTGGACTTGCCGGTAAATCAAATCAGAGACCTGAATCCGCATTATAAATATGATATTATTCCCGGAGACGGAAAAAATTACACACTTCGATTGCCACAGGCTGCTACAATGCAGTTTATTGAACTGGAAGATTCTATTTATGCCTGGAAAGACTCCATATATTTCAATAAGGAAAAAATGATTGTAAATCCGACAGCAAGGAATTACAGACTTCCTGAATTACCCTCCGATAAGTATACAAAATTCGTCTATACCGTTAAACCAGGAGATAACCTGGGATTTATTTCAATGTGGTATGATGTGCGTGTTTCAAACTTGAGATACTGGAATAATATACGTTCCAATGTAATCCGTGCCGGTCAGAAACTTGTCGTTTATGTGCCCAATGGCAGTGCAGCAAAATATAAAGATATCAACAGTCTGAGTTTTGCCGAGAAACAAAAACGAATTGGCAAGTCGGTAACCCCCGCAAATGATCCAAAACCTGTCATTAGTTCAGCCGGACTGAATGATTATATAACCTATAAAGTAAGATCGGGTGATACTCTCTGGGATATTGCAAAACTCTACCCGGGAGTTTCTGATTCAGACATCGCTAATCTGAATAATTTGAATTATGGAGATAAGATTAAGCCTGGTCAGATCCTGAAGATTAAATCGAAGTTATAGCATTACAGACTTGAGCTCGCTCTGAAATGTTTGAACTAAAAATCACTTTGAACAGTGAATTTTTCATGTTTTCAGCAATTTCACTACTTTAGACCTAGAAATTTACTGAGTTTTTGGGTAATCCTTATTTGAGCTATGAAACCATACCAGATATTTGCTTTTTTCCTCAGCGTTATTCTGGTGCTATTGATCATTTCCCTTATTTTCCCCCGGGAGGGTCTCAAAATCCATGAAGAATTTTCTCTCAAATTCATCTCTTTTGAGGAAATAATTTCGGAAGATACAGTTGAATATGCTGATATTTCTAATATAATCGACCAACCGGTGATTGATTCGGTAACTTCCGCAGATACAGTGGTTACTCCTAATATTCTTACTACAGATAGCCTTACCTTAATTGATACAGTGAAAGCCGAAGAAGACGATCTTAAGACCAGCATACACCCAATACTTTTCCCTGGTGATAAAAATGACCTTTTTGATCCTTTTTTTTCATCTTTAGCTCATTTGTATACTGATAAAAATCTTATCAGAATACTTCATTACGGAGATTCCCAGATAGAAGCGGACAGGATCACCGGTTACATAAGGCATAAAATGCAATTGACGTTCGGAGGGGGTGGCTGTGGCCTGGTACCTGCCGTTCCGCTATATAATGGAAAAAGATCAATCAGTCAATCTCATTCGGAACACTGGGAGAGGTTTACCGGTTTTATTAACCGGGATACTTCAATTCACCACCGACGTTATGGCGCATTGTTTTCTTTTTCGGCTATAAGAAGGCCGGTGAATATTTTTACCGGAAACGAATGGCTGGAATTTAAGCCTTCACCCCTTGCATATTCCACGGCAAAGAATTTTAATTACATTTCTCTTATCCTGGGAAAAACCGATAGCTCTTTTACAAAGATCAATCTTATAGTTAACGACAGTACAACCGATGAAATCAATGTGTCATTTGCATTTCGTTACAATAAATTAAACTGGGAATTTGAGGAAACCCCTGGAAACATCAGATTCGATTTTGGTCCTGATGAGAGCATGATAGTCTATGGTGTAAGTTTTGATAATACCTGGGGAGTGGCCGTTGATAATGTTCCGTTGAGGGGAAGCTCCGGTTTGATGTTTTCAAAAACAGACACAGCTTTTCTCCGGCAAATCTACCAGGATATGAATGTCGGAATGCTGATCCTCCAGTTTGGAGGAAATGCTGTTCCTTATTTAAGAAATTTCAAGCAGTATGAGAATTATTTTAAAAGAGAACTGAGAGTTGTGAAAAAAATGCTGCCCAATATCCCTGTTCTGGTTGTAGGACCTTCCGATATGTCGGTGAAAGAAAAGGGCAAATATGTTACTCATCCTAATCTGGAAGGTGTGAGGGATGCAGTGAAAAATGCTGCCCTTCAGTCAGGATGTGCTTTCTGGGATATGTATGAAGCAATGGGAGGTAGAAATTCAATGCCTTCCTGGGTTTTTGCCGAACCCTCATTGGCAGTCAGCGATTTTGTACATTTCAATACTCGTGGAGCAAGGATAATTGCAGAGATGCTTTATAATGCCATTATGTTTGAATATCAAGAATGGAAGGACTGAGAGATATATTCCTTTATAATCCTGAAAAACCTCTGCTTTTCACACAGATGTATTTCTGGATTTTCTTTGCGGTGGTATTGGCCATTTATTCTGTTATCTACCCTCATAAAGCTGTCAGGAACGGCTTCCTTTTTATAGCCTCTCTTTTCTTCTACTGGAAGACAAGTGGGTTGTTTTTCTTGCTTCTCATATTTTCAACTATTGCAGATTATCTTATAGGATTCAGGATTTACAAGGCGAAGAAGAAGTCCTGGAAAAAAATATGGCTAACCTGCAGCGTCCTTATTAATCTTGGACTATTATCATATTTTAAGTATTCTTATTTTATAACCCGAACCATAAATGATCTATTTAATACGAATTTCGAGGTGTATAATTTCCTTGCCGACTTCAGTAATTCAGTTGCCGGCACTCATTTCGATATCTCGGTAATAGGATTGCCGGTGGGAATTTCCTTTTTCACATTTCAAACCATTTCCTATGCTGTTGATGTTTACAGGCATAAGGTAAAACCTGTTAAAAATATAATTGACTTTGGATTTTATGTTTCTTTTTTCCCCCAACTGGTCGCAGGCCCCATAGTCAGGGCATCTGAATTTATTCCACAATTATACAAAAGATATCATCTGAGTCGCGAAGAATTCGGGTATGCGCTTTTTCTTATTCTGAACGGGCTCATAAAAAAAATGTTTGTAGGTGATTACCTGGCGGTTAATTTAATTGACAGGGTTTTTGCTAATCCGGTAGGGTATACCGGAGTTGAAAACATACTGGCGCTTTATGGCTATTCCCTCCAGGTTTATTGCGATTTTTCAGGTTACACAGATATAGCTATTGGTATCGCTCTTTGGATGGGCTTCCGGTTGCCCAGAAATTTCAATTCCCCATATAAGGCCGATAGTGTGGGAAACTTCTGGAAACGATGGCACATTTCTCTTTCCACCTGGCTAAGAGATTATCTTTATATTCCGATTGGCGGAAATAGAAAAGGGAAAGTCAGGACTAACATAAATCTTATGATTACCATGTTGCTCGGGGGATTATGGCATGGTGCAAGCTGGGAATTCGTCATATGGGGAGGCCTGAATGGGGTAGGCTTGCTGGTATGGAAATACTGGAAAAGAATAAGCCCCTACGAGAAGAGTACGCACTGGGCCAGCAGGCTTTGGAAGGTTTTCCTTACTTTCAATTTTATTACATTAACACGTATCTGGTTCCGCTCGGAATCGATGCAGCAGGCTAATCAGTTTATTTCACAGGTATGGAATCATCTGGATCTGTCTCTTGCAGGAGATGTTATTATTTCCTACTATAAAGTCATGCTGATTATGTTACTTGGGTACATCGTACACTGGCTACCCACCAGGTTTAAAAAATATTACCGGGATAGATTTATTGCATCTCCATTATGGATAAAGCTGTGTATAGCCGTAATCAGTGTTTTTGTAATTTATCAATCCTGGAGCGCTGACCTGGTGCCTTTTATTTATTTTCAGTTTTAAAAAAAGCTCTTATTCCAGGTGGGGATCAAGATATTTATAAGGTTCCGAAGGAAGCTTGAAATAGTTTTCATTAAGCGTATTTATATCCCATTGAGGCCAGAAGAAAACACATAAAAATAAATCGGGATTATCAATATAATCGGGCAATTTATCGAGATCTTCAAACAGATATATCGTATTTGAATGTTCAGGGCCTTCCAGAGAGCTGTACAATAAACTTTCAAAAGGCACTCCCCATAGGAATAAAACCTCTTCCTGATCAATATTCTTCGATTCGGTATAAAACTTTCTCCCCTCAGAATTCTTTAATTCCGTACTAAGTTTATCATAATATTTTATCCTGTTTTCGTATGTTCCGGAAGAGCTCAAAATTATTATGGTTGAGAGAACAAGAGGAACAATGAGTGCAGTCAGCTTATATGTTTTACCCTTTAATGAAGGATAAATATCCTGAAAAAATGCATAAAAAATAAATAAGTTTAAGGTCATGTAATTCTTCTCCAGTTCAATACCTGATCCTCCTTCCCTGTAAATAATATTGTGAATGATGAAAAACGTCAGGCTGCTCAGGATTAATAAAGAGGCTTTCAGGTATTTTTTGTTTTTCAAATAAAATATATTGGTGATAATAAAAAGGATTGCAGGAATAAGATATATTGTATTTAACCTGGCAAAATAGTATTTAGTCGGATAAATTTTATAGAAATTTTTTAGAGCTTCTCCAAAGTCATTAATGTTCAGCATTTTGTCTTCTTCATATGAAGAGACAGAATCAAGTATAGCTTTGGATGTAAATATTAATACGATAGTGATTAAAACCAGCCATGGCAAGGGCTTTTTTAAGGAGCTCAGGTCATTAAGGACATAATGGACAAGAATGAAGGCTAATGGGAAAATTGTAATGGGGTGACTGAAAAAACATAAAACAATGATTGCCAGGGCAGCAAAATATTTCGCAATGAGATGATATGATTGTTTGGAGAAAAAAATACCCCTGTGGAGAATTCCCGGAAGTATAAGGGCATAAACCAATCCCTGGGTAGATTCAGACACCGGCCTGTAATGTGGATGAGCCAGGCCTACAACAAGCACAAATATAAGTGCCAGGGCTGATTTGCGATCATTAAGTCCTTTGTCTATAAGAAGAAAGACAAGATAAAACAATAAAACAAAACTTACGGAGTAAATAAAAACCAGGGATTTAAGGCTTAAATTCAGTTTTATACATGGTAAGATAAATAACTGGGATATAAATGCTGAATAGCGTCCGTGTTCAATGTTAAATGCCTCAAAATGAATTAGTTTAAAAAGGTAAAATGCAGCATCAGAGTTTATAATCCTTTCATAAGCAAAAAAAGTTGCAATGAAAAGAAGTAAGAGAAAATACAGATGGATGAAAGTTTGTTCTTTGATGATTATTTCTTTCAGGGTTTTCATTTCACTGAGACGGGTTTTACAATAATTAATTTCTTGTTCTTTTTGCCTTTTCATAATCAGGCGGTTCTAAAAGTTCATCAAGCTTATCGCTGTCATGAATCCTGCCGAAACTATGTTTGTAAGCTTTCCAGTTCATACTGTCATAATGAATAGCGTCATAATGAAACTGGATATAATGGTAAACACCAAGTAGAAAGCCAATTGAAAAGAGTGAGTAAAATATGTTCCTTGCAATTCTTTTTCTTGTACTGGCATATTGCAGAAATGAAGCCATTGGTATTGCCAGCATTCCATAATAATCTATCATTGGACGCATCCCGAAACTACCGCCATACCACCAGCACCACCAGGAAAAGATTAAATACATTACTGTTACCAGGGTGAGGATTATGGGTAATCGAAGATCTTTCAATTTTCCTTTTAAGCGAAATATTCCTGCAACACTGAAAATCATAACAGGAGTATAAATCAACCATCCCTTTCTGAAACCGAATAAACCTTTCCAGAATGCAGGTTGGAGCCAGAAAAATTTTTCGTCTTCTCCATAAGAAAAATAGAGAAATTCACCGGTCTGATTTTGCCAGTACAAAAGCTGGGGTGTCCAGATTATTAAAGCCGATAGAATAATTACCAGGATGAATTTCCTGTTTTTAAGAAAGAGATGGAATCTTTCTTTGAAGCTTCCCTTGTTATTGATCCCATAAAGAAGAAAGAACAAAAGTATAACAATATTGGTAGGACGAATAAGAACAATCAATCCGAATACCAACCCAAGAAAAAAGCTGTTAACCAGCTTTCTTTTTTCATACCATTTCATCGTTAACCAGATGAAAATAATAATCAAGGTGAAATTAAAACTGTGGGGCATGGGAGCAAAAACAGTGGTGTATGCAAACAGATTAGTTCCGAGACCTATGCTGATCATTGTCAAAAAGCTAACCCAATGATTAAAATACTTTCTCAGTATTTTCCATAAAAACCAGAAGCCGAAAATCGCATAAAATAAGCTGCTAAAAGATAAAGCTACATGATAGGGCAGAGAATATCCGTTGGCCTGGTAATCTGATTTTTTGGAATATTGATGAGCAATAAGAAAAAAAGGAGAATATAAATAGGCAAGTCCCATGCTCGTCTTTATAACTTTATTCCCCTCTTCGGTGGTTTCAGGCCAGATATAATCAGAAAAAAATTGTTTATCATCTTCAATGAAGTTTAAACTCAGGTCATCATAGATAAAGGCAGCAGGGAGGTAAGCATAATAAGAAATTATATCCCACTCTATGGTTCCGTCTCCTCTATTCCAGAATCTGACATTTAAAATATGCAGCAGGTATATACCGAGTATAATTATTACGGCAGCAAGTCCAAGCTGTCTTTTTATTTTATTGATGAACTTTTCCGGCATGTTCAGTGCATTTTAATCATTATCTTTTAAGACTGTATTTGATAATTGCAAATAATATTTTTATTCCGTCAATATTTCTTAATTTTTTCCCTCCTTTATTATCCCTTGGGAAATAATTTACCGGAATTTCGGTGATGTTGTTTTTTCTTATCCTCATCGATTTAATAATTAGCTCTGCTTCAAATCCGAATCGATTCTCTCTCAGGTCAAGTTTTTCATAAAGGGTTCGGGTAAAAAGTTTATGACCACATGCCATGTCAGTTAATTTTACATTGATCAACATAGATGTTAACCAGGTCATAAAACGATTGGCGAGGTATCGTCGGTAAGAGGGGAGAGGACGCGGAATACCGGGTAGATAGCGTGAACCGTTTACGAATTGCAGATTAAGACCTGTCAAAGTTTCAATCATTATAGGAATGTCATCGGGTATTAACTCGAGATCTGCATCCTGAATGGTTATTAGTTCACTGCCGGAATTTTCAATGCCATATCTTACTGCTGCTCCTTTTCCAGCATTCTTGTTTAATTTTAGAAGTTCGATATTTTTTTCCGGATATTTATCCTTAAAAGCTTTTACTTTATCTGTGCTTGAATCTGACGAATGATCATCTACCACTATTATGTGAACATCAGTGATGGTCTCCGGAAATTTCACAGCTATGATCCTGGATAGCGTTGTTTCAATTACGTTTTCTTCATTATAAACAGGTACAATTATATCCAGATCCATTTCGTAGTTTTTTTAAAAGTAGAGAAATTATTTATCCATTCGGGAATAGATTAACTTTTTTTAATAATTGACTTTATACCTTTACTTTTCATAAACAACAAGTCGCAAAGGGTTATTTTTCCACCTGGTCTCAAATCTGTAAAGAATGGTTTCATTTTCTTTTTTCCTGTTATAATCGGGAACTATATACAGCACATCTACGGAGGGTGTCCCCTGTTGGATTTCAAGAATTTTTTTCCTTTCCCTTGTAATATAGAAGGAGGTTTCATGGCTTATGCCACTCCATGGTCTCAATTTAAGATCCTTGGCTTTTGTTATTTCTGCTACATTAATGGCTTGCTGTTTTTGAATATTCATGCGGCTGTTTTCTATTCTCTCGGGAAGAATAATGAGATTAAATCCTATCCTGATAACAAGTAATAATAAAATTAGTAGTTCCAACCGGATGCTACTTGATTTCCAGATCGAAAAAAGAAGGATTGCACCGATCAGAAATACGGGAATAAATACTTTTAGAGCAAAAGAATCATTATGAAAATCATATTTCAGAAAAAAATAGGAACCTGCAATGAAACCCGAGATTAACAATGTCATTAACAGGGGGAGAAATATTTTTTCGGTAAAATCGGAATTTTCTTCTTTGATATAATAATGAATGAGAAGAATAAAAAGAATAGGATAAAGCATGAAAACATATCGTGGGTAACTATCCACCGATATCCAGTATATAGGAATATTTACAATGAAAACAACTGCCAGATAACTTAAAAAATCATTTTTCTTTATCTCCCTGTAGAATGATTTTCTTATCATATAAATAATAAGAACTGACCAGGGAAGCAGGTGATACAATTGTTCGGCCGGATAAGTGAAAAGATGAAGAAAGGTTTTCCAAAAACCATGGCGAATGAAGGTTCTTTTTGTTGATTCGGACACAAGCACTTCAAAGTAACGGCTTTCCGGGTTCTGATCAAGCAAGAGATAGTAATAACTACCGATAATAAGAAGGAAAACAGCAATCCCGGGCAAGTGGCTATAGCTCAGGAGTTTTTTCCATTTTTTGAAATAGATCAGTGCCGCTACCAGGGTCAACCCCTGAAATACAATGGTCGGCAATCCTTTCATCAGGAAAGTTATTCCGGTAATGAGGTAGGATAAAAGAAAAAGTATGGTGAATTTTTCTTTTCTGCCGTAATGATAGATAATGATAAAATTCAAAAAAATGAGAAGTGAAAAACTCAGGTCTATTAATCCGAGCATTGAGTCGTAAAAGAGTATCCTTCCACAGGTTATGAAAGCCAGTGCGCTCAGGAAAGCGGCACGATCTCCTGTTTTTTTACGGACAGTAAGATAAATAACCAGGCCGAATAACAGGAGAGAAAGCACAGCCGGTAACCGAATGATCCATTCTGAATGATTGTTACTGATTTTAAAAAATGCCAGAAGTATCCAGTTATACAATGGAGGTTTGTTAAAATAGTGTTCGCCATTTATGGTTGGGGTAATAATGTTTCCTGAAATTTCCATTTCGAGGGCTACAAGTGCCCTGGTTGCTTCATCGGCAATAAGAGGAAGCAGGCCAAGATTGATAAAAAGGGTAGGAAATAGTAAAATAAGGATAATTACGACCAGGTATGTATAGTATTTACTCCGGGATTTCATTCCGGTAAAAATAAGATTTCATCTTATATTTTCCCAACTGAAAAAATGACCTGAGTAGATTTCGAAGATAATTGGAAGAAATTATGCCCTGGAAATGGGCGAGGCAAAATTCGCTACATCATTCCCGGTTATTTGCTTATCGCACAGTATGATCAGTCTTTCCAATACATTTCTGAACTCCCTGATATTACCGGTCCATTCGATTTTCTGCAGTTCTTTAATGGCATCATCGGTTATCTCTTTTTTAGGCATTCCATACTCGGAACAGATGAGTTTATTGAAATGATCAGCAAGCTCGGGGATATCCTCAAGTCTTTCATTAAGAGAAGGAACCTCAATTATTATTACGCTGAGACGATGATAGAGGTCTTCACGGAAATTTTTTTTCTCTATTTCATCTTTGAGATTTTTATTGGTAGCAGCAATGATCCTGACATTTACATTGATATCTTTATCACTGCCTACCCTGGATATCTTATTTTCCTGCAGAGCTCTTAAAACTTTGGCCTGGGCTGAAAGGCTCATATCCCCAATCTCATCAAGAAAAAGAGATCCGCCATCAGCCTGTTCAAATTTACCTTTTCTTTGTTTTATAGCAGATGTAAAGGCGCCTTTTTCATGACCAAAAAGTTCACTTTCAATCAGTTCTGAAGGGATTGCCGCACAGTTTACTTCCACGAAAGGATTGGAAGCACGTTCCGATTTTTCATGCAACCATCGGGCTACCAGTTCTTTTCCCGTTCCGTTCTTACCGGTGATCAAAACCCTGGCATCAGTTCCTGCAACCCTGTCAATCATTTCTTTTACCCTTGTGATGGCTTCTGAGGAACCCACCATCTCACCCGTTTTACTGACCTTCTTTTTTAACACCTTCGTTTCGGTGATAAGGGTGGACTTATCCATAGCATTCCGAATGGTGATAAGAAGACGATTAAGATCGAGGGGTTTTTCAATAAAATCGTATGCTCCCTTTTTAATGGCTGAAACAGCCGTATCGATATTGCCATGTCCGGAAATCATAATCACCTGGGCGTCTGAACCGGCTGCCTGGATATTTTCGAGAACTTCAATGCCATCCATTTCAGGCATTTTTATGTCACACAAAACAATGTCATATTTGTTTTCTTTGAAAAGCTCAAGTCCTTCAGGTCCGCCTCCTGCAAGGTCTACTTCAAACTTTTCATATTCGAGTATTTCCTGTAAAGTATTCCGAATATTTTTTTCATCATCAATTACCAGGATCTTAGCCATAATTATTTCAAGTTAAATGTTGAGTATTTCGGCAATTATACCTTCCTTAAGGGCATATTCCGAATACATCATTTTTTCAAATTTCCAGTTTTCGAGGATAAAATTAACAAAAATAGAGGCCAGAACAATCATCTCGACTCTAACCGGTTCCATTCCGGGCATATTTTTTCTTTCCTCTATGGTTGAATTAAGAAGAATCTGGTGCAATCCACGGTAATCTTCAAGAAGGATTTCTTTGCCCGGATTTTCGTTTTGACCGTATTTTTCGGGAAGACGATTTTTAATAAGCGCATAGAAAGTTTCATACGAACCAGATGCACCTATTATGGTGTTTGGTTTATAATTCTTAATAGCTTCAAAAAGGGGAGAGAGGTGCTCACTGAAATAATTTTCAAGTTGCTTAATGGTACCCTGGGAGATTGGATCTTCCGGCTTAAATTTGTCCAGCATTCTGGCTATACCCAGATCGAAACTTTCAATCCAGTAAGTTTTTTCTTTATCGGCAATAATAAATTCAATACTCCCGCCCCCAATATCCGTTATCAGTATTTTTTCTTCGGAAAAGTTGCAGGCATGCCTGACTCCTTTATAGATTAATTCCGCTTCACGATCACCCGGTATGATATTCACATAAAGATCAAACCTATCTTTTATCTTATTTAAGAACTCCTTGCTGTTTTTTGCATCTCTGATGGCTGAGGTTGCGAAAGCATAGACCTTATCGGCATCAAATTCTCTGATCTTACTGTAGTGATTTTCGATTGCTTTAAGTCCTCTTTCAATAGCATCAGCATGTAGAATTTTATTGTTTATGCCACTTTCTCCAAGCTTTACAGGTTCTATTGAAGAATGCAGGAATCTCACATTTTGATCTTCCGGGTTTTCAGCAATGAGAAGGTTAAAAGTATTTGTGCCAAAGTCAAGAATTGCCAGTCGCATGATCCTTAGTTTTTATAACGCAGCCATTTCCACAGCTCCTTGTAGTTTACTTTTTTACCGTACATTAAGATACCCGTTCTGTAGATCTTTCCGGCCATCCAAACCGATCCGATGAATGTAAATATTAGAATAACCATAGAAAGTACAAGTTCCCAGATGGGTGGATTAAATGGTATTCTAACCATCATCACAATTGGGGAGGTTAGTGGGATCATGCTGAACCAGAAGGCAATTGATCCTTCAGGGTTCTGTATGGTATTGATCATGACAAAAATGCCTATGATCAGGGGGACAGTCACGGGAAACATGAATTGTTGAGTATCTGTTTCATTATCCACTGCAGAACCGATGATCGCAAAAAATGAGGCATAGAGCAAATAACCTCCCAGGAAAAAGAAAATAAACATTCCCAGTATCATCCCAAAGTTTACGGTATCAAGGGATGCAAAAATTTCTTCCATCATTTCCATATTCTGCCCCGATTCTTCAGCAGCCCCGACCGGAGCAGCATCATTATCTGCCATGATGTCTTGAGCAATAACCTGTTGTGTAGGCGATTGAGTAAGCTCGGGAAAGAATGCCCGTTGAACTCCAAAAACCAGAACAATAGTGAGTACAACCCAGATGATAAACTGAGCAAGACCAACCAGTCCCACGCCGACAATTTTCCCCATCATCAGTTGGAAGGGGCGCACTGAAGAGACAATAACTTCCACAATACGGTTGGTCTTTTCTTCGATAACTCCACGCATTACCATTGCTCCAAAAAGGAAAATAAAGAAATATATAAGCATGCCGCCAATATATCCTATTCCCATTGCTATACCTGCATGACTTTCCTGCTCTTCACCCTCTTCTGTGAAAGTGATATTTCGAAGGTTAATATTTGTTTCTATGGCACGGAGGATCTCATCCAAATCTTCTATATTCTCCGCCCTTAGCTTTTGATCTTCGATCTCTTCTTCCAGCGCATTTGAGATATGCATCCTGGTGGAGAGGCTGGGTTGCTTGTCTGAGTATAATATTGAAGTATTACTGGCAAATATATTATCCGGGATGTAGAGAATCCCATAATAATCCAGATTTTCAAAATTGTTCTTAATGGTTTCAATATTTGCTCTCCTGAGATAGCTGAATTTAATATATTCTGTTTCAGGCAGGTTTTCTCCCAGTAGATGAGTGTCGTCAACAATCGCAATTTTTTTTATCTCGGTATCCTCAAGTGTAGCCAACCAGGAAGGCACCACGAGAAAGGCTGCAAATAATAAAGGGCCGAGAATCGACATTACAATGAACGACTTCTTTCTGACCCTGGTAATAAATTCTCTCTGGATAATTAAAAAAATCTTATTCATGGCTGAGGTTTTGTCCGGTTAAGAATTATTCGTCTCTTGTACCACACGGATAAATACATCGTTTACACTGGGAATGACTTCGTTATAAGAATGAATATCAACTTCCGGAAGGATTTTCTTCAATAATTCATTGTTTTTTCCGGTAGGTCCTATATTGACCACTGCAGAATGAATACTGTCATTATTTCTTTCTTCAAGAATATCAAAATGTCCGGTTAATGCTTTTCTGAACCTTGCAGGATCTCCACTGAATTCAACTTTAAACGAATTGGTTTTATATTGTGATCTTATTTCATCTATTTGACCATCAAGAATTACCTTCGCTTTATTTATGAGTGAAATATGATCGCAAAGTTCTTCCACAGAACCCATATTGTGTGTAGAGAAAATTATGGTACAGCCTTTTTTCCTTAATTCCAGGATCTCATTTTTCAGCATATTGGCATTTATTGGATCGAAGCCGCTGAAAGGTTCATCAAAGATCAATAATTCGGGTTCGTGGATTACCGTGGTAATGAACTGAATTTTTTGTTGCATCCCTTTGGAAAGTTCTTCTACCTTTTTGTTCCACCAATCTGTTACCTCGAATTTCTCAAACCAGTGCTTGATCTTTTTCATTGCATCATTCCGGCTTAATCCTTTTAATTGAGCCAGGTAGAGCGCCTGTTCCCCAACTTTCATCTTTTTATATAAACCTCGTTCTTCGGGGAGATAACCGATAGATTTTATATCATCAGGTCTTAACTTTCGACCTTTAAAAAGAATTTCACCTTCATCGGGTGCTGTAATTTGGTTTATGATCCTGATAAAGGTGGTTTTTCCTGCACCATTGGGACCAAGAAGACCATAAATAGAATTTTCCGGAACAATGGTGCTAACTTTATCAAGTGCCAGATGGTTGCTAAATCTTTTAACTACATCAGTAGCTTTGAGAAATTCCATAATGTAATGAATATGTTATTGAAAGAAAGTTTTCATCCTTTCGAAGAAGCTCTTGTCATTCTTGTCAGGTTGGGGAATAAAGTTAGGTGAATCTTTCAGATTCTCAAAAAGCTTTTGCTCTTCTGTACTCAGGTTTTTAGGAACCCATACATTTATAGAAACCAGGAGATCACCTGATCCGTAACCATTTACATCCGGCAGCCCCTTTCCTCTGAGCCTTAGCATTTTACCGGGCTGAGTGCCAGGCTCTACTTTTATTTTTACCTTGCTTTCGATGGTGGGGATTTCTACTGTAGATCCCAGAATTGCATCGGGTAATCCAAGGTAGAGATTATAAAGAAGATCATTTCCATCACGGATCAACTCTGGATGCTTTTCTTCCTGTATCAATACAATTAGGTCACCATTGATCCCCCCGCGCCTGGCTGCATTTCCCTTGCCCGATACTTTTAACTGCATGCCCTCTCCAACTCCTGCCGGTATATTGAATGATATGGTTTCTTCTTTGGAATTGATTCCTTCACCGTAGCATTTATCACATTTGGAAGTAATGGTTTTCCCCTGACCGTTACATGAAGGACAAACGGTGGTGGACTGCATCTGTCCAAGGAAAGTGTTGGAAACCCGCGTTACCTGTCCGGCTCCTTTACATGTAGCGCAGGTAGAAAAAGCAGTTCCATCTTTGGCACCAGTTCCATCACAACTGTCACATGCAACATATTTCTTGACTTTAATCTTTTTCTCAACGCCTTTGGCAATTTCAGATAAAGTGAGTTTTACCTTAATCCTGATATCAGAACCTTTGGAAACACGTCTTCCGGATCTGCGGCTTCCGCCAAAACCTCCAAAGCCAAAATCACCGAAAATGTCACCAAAGTTTTCAAAGATATCTTCCATGGTCATACCTCCGGAATGGAATCCTCCATGCCCGGCGGCTCCCTGGAAAGCTGAGTGGCCGAATTGATCGTAACGAGACCGTTTGTTGTCATCCGACAGAATTTCATAAGCCTCGGCAGCTTCCTTGAATTTTATTTCTGCTTCTTTATCATCCGGATTTTTATCAGGATGATATTTCAAGGCCATTCTTCTGTAGGCTTTTTTTATTTCTTCCTTCGATGAACCCTTAGAAATTCCCAGTACCTCGTAATAATCTCTTTTTGACATTTATGTTGTCCTTTCCTTTATTCGCCAATTACTACTTTGGAATAACGTATTACTTTATCATTCAGGTAGTACCCCTTTTCAACTACATCTACAATCTTACCTTTTAATTTTTCATCCGGAGCGGGAATTTTTGTTATTGCTTCGTGCTTGTCAGTGTCAAACTCCTCTCCCTCTGCTGGAATTTCTTTAAGCCCTTGCTGGGTAAGGATCTCCTTAAGCTTATTATATATTAGTTGAACTCCGGATTTAACTGCTTCTATGTCACTGGCTTCTTCCATAGAAACAAGTGCACGTTCAAAATCATCCAGAACCGGCAATACTTTACTGATGGTTTCTTCACCTGCCGATTTAAATAACTCTGTTCTTTCTTTTAAGGTCCTTTTACGATAATTGTCAAATTCTGCTGAAAGCCTCAGGTATTTTTCCTGGAGTTCTCTTATCTTTTCTTCCGGATCAATAACACCGGTATCTTTCTCCCTGGCTTCATCTGTATTCTTATTGTCTGTCACTTGTTCTTCCTCTTTTTTCTTTTTATTTTTTTCCTTCTTTGAAGCTTTTTTATCTTTTTTCGATTGTTCAGCTTCTACATTTTCTCCCTGAACTTTTTGTTTTTCTACTTTTTCTTCCTTTATTTTTTCCGTAGACTTCTTTGTCATTGCTTTAGAGATTAAAATGATACAATTTTGGCTGCATTACTATCAAATTTTTTGCCATTTTTTTTAGTTAGACAAATTGGCAGTAATATAATGCTGCAGAAAAATAAAAAACGCACAACATGGTGCGTTTTTTATTCAGGAATATTCCTGGTTTAAAAAAAGTTAATGATAATCGAATATCAGAATTTCTGTTGGTCGGGTCTTATTTTGCCAGTTCACTTAGTTTGGCCGGGAGTGCTTCACCTCGCAGGCCCCTGGCTATAATTACACCATCACCATCAATTAACCAGTTGGCGGGAATGCCCCTGACCTGGTATATAGCGGCAGGAACCGATTCCCAGTATTTCAAATCACTGACATGATACCTCCATTTCAGGTTATCATCCCTTATCGCATTTACCCACATATCTTTTGTCTGGTCCAGTGACACAGAATAAACCGTGAAACCATCTCCGTTTTCAAATTCTGTATCCTTAAACTGTTCGTAGGTTCTGACAATATTTGGATTTTCCCTGCGACATGGCGGGCACCATCCTGCCCAAAAATCAATCAATACCATTTTTCCCCTCAGAGAGGATAATTTGATCAATTCTCCGTCGGGTGATGGATATTCCAGATCAGGAGCTCTTTCTCCCACATTTAAACCGACTTTTACTTCAGTTTTTGATTCTGATGATGTGTTCTGGTTGTCAGCTCCGGTTTTATTTTTATCATTTGTTGCATCACCGGAACACGCAGAAGCGATTAGCATTGAGCTGATAATCAGTAAAGAAAATAAGTTTTTCATTATTCTTAAAGTTTAATTCTATTATCTATATATTTAAATTTGTGCAAATATAAAGAAAAAATTTTATTTTTTGGAATGGAATGGAATTTAGAGACGACCAATTCCGCCTGCCATCGCAAAGGCTATAGATCGGCGGGCAGGCTGGGCGTCTCTTGCGGATTAGAGGAAAAATCATTTTTATAAAATAAAAAAAACAAAAATATCTCACCAAAACCATCAATTTTCAAAAAATCCTTATTTTAGAATAATAATTGAGCTAATGAGCTGCCTGAAACACACTTTTACCGGTAAAAATGAATCTGGCCTGAAATGTAAATTCAAGAAATTAGTAGTTTCAGAAACCGGAGGCGAAAGGGATTGGTACGATTATGGGGCCCGGTTTTATGATCCGAGTTTGGGGAGGTTCCATACTT
>CAZGTU010000008.1:0-98029 GCA_964528675.1 uncultured Bacteroidaceae bacterium
GGCCAGATTTTACCGGGCGTACCTGTTGTAGAAACCGGAGATGAAAGTAAATGGCCGGGATTATCTTATATAATTTTCCCGGGCAATGTTGGAAATAAAGAATCTCTTATGGAATTATACAGTAAATTGCTATGGTGATATATTGATCAGCTCTTAACTCGTATATGCTTATTGATATAATCCTGATCAATATTAACCCCTGATCCGGGGCCTGTTGGCACCTTTACTTTTCCATTTACAACTTTGAGAGAAGAAGTCGGACATTCCATATGTATTTCTTTATTCAACCCCTTGAATTCATGGTAGGGTCCTGCATTGCCCAGAGCAGAAACAAAATGCATCATGTAAAGATAGCCGAGTCCGGAACCTGAAATATGCGGCGTACATGGCAGTCCTTTCACTTCTGCCATTCTGGCCACTTTCATTGATCTTAGCATACCTCCAAAATAAAACATATCGGGTTGCAATACCTGTAAAGCATTATTTCCAATACTTACTCAAGTAACCCCATCAATTCAGGGCCACAGATGGGTGAATTAATATGGGTATTTGTAAAACTAAACTTCGTGCTGCTAATTTTTGTAAATTAGGCGTAATGGTCTGCAGATGCCCCATTAATGGTTCGATAGCATCATTTAAATCGTCACAAACAGATAAAAAGGATGTTTGGTTTTTCATTAGTCTTTCCTTTTTTGAATTACAGGAGGACACTACAATCAACAATAGAATAAGTAACGCTGAATATTTCAGATCATTTAGATTTATGCACTATGTGTCTATTTTGCCCATTCTGGTATTTCATTGAAGGTTACACCAAACAAGGTGGCAATCATCAGGTAAGTCATTATGGTAATCACGATTATTCCAAGCAGGTTAAGTAAAAATCCAGTCCGTATCATCCTGTCAATAGTGACCTTGCCTGTACCAAAAATTATGGCATTTGAAGGTGTTGCTGTTGGCAGCATAAAGGCCAGAGAAGAGGCAATGGTAGCCGGAATCATGAATAGTAATGGATTATCGCCCGTGGCAACAGCAATCGCAGCAAACGCAGGAAGCAGCATTTGTGTTGAAGCCACATTCGAGGTTAATTCAGTTAAGAAAGACATCATGGCAACGATAGCTAATACAAAGATGATGGATGGGATGGTATCCCCCCATGAGAGCTGTTCACCAAACCAGAGTGCAAGGCCTGATGATTCGAATCCTTTCGCCAGAGCAAAACCACCACCAAAAAGTAATACAATATTCCAGGGTAAACGGTTCGCGGTCTTCCAGTTCATAATTTTTTCTCCAGGTTTGTTTTTTGATGGCCACAGAAACAAGATAAGTGAAATAAATATAGCTGTTGTTCCATCATTGATATATCCGGGCTCCTCAAAGAGGGAAGCCCAACCCGGAATGGTAAAGTTTTCAGTACTGATGCCTGCCCTGGAGATCCAGAGCAGCGCCAGGGCAATAAATAAAATAAACACTGTTTTTTCCTCATAGTTGGTTTTACCAAGGGCTTTTAACTGCACCTTAAAGGTATCAGCAGAAAGATTTGCCCATTTTTCACTGGGTTTAAAGATAGAATATAACAATCCAAATGCAGCTATAAACATAATTACCGTTATGGGTAAAGCAAATATAAACCATTGGGCAAAGGAAATCTCCGGGGCGGCAGGATACAACAGGGATAAAATTCTAACACAAATAAGGTTTGTAGGCGTGCCTACCAGGGTAGCATTACCTCCTATTGAGGCACTATAAGCAATACCAAGCAAAAGACCCAAACCATATTTTGAAATTTTCTTCTTACCAACATTTACTTCCAGCTCAAAGATAATGGAGGTTACGATGGGAATCATCATCATGGTGGTTGCTGTATTGGAAATCCACATGGATAATATCATGGTAGCCAGCATAAACCCAAAAAGAATTCTACCCGGGCTTACTCCTACCCATTTAAGAATATTCAGTGCGATGCGCTTATGCAAATCCCAGCGTTCCATAGCCAGGGCCATAATAAAGCCGCCAATAAAAAGAAAAATAATATGGTTAATATAGGAACCTGATACTACTCTACCATCAAGAATACCCAACATAGGAAATACAGCAATTGGCACAAGTGCAGTAACCGATAATGGTAAGGCTTCGGTTACCCACCAAATGGCCATCAACATAGCCACGGCAAAAGTTTTTGTAATTACAGGCTTTCCAGGTTCTAAATCAACAAATAAAAGAATAAATATAAATGCTGCTAATCCGATAAAAAATCCAATTGTCTTTTTATTATTTGCCATTCGCCCCTTTTATTTATATTTCCTGCTTTACTGCAGATAATTACACTTTAATTCCTTATTGAATAGATTCCTTTACTTCAAATTCGATTATGGATACTGATTTTGCCGGCAGCAGCACAGTTACTTTGTTTCTTTTTACATTGATGCCCTGCTCATCGAAACAAGCTACTTCCAATGATGAATCATCACAGGGAACATTTTTTATGTTGCCGGTGAAGATATGGTGTATGGCAGGGCTGGTCAACTCAGAAAAACCAGAAAGATCGATGCTTACCTTTGAATCCTCATCAAAATGCCTGTTTATTATGTGAATAAATACGTTCTCGGCATTCCTTGTGGCAAGAACATCAAGGTAGGCTACGGTATCAACCGGTGCTATACCACTCATCTGATACGGTTGGGTGTAAACCGGGATATTTTCGGTATCTATTTTCAATAATTGATTTCCATGATGCCGGGCATAAAAGCCTGTCACCTGCCCTGTAGGGTAAGCATGGGGTTCAAAGTCCATGGTGGGTGATACACGTATTCCTGTAATACCCCAGGCTTTTCCAACCAGCATGGACTGATTTGCAATTGAAATGCTCTCACCCTGGCGCATCAACGCATGGATAAAGCCTGCAGCGCCCATTCCCTTGGTAAAATGCGATCCTAACTGATCCTGATTCACCGAATTCGTGCCCCACCAGCCGTTCCAGTTCCACTCAGTAACGGCTATGGGGTAGCCGGTATTTTTGACCATGTTAAAAACCCGGTTATCAAGTACTGACATGCCGGCCTCGTTAAATTCAGGCACAGCTACCCAGGCTTTCCAGATATCCTCATCCGTAATGGAATCGCGGGGAATTTCTTTGTCATTGCTAACAATTTTATTTATACCCCATGGTTTATAAATATGGTATGACAGATAATCAATATCATCGCCAAACATATCTTTGAGTGGCAGGGTAATCTCTTCGGAATTTCCATCAGCAATGATTTGAATATCCGGATCCACTTCTTTAAATGCTTTAATGAATGCCTCAAGTGATTTAAAATACTGTTCTTTTAATTCAGGATCTATGGCACCAAATCTTTTCAACTGCCGATCCATAACCCAGGGTTCATTCGCAATTTGAATGTATTTGACCCTGTATGGTTCAGGATGCCCGTTTTGAGCCCTGACGGCAGGCCAATCCGGCATTCCATCGGGTAATTCTGCACCCAATTCAGCATTGCAATAAGCCAGCAGGCCTGCTTCATGCATGGCGGCTTCCTGAATGCTTGTTCTGCTAAAATAGGCATCGCCAAAATTAATCACCAGCATCATTTCAGCACCCAGCTCTTCGGCCAGTTGACAGGCTTCGTCATAACCAAAATCATTGGTTACCGTATCGCCGGCATGGCCTACAAATACAGGTCTGCCTCCGATTCTTCCGGGAACATTATCGATCATGGTCGTCCAGTCCTGGAAATTCACATCTGTGCCTCCCGGGAAACGAATAACAGGTATATTCATGGTTTCCATTATTTCCGTTACGCCATCCTGTAACTGGTGGGTACCGGGAATGAGTGCCGCTTCAGGACCCCATTCATCGTGCCAGCTTGGTTTCTCGAGAAACTGCCCGAACAGGCGGGTATCCAACGGGGTAATAACTTCATCAAATACAGTAACTGTTATTTCTTCTTTTGAAGATTTACAACCTGCCAGCAGGATACACAATAGAAAAACGGAGATTAGGTTTCTTTTCATGATAAAAATATATTACGCTTTTACAATAGTATGCTTCTTAATATAATCCGGATCGATAATTACTCCAAGGCCAGGTCCCTTAGGAACTTTAACCTTTCCATCTACAACCGTGAGGTCAGAAGTGGGGCATTCCATGGGCAAACTATTATTCAGCCCCTTAAATTCATGGTATGGCCCTGCGTTGGGTATTGCTGACACAAAATGCATCATGTATAAATACCCTAAACCTGAACCCGAGATATGCGGTATACAGGGCTTATTTTTTGAGGCACCCATTAACGCCACCTTCATGGAACGTATCATACCACCGAAATAGAATATATCAGGCTGAACAATATCCAGGGCATCATGATGAACCAGCCACCTGAAATTATGCATGCTGCCTTCCTGCTCGCCTCCAGCTACCGGGACATTCACGGCATCGGCCACAGCTTTTGTTTCTTCATACCAGTCGAAAGGCACCGGTTCTTCATAAAAATCAATGTTGTATTCTTCGAGAATCCTACCGATACGAATGGCTTCCTTCACATCGTACGATCCATTCGAATCGGCATAAATGGTCATATCGGGTCCAAAAGCTTTCCGAACAAGAGGAATCAGTGCCTCCGTGCGTCCTACCGGTTTTTCTTCGTTGCTCATGCGTCCGCCAATTTTAAACTTCACTGCTTTGGCCCCGGTTTCGGCTTGTTTTTGTTTTATTTTTTCAATGGATTCCTCAGCCGACTGCCCCCGGTGATTATTAGCTTGATAAACAGCTACTTCAGGATTTCGAATGTCACCAATAAGCTCACCCATAGTTTTTCCGGCTATTTTGCCCAGCATATCAAGTATGGCAAATTCGAGCGTAGCCAGTGGCACCCAGATGGCCAGACTCTGTAGCTTATAATTACTTTTAAAAACATACACCTCATCGAGTAACCGGTCGAGTTGTACGGCATCCTTCCCGATAAAAAAAGGTTGAATCCTGTTGGTAAAGATGGGATACAACGATACCATCTGCATGTTGTTACTCACTGAAAGACCTTCTGCACCATCTTTGGAGCGAACGCGGCAGATGAAATTGTTTTCGTAGCGCAGCAGTTCAATGGTATCGATGATAACCGGAACGGAAAAATACTGCGTTTTTAATACAGGCCGCGCCAGAATATCATCCAGGTCTTCACCGCCATCAGCGATGCTTGCAGCATTTGTATCCGAACAACCGGCCAGCAGGGTTGAACCATAAAGAGAGCCAAGTGCTGTTTTCTTTAAAAAAGAACGTCTGTTAGTTTTCATTATATCCGTTTTAAAATTTTAATTGACCAATATTGCAGTAATTCTTTTGGTTCTTCCAATACTCATTTTAAAATTAGAATTTTATGGTTTTAATGCCGCTTCCCGATTTTTTGTTATGGTTCCGGTTATCAATCAGGACAGTATTCGATGATTTTGCCATGTTATAAAAGGTAGTAAACCTCATCCCGTTGTTTGCCAGCCGTTCAATATTGGGGGTTTGAATCTCGCCTCCGTAAGCACTGATATCTGAATACCCTACATCATCAGCCATGATAAGCAAGATATTAGGGGTTTCGACTTCCGGTTCACTGCAGGAAGTCGCGGAGAGAAGTAATCCGGCCACGCATAATTTTACTGCATGTTTAACCTGATACAATTTCATAGTGCACTACTCTTTAATAAGTTTTTTAATCACCTGGTTACTTCCTTCCTGTATTTTCAGGAGATACATACCTGCAGGTAGCGAGCTACCGGCTGAATTGCTGCCATTCCAAATAAACGTAGCAGAGGCTTTGGCATTCACTTGCTTTGCAAATACCAACCGTCCGGAATAATCATAAATTGTAATTTGAACATTGCCTTGCTGAACATTGCTTAAATTTATGTTGGTATTTTCATTGAATGGATTAGGATAAACACTTATTTCCGTATCTGAAGAAAGCGGAGCATTTACAAAAGTGGAAAAATCTGTCAAACTACTATCATTCGGAATAAATTCAACAGCTATCTGACTGATTGCCGGGTTCATCAGGGTATATTCAATGGCCAGTATTTGGGTTCCTTCATTGGAACGTTGCCTGTCATCTTTTGGATCTGTAGACAAAATGGAGAATTCGGCATCATCAGGCTGATTAATCTGAACTTTCAAAACCTTCCCGTTCTTTCGTAACAAGGCTTCAGATTGGTTCAATTCAATATCAGCATCGGTAACCATCTGCCACCGGAGCGGCAGGTATTCAAAGCTTTGTTCAATTCGATCTGAGATAATAATTCGTTGCCTTTCCTTCATCTCAAATGAACGTACAGTTTTTCCAACAAGGGGGTAAAGTTCACTCAGGTTAACCTGAGCAAACGCGTAGTTTTCATCGCTATAAAAACTGGTTATATCAGCAAAGCCATTTAACTCCTGTAACCTGTCCATCATGGTTAAGGTATTATGGCTGAAATTCTGCGTGCGGTAATAGTCCCAGCGTTTACCATTCCTGTCATAGTAGCCCGGAAGCGAATTATCACCGGTTCCCAAATCCATAGCCCAACGTTCTCCTTCAGCGTCCAGCACAAACGTTCCTACATCCATGTGGGCATGATTTGTATTTGGTGTTCCTCCTTTGAAGCCAATATAAACGGCGTCATCCTCCCAACTGCTGTGAAAAGAACCTACGGCAGTTTCCCCGCTGCTGATGGCAATGTCCAAAGGAAAATCCTCATAGGTAATATTTTGTCCTGCATCATTGTACCAGGCGGCCAACAGGGCAAGAAACCGGTCGAGGGTATCGTCGTTCATCAGGTCGTGTGTCCGCATCCTGGGTAAATCTTTTCTTACGGTAAGTCTTTCGAACCACGCGTAGCCAGGTTCTTCGAATTCATGCGACATCCAGAATAAAACCGGTGAATAGTATAGGGTCTTTTTTGAATCGCCATAATTAAAGTACAATCCGGTTGGCCCTGCTGTATGAATGTGAAAAAGTCCTGACTTACCCATGGGTTCATAGCCGGGGTCATCTTCCAGCCCCATGAGATGTCCGAATGTTGTTTTCAAAGCCGAAAGAAACATACCGTTGTAAGTAGTTCCGTAAGCCCAGTAAGTTGGCCCCTCATGCCAGGCTCCATCAGGGATATAGCTGGTCATGGCCTTAGGAATAGACTTTATAGCGTTGTCAACAATTATTTTGGTCGTATCCGGCTTTTCTTCGGCAATAGCCAGGGCGAGTAAGGTCAGCCCGCCGTTGCATACCTGGTTCCAGTTGTTTATTGCGCCTACCCACCAACCACTTTGATGCTCACCGTTGTAGGCCTTTATACCCTCTCTTAAACCATGTTTGACTAATCCGGGGATTATCTCAGCCTTGTCTTCTTCCGTAAGATAATCATATACCCAGTCGTACCCGATTCCGGTTAAGGCTGATATCTCTCCAATATTCAGGTAATGGCTTGGCCCCCAATCAGGAAATGCTGCTGCTGCTTTAAGTTCATCCCGCACCCGCGCGGCATAAACTGTATCTCCTGTCATCTGGTACATCAATCCGCAATTGAAAACCCGCAGCATGGCATGGCGCCGTTGGTATTTTAGCCTTGGATTACCCGGCCCATCAAACTCATAGGCTATTAATGGAACATTCAGAGCGCTGTCAGCATAAAACACAATGATTTCCATCAGACTTTGAAACAGGGTATCTGTTTCCCAATAGGTTTTTAGTTCCTCTACTCTTGCTTCCGTGAGAATTAATCTTGGATGAGCTTTTAGGTTTGAATAATCCGGATCAGATTCGATGATTTTGGTATCATAAATCTGTGCATTCATCATACTATGTACCAAAATAAAAACCAACAGTAAATATTTCTTCATTTTATCTTATCAAATATCTTTCTGGACATTATGTCATTAATTATGAAAAATCATTGTTCTAGCTGATTTTTTCTGTCTTCTAAAATAACAAGTATACTAAAATTATTTTTTAAAAAAATTCCAAGGTTCAGGACAAAGTAGTACAGGATAATGTCAGATTTGTGACAAACTTAAAAGAGGAGAATGAAGGAATTTGTAATAAATTGCAAAACAGGTCCTTGCAACAGTTAACAACACAACATAATTTGTCATACCATTGATTTAATGAATGAATGACGATAAATCACTTAACACAAAGATTGAATACCAATTAAACTTAAAATCTACCACTCAAGGATACGATTAGGTTAAACAAAACCTTATCAAGGAAATGCTGGAAATTTTACATGAGTTACGCAGAAAAAAAACGAATTTTTTTTTAGCCAAAATTCAAAATTTGATAATCCTCTCTAGCTATTGGTTACCCGGATTTTCATGTCATCCCCGGGACAAACAAATGCCAAAATCAGGACAAAGCATTAATGTACTGATTTACTGAACATTAATACATCTCTAAAAACTCCCGGATATCAGTTGTTCCAATCGGTTTTCAGTATATTTGACCTGATACTACTAACCAGATTCTATTTTTGAATATATGAAGAATTCCCGTAGAAATTTTTTAAAATCCGGTGCGTTGACGGCTGTGGGCACATCCTTTGTCGCCTGGACATATCCCGGCAAAAAAAAAAGTTTTGCTATTCCTCTGCAAAACAGATACGAATCACTTGATGCTGCGCTAAAAAAGCCTGTATTAAAAAGAGAATACTTCCCTGAACCAGTCATCATTGAATCCTGCGATCTTTTGGAATACCAGGGCAATTATATTTGCCGGGTACGATCCACAGATGGTGCTGAGGGCTATTGTGTGGGGCATAACATTCGCATGCCGCATTTGTTTCCCATGCAGGTGCAGCGGGTTAATCCCTTTTTTATAGGCAAAGATGCACGCGATCTCGACTACCTGATTGACGAGGACATCATAATGTATCAGAACAACTACAAATACCAGGGTTATGCACTATGGATTCCGCTTGCCACAGCTGAAATGGCCATTCTGGATATGTTGGGCAGAATAGCCGGTAAAAGTATGGGGGAATTGATTGGCGACATACATAATACGGAGATCGCCATTTATCAGGCCAACAACAATAGGGGAAAATCCGCTAAGGAAAGCCTCGAAAATATCAAAGCACTACAGACCGAAACAGGTGCCAAAGCAGTAAAGTTTAAAATCGGTGGACGGAGGAGCATTCCGGAGAAGCCGGCTGGCAGAACCGAGCGATTGATTCCCCTGGTACGTGAGGCATTCGACAGTAATATAACCGTGTACGCCGATTGCAATGGGAGTTACGATAATGCCGAAGAAGCTATACGCATTGGGAAAATTCTTGAGGCAAACAACATTGACATGTATGAGCAACCCTGCCCGACAGATTATTACGAAACATGGAAAGCAACTGCTGAAGCGTTGGCTATACCAATTGGTTCGGGTGGAGGCGAGGTAAGTATCCGCAATTTCCGTTGGTTGATTGGGAACCAGGCAGTACAGATGGTGCAGCAGGATCTGTACTATTTTGGCGGCATGATTCGTTGCATGAAAGTAGCCCGGATGGCTGAAGTTATGGGATATCCCTGTACGCCACACATTTCAGGAACCGGCCTGGGTTATATTTACATGATGCAATTTGTTTCGGCAATCCCGAATGCAGGGCCTTATCATGAATTTAAAGGGGTTAGCCGCGACATTCCTTTTGAATGTAAAACATCAAGTTTAATTCCCGAAGATGGCATTCTCCACCTACCAAGAGGCATTGGCAGCGGTGTTGAGATTGATCCGGGTTTTTTAGCAAAGCATAAAATTGTAACACTATAATATAAATAGATTATGAAAAAGTATACACTATTAAGCATTCTGAGTTTCCTTTGCGTTATAGCACAGACTCAACCACAATTACCAATGAATTACCAGCTCCGGCTTGAACCCGTATGGGCTCGCGTGGCCGATGCCCTGGGAGAACCAGGTTCCGTTGAAAGCGCTGAATTTTCACCTGATGGAAAATACATCGTGAGCGGCACAAAATACGATAATTCGGTCATCATGTGGCGTACATCTGACGGAGCAGAACTATGGCGCGATTATGCAGAGGAAGAAGTAGAGCGCGTAGGTTGGTCAGCCGATGGGAAATATGTAGCTGCCGGTAGTGAAGATTACCTGGTAACCGTGTATGAGGCCATGACCGGAAAAGTGTTTAAAGTACTGGAACACAAACGTGGAATCGATGGACTCACCTGGTCCCACAAAGGGAGTCTGCTTGTTACCGGTGAAGAAAAAATTGAGAATCCCGACGGTTCAACAGAAGGTTATATTCGTGTTTTCGATATGCCTGGTGGAAAACAAATCAAAGAAATCAATTTTGGAAATACAGTTAATGAACTTTTCTTCTCCCTTGATGATGCCTATCTACTGGCAGTTGGTCATGGCGCTGTAAAGGTTTATAACACCGAGGACTGGTCGCTTGCCCAAACGCTAAAAACAGACCATTTCACCATTTTTACCAGTGGTGTGTTTTCACCCGATGCGAACTACGTATTTGCTGTAGGCCAGGGCGGAACTTCCCGTGGTAATATGCATCTCTGGGAATGGAAAACCGGAGAGCTTGTGAAGTTTTTTAATCACACAGGTAAAAAGATTGAATCGGTATCCTGGCACCCAAATGGTGACTATATTGCACATGCCGGACACGATCCATATATTTATGTGTACCGGGTAGCAGATATCAAGGAATTTGGAAACGATGCCATTCCCGTAGCCCACAAGGTATGGGCCAGTGATCATGCCGAGTACATCGACTTTAATAAAGATGGCAGCTTTTTGGTAAGCTCACATCAAAACGGATTGATAAAACTCTGGGTGTGGATGGGTGAAAATTCCGATCTGAATGCCAGAAGGCATCAGTGGGTGAAAGAGCAACAGACCGACAGCAAGAAATAAAAATATATTCATGTGAAACTTCCATGAGTTGTCGTCTAAGACAAAAAATATAAATGGATGAATAAGATTTTTACTTTTCTTTTCATTACATGTACGTTCATTCCTTTTTTAGGGAAATCACAAATAGCTGAAAATGCACAAAAGTTTTTTGGATGTCATGTAAAACATAGCCAACAAATTGATCCTGATTTTAGCACCTACTTCAATCAGGTTACTACTGCAAACAGTGGAAAATGGGGATTGGCTGAACCTGAACAAGACCTGATGATCTGGGATATTCTTGATAAACATTATGAATTTGCCAAGGACAATGGATTCCCTTTCAAAGAACACACCTTCATTTGGGATTCACAGCAGCCTGATTGGCTTAACGATCTTTCGAACGAAGAAATCAGAAATGAGGTGGAAGAATGGATCGCCGCATTTATGGAACGATATCCGGATGTAGATTTGATAGAGGTAATTAACGAGCCTACACGCGATGCCCCCCTTTACAAGCAAGCGCTCGGAGGCAATGGAGAATCCGGATATGATTGGATCATTTGGGGATATGAAAAAGCAAGATTATATGCCCCGGAGGCAAGGCTTATATTGAATGACTATGATGTTTTAAAAAACACCAGTGTAAGACAGAAATTAATTGAAATTGCATTGATCCTAAAGGAACGGGGACTGGTAGATGCCATTGGATGCCAGGGACACTTTTTGGAAGGACAAAATGCCAGCGGCATACAAAATGCACTGGATGAACTGGCAGAAACAGGACTCGATATCTATATCACCGAACTGGATATCAACATTGCCAATGATCAGGGCCAACTCAACAAGTACAAGGATATTTTTCCGCCCATGTGGAAACATCCTGCAGTGAAAGGTGTTACCTTATGGGGATTCAGGGAAGGCAGTATGTGGCGTGATAATGCCTACCTTGTTAGAGCGGATGGTACAGAAAGACCTGCCATGGAATGGCTGAGAGATTTTATTGGTGGAAAACTCCACAGCGCATATTCCTCTCAATCTTTGCCAGGACTGATACAAGCAGAAGACTACGATATTGGTGGGCAATACATCGGCTGGTTTGACCGAACCACAGGCAATTCCGGGAACCAATACCGGAACAACGATGTGGATATTCGTCAACTAAGCCAGGAAAATTCCTACGCAGTAGATAGCATTGAGAATGGTGAATGGTTGCAATACTCGCTCGAGAAGGTAACCACAGGCTCCTACAACCTTAACCTACGGATTTCTTCAGCCACCGAAGACACCACAAATAAAGTTATTTTTTCCATTGGCGGTGTTACGCTTTATACGGTTGACATACCCTTTACAGGCTCAAACGATACCTGGCAGGATATTACATTGACAGATGTTGTGGTGCCTGTTGGGGGCGAAAACCATGAATTAAAACTCGATTTTATGGGTAAAGGGTTCGAATTGGATCATTTTGAATTTGTTCCGGTTGAGGAAAAGGTATTCTCACTCACAGTCTTGAATGGATCCGGACAAGGAAATTATACGGCTAATTCAGTAATTTCTGTATCCGCCGATCCTGCTCCCGGGGGAAAACAATTTGACCAATGGACAGGAGATGTTTCCTACATGGAGAATCCCAATGAACCGGTGACCACGGTAACCATGCCACCGGAAGAAATAAACATCGCTGCTGCATACAAAAGTCTTCCAACGTACCAGTTATCAATTACCAATGGAACCGGTTCTGGATCGTACAAAAAAGACACCACCATAACCATTAAAGCAGATACACCAGTGGAGGGGTATGAATTCTTCCGCTGGACGGGGGATACAGAAACGCTGGAGGATCCATACGACTCGGTTTCTACAATTGAAATGCCTGGAGAAGACATTGGTCTGGAAGCGGTTTATCGTGAGGAAACCGGTTGGGTAACCACGGATCATACCCCTGTTGATGACAGTTATGTGCGCAGTGATAAGCCCACGGAAATATATGGAATTAACAAAGATATTGGCGAACTCAACCTCAGATACAGAGATCCGGGAGGTTCCAGGGAAAGCATCAGGTACACCCTTCTGAAATTTGATGTACCCCCGCACGCTGAAGCTCATTCTGTTGAACAGGCTATCCTCAGGATTTTCGGATATAAATATACATCCTATCAAAATGTTGAACTGGAATTACTACTGGCTGGCAATAATTGGGATGAAGAAACAGTAAACTGGAACAACAAACCGGAATTTATTGAAACCAGTCAGATAGTTACGATGTCCTATCCATTATTGGTTGGAGATTTTGGTGTTTTTGATGTAGATGTCACAGAATTAGTCAGGCAAAATAAGGAAAGTCAGTTAACCATTATGATAAAAATTAAGGAACATGTGAATAATGACTTAATCAAATTTGCATCAAAAGAAAATGCTATGGGGTCACCACCACCCACATTAAAATTAAGTATAAATGAATCCCCTGCATCATATCAACTTACGGTATTAGAAGGAACAGGTACAGGAGATTATCTTGCCGGTACGGAGGTTCAGATTACTGCCAACGAACCCGCCCAGGGATACGAATTTGACCAGTGGACAGGAGATATACAACACATTCAGAATGCTTTGCAGCCCGAAACGGTTGTGAATATGCCGGCTTTCCCGATTTCGGTTTCAGCCAGCTATACCCTTTCGACAAATGCGATTGAAATCACAGAAGGTAGTCTGAAAGTATACCCCAATCCGGCTGGTGACATGCTGACCATATCTTCTTCAAAAATTGGATCAATACAAATATACAATTCGCTTTCAAAACTGGAAAAGGTTGAAAAAATACCGGATAATTCGTTAGAAACAACGATAAACATCTCTGAATTACCCGAAGGTTTTTACCTGCTGAAGTTCATTCAGGATGATGGGGAGATAGTGAAAACCATGAAATTCATTAAAAAAGAATGATATGAGGATACGAAGTAAAATCAAAAATAGGGTATCAATAAAAAAAAAGACGTTATTCTGTCTGTTGACTTTTTGCCTTTCAGCCTTAACGGTAACCGGACAGGATATATTGAGCTGCGATCTTTCGGGTTATGAATTCAGGGAAGGGTTGACAGCAACTGTTGATAAAGAATTTCTTACTAAGGATTAAAAATATACGTCTAACTAAATCTTTATAAAAAATGAATATGATTTTTTTAAAAACCAAATCAATAGCCATTGCTATCATGTTTTCTCTTGGAATAGCAAGTGTAATGATGTCATGCACTGAAGAAAATGATAACGCTACAAATAGTCAACCCAATATTGTTTTAATTTTTACTGATGATCTGGGATACGGAGATATTGGTGTTTATGGAAACCCAACCATTAAAACTCCTAATCTTGATAAAATGGCCAACGAAGGCCAGAAATGGACCAACTTTTATGTAGCGTCTTCCGTTTGTTCGCCCAGTCGTGCAGCTCTGCTTACCGGCAGGTTACCGGTTCGAACAGGCGTTACTGATGTGCTGTTTCCGGATTCTGAGACTGGTCTGCCTCAAAGTGAAATTACCCTTGCAAAAGTACTGAAAGACAACGGATATAAAACAGCCGCTGTGGGCAAATGGCACCTTGGCCACAAATCGCCTTTTCTTCCCACCGATCATGGTTTCGACAGTTATTATGGCATTCCTTATTCAAACGACATGGACAGGGTTAAAGAATTTGAAGATAAAAACTGGATTGATTCACAAATTATGTGGGCTGAGCAGGAAAATTATCAGGCTTATAATGTTCCGCTCATGCGAAATGACCAGATTATAGAAAGGCCTGTTGATCAGCGGACTATAACAAAACGATATACAGAAGAAGCAGTGGCCAGTATTAAAAGTTTAAAAGAGGATCCCTTTTTTATCTATCTGGCGCATTCAATGCCCCATATACCCCTATTTCGTTCAGAAAAATTTAAGGATGTTTCTCATGCCGGAATTTATGGCGATGTGATTGAAGAAATTGACTGGTCAGTGGGGCTAATATTGAAAACGTTGAAAGAGGAAGGTTTGGATGAAAATACCATGGTGGTTTTTACTTCGGATAACGGCCCATGGCATGTTTTTAAAACGCATGGCGGAACAGCCGGATTATTGCAAGGTGCTAAAGGGGGTACATTTGAAGGAGGTTTTCGCGTGCCAGCCATTTTCAGGTGGCCCGGAAAAATAAAGCCCGGTGTGGTAACAAACATGGGAACGACCATGGATTTAATGCCAACAATATGTGAATTGACAGGCACCCAACTTCCTGAAGACCGTGTTTACGATGGGTACGATATTTCACCTGCGCTGCTGGGAACGGGGAAAAGCCCACGCGATGTAGTTTTTTATTACCGGGGAAAACAGCTTTACGCTGTTCGAAAAGGAGATTATAAAGCACATTTTATTACTCAACTGTGCTGGGGCAATAGTAGAACATCGCTCTTAGTCACCGATCCCGAGATTGAAATAACAAATAAGCCAACAATTTTAGAATCCCCGTTACTCTACAATGTTAATGTTGATCCGTCTGAGAGATTCAATATTGCAGCTCAGCATCCTGAGATCGTTGCTGAGATCAAAACATTAATGGAGGAACATCAGGCAAAAGTTTCCTCCTCGAAATAATGCAGATAAACATGTGAAGGGAAAGATGGCAGTGATTTTAATTCTATCGAAAACTTTCATGCAAATTCTTAATCTATATGAACAATACTTTCACTTTTCTTATTACTGTTTTATTGCTTTTCGCGCAAACACATCTTGTTGCACAAGATATTTCCAAATCATTTGAATTACGGTATGTAACAGATAATATCAAAGCCAACACAAGAAAGGCACACAAGTCTGATTTTAATATTAAAAGGCCTGACGAAAAATTATTTCTCGTCAGGTCTTTTTAAATTAGGCATCACCCCATCTTTTTTAAATTCAACCATATGTTCCCTTATAACAGCATCATGCGATAGCTGTTCTTTAAGGAAATCCAACTTAACAGAGGCTTCTGGCTGAAATTCCTCCCCTGTCATATACCGCAATACCTGATCAAAAAAGTACCGGGTGGCCGGATCCTTTTTTGCCAAATCAAAGGTGGTAGTTAAAAATTTACCACTACCTGCGTTTGCTTCAAGCATAAACGAATAAAGCTGTGGCTCCATGTCCTTGTAACTCGGAAAGCCAAGGATAAACGGAAAAACATCGTCGGGCCAGGGACGCATATCCATCATCACACCATTGGCATTTCTGTTTCCGTGTAAAGGATCATCCCCGCTGATCATATTGCTAAAGGGGAGATCACACCAGCCATCATGGGGGAATTTATCCATCAAGGGGTGTGGGTATATTTTTGTACCCCGTGCATACTCCGATCTACCGGCACCCCATTCGGTAACATGACCGTCGAAGTGCTTCTCGCCCAACAACAGTACCCGGTGCCCTTCTTCCAAAAGCGCGATCATGTTTTCATCAAACTGATCGGTGATATAAAGTGCCTCGTTTTCAATGATCGCTGAACCATTTTTTAGAAAAGGGTATGTTGTATTAAACTGATGGCTCATCGATTCATCTGAAATATTTGCATACACCGGGAGCGGAGGATTTCGCAATGCGCTTTCACCCGGGTCATCATGCCTGGTCTCCTCCACTATTCGCGGAAACACCCAGAAATCCCATTGATTTTCCAGTTCCAAATCTTCGGCGGTTAATTTGGCCTTCAGAAACAATGTCAACGGTTTATCTGTTTGAGGTAGAAAATAAAAATCGGATGCTATGGTATATTCCTCACCAATATTGATAGTAATGTTTGTTTCTGTTCCACTTTTGTATACCCTGTCTTCCTCGTCTACAATTTTCCATTCCAGGGTACCCTCTGATATTTTTTCTTTGCCATAATGCGCGCACTTAAGGATAACAGGCACAAGTTTTGTTCTTCTATCTTCCGGATTTCCGGTAAAAAAGGTACGTTCCGACCAATGTTGATGCCATAAAAGCACGGAAGGGGCATTGTACCGTATCATCTCATGAGGAGGTGCAATTTTAGGATTGAAATAATCATCCACCACACCCCACATAAACGAACCGGCATCCCTGAAAGTAGCTAACTGATAACCAACATAGTGAATACCTGGAATATTCCAACTACCGTTTAATTCTTCATGCTGTAATCGGGCTTGTTCCAGTAATATTTTCCGGCATCGGCCCTGAAGCAGCTCCGTGTTTTTTGTAAACACAGGGAACAGGCTGTCGAACCCGGCTTTCTCCAGATTTTCTTCGGTGTAAAGCACCCGCCAGGGACGAAGCAGACTGGTATCAAAGTTTTCTTTAAAATCCTGATCAATGTAGGACCCTCCCGGCTGCCGGAACTCATGGTAAATATTCATTCGATATTGCTGACCTTCGGGGGTCACAAACCAGCCGGGACTATTTGTAGCCAGCAACCGTGTCTTGTCAACATCAAAGGTTAAATCGCTGTATTTTTTAATGAGTTCCGGCGATGGTACGCGCTCATTTCCCATGCTCCAGATGATAGCCGACGGATGATTCCTGTCACGCTCAATGAGTTTCTGCCAAAGCGTTTCACGGTGTTCTTCAAAAATAATCATCGAGTTTTCAACCACATTTACGCCATTTGAATTAAGGATGCCCAGCTCATCGCATACATCCATAAATTCTATTCCGGGAAAATGCGTATGGTGGCGGATAAAATTAAACCCGTAATCAACAAACAATTGCATTTTTTCTTTGATTTCTTTCCTTTCTGTAGGCGGAGAGATTGTACCCGGCCAGTGAATATGGCACATATCGCCCCGCAGGTAGATGGGTTTTCCATTTAGAAAAATATGATGGCCATCGGTGGTTATTTCCCGTAAACCAAAACGTTCGTTCACTTCATCCACAGTTTTGTTTTTCTGAACGAGCCGGAGTGAGACAACATACAAAAACGGATCGTGATCAAACCACAACCTGGGATTTTCGATTTCCACATCAAGGGTTCCTTCTTTTGAGGCAATTATTCGCTCTGCTGTACCTGCCACATGGTCATTCTTCCAGGGATAAACCTCCGCAATTAGTTTAAGGTTTTTGGGTACATCACCTGCCAGGGTATATTCGCAGGTTATCTTACCCGTTTCAATATCAGGAATGATATAAAGATCGTCAATGATAGTTTTACCGGTACCTACAAGCTCCACGTCACGAAATATGCCCGACCACCGCATCTCCATTACGGTTACACCAAAACCGTGCGAATTCGGCGGGGTTTTGTCCTGATAGGTTTGCTCATTATCTACCTTTACAACCAACACATTCGAACTGCCGGGAGTAATGTAATCATTTACCACAAAACCAAAGGGTACGTTTCCGTAATGGTGCTCACCAATATATTTTCCGTTTAGCCAAACCTTGCAATCGGTCATTACTCCGCCAAAATTAAGGTTGATATTTTTGTTTTTGAAGTCTTTTGGCACGGTAAACTCTTTACGATACCATGATGTACCAAGCCAGGGTCTATCGCAAGTCCCGGCCCATTCCGGCTGTGCCAGTGGCAGGTATTCCAATCCCTTGCCCTGTGCTTCGAGGTTTCCCGGAACAACAATCTGGTCGTTAAACGAATGCTCCGGCAGGTACCATGCCTCTTTCTCACCTATTTTTTCGGGATCCAGTTGAAACTGCCAGGTACCACTCAGCAAAATATAATCACGGCTCCCCGAAGGTATAAGTTCATTCACCCTCACCGGTGATCGCTTTACAGCATCCTGGGAAAAGGAAAAACTGACATTAAAAATCAAAACAGCAACCAGCAATATTATTTTTTTCATGGGAATATAATTAAATTGTTTGTCCAGATAATGTTTAAATATCGATAACTAAAAGTTAGCCAAAATTTGGGTCATTAACCGCCAGGTCGTACCTTCTACTTTTTCCGAAATGCGCCACCATTACCCAGAAATAGGTACTTTTGATCCCAGGCATGCCCACGGTGGGATGGTATCCCTCAGGAACAACTACGCAATCCCCATCTGAAACCGGATGCACCGCTTCAACTTCGCCGGGTTTTCGTGATGCCAGATGTAACGCAAAGGCAGGTTTTGGAATATCAAAGTAGCAATAAACTTCTTCAAGATCCTTTGTATGCTGGTGTGGTGGCCAGCTTGTCCATTTCCCGGCTTCACTCTCGGTTATGCCGCAAATAAGCCTTGAACCGGGCGTTTCCTGGTTGATCGTCATAAACACCTCCCGCTGATAGGGTGGTTTGCCATGAATTTGATGTATTTCTCCTAAGGGTAAGGATAAATCATAGTTACGTACAAAAAATTCTCCATCCCCTTCATAGGGCCCGCCACCAATAAACATAAACATATCATCAACAGCGGTAATTTTCAGGGTTTCAGTGCCGGGAAGATAAAATGAATCCCTGACATTGAGTTCAATTGATTCTTCATTGTGCTCTATGGCAGCTTTCCCCTTGAATATCATCCCATTCAGCTCAAGACCATCATTCGAAAGGATAAAAGTTTTGCCTTTTTTCAGGTTAAGCCTGTAAATCCAGGTTACCTTACATGCAGAGTTGTCGGGATCAACAACGATATGAAAACCTTCTTCATCAATGCTCGTATATTTCCAGTTTTTAGGATCACTAAAATCTTTCATAGCTTACTTGTTATTTATTGAATACTAAACGACTCGCGTGATTTTTTAAGGTGATATGTCATGGCCTCCCCTGCCCTGTCCTGATCGTGTGCAGCAATGGCATCCAGAATGTTTTTATGTTCCTGCCAGGCCCTCAAAGCGCGTCCTTCACGACAGGAATCTGTCAGGGTGGAAATTTTGTGTACCTGGGGTGTAATCAACATGATCATGCTGTGAATGAATGTATTGCCCGAGAATTCTGCAATCCCAAGATGAAAGACCAAATCTTCATTTAGTCCGCCTTCGCCGGAATGAACAGCTTTTTGATGGGCTTCAATGGAGGTTTGTAGCTGGTTTAGCTGTTCGTTGCTTATCCTTTCAGAAGCTAACCTGGCAGCATTTATCTCCAGAATTTCCCTCACCTCTAAAAGCGAACGCTTATCGTTCATTTCGAGTTGGATAATGTTGGATATCATATGTTCCAACAATGAAATGCCCCGGTTTGCCACAATCGTTCCGCGTTGCGGGTATATTTTAAGGATACCGTAAAACTCAAGTTTTTTGATGGCTTCTCGGATATGCCCCCGTCCAACACCAAATTTAGATGAAAGATCTCTTTCCGGCGGAAGTTGATCCCCTGGTGATAGACTACCATTTAGAATTAATTCCCGAATTTTTTCAAGTACAATATCGGATGGTTTCTTTATATCTATGGATTCAATTTTATTTAAAATGTCTTGCATACTTATTTGAATTCATTGGTTATTGGTCATTGGTTAACCAGTTCAAATATACAGATTATTTTTAAGCCTAGTGTCTGTTTCCTGTAAAAAGTAACATAGTCCTAATCTATTTACTCAACCTTCATATCATCCAGGGAAGTTATTTGCTTTTCATTGACAAAAACGTCATGAAATTCAGAGGGACTGTCACCCCCGGCATAACTATGATAATCATTTGTAAAGAAAATGGCCGTCATCACCGTATCAAAGGTCATATTATCAATAAATATGTTTCGGATGTAACCGCCCCGGTCCTTATTGGCTTTAAACAGAAGGGCATATTGGTCAACGTTCGAAATCTCAAAATTCTGAACATATATATGCTCTATGCTACCTGACATTTCGCTACCAAATGCCATTCGATGCAGTGTGGTATCTGCTTTGTAGTTTCTAATCACAACATTTTTGCTGGGTTTACCCACACGCCACCCGTCCTGATCACGACCGGATTTTAGAGCAATGGCATCATCGCCGGTTGTAAACATACAATCCTCTATCAGGACATCTTCGCTTGAATCAATGTCAATTCCATCGTTGTTAATATTGCGGCTATTGACTGTAATTCCGGGTATGGTTACATTTTTACAATAAGTAGGATGCACTACCCAAAAAGGTACATTTTCAATCGAGATATTTTCGACTAGCACATTTTCACAATTCATGGGCTAAATAAACGATGGCCTTATAAAGTGTCCTTCACCAAACACCCGATCTTCAAGCGGAACCTGTTCTCTGCCCATTTTTCGCATCAGGTTCTGTGAAGGTTTTTGTTTATACCGCCACTCAAAGATACCGTTTGCAGCATTACCCTAATTTTCCCTTTGCCGGTAATTGCTATATTTTTTTTATTATTAGCGTATATATAGGGCGAGTAGTTATAACATTCAACACCTTCCCAACGCACAAAAACCAACGGCAAATAATGATAAGGATTTTTACTGAACGTTAGCGTGGCATTTTCTTCAATATGCAAATTAATGTTACTTTTCAAATGCACAGGCCCTTCACAATAAAAATCTCCTCCGGGAATAAGTACCTATCCGCCTCCGTTTCGGCTACAAACGTTTATTGCTGAGTCAATGGCGGGCTTACAATTTGAACTACCTCCTGGTATTGCATCAAAATCAACAATATTGCATGTTCGCTCAGCAAACTGTGGTATCTTAATCCGGTTAACAATGCTTTCTATTTCGCTTTTGTATTCTGAATCTTTATTTTCCTTGGTTGTATTACACGAATAAATCAACAATGCAATAGTAAAAATACAAATCAATTTATTTTTCATGATTAATTATTTTATAATTTAAAGTTTACTTTTCACTATCTTACGGCACCAAACCCGGAAATAATCAATGGATGACAAAGATATTTATTATATCCTGAGCCACCCTTACTTCCGGCATCGTAGATAATTCCATAGCAAGGAGATTCAGGCTGATGCATTAGGATTTGTCCACGTACCCAGGAACCATTTATATCCGGAACAATTCTGGTAGAAGCCGGTACAGTTTGAAAATCAGTTAAAGTTGAAAAGTATATATCTCTGTTATCTTGAGATATGAATACAATATATATTTTATCCCCGTATACAACTACATCTGCTCCAGGCTGGTCTGAATCCACAGCATTTGTTACTACAGTGCGGTCAGAAATCCGGGAAGGTTTCTCCCACGTGTTGTTTTGTGATCTTAAACTACCGTATAAGTACCCGTCAGATTGACGAAATACAGCAAACGTAGTTCCCGGGTCGTCTAAATAAACAAGTGGTAAAATGGCGATGGCTTCATTTTCGGTAGTACCAAGATCATCAGCAAACTCTTGTGGTTTTGTGAGCGTATTATCCGGCAAGAGCTGGCGACACCAACCTTTTCCATCGGTACTTTTATAAGCAATATCTACAAATCCATCGGGCCGGCAAATGAGGGAGGGGCTGGTTAACCCATTGGGATTACCTGGATCGATAGAAACCGGTTTTAACCATGTCCCTGACTTCTCCCGAATACGCAATTGCAAACGTGGCCCTGCACCATAGACTGTCACAATACTGCCATCCGGACGGAGTGCAATACCGGCTGTCTGCACAGGTGGTTTCTCTGTATCGGCAATTAAGTAACTATCGGTAATCCATTTGTCGGAGTATTCAGGGTTATCAGCTGTAGCAAATGCGTGGTAGTAAACATCCTTCCCTTTTTGATGCACAATATGTATGATTCCTTCGGGAGACATGACAGCTCCTACACCCTCAAGGTCATTGGCCAGGGGTCGGTTATCCGGATCCACTTCAAACCAGGAGTTTCCGTTATCCGTTGATTTTAACATCATAAAGCAGTAGTCGGTTTCGGTAGGTTCCATGATAAAATAAAGGTGGCCAAGGCTGTCTTCAAAAGGGCCTATGCGTGCAGGTGTTTCAACGAAGGTGCCCCCAAGGTGTCTGGGAGGTACGTTGACGGTAAATTCGGGCTGCGGTCCCGGTAGCGGTAATCCTTTATTATCGACCATACGAACGCTGAACTGATCACCGTCTTTTACAAGTTCAGGACCATCAGCCCATCGACGTACCACCAGGGCCCACTCAAATTCTGCCGTTTCTCCGTGAGGGTATTTCGGAATCCATCCGGGAGTTGTAGGTGCCAAAGATATGCCCGCACCCGAAGCAGAAGGAAGCGCAGATTTAGAGAGTAGATCACCCGCTGCTTCACCATAGAAAAAAGCGTCACAGCTCACGATGCTCACGGGAGGCGTTGCTGCTGAGGGATAGGGAAACTCATGAGCCTCAACATATTGCCATTGTCCTTCATTCCAACGATATTGAAGACTGTACTGCCGGCGAAGCGTGCTCGTGTCGCTTTCAATTTCAAAGCGTAGACGGAAAGGTGTATCAACGGTTTGGGTTGGTGCTTCATTCACGAGAGCATTCCATCCTGAATCTCCATCTATGCGGCTGTCAAAATCAGAGCGAAAACGGAAGGCCGTAACACTGTCTCCGGAGAAACATGCTGTTTCATCCCGAGAATAGCCTTTCGCTTTAAAGGAAATTTTATCTGCTGATTGATTCTGTTTTAATCCCTTTGCCATTAAATCATTTAATGGAACAGTGCAATGCAACAATGAAAAGAAAAAAAGGACTGCTTTTATTCTTACATATTTCATATTATTAATCGCCATGTTAACGATTTTTATGTATTAAATTTATCAAAATAACATTCATTTTTTAATGATTTTTTTGGTAATCCCTCCCCGTTTTATGAAATAGATCCCCGGAGCAAGTTCATCTCCGGCCCTGTTTTTTCCATTCCATATATATTCAACATACTGTTGACCCCTGCTCACCGGTTGTAATACATGGACTACCTGCCCCTGAATATTTAAAATAGCTGCTTCATTGTGGACAGCTTGTTTCTTTATGATTATTTTTATCTGTTCCGAAAAAGGATTAGGAAAAGCAAGGAAGTCATTACCCGCCGTTTCCGGTATAATTCCAGAAATCGCATCATCCGAATTAATTGTATTGCTTGGAGCGGATTCCAGGCTGTATTTACTCATGGCAGTTACATAGAGTTGATGCGTAGTTTGATTGCCGGTTTCCACAACAAAGGAAGTATTTTTGGTTCCGAAAAGATCATATTTTACTCCATCAACATAAATAAAATAACACAGGACATCATCGCCGTCAGGAGCTGTCCATTCAAGGGTAATCTGATTGCCGGATTTATTGGAGATATGCAGTCCGGAAGGAGCATCGGGGGCAAATAATTCAACATCCGGGCGGTAATAAATCAGCAGGGTTGGTGCAGCCTCTTCCTGAATATCGACAGATTTGGCACGCCTTTTTGTTTCTTCCCCGGCCAGTCCGAGTATGATATTTACCGGACTGCTCTCTGACCAGTCCTCCAGCGCAATGAGTGATTCAACCATTACTTTTAAATCCGGCGTCCGCTGCGCTAAGGTTTTGTCGCCACTGGAAAGCCAGTCCTCAGGTTCCCAGGCAATGGGATCGGTTAAAATAGTTCGCTCCGTTATATTATTGGTGGATGTAGTAAAAGGTGCAGCATCAGCAAGGTTTTCAGCCTGTATATCAAACCGGATGCTGCCCTGATTTACATTATCGGCTGTAAACTGAATAAATGCGCTGTCGATTTGCACGTTTTTCGGCAGGTTAACCTGAGAAAACCGGATACCCGTAATCTTTTCACCCATGTCCAAATCTCCCAGGGTTTCAATGGAGCCGTTGTCAAGCTGTTCCACATCATCATCCGCTGTTTGGGGTGAGGAGATAGAAACATTCTGCGCACCAGGATCGAGTACGGTAAAGCTCAGGCTTCTTGTAGTAAAACCATACAGGCTATCCAATGCCGTAAGTTCCAGTTGATAAATTCCCGGATTCAGCCCTGTAAGGTTAAAATGATAGGGAGCTGCAGTATCGGTTAACATGCTGTCATTTGGTAGTCCGGTCAACTCAACCTTCCACATCTCATCCTCATAATCGCTGGCATCACAGGCCACGGTTATCTCCTGTCCGTACATAAAAACCTGATTTAAATAAGGGTAAATATAATTGATTACGGGAAAGGCATTTTTGTTTACAAACGTGAGTTCAAGCGTATCCGTAATAAAAGAGTAGCCGTTTTTGCAGGTAACCTGTGCATAAATATTTTTTTTACCAGCATAGCTATTAATAATTTCATAGGTAAATGCTGGTTCAGTATCCCGGTATTGCATGAAGATGCCTTCATAAAACTCCACTTTAAGGATTGAGTCAGGATAATCCGTTTTTAGTTCAACCAGGGCCGGCTGATATACATTAAACTCGTTGTTGTCGCCTTTGATTTCCAGTGTCGCTTGCGGAATGAGAGAATAAATGCTGTCCGTGGTGTAGCTCAGGGTAACCGGTTCGTTACCTATGATAAATGTATCTACATATACTTTTTCATCTGTATGCAATTCAACAATATAAGTACCTTTGAAGGCATCCAGGGTAAAACTGCCGGTTTCATCTGTAGCAATTAAGGTATCAGTTTTCCATTTCCCGTGCACTAAATCCAGCCAGGCCTGTCCGCCTGGTTTGATGCTCCAGTTATCCTCGAACAGGGGCCCGTTGTTTCGCCACTGGCTGCCATCCCAGGCTCCCCACATAGTGAACCCATACATTTGAGGCTCAGAAAACACGGCATACATCACCCGCTCCATGTCATCGTAGGCCTTCCCTTTCATGTCAAATTCTGTGACGGCCATAGGTAAACCAAGTGGTTTTACCTGGTTTATCCTTCTTTTTAATTCATCATACGTGGGCATGTCTGTCCAGAAATGGCCCTGCATGCCCACACCATCCACCGGTGCACCATCAGCTATCATTTTTTCGACGTATTCGATGTATCGCTGGTAAAAATTATTTCCCGACTGAAACAAGTCAAATTCATTGGCAATAAGATCCACATTCGGTGCTGCCTTTTTGGCCCATTTGTACCATTGGCTGTGTTCCAGGGCAGGATCGGGGACGTTGAGTAAACCATTTACAATATGCTGCTCGTGCACGAGTTCGTTTACTACATCCATTTCGTATATCTCCTCTGCCAGCCTTGACATGATGTCGTTGATATGTGATTTCACTTCAGCCCGGACAACTGCGGTGTCTGTCTGTCCGATTAAAACTTCAGGAATGGCATTAAAACGCTCACTTTCCCAAACACAGGTATGCCCCCGGTTTGCTATGCCCTCGCTATCAAGCCAGTCAATGGTTCGTAAATAGGTAGCTCGTTGCGATGGGTCAATCCAACCCTTCCATTTGCCAGCATTGTCAGGTGTAACAGAATTAAATAACCTGAAGTGGTTTAGATACTTTGAATTGGTATTAAATGTTCCCTTATTACCCAGTATTTTCGATACTTCATTAACATTCACAGTGGTTCCCCATTTAAAGGCATGTTTTAGCATTTTTACATGCACGCTAATACCTTCGGCTGGCTGACCAGCATCATCCTGCACCTCAATGCTAAGCGGGGAGGTTCTGTATTTCATGATGGAATCATGGGCGGCTTGTTTCCATGATTGCGAATGGATTGATACAAATGAAACAAACAAAAAAACCAGCAATGTGTATATTCGTACGGTCATAATTTTAGAATTAATAATCATTATCTGATATTTAGCTCATCCAGTGCCATTCCCACACCTTTCAGGTTGGAAAGGTTCATCTCAGAATATTTTCGTGCCAGCATTATCCCTGTGGCTCCGCCTTTGAATGCAGCCATAACATCTTCTTTAACATTTTCAGGTGTCCTTTTGGCATAGGGCGGATCTTCCATTCCAAACCTACGGGCAGGTACATCAATATCAATGGCAGGCCAAACCTGCATATCTGATCCTTCTGCACGGGTCAAGGCTCTTTTGGTTTCCCGGTAAACAATATCCGAAGGTAGCCCTGTTTGCCTTATAGTCTCAACATCCAAAGGCGCGTATCCCATAATGGAAGCAATAAAATTCAGGGCTTCCTGCTGTGTCATATCACCATAAATACTCTGGGTTGCATAACGGGTAAATGTATGAAACCTTACCCCGCCAACTGTTGTATACATTACAATTTTAAGAAAATCAGAGTACCCGGCTAATTCTTTCAAATCCTCACGGGCCCGGTAATATGGATTATAAAGGCCTTTAAAACTTAATGCCCACCCAACCGGCAAATCAGGTTGAATATTTTTGGAAAAAGAGTAAATGGTTTTGTAGGTATCATTTAAAATATCAACCGTCAATTGATGCCAGGCAAGTATCTCAGGATGTTGCATCAACAATCGCTGGAATGAAACATAACAACCGTCGACCGGTTTGTCTCCTTTACGAATTTGCATCACCAAATCAATCAGCTTAAAATAAGATTCCTTGACTTTTTCCGTATCAATACCTTTTTTCTCTGCAAATTGGATGGTATATTCATCAAAACTGGTCGGGTTGGGATCGCTTAACTGACCATAATGACCAAACCCCAGGGTATCTGAAAGTGGTCCGGTACGTTCGGTTCGCCAAAGCAAGCCATCAATAGGATACGAGCGTATGCAGTCTTCGGTGACTGCTTTTACAAAATTCCGGTAATGAGGATTTATCAGGTTAACACTGCCGGTTTGGTTTCCGTAAATATCGTATTCGCACAATTTCTCGGAATGCGAACGGCTCTTGCTAAAGTTGTCGGCAAAAAGGGCAATCACCTTTATGCCCCGTTTATGGGCTTCGGGAATTACTTCGGCAAGCACATCAAAATCGCCCAACTCCGGTGCACGTGCATGCTCAGGTTTGTAAATGGAATTTTTGTAGTATTTATCGTGCATGGTAGCATAATAGCCTCCTACAAAGTTTTCATCGGGTATCTGCTTTCCGTGATCAGGAAATGATTCTCCAGGTATTTGACGACCCGCCAGGCCACGATTGTATGCATATACTGGTATGAAAAGGGTATTCACTCCGGCCAGGTTTTGTACATTATCTAACACAGCTTTCACACCTTCGTCATAAAAGGATACGGCACCAATCTGGATACCAATCATCTGATTTCCTAATTTTCTATTTCTCCTAATTAGCTGAGGTACGGTAAAAGAAGACGACAAAAGACCTGCAGTTGCCAGGGATCCTTTTTCAATAAATGTTCTTCTTTCCATAGCTAGTGTATTTATAATTTTATAATTTCTATAGCAATAATACCTAACCCTCATTATTTGCTTTTCTCGCAGAAAAGCCCAACGTGTTTCGCAGATTTTCGCAGAAAATCAGGTGAGAAAATCAGCGTAGCCCTTGCTTCGCCGGAGCTTCGCAAAGGCAGGCCTGCATATTAATCGGCGGTACTCTAAGAGAACTATTGTTAGCCATAATTACAGATATCAGTTTATATTTTTTCTGGTGCCTCTATTCACTAATAAGCCCTTCATTCCTGAAAAAATCCATTAGTGTCACAGCCACTCTGATGTCATAGACTTTAGTGTCGGGTTCACGTAAAATAAGCGCTTGTATTTTATCCTTCAACTCAAATGCTTCCTCTCCCATCATTTCTAACACATTTAGCGCATACAACCGGGTCATTTCTATTTCGCTGTCCAGGGCTTCAGACAGGGTTTCGATGACGCCTTCTCTTTCTTCCAACCGGTACAGGGCTTCTGCTGCTGCAATGCGCACCGACATTTCCAAATCATCCGTCATCATAGTTTGCAGTTTTTTAACCACATCATTACCATCCGCTTCAAGGACTATGCAGCCAATAACAGCCCAGTATCGTATGGCCGGATAGTCATCGTTGAGCCTTAAAAGGATATCATCAAGAATGGTAATATCACGTAAAGAAGCCATATCTGCTGTTTCAACCAGACGTTCAAACGGTACAACCCCACTTCGCATGTAATCGTATACCGGAGTATCCTGCGCTATCCGGGCCATCATGGGCTCAGGCAAAAATCCGGCATCCCTGATTTCGTGTATCCACTTCTGATTTTGATTCCGCATCTCATTCATCACCTCTTCATATTCCGGGTTTCCGGCCAGGTTATTCACATTAAAAGGATCGGCTTTTATATCGTACAGTTCCTCTGCCGGTTTCATTTCAAAGAATGCTTCCTGGGTTTCGTTTAATTCACCGGCGTAATATGCTTTTTCCTATGAACGCATGGATGGAGCACGCCAGAGGTACTCCAGATACTGTCCGTATACCTTATGCGGCATGTAGTTGCGGATATAGCGGAATTGCTTGTTGCGCACCGAACGCGACATGTCGATCTTTTCATCCATCCTGCCACGGAAACCGAAGGCATACTCTTTTCAGATCCTTCCTGCGCTCCAAAAAAAGGAATGCCCTGAAAATGTTCGGGTACATCGACTCCAGCCGTACTTAGCATTACCACTAAAACTACAATATTATTTTTTTTCATAATAGATCTTATTAATTAACTTCTTTGAACTCGTCCTCCTCGAAAGCTTTCGGGAGTCCTCGGTTCATAAATAAATCGTAATAAACTATGACCGATAAAGATACACTATTGGACAGGAAAGGATACTATGCTACTTTATTATAAGACGATTATTAAGCCACACCCCAATATATTTAACGCGAAGCTTTTCGATAAAATATTTTGTACAGTGATATCTTTTCCTCATGTGTATTTGTACGTCCACTAAAATTCACTCTAATCTCTGATTCTGTGAAACTTACCGAAAGTAAGCCATAAGCATTTTCACCCACGGGAGCACAATAGGTTCCCTGATTCCAGGGACCTCCCTTAATGCTGGTAGGATCCCCATCCAATGGTGCTGCAAGCACTTCAGCTAATGGAGCACCGCCACCGTCAGCATAATCAGCATCACTACCATCACCTGCTGCCAGCGAGTGGGCATCTCCCGAGACAATCATCATATTGGCAATATTTTCCTCTTTAATATGATTGGCAATCGTCCTGCGCTCCTCTTCAAAACCACCCCAATTATCAGAGCTGGCATTTTGAGTGGTTGTATACGGAACTGAAGAAACCCATATTATCAATTCATGGCTGTTGGAGGCATCCGATAATTCATGAAGAAACCATTCCAACTGCTTTTGACCCATCATAGTTCCTTTGGAAGGATAGCGTTCACTGCGAAGATCTGTGAGAATAAAACGTACGGCCCCTACTGAAAACGCCTGGTATATGGCAAAGTTTCCATTACCTGCCGGCAATGGATAATGAGGAATATATTCCCGATAAGCGTACCTGGAAGCCTCTCTTCCCAATGCAGTCGCATCTGAGTTATTGGGTCCATAATCGTGATCGTCCCATATATAAACAAGCGGCACTGAAGCACCTAACCTTGAATCGCATGTTCGTTTCAAGGCATCCTCATAGGCATTACGAAACAGGGCAAGGTCATTTTCCCCAATATTGTTATAAAATAAATCTCCGGTATTCAGAAAAAAAAGCGGGTCGTTTTCAAGCGCTGCCAGCATCCCTGATTCCGCAGGTCTGCAATCCTTCAGTGAATTTCCAAAAGCTATGGAAAAGTCACCGGCTTCTTTAAAAAAGGTTCTAAACGTCCCTTTGTATTTCGTCAGTATCCGCCCATTTATCATTGGGGCATAATGGTAGCGCGTGTCGGATTCCAGGTTTTCCAAAGGAACCTTAACAATATAATTTTCTGCTGCAGAACTGCTGAAGGAATCCGTTTGAATAGGGTTATTAAGGTTTTCATTTGTTGAATATACAATTTGTATATCAATATTACCTGACTCCATTTGATACACGATGACAACTGAATTGTCAGTCACTGCACCACAATAGGGGCCAAGGTTAACCTGCCCGTAAGTAGATAGCTCAAAAAAGAAGACTGCAAGCAGCACAGATATTTTTAATGAATGACTTATAAGTTTCATAATATATTTATTTTCTAAACAGGTTTAAGTGCTTTGTTATCGGTGCCATTATCAAAACTAATTGAATCTCACTACTTCAAAACTCTCCAATAAATGCATTGCCGCTCTAATATCATATACTTTGGTATCCGGTTCCCTGACAATTAATGATTGTACTTTTTCTTTTAGCGGGAACACCTCTTCTCCCAACTACAATAATATTTTTTTTCATAATAGATCTTAGTTAGCAAATTTTTATATCAAAAAATTGATGCTTATTTCAAATCCTTATTATTAAGAATCTGCCGCTGCAGGTTATCATAATGATCTTCGCCAGTAAGGTTGGACCATAACATGTACAACGACAACAGGCCGCTGTCTTTCGTGACCGGTAACCATCAGCCTGCCATCATCTGAAAAATCAATGTATTCGACCCTGCGGCAGGGGAACCTCATCACTTCTTTGTACACTTTGGTGTTGTAAACAACCATTTCCATACCATGACCGCTGTCAAACAGGAAATTACCCTCGGGATGATTTTCCACTGCTGCGAGTTTCTTCTCAAAATTGAATACGGCCAATTCTTTAGGTTTCGGATAAGAAAAAACCTTCACCTGATTGGCAAAACCGGCAATGGCAAAGGACTTTTCATCGGGATGAAAGCGAACGCTTTTTGTGGACGAAATATGATCCAAATTTAACCGCTGATGCTACATATTTACCGTTGGGTGAAAACTCGGCAGCTTCCACTGATCTTAGGGTGGGGCTAAAATAGGCCATCCGGCTCCAAAGGAGTTTTATATCGGGTTTATCTTCCTTGAAAATAACGATATCTTCCTGATAAATAGCCGGTAATGCTACAAATAGCAGGGTTAATAAAAAGCAGTTTTTTGATACACGCATTTTTCTCCTGATTTTATTCCTATGAAAACAGCATTCCTTCCAGTTGACTGCCACTCATGTTGCCATTTAAGAATTCATTGGCAGCAAGAATATTTTTGAATGATTCGCCCAGTATCCTTGCATACAAACTTTTATTTGAAGCATCATCTACTGCTTTCTCAATCTTATCAATTTTTACATTTTTTGCATTTTGCAAGTTGCGGCAATACATAATAACAGCATCGGAAGGATTATAAAAGTCCGGTCCATTTACATAGTTCTCTTTTTTGCTCATTTCCGGATGTACCATAATTTTTGCCAGCTCATCCCTATAGTTTTTATTCATCACCCTCCAGTCAGTCATCCTGTTTACCCAGTCATGCCCATCTTCTGCAGGAATAAATGTATGCACCCTGGTTGAAGCCCGCGGCAATATTTCATTAAACAAGGCGGCAAGGTATTCTTCTTTTACATCACCTGTCATTTGAATACCGGATAGTTCAATTAACAATTGTGCATCGTGGTAAGCCTGAACATCCATGATTGTTTCGGGAGAAGGATTGTCGCCATAAACCGGGCTTAAATGTTTATAAGTGGCGTTGTTGCAAATCCAGCCATTGGCAATAGCAATCTTTTCGACGCGATTTTTAAGGCTTTTGTTTTGTTTTATCGTCTTCAGTAAATCCATCAGTTTTTTATCCTGAACCGGTAGAAGGGATGCTAATCGACCTTTGTTGCCGGGAGCTGCCGGACGTGTATGTAAATCGGATGTAAGGGCATATTCCGAATCACCTTTGAACTTTGCTGTTCGCAATAACAGCAAGTTGGTATCTTCGATGACTGCAACCGGCACCAGGCCACCCACTCCTGATTTAAAATTAGCCGCTGCTGCTGCAAACATATTTTTTGATCCCAACATAGATGCCCCCAATACAACACCAGCACTACCCAGGGCACTTTGTTTTATAAAACGTCTTCTGTTTATATGATTATTCATCTTGTTCATTTTTTATTGGATTTATATTCGGTGCTTTTCGTTATAATTCTCAACGATATCATATACCTGGCTTTTACTGATTTTATCATTATAAAACTTACCAGTACCAGTTATATAATCATATGCTTTTTTCAGTGCCTGTGCGTATTGTGACTGTTGATCAGCAGTATCCAGCGCCACTTTAAGCTCCGTGGCTGTGGGGTATTTTCCATTTAGCTGAATATTTCTCACAATTTTTATCAGTGCGTCCTCTTCATCGTACACATTAAAATTGTAAATATAATAGGTAAGCTTATGGAAATCCGGGGTTTGAAAGGCATCGATGTAAATTCGAAGGTCTTCATATAAATACTGACTGTTATCTACCAGTAAATCACAGTAATCATTGATGTCATCAATATTATTAATAAAATGCTGTTGCCTTGCAAATTCACTCATAAAAAAATGCGTGAATACATTTTCAGTAACAGGCACATTTACATACGTTGAAGCCGGATTTCCTTTCATCCCGTGTGCCAGGGTGGCTGGTGAAAGTTGTTCGTACTGTGATTCTGTGGAAATAGTCCCCCCTTGATATACTTCTTTAAAAACAATGGCGTCATGGTACATTTGACATTCATTATCATGAAACACCGGATGCTCTTTATCTTCGATTATGCCAAAAATGGGCTTCATTTGAAGATCAGATGCCCGGTGGGTTAGCCAGCCAATGGCGCCGGCGATCTGCTCTGTTTCTTCCTTTTTGAAAGAATCCGCTTTACGGTTTTTATATTTTTCAATGATAGGTATGGCATACAGGTGATTACCTCTTGATCCGCTACAAAACAGGCCACTGTCATAGCTATTTTCCACACTTTTGGTGAAAATCTCAGGAAAATTAATCCTATCGGCTTTCATAAGCCTTACAGTATCTTCATATACTGCCACATGGGTGATATGTTCTGACATAATTATGTAAATTAAACGATTACTATTCTGATAACTTTTCTAACTTCTTCTCATTGACAACCAACCCCAGACCCGGGCCTTCAGGGACAATTAGTTTACCGTCTTTAAACTCCACGTGGTTATCAAACACACTCAATACCGGCTCGTACAGTTCGGTTTCGATAAACTCAATGAAAGGTCCAAAATTCGAGCAGGATGCCATCACGTGAAGGGCCGCAGCCGTGCCAAGTGTAGGTTTAGTATTGTGTGGTGCCATGGTTTTAAAGAATGTTTGCCCGAGGGTTGCTATTTTTTTTACCTCGGTAATGCCTCCTGATTTAATTACATCGGGTTGAATCACATCCGGGTTTCCCTGGAGAATAAGATCCCTGAATTGCCAGCGTGTATAACATTTTTCTCCTGCGAGTACAGGAATATCAAGCGCTTCCACTACTTCGGCGGTGTCTCTGTGGTTTTCGAGGGGACAGGGACTTTCAAAGTATTTCATGCCCATTCCCTGTAATTCTTTACCAATTTGAATTGCCCTGTAGGCAGTATATCCTTCATTCGGATCAACGAAAAGCTCTACATCTCCGGAGAGGGCCTCTTTCACAGCCGAATAGTATTTAAGTGTATAATCAGGATGCGGATTAAGATTATATTCCCGTATCTGCATTCGTAATTTGATAACCTTAAATCCTTTCTCGGCAAGATTTAGTGCCTTATCAACAGCTTCCTCTACAGGCACAGTACCCCCGTATATCCCAAATCCGCCATAAGTGAGAAATTCCTTCTGATAACTGCCTCCAAGAAGTTTATAAACCGGTTGCTGAAAAATTTTACCTTTCAGATCCCACATTGCCAGATCAATTCCGGCAATTGCATAAGGTAAAGCCCCGGCGGGTCCGAGATCATGGTTATACCAGAATAGCTCATCCCATAGAGGCTCAACATCAAAAGGATCTATTCCAATCACCCGCTCTTTAATATCTGTTTCAATGAAAGTCCTTATCAAATGAGTATTATTCGGGCTTGATTCTCCCCAACCCGAAATTCCTGCATTTGTTTCGAGTTTAACTATTATTGCTCTTGGGAGTATATAGGTTTTTAAGCCCGTAATTTTAATACCTGTCTTTCCGGGATTAATCTCTGGATTTAGTGCATAATTATGAGATCTACCTGTAAATGCTGTAGCAGAAATACCTGCCATGCCAAGCATTGACAGAAATCTTCTTCTATTTGTTTTCATAATTAATTTAAATGTCGACGATATTTTTCAGAATGGAAATAAAGCATTTTCATCTCTTTATATCCCTGTTTTTCAATATCTCTATCTGAGGTTTATCATTAAATTATCAAGGATCGATACCTTCAATCTGAAATTTCCATAAACGCAATGTTCCATCTTCATGGGAGGAAACCAATAGATCCCCTTCATTATTGAAATCAAGATATTCTGATCTGAAAACAGGTTCTTTATGTACCTGTACAATGGGCTTATTCACCGGGTCATCCGGGATAGCATAAAAATAAATATTTCCTTGCTCCTCTTCAACAGAATCAGACTTAGCTCCTTCTCTACCGCCTGCCGCCAGGATACTGCCATCCAGAGAAAACTCAACAGCTTCCATTCCAAGAGGAAAAGTCAGAGTATGAATTAAATTTCCTGAATTAAAGTTCCATATTTTGATTGAATTATCATCACGCCCTTTCTGAGAAACAGAGGCAGAGGCTATACAACTAAGTTGTGGACTAATCCTGACTGATTTAACAGAAGCATCATGTCCTTCCAGTGTCCGGATAATCGTCATTTGGGCAACTTCCCATATTATCAATTTTCCATCAAGTCCCCCTGAAACCAGGTACTTATCATCCAACGAAAAATCTAATGAATTCACATCCCCACGATCTTTTGTTGGATAATCTTTCATTTTTTCTTTGGGTGTATGAATAACCTGTTTTAAAACTTTAAAACTTTTTCCATCAAGAATAGAAATTCTACCATCAATATGACCAATAGCTAAAAGTTCACCATTGTGTGAAAATTTCATATATTCAATACCTGAGTCAAATTCAACATCTTTTTTCCGTTTCCAGGTCCCGGTATCCCAGATTAATAAATTTTTAAATTTTCCACCGGCAAACAAATATTTATCATCAGGAGAAAAGCAAACAGATTCAATTTCATTTTCACAACTGTCATGAAATAGTTTTTTACCTGATTTTACCTCCCAAATAATCAAATCATTTCCTGCGCTTGATCCGGATACAATAAATTCAGAATTATTTGAAAATTCTGCAACATCTACAGAAACAAGTCCGTGATCCTGATCTATTTCACCCATTCTGTCTCCTAATCTTATCCATATTTCATCAAGCTTAACCCTTAATCCTGAATTGGAATGAAGATATTTATTTCCTTCCAAATCCTGTGGACCAGTTCTTATACAGCTTTGAAAATAAGACATCAATAGAATTATGATAACACATAAAGTGTATTGTTTTATATCATTATTCCGAAGCATCACTCTACATAAAAGTTGAAAATTTAAATATAATGTAAATCAAATGACATCATGAATAATCCCAGAATAATTTTTAATAATCAATAAATAAGGGGCATAAATATTGAGATGAAAATGCCCCTTATTTAAATATTAAACAACCAACCAAGAAGAGATTATTTCTGTTTCATCATTTTGCTTACTCCCTGTAATCTGTTTTGATGATAGAAATTAATAAAGTATAGACCTGATTTCAGTTCATCAGTATTAATCGAAATCGTTCTTTCAGAGATATTTCTGATTGATCTCACTTGCTGTCCCAGTAAATTAGTAATTATTATTCTATCCACATCCTGATTTTCTTTAAGACTAATTCTTAGTAAATCGTTGAATGGGTTAGGATAAGCTTCAAATTTCTCAGCTTTCTTAAATCTCTCCACTCCAACATAATTGGGGAACCAGTTTCGGTCACCCAATGGACCTCCGTTTGTTCCGGCACTATATGCGGCATGAGATTCAGGATAACTGAAATCGAGAACTCTGAAATCAGTCTCAAATTGAGGCATTTCCGCCGGGTCGTCAGCAAAAGTGTAAAAATCATTAATGTATGCCTGATATTCATTCATTGTTGCCGGGAAATTCTCAAAACTGAAAGCTTCATCTGAAACAATATTAACACCATCACCAATAAGGTCTGTCAGATAAGGATTAAACAAAGTTTCGGTTGCCTTATCTGAAGAGTCAGGTAATAATTCCGCCACCTGTGGGTCCAGATAAAAATGATTATTTGTAAACTCAATAAGATCAGGATCATCCAGCACTGTATTTGTAGTATCAGTAAATAATGAATCGACAACAAAGTAATAGTGTGGCTCAGTAAAATTAGCACGATCACCGATAAACCCATCTCCCAGTATCCCTACATTGACAAATAAATTGTTTTTAACTATCAATGAGTCTGGTCTGCCGTAATAAGAACCACCTGTACCTGTGTTTACAACTGTATTATTTTCAAAGATAAACTTGCCATATCGTGCTTCCTGTCTGTTAGTAATAACAGTATTATGCATATTATAGATAGTATTATTACGCATATGAACAAGAGGAATCCAGTTTCCACGGAAATGAACCGCGAATCCCTGCCATAATCTTGCGGCAATACCCTGGTTTGCAATTATACAATTTTCTACATATAGCTTACAGTCCACAGCGTTTATCCTCAAGTTATTCTGGCGGTTAAAGTCAAACACCACATTGTTACATACTACGGTAATACCATCCTTGGCCAGTCTAACCGTAGCATTATCTGTGTAATTACCTCCCTGATCCCATCCATTGATTACAATGTCTTTCAGGTAAAGATCGCCTTGGGCATGGAATGCTCTTTCAGCTTCATCCTCACCTGCGGCAGGTCCTAATGCCTTAATAATTGGTAATGGACCATCTCCATCTTCTGCAGTAACCATAAGAGGATAATCTGTATTGTTAATTCGTGCAGTGTAAAGGTAGGTCTGCCCCCTTTTCAGAATGTAGTGATTATGCAAACGATCACCAGTTGCAGTTGTATCGCCATGAATAACATCATTGATCTTACCGGGTTCTCCGGGTTCAATTACCATGGCTTCTCCTAAATCAGGCCACGGAAAATCCTGTGCATTAACGTTGTTTAGTCCTAAAAATAATAGTCCTAAACTGAATGTAAGTAAGTAAAACTTTTTCATAATAATAAAATTTAGATTAGAAAATAAAGTGAAGTATTAGTTAATAAAAATTACTTTTAAAACCGGTATCTCACCCCAAGTGTAAATCTTCTACCGTATTGCTGAATACTACTGGGTTGATCGACTGTATAAATGTATTGTCGCTCGGTTTCATTACTAAGGTTAACCAGATTCATAAGTATCTGCCAGTGCTCTGAAAACTTATATGAAAGAGCAGCATCCCAACGCATATATTCATCGTCATAAACATCCTGAAAGGGTGATGCTCCTGAATTTCGCAATCTTACTCCCTGGTAATTCATACTGATCCTTCCGGAAAATCCACCCTTCTCATAGCCAACGGTAAAATTTGCAATAAAATCTGCCTGACCCTGTGTACTGTTTATGCGGAATGAATCCTGAGTAACCGGAAAATAATCTGGTGGGGGGTAAGCAGTATAAAAGAAGGGATAATAGGTTTCGGATCTCATAATTGAATAATTACCACTAAGAATTATTCCGTCAAAAGGTTTGGGAAGGAACCTGAAATTAGTCTGGACCTCCATCTCTCCTCCATAAACAGTTGTAGTCTCTTCTGAATTAATAGGGCTGTCAACCAACCAACCATACATTGGATTCGTGTCTCTGTTTCCCGACCAATCGAAAAAATTTACGTTTATATCTATGTCAGATATTTCCTTATAAAAGGCACCCACAGAAACTAATCCGAATTTGGAGAACCAACTGAGCATAGCGTCATAATTCCATGCTGTAGGAATCTTAAGGTCTATAGAACCGAATTTAACTCTGACCTGATTGGAAAGAGTCTTTTGTGTAAATGGAGTAAGGTTCAAAAAATTCGGACGAGAAAGAGTGCGGGTTGCCGCTAACCTCAGGGATAATCCATCAATGAATTCATATTTCAAATGAAACATGGGTAAAAATTCTCCCACTGTATTCGTAGCGGAAGTATCCCTGCGGTTGATACGAAAAGGTTCATTATCTCGCTGTGTTCCGGCACTTCCAGCAAAATCAAGAAAAGTATTTTCATACCTGAATCCGGGAATGAATGTCACTCTGGGGCCTAATTTAACTTCCGCCATAATATATCCTGCTGTAATTCTTTCCTTTGCATCGTACATGTCAAAATAATCACCTACATTTCTTTTATAAAGTGAATCAATTTGAGTCATAACATCATAATGTTCTGTAATTATGTCCGGATCAAAAACAAAAGGGATATCATTATGGTCTGCAAAGGGAGAATCATATCCAGTATAATCATTGTCAATAAAATTCGACATGGGATAAATGGTACCATTTCTTTCATAATGCGGAAACTTCTGCCGGAAAACAAGTTCGTACTCGACAGGATCAAATGACCAGAAAGATTCAAGCATCCTTGATTTTTGTTTTTGCCTGACTTTACCACCAAACTTAATGTCTCCTGAAAACCATCTGCCAAGGTAAAATGGAACCTTTAAATCTACCTGCCCTGTATAATTTTCATCTTCAATAAAATTATAATATTTTCCTGTTCCAATTCCGCCAATAAATTCGTCCAGTCCGAAATAAGGCTGAACATAAAGGAACATATCCAGTGGTTGGGCTTCATTAGCTTCTGGTGTAAGGCCACTTTCCATCTCTGCAAGTGCTCCATAAGAATAAGGTGTTTCATTGGTTGTGACAGACCTCCCGAAATTAAAAGTAAGTTCAGATGATTGTAATACGTCAAACTCTCCCCTCAGGTTAGTTGTATTCAAATTAAGAGCATTTTCATATTTATTTAAATTAAAATCGATAACCGATATAGTAGGCCTTGCTCTTTTCCCCCTGATAACAACATCTCGTGAGGTTTCTGAGAATACATGTTCCAAAACTATCCATCCATTTTTAAACTCATAATCCAGTGCAAGGCTTATTCCATAACGGTCTCTGGTTTCCATCTGATTTCTGAAAATAGCATTATTTCCCCTGTAACCACCATCCCCTCTTAATTCATAATCACCACTGAAAAAATCAGTATTCCGGTTTACTCTGTGATAGTTAGCGCCAACTATCACTCCTATCTTATCATCCAGAAAACGATTACTCAGTGTAAAACTACCTCTGTAAGTACCTATATCGTTTATTAGATCATGATAACCGGTTTCCAGTTGTACCCTTCCATGCAATCCGGGATCCGCTGTTTTAGTAACCAGGTTTACCGAACCTCCTATTGCATCAGCATCCATATCAGGAGTAATGGCTTTATATACTTCAATTCCATCAAGAAGATCAGTTGAAACCATACTCAGATTTACCGAACGGTCATTTGCACCTGTGCTCGGTAAAGTCTGACCATTGACAGTAATGGAGTTGAACCTTGGCGATACTCCCCGTAAAGTTACCTGAGTACCTTCTCCTCCACTACGTGAAAGTGTAATACCTGGCAGTCTGGAAAGAGTTTCTGCTGCATTTGCATCAGGAACTTCTTCAATTTTTTCTTTGGAAACAACATTGACAATATTATTGGATTTAACCTGCTGGTTAATTGCAGCGGCCTGGCCTCTAAGCTGCATAGTTACCACAACTTCCTCTCCCATAATAGATGTTATGATTAAGGCAATTTTGCCGAGATCGATATTCTCTCCTTCTTCTGTTCTTACTGCAATTTCCTGTGTTTGATAACTAACATAACTAATAGCAATAATATTATCGCCCACGGGTACGAGGAGCTCAAACTTTCCATTCTCTTCTGTTACCGTCCCAATGCTTGTACCTTTTACAGAAACATTCGCAAAGGCCAGCGGCTCGTTATTGGAAGCATCTGTTACTGTTCCGGTAATTACAGCTCTGTTTTGCGCTATAACACTTAAGCTAACTAATATTAAAAAAGTTAGAATGAGGTGAATTTTTCTATACATCTGCTGGTAGTTTTTTAATTTTATAGATTCGTTGATAAAATAACTCTACAAGTCGTTTGTTTATATTATATTGAAATTAAAAACTTCAGAAGTAATATTAATTTAAGATTCACCGAAAACATGGTCATACAATAGACAAACTCATGACAAAGTTGTGACATAGTTTTGCTATAATAGAATTCTATTGGTACCTGGAATAAAAAAAAGAAAAAATCCTGTTTTACCCAATATTTGTTTTTTTGCTTTTTTAGTTATTTGTTTGTATTATTACTTCAATTACTACTTTAAAAACCAATGCAAGAATCATCTCACATAAAGAAATGTAAACAACTGATCGAGAAAAAACTGGATTGGGGAGAAAGTAAAAACTGGACTAACCATAATTATGATCTTTTGAGTGAAGATATTCTCAGTTGTACCGGAATTAAAATAAGTGCTCGAACATTGAGAAGGATTTACTCCACAACCAATAATTATAATCCGCAAATTGCAACCAAAGATGCGCTTGCTCTATATTTAGATTATAGAAACTGGGAAGAATTTGTAAGAAGTGAAAAAAAGAACGGAGCAGAAGTTTACGATAACCCTGAGTTAAGCTATAGAAGTAATAGAAGAATTATTTATAATCCCTTCTTCTGGACTATAATAGTTGTGGTTTTATTAATATCCTCAGGTTTTATTGTATTTTTTTATCCAGCAATTGAATTGGAACTAAACAAATCCCGGGTTGTATTTCAGAGTAATAATATGATAGGACATGCTCCACATGAAGCTACCTTTTATTATGATGTTTCTAAAATCAAGTCAACCAACATTTTCATTGATAATAATTATTATGCCGAAGGTTCCATAATCCCCGTTAAAAAGAACATGCACTTTTATTCAAATACATTCGAACTACCAGATTATTATGCTGTGAAAATAATTGCCAATGCAGAAAGGATATCTTGTGTAGGTATTCACGTTATTACAAAAGGATGGGAGACAATCATAAATGATCGTTATTTACCGGAAATAGAATGTAAAAATAATGGATTATTACATGTCCCTCCGAAAGTAGCAAAGAATTATTCAGATAGTTCGATATATTCCACAGAGTTCAGAAATATCAGGGATTTTGGAGTGAATGGGGATAATATGGTATTTGAAGCCAGATTTTGTAATCCAGACAACCTTGGTGGGCTGATCTGTAATAATTCAGCGTTTGAAATAATCAATACTCACGGCCGCCTTGCATTTAACTTCATACATCCCGGATGTGATGAAAATCAGCTAAAAGCCTCTTTTGGTGATGTTTTACTGAAAGGGGATTTTAATAATCTTAATACGTTCTTTCAGGATGTAAGCTATTGGAGAGTTCTGAAAATTAAAACAAATAACAAAACGGTAGGAGTATATCTCGACAATGTTCAAATCTATTCTGTAAAATACAATGATCCCCTTGATGAGGTCAAAGGCATAAGCTTGAAATTTTCAGGAAGCGGGATAGTTGATTATATAAAACTTTATGATGATAGGGAGAATCTTGTGTATAGTGATGATTTCAATTCATCTCAGCCTATTACGCAATATAATTCATCCAACTAACCGATATTATTATATCGAAATTTCATTGTTCTCGCTATTTTAAATTTTTTTTATTAAACTCATTTTCACATAATAATTCCGTTTCTTTTCAATTATATAAATTAGCTAAAATAATGAAACAATCATTTACATTCTTTTTTGCACTTTTCATAATAATACTGTTATCTTTTTCTTCTGTATCAGAAGTAAAATCTGGTGTAGAACTTGATAATACCGGCATCAGTATCTATCCCGAAAACAAATTCTACTGGCAATATAATGGAAAACCTGTTTTGCTTATTGGCGGTTCGGTGGAAGATAATGTATTCCAGATCCCGGACCTGGAGGAGCATCTGGATATACTTGAATCAAACGGAGGCAATTACCTCCGGTGCACCATGAGCAGCAGGGATGATGGAAATGAAAAGCCTTACAAGAAAATAAACGGCCTTTACGATCTAAACCACCCAAATCCTGAATACTGGGCAAAATTTAAAAATTTCCTGAATCAGACCAGTCAAAGGGATATAATCATACAGGTAGAATTATGGGCAACATACGATTTTTATAATTCACCGGTCGGATGGACAAAGAACGTTTTTAACCCTGCAAATAATTTAAATTACAGCGCGAAAGAATCCGGCTTACCTGAAGTGGTAGAACACACAGCACAATTTAAAATCAATCCGTTTTTTAAGACTGTGCCGGAAATTAATGATAACACATTCATGCTGAAATTCCAGAAAGATTTCGTTGACAGGATCATGAAACTTAGCCTTGATTTTGATAATGTCCTTTATTGTATTGATAATGAAACCAACGCCAGGCAGGAATGGGGTGCTTACTGGGCGAGGTACATCAGGCAAGTGGCCGAGGAAAAAGGGAAAAAGATCTACATTACAGAAATGTGGGACAACTGGGATCCCACCGATGGCAATGTGGCAGGTGTAAGGCAACAGAAAGCTGAGAGCCATCCTTTCCTTAACAGGTCAAAAGCCAAAAATACAATAATGGCCCCTGAGCTTTATGATTACGTTGATATATCCAACAATAATGCTCAAAATGGAGAGATCCATTACCAGTCAGCCTTATACGTAAGAAATTGGGTGAAACGAACCGGTTTGATCCGTCCTGTGAACAATGTTAAAATCTACGGCGGCACAATCTATGAAACATTCACCAGGGATTGGGCCGGATCTTTCAAGGATGGGGAGGAAAGATTTTGGCGGGATGTTTTTGCTGGGCATGCATCTGTAAGATTTCACCGGCCTCCCTATGGTCATGGATTGAGTCCGCTTGCACAGCATCATATAAAAAGTATGCGGATGTTAACGGATTCAATGGCTTTTTTCTCACATGTCCCTGCGAATGAACTCCTTGAAAATCGTGAACCCAATGAGGCATTTTGCATGACTTCACCAGGCAGGGAATATGCATTGTATTTTCCGGGTAAAGGCAGTGTTAAATTAATAGCTGAGCCTGGCACTTATGAAATGTGCTGGCTGCACATCCGCTCTTCAACCTGGAGAAATCCGGAAAAAGTGAAGGACCCATCAATGATTGAAACACCGGATAATGACCAATGGGCTTTATTTTTGAGAAAAAAGGAGAGTAATTAGTGCCTGTCCATAAAGTCGAGTGGAGGCTGTCTAAAAAGGGATCATATTTTTTCACTAACTTACAAATTGAAAGTATAGCTTGTCTTTCCCCTCCCGAACCCTCCCTCCGGGCATTCGCGTCGGCGGGCAGGCATGGTCCATGGTCACCCTACCCTCTCACTCTTTTCCTGCTTTTCCTCTTCCTGCCGGTTTTATTAGGTTCAGGTTCCATTGCCGGTTCGATCTGTATCTTTCGACCTTTAAAACGTGCCTTATCCATCGAGGTCATAATCTTCCCTGCATGCCTCTCTCCTACTTCAAAGAATGAAAAACTATCCTTAATATCTATGTCACCAATATTAATATCACGGTCCCTGGTATTATCATTGATCATTCCGATAATATTTTTAGGGATCAGTCCGTCTTTTTTTCCAACATTCATGAAAAAGCGCGCAGAATTGCCTTTTACCCTCCTTTTATCCGGGCTTCCATTTCTGCTCCTTTTTTGAAAATCATTTTTTGAAGATTTATCAAACCTGGGTTCCTGATTTTCATTTAAATCAGGTGCATTCTTATAATATTCAAGAAATCGGTTGAACTCAAGCGAAACAAAATGCTTAATGATTTCTTCTTTACTCAGCCAATCCAGTTTTTTGTTAATGGTCTCCATAAATGGAGCAATCTGCTGTTCATCCACCTCCGCATTCTCCATCCTGTCAATCAGATTGAATAATTGCTTCTTGCATACCTCTTGCCCGGAAGGAACAGGCATTTTCACAAGTTTCTTCTTGATTATTTTTTCTATCTGAGGGATCCTTGATACTTCCTTGTAGTTAACAATAGAAATTGAAATTCCGGAGCTGTCAGCTCTACCAGTCCTTCCACTCCTGTGAGTATAGATTTCCAGGTCTTCGGGCAAATTATAATTGATCACATGACTGATATCTTTCACATCAATACCTCTCGCTGCAACATCAGTTGCAACCAGCATTTGCAAGGAATGGTCACGAAACCGTTTCATTACATGATCTCGCTGTGCCTGGGACAGATCTCCATGAAGGGCATCAGCATTATAGCCATCTCTGATCAATTTATCTGCAACCTCTTTGGTTTCCATGCGGGTCCGGCAAAAAACAAGTCCGTATATATCGGGATTTATATCAGCTATCCTTTTGAGAGCAAGATAACGGTCGCGGGCATGCACATGGTAAAAAATGTGTTCTACATTTTCAGCCCCGGCATTTTGCACACCAATTGTTACTTTTTTAGGATCATTAAGATAGCTTTTAGAAATCAGGGAAACTTCCTTTGACATGGTTGCAGAAAACAATAAAGTTCTCTTCCCCGAAGGAGTTGTCTTAAGAATATTGTCCAGCTCCTCCCGGAAACCCATGTTAAGCATTTCATCGGCTTCATCAAGCACTAGTGTGTTAATACTTCGAATATCTGCTGCACCTCGTTTAATCAGATCGAGCATCCTTCCGGGTGTTGCAGCAATTATATGAGCACCTTTTTTAAGAGATCTAATTTGTGAGTCAATATTTGCACCACCATAAACAGCAACCACTTTCAGATCTTTCTCGTATCTGGCAAAGTTCTTCAGATCACTGCTTATCTGCATACATAATTCCCTTGTGGGAGCTAATATCAGTGTTTGAACAGTCTTATTCTTCAGATCAGTATTCTCAATTACCGGCAGACCAAAAGCAGCAGTTTTACCGGTACCCGTTTGCGCAAGTCCTATGATATCATCTTCTGTCTGGAAATAAAGTGGAATAATCTCTTTCTGGATAGGTGTGGGAGTAATAAAGCCAAGCTCCTCAATCCCTCGGAGTAAATTGGGAGAAAATCCCAATTCATTAAATTTCAACATGTAATTTTTTTATAAATGAGCCGCAAAGATAAGTAAAATAAATGATAAAATGATCGTAGGATGCAATTTCTATGGTCCATGGTGTAATTCATCTCTTGCTCCGTCAATGAAATGCACAAGGTAGCATCCTTACTCTCACTCTGCTTTTTCCCCTACTTCCTTTATTTCAATCTGAACCGCGTAATCCTTTGGCTTAATATTATAATTATAATGCTCTGCGAATTGCTGAGTAATTTCAGCTCCAAAAAAGAATATGATTGAGGAATAAAATACCCAGAGAATAAATATTACAACAGATCCGGTGGCACCATACATAACATTCAAGTTGGTACTTCCAAGCGCCCAGCCTATCAGGTATTTTCCGGCAGTAAACAGAACAGCAGTAACAATAGCTCCAACCCAGGTAACTCTCCATTTTAACTTCGTGTCCGGTAAGTATTTATATATTATAGCAAACATAAGTGTAATAATTGCAAAAGAAACAACAATATTAACCGGAGTCATTACATAAAGCGTATAATCATTTATATAACTTTCAAGAAAGTCGCGTAAGAAAGACAGTGCAGCATCAATAACCAGCGAAACAAGAAGGATAAAACCAATACTTAGAATTAGCCCAAAACTTAACAGCCTGTCAATTAAGGTTCTCAACAGATTATGCTTGGGTTTGGCTCTTACTCGCCATATAAAGTTCAGGTTCTTCTGCAGTACAGAAAAAAAAGTGGTTGAAGTAAAAATGAATATCGCAAATCCCACAATGGTACCCGTCAGACTTTTTTCCTGTGACTGGAAATTTTCAACCAGCCCCTTTACGAAATCAGTTCCTTCACTACCTATGAGCCGGTTTAACTCGGTGTAGATTTTCTGGGCAATGGTCTCTTCTTTAATGATAAGGCCAATTACAGAAATGATTATTATCAATATCGGGGCAGTGGCAAATATGGTAAAATACGCCGTTGTTCCTGCAAGTTTAATAGGATCATCCTTACGATACTTGGATAATGACTTCTTTAGTATTTCCCAGAAAGGTCTCAGATAATTCTTCATGTTCTTCGGCTAATATTGATACTATGAAGTACTTTAAGAATGAAAATTTGAGAGATGAGTCCAATCCGAGAACTGTTTTCACCCCTGAACATCATCATTTTATCTTCCATAATCGGAAAATTATAAGTGCTTCAAACATTCGAATTTACACAGGTTCTTTTCCTCTGTTTTTCATCATGAATAAATTTTTCTCATTAATTACTAACCAAACACATGCAGCATTGTTTTAATATTAGAATGCGGTGTTCAATTTTTATTCTGGCATAGTATTTTAATATAAATGGTATTAGACCCCAGGGTAGAACCCTTAACCCTTGTTTTTGGAGTAGAACTCCGAGAAATTCAACCAAACTTCTCGTACGCCGCAGCTCCGATAGCTATCGGAACGGAGGAGAATTTAAACTAAATACCAGATATTATTTAATGAAAAATTAATTACGATGAAAAGACTTACAATTTACATTGCTTTATTATTCCTCGTGGGCTGTTCAACTGTTCCTTTCACTGGAAGGAAACAGTTTGCCCCCATATCTTCCCAACAAATGATTGCTCTCGGTAATTCCAGCTATGATCAGGTTCTGGAAGAAAGTAAAGTTTCAAACAATCAGCAATATAAGAACATGGTAAGTGAAGTAGGAAAAAATTTGGCCACTGTGGTTGAAGAATACATGATGGCAAATAATATGTACGAGAGAATGGACGAATATGAATGGGAATTTACAGTTCTTGAAAGTGATATGCTAAATGCATGGTGTATGCCGGGGGGCAAAATTGCTTTTTACGAGGGAATTATGCCGGTATGTGAAGACAGGAATGGTGTTGCTGTGGTAATGGGACATGAGATTGCCCACGCAATAGCGCAACACAGCAATGAACGGCTGGGACAACAACTTCTCATACAACTCGGTGGAATGGCATTATCCGAGGCCCTTGAAAAAGAGAAAGAAACTACTCAGCAACTTGCAATGGCGGCATTCGGTCTGGGTGCACAGTTTGGGTATATGCTGCCATATAGCAGAAAGCATGAAAGAGAAGCTGATGAGTTGGGACTGTATTTTATGGCCATGGCCGGTTATGACCCAAGAGAAGCCCCAGGTTTCTGGCAAAGAATGCAAGCCAAAAGTGAAGGACAAGCCCGGCCACCGGAATTCCTGTCCACTCACCCTGAACCGCAGGCAAGGATCAAGGATATTGATAAACATATGAATAAAGCAATGGAATATTACCGGAATCGAGAAAATTTTTAACCCTCTGACATAATTATTACCTTTTATTTATGTTCTGAATGCATAAACGACTCAGACTGACGCATTGAATAAAAAAATGAAATGGCATTCGTTATGGCCTGAAAAGCCGGGAAGAGTTTTTCATAGGACAGGTCATATGTTTCTGAATATTGCAGGAGCTTTTCAAAAAATACTTAAAAAGAAGGCTTTCCTTATAAGTATTGCATCCCTGGCATCAGGTGGATTTTTAGCTACTGGTATATTATATACACTTGTATTGGGTGAGATTTTAGGCCATTTGCCCGAAAAAGAAGAACTCAGAAATATAACACAGGATGAAGCAAGTGAAGTGTATTCTGCGGATAATGTCTTAATGGGCAGATATTTTGTGAAGAACAGGGTTAATATTGCTCTGGACTCTGTGCCCAGGTATGTGGTTAATGCGTTAATAGCTACCGAAGATGTACGTTTCTATGAACATAACGGGGTGGATTTCAGAAGTCTTGCAAGAGTAGCAATAAAATCCATTCTAATGGATAAAGAGGAATCAGGAGGAGGAAGTACAATTACTCAGCAACTGGCTAAAAATCTTTATCCCAGGAAAGATTACGGGATTTTCAGCATCTTTGTAAATAAAGCCAGGGAGCACATTATTTCACTCCGGCTGGAAGAAGTTTACACAAAAGAAGAAATCCTGAGCTTATATCTTAACACGGTTTCTTTTGGAGAAGATACTTATGGTTTGGAAACAGCATCAAGAAGATTTTTCAATAACCATCCCACGACTCTCACAATTGAAGAAGCAGCATTATTGATAGGTGTTCTCAAAGGTCCGACACTGTATAATCCGCGAATAAACTATGAAAACGCGATAGAGCGCAGAAACCTGGTGCTTTCGCAGATGAATAAATATGGATATATAGAGGAAAATAAACTTGATTCACTTATTAATCTGCCGCTAGATATTAACTATTCGAAATATTCCGGGCATTCAGGACTGGCTCCCTATTTTAGAGAATTTCTAAGAATGGAGGTCGGCAAAATATTAAAAGAAATTGAGACTCAAACAGGTAAAAAGTATGATCTATTCAAAGGAGGACTCAAGATCTATACAACTATTGACTCAAGAATGCAATCATACGCAGAAAACTCGGTAAGAGAACAGATACGAAACCTTCAGGATTTACTCGAAAACCATTATAATGGAAAATTTCCCTGGAACAATAGGGATAAGCTTATTAATTTCCTTATTAGAAATTCAGGTCACTATAAAAGATTGGCCGAAATGGGTATGGCTCAGGAAGAAATTATGGCTTCTTTCAGGGATACCATTAAGGTTTCTCTTTTCACCTGGAAAGGAATAGAAAATAGGAAAATGACAAGGAGAGATTCCATAATGCATTATATGAATTTTCTCCATGCCGGATTCCTGGCAATGAATCCTGGGAATGGGGAGATAAAAGCATGGGTTGGAGGGATTAATTTTCAATATTTTATGTATGATCATGTATTATCTCGCAGACAGGCAGGCTCAGTCTTTAAACCTATTCTATATGCAACAGCGCTTGAAAATGGATTTTCACCATGCGAATTCATTTCCAATGACAGCGTTGTATTTGAAGAATACGAAAACTGGAAACCACGAAATGCAGACGGAAAATATGGAGGATATTATTCACTCAAGGGAGCACTTACAAATTCGATAAACACAGTGGCTGCAAGATTAATTCTTGAAACAGGAATTGACAAAGTGGTTAATACGGCCCGGAATTTAGGAATCAAAGCAGATCTCGCCCATGTACCATCTCTTGCACTGGGGTCAGCGGAAATCTCCTTATTCGAAATGATCAGAGCCTACTCTGCTTTTCTAAACGATGGAAGGAATGTCCAACCAAAATATATTCTAAGAATAGAAGATGAAAAAGGCAGTCTTATCTATCAGGATAATTCGATAGATTACGGACAAAGTGCAATATCCCCGGAAACATCTGAAGAAATGCTCCAAATGCTCAGGAATGTTGTGGATCAGGGTACAGGAGCAGGTATGAGGTCTCGTTTTGGATTGTATAACGACATGGGTGGAAAAACCGGAACAACCCAGAATCAATCAGACGGATGGTTTATTGCCTTAACCCCCGACCTCATAGCAGGAGCATGGGTTGGAGGAGAAATACCGGCGGTAAGATTTCGTGATCTTAACATGGGCGAAGGATCCATAACAGCTATGCCTATTGTAGGCAATTTTTTCAAATCGGTTTATCAGAATGCCGAATTTCAGAATATGTATGATCACAGATTCGAGTTCAGTCATATTGAGAATATGAATGAAATATTCGATTGTCCTGATTATAAAGAGAAAGAACGAAGAAGAAAAATATTCCGGATCTTTGATATTTTCAGGAGAAAAGACAGGAGAGATTAAGGATATCTACCTACAGTTTCAAAGGAAAAACTCTGGGGAGTTATCTACACACCTTCTGTACAATCACTTCTACAAGCAAGAATTTTATTTGATTTTAAGTTATTATCACATTGCGCTCAGGCACAGCATGAGGACTGAAAAACAGCAATAATGAAGTTTTTTGGCATGGTTTTGTAACTACCATATCTGAACATTTAAATAAAATTTTTTCAACCATGAACAAATTAAAAATTAAAGGAAACTGGAACGAAGTAAAAGGAAAACTAAAACAGAAATATGGAGAGCTGACCGATGATGATCTGGCCTATGTTGAAGGTAAGGAAGATGAATTACTGGGAAGACTCCAGAAAAAAACCGGGAAATCCAAAGAACAACTTATTGATGAAATCAATAAATTGTAATTAGAATGAGGACTATCCTTTATATCATTGCAGTCATCCTTATATTAGGATGGCTCTTTGGTTTTTTTGTTTACCCTGTTGGAGATCTGATCCATATTTTACTTGTCCTTGCGATAATCTCAATATTAATCTCCATAATAAGAGGCAGGTAGATATTTTTATTTTGCAGGTCTTTACAATACAATTTCAACACAGGTTATGTAGTTTCGCTATCAAACCTGTGTTTTTTGTAAGTAGAAAATTCTTATTGTAAAATTATCTTCCCTAAAAAATCTGAAGATTCCAGTAATGTTTAAGATTGATCCAAAACATAAAAAATACATCAGGCCAGTTGCAGGAATAGTATTTCTTGTACTTGGCAGTGTATTCATGCTCATCCCCTTTATACCACTGGGCTATGTAATGATTTTCGGAGGTCTTTTTTTACTGGCTTTTCAATTACCCTTTTTACAGAAATGGGTCAATAAAATAAAACATAAGGATAAAAAAGGAAGGGTTGATAACATGGAAAAAGGTATAGAAAATACCGAAAATAGAATGATTAAATAATACTTAATATCACCGAGATGAAATTATCAGCCGAAATAAGAACAAGGTATATCCTATTCATAATTTTTTTATCAGTTATACCAATTCTAAATGGTTGTGATGTTATAAGCAGCATTTTCGAGGCTGGGGTCTGGATCGGGGTCATAGTTACCCTGGTGGCAATTGCCCTAATTGCTTATATTATCATAAAACTAATACAAAAAATATTATAAATTTCATTCTGCCGGAGGAAATAAATATGGGAATCCTGTTAAACAGATGTTTCACAAGATTTTCAGAATAGTAAGTAACTCACATTCCTTGATTATTTCCTTTTTCCGGTTACCATCATAATCAGGCCAACAATCAAAACAGCAGCACTAATTATTACAGGAGTCCAGTTTGCTGAGCTCACTGCTACTTCTACGCCCAGAACATTGAAAGCTTCGGATTCATTAATCGCCTGAATTCCAAATACTATTGTGCCGATCAAGCCTAAAACGAGGAGTATAATTCCAGCTATTCTCATAATTATATTATTAATGTTAGTAATATTTAGAAACAATGCCAAAGATCATAAGACTACCTGATAAAAAACTCATTATTAAAGTAAATATAGAAAAAAAATCTCATACATGAGGAATCTCATAAAGAGTTCCGGATTTATACAAGTTGATCAGGAGAAAACACCTTTCCTATATATGGCTGTGAGTAATCTGTGGCAACATATCTTATTAATCAAGTGCGAAACTTTAGTATGGTATTAAATATCTGGCATTATAATTTCTATAATCGCATTGCATAGCAGACTGAAAAAAATATTAAGAAAAAACTGAATCAGGTTTAGAAATGAAGATTAAAAGTATAAAGAAATATATCTACAACATATTCATTAAATATAATATGGATCTTTCTAATTTATATCCTTCTCATTAATAGATGTACACAGAAATTATACCAGGACGAACCGGATAAAAAAGATCTGCATACAGGTTCTGTATACCTCAATAAATTTTTTAAATGGGATCCTCTGAAAGCAAGAAAATATTTTCTGAAGTATTCGAAAGAATCAAGAGACACAAACCTATTCAATATTTATAAAAATATGAACAAAATCATGAATCATTCCTTAGCAAGATAAAAGGTGAATTATTAAATCTATAGTTTTTGAAATATTAATTTAACATCTAACACCATGAAGAAAATAAATTTATTAAAAACCTTACTGCTCAGCTTATTAATTCTTGCAACTGCAGGATGCGGCCAGCAGACAAATAATAACGGAGAAGAAGAAACAAATGCTGAGCAAAATGAAGCCTGGGAAGATTTCAAAGAAGAAACGAATGAAGTAGGTGATGCCATAGGAGACCTTTTCCGTGATGAACAGGACAATTTCAAAGAATCCTCAAATGAAGTCCTTGGAGACATTGAAAGAAAGATCGACAAATACAAACATGAGCTTTCCGGAGAAGAACGTAGTCAGTTAAACAAACTGGAAGCGAAAGCAGACAACCTTGAAAGAAAAATAAATGAACTTGATGAGGAGGCTGAAGATGAATGGGCTGAAAAAAAAGCAGATATTGAGGAAGATTTTAAAGAAATCAGAAATGAAATTGACAAGATGTTTGAAAATGATGAATATTAAATTAATAATTCTTTTTGCCTGTCGGTTTTACCGGATTTTAAACTCTACAATTGAAACAATCCGGTTTAAAGCATTTAATAGCAATTGGATTATTACCAAATGAATCTTTTCTGTGGTATAGTATACACCGGCAACTATCTTTCAAAAGTTTGATGAAGGTTATTTGCCGGTTTGTTATTTTGTGAAAATCATAAATAAATATGACAGTTTGAACTACCTTGGGGATGCAAATTGTTATATTGATACTTGTATGATCAGTATCAGAATCCTGTATGAAAACTTTACTTAACATATTGAAGAAAATATTGCTGGGTTTGGCAGGCCTGCTTATACTATTATTACTATTGGTCTTTTTATTTTTCCAGGTACCGGCTATCCAAAATTATGCAGCAGACCAGGCCTTAAAAATTGTTCGTGGAAAACTGGATACTGAAATAGGACTTGAAAGAATTGTTATTATTCCTCCAAATAGCGTTAAGCTTAAGGAAATATACCTTGAGGGCACTAATGGCGATACGCTATTATATTCAAAAGAACTCTCCCTCAATATCGGATTATTTAAATTAATTAATAAAAAAATAGAATTAAACAGGCTTAAGATCAGCTCCACCAGTGCAAACATTATACGTTCCGGGCCGGATAGCACGTTTAACTTTCCGGGGATTAAAAAGTCAACTGATAAAAAAGAAGCCGGTAAAGACAAGTCCCCTTCAAAGTGGAACTTCGATATTGACAGGATTATCCTTGATAAAGTGGATTTTCTCTTTGAGGATAAAAACATGGAAAATAGCTATTCTGCCAGCGTTGGAGATCTTCGGTTGAAAATGAGTTCTCTTGATCCCGAAATCCCGAAAATAGGCGTTCATTCTATAAAATTGAAGGATAGCGAAGTTGAATTGTTTATCAGATCAGGTCAGGAAGAAAAGGAAAACAAAGAAAGTAAAATACCTGAAATCACTCTTAGTCAGGATATTGATATTGAAAATGTGAATTTCCTGCTGGTGAATGAAAAAGGAGGACAAAAGATCTCTATAAATAATATCAATCTCTATGTTAAATCCGATCAGCTTAATTTACCCGATAATGAGATATTCATTGAAGAAATAAATCTGGAAGAAACAAAATTTGCAATTGTTCCCGAAGGAAATATTGAAAGGGCAGATACCGTCATAAAAAATGATGAGAGTATTACCTTTGACTGGGATATCAAGATTCGTGAATTAAAACTAAAGAATAATGATCTGAAAATTCAAACTGAAAGAGAAGCCTTTCCCTCTTCGGGATTCAACCCAAAAAACATAGACATCAAAAAGTTGAATGCCGGGCTTCATTCTGTCTCTATAAACGATGATTCTGTCGATGTTGAGATCAAGGATCTTCAATTCATCGAAGGCAGGCAGTTCAGACTTGAAAACCTGAGTAGTAATATATCAGCAACGCGGCAAAAAGCCAGTATTAAAGGATTGAATGTAAAAACACCAGATACACACATTAAACTGGAAGCGGAGGCTTCAAATTATGATCTGGATAATATTAAGAACACCTGGAGAAATGCATACTTAAGTCTCGACCTGGAAGAAAGCTATGTTGGAATAAATGACATTCGGTTTTTTAAGACTGATTTTTCGGCAGGAGGCTACCAAAGAACAATAAATAGCCTTATACTGGAAACAAAAGCTTATGGTAAGATATCCGATCTTACACTTGACAATTTCAGGGCTCACCTGAATGAAGATGTTATTGTGAAAATCCATGGAGATGTAAAAGGGCTACCTGATATAGAAAATATTAGCGGCGATATCAGGGTGGATAGCATCTACCTTGCAGGAAACACCAGCCGTTATTATTTCCCCGATTCAATTATACCGCCGCAAATTTTCATACCTGGAAACTTTCTTCTCAAAGCTGCCACAAAAGGGAACACCAGGCTTAGCAAAAGTATTCTGGAGATAAATAGTGCAGCAGGTGGATTAACGGCAAACTTACAATTGAATATGGATAAAGAGAATGAAAGAGAATATTTCCAGGCAGATATAAGTTCTGATGGACTGAATCTGGGAACAATTATGCAAAAACCCGATACCCTCGGCAAAGTATTCATGAATGCCAGTATGAAAGGTTCAACATCAAATTTTAAACAGGCAAGGGCTGAAGTCAGGCTGAAAATAGACACTTTTCATCTTATCGGTTACCCATACTCGAATTTCAGCTTAAACGGAAATGTCGAACAAAAAAGGTTTGAAGGCACAGCCGGAATGGACGATGAAAATATCCGGTTTAGCTTTAACGGTATGATCGATGCTACCGATTCCATACCCGATATGGATTTAACTTTTAACCTGATAGGTGCTAATCTGATGGCACTTAATATTACAGAAGAAGATATCAGAGTCGGCGCTAATCTTGCGTCTTCAATTTCGGGCTCGAATCCTGATAATCTCAATGGAGACCTTAAACTCAACAATTTAATTATTGTCAGGAATAATCAGGTATATGAATTGGATTCCTTGTTTTTAAAGGCGAATAATTCAGAAAAAAGTACAGATTTAAGACTATCATCCGAAATAATACAGGCTAGCTATAAGGGGTCAGTAAAACCATCCATGATCTCATCAAAAATATGGTCACATATAAACTTATTTTTTACTTTTCAGGATGAAGTACCAGATAGCACCAAAGTACCTGGGAATTTTACATTTGAAGCACATGTAAAGGATAATCCCATTATTTCTGAAGTATTTCTGCCTGGATTGACAAGTTTTCACGGAATTGATATACGGGTTGATTATGATGAAAAAATTAATGAACTGAATACAAAAGCTGTAATTTCACCTGTTCAGTATAAAAATCTGGACATCGATACAATAAACATAAATATTAACTCGAAAGATACTCTGCTACTTGTGAAGATCAACTCCAAAGGCTTCAGACAAGATTTTATAAATATACCGGGAATAATTACCGAAGCCAGGCTTGCCAATGATATTGCAAAATGGACATTTAATGTAAAAGATGAAGAGGAAAAGGATAAATACCGTATTAACGGAACATTCAAAAAAGAAGGACAATTTATTAGCGGAAACTTCGATTCTTCAAAATTAGTACTAAATTATGACTCCTGGAATTTACCTCCTAACCATAAATTCAGGATATCAAACGACACTGTAATATTTGATAACCTGAGCCTTGGGAGAGAAGAACAGGTTCTTTCCCTGACAAAAACAGCAAACGGCCCGGGAATCAAAGGAACAAAGATCGAATTTGCAGCCTTTGATCTGGAAACCCTTACTAATCTTCTGACAACTAAAAACCTGGTTGAAGCTCGGTTAAACGGTGAAATAATATTCAACCTAAAGAATAGCACCAGATTCAACTCAGAATTGCAGATAGCCGATCTGGCCATTTACGGTGAAGAAATATTCAATATGATTGCAATAAAAGCAGAGCAAACTGAAAATGACAGAATAACATTCAGAGGGCAGTTAGAGGATCGGGAAGAAAGAATCAGGTTGATGGGTTGGTATTCACTTCAAGCTGAAAATAAAATTGAACTTGATGTAAATATTAAGGATCTCGATATGCAAAGTTTTCAGCCTCTGCTCTCAGATATGTTCAGAACATTATCAGGGACATTCAATGGAGATCTTAATCTTTCAGGACCTGTTGAACAACTGAAAGTCAACGGCGACGTTCAGTTTATGGACGGTGAAATTGTTCCCCGAATGCTCGGAACGACATTTACATCCGAAAATATTCAACTGAAATTTGTTGATAATGATCTTCAATTTACAGATTTCAAATTTCTTGATGCCAATGGTAATGAAGCTTCTGTAAATGGCTCGATCGAAGGACTTCTTTCAGAGTCGCCTTTCCTTAACCTGAAAGTCGACGCAAATAATTTCACCGGTGTGAACGTAAATGAGGGAGTAAATGAGCTGTTTTACGGAAAATTGAGCATGGATATGTCTGCAAGTATAAAGGGTAATCTCTCCGAACCTGTTATCAGGGGAACTACAACTATCACAAATAATACAGAATTTAATTTTATAGTGCCCTCTCCTGATAGAGCCACCATTGAAAGAGAAGGTCTTGTAGTCTTTATCAAACCTGAAAAAGATACTGCATCAATTCTGTTTTCCGGCCTTGAGCAGGAGAAAACCCAGATAAATACAGGCAGTAACCTCGACATAACCACAACCCTTGAAGTAAAGGAAGAAGCATCCATAAATATTATCATTGATCCGGCATCAGGCGAAAACTTAGAAGTTCTCGGAGTGGCTAATCTCAATTTCAGTATGGGGCAAGGTGGTCAAATGAGTCTTACGGGTCAATATATTATTAGCGAGGGAACCTATAATCTGACACTCTATAATATAATTAAAAGACAATTTAAAATACAGGAAGGAAGTTCGATTACCTGGACGGGAGATCCACTTGGCGCCAACACAGATATCACAGCATATTACAGGGTAAGGACAAGCCCGGAAGGGCTCATTGCAAATGAACTATCAAATATCAATGACGAACAACGCAGGGAGCTTGCGCAATCTATTCCTTTTCTTGTTTATCTGAATATCAAAGGCGAACTATTGAGTCCCAGTACCCTGGATTTTGATATTAAGACACCCCCGGGGGTTACAATTGCTGAGGTATCGAGTAAGCTAAACCAGTTAAACCAGAATGAATCGGAAGTTAATAAACAGGCTGTGGCTCTCCTGACCTTTGGAAATTTCATTCAAACCCAGATGTCAACAGCTCACCCTGTTAGCTATGAAATAAATGCTGCAGCCAGAAACAGTATAAGCAGAATTTTGTCAACCCAGTTAAACAAACTGGCCGATCAATACATTGAAGGAGTTGAAATCAATGTTGATGTATCTTCATATGCTGATTATACAGGACAACAAACCCAGGCCACAACTAACGTTGCCCTTGATGTTCGTAAAGAATTTCTGAATGAACGATTAACAGTGCAGGTTGGCGGAAAAGTCAATATTGAAGGTGATGAAAGGGTGGCCAATAATATGAACAGACTTGCAGGAGATGTGAAAGTATTATATGATCTTACTGAGGACGGTAGGTTTAAGATCAAAGGTTTCAATACAAGAGAATTTGAAAATATTTTTGAAGGTGAAGTTACCAAAACCGGGGTGGGATTCATCTACAATCGCGATGTCTACAGTCTTTCTGAACTCTTCGAAAAGAATAAAAAAGAAAATGAAAAAAGTAATGAATAATCTGCTGGAAACTTTTCCGGTATAGCTCAAAATGATTGACAGAATAAAAATATCGTTCATTATTATACTACTCATGATCCTTTTTGGTTCCTGTTCCGTAACAAGAACACTGGAAGAAGGCGAATTACTGTATACCAAAACTGAGGTAAAACTGGAAGAAAAGTCATTTTTTGAAAAGAGAGGACTCAAAAAGGATCTCAAAGAAGCGGCTGTACCTGAACCAAATGATGAATTCCTCGGTTTTATTCCTTTTCAGTTATGGACGTATAATCTGGCAGGTGACAGTGTACCGGATAAAGGATTTCGCCACTGGATGAAGCATAAGGCAGGTCAGGAACCTGTTATCTTTGAAAACTACCATCAGGAAAACAGCATTAACAGTCTATCCGGTATATTATTCAACCAGGGATATTTCGAATCTGATGTGAGAGCCAGGAAAAACATCAAAGGACAGAAAATCAAATTAACCTACATTGCCCAACTGAATGAAAGATATACTATTGATACCATTATTTATGAAACAGAAAAGAAGCCTCCCCCTGTACCATTTAACAATTATAAAGAAGAAAGTTTACTTAAAAAAGATCAGCCTTATGATATCGAAGTTTTAAAGCAGGAGAGAAACAGGATAGCTACAAACCTCAGAAATGCAGGGTATTATTACTTTACTGATAATGACCTCATCTTTAAGATCGACAGTAACCGGGTGGAGAAAAACCTCAGATTATTTGTTGCTCTAAAAGAGGATATTCCCTCAAGGGATCTCAAAAAATACAGGATCAGCAATATTAAAGTATATCCAAATTATGATATTAGTGCTGAGAATAAAGATTATGACACCACCGTGGTCGACAACATTGTGTTTTACGCGAATGTAAGCCGCATTGACAGAGATGTAATCAACAGTTCGATAATTCTCAGAAAAAGCAATTACTTCAGTACTAATGCCTATTCAGCTACTCTTAATAAATTAATGGGGCTTGGAGTATTTAAATATGCGAATATCACCTTCAAGCCTGATACAGTAAATGTACCTGATACGTCAAACTTCCTGACTATGAATATTTATTTAACACAGGTAGTCCCCGTTTCTCTTAGAGCTGAAATTCAGGCTGTTACAAAATCAAACAATTACAGCGGTCCTTATCTTTACCTTAGCTATATTGACAGGAATACATTTGCCGGAGCTGAACGCTTTGAGACAAATCTAAACGCAGGATTTGAAACCCAGTTGAATAAGCAAAACAACCTGTTCTCTTATGAAGCAGGTGCAGACCTGTCTCTTGCATTTCCAAGGTTCATTTTTCCTTTTATTGACTTTAATAAATACCTGTCGAAAAATTATACTCCACGGACAGAAATAATGACCGGCTACGATATTGTCAACAGGGTAAATTACTTTACATCCAATTCTTTTGAGGCTTCCTACGGCTATAACTGGCAGGAAACTGAAAAAAAATATCACCGTTTTAAGTTATTATCACTCAATTATTCAAGTCTTTTAAAAACAACCCAGGAATTTGATGAAATTCTGAATGAAAATCCTTTGGTTAAAGAAAGCTTTGATGAAAAACTCATACTAAGTATTATTTATGATTACACTTTTGATGAAAATCTGACAGATGATAAGCAATTCAGCAAATATTTCAATTTTAATGCCGAAGTAGCAGGGAATACCCTCAATCTGGCAGATCAAATTGTACATGGATTCCATGAAAATGCAGAAACAGGCCGGATACTGGGTTTAAGATACTCCCAGTTTGCCAAAGCGACCGTTGATGTGCGTTTTAGCTGGAAGCTGGACAAAAACATGCAACTGGTTAACAGGTATATTGTAGGTGCAGGTCTGCCTTATAGTAATTCTAATACACTTCCCTATAATAAACAATATTTCATTGGCGGCGTGAACAGTCTTCGGGGCTTCTCCTACAGATCCGTTGGTCCCGGGAGTTTTCAACCTGTAGAGGAAGAACGTTTTCTTTTCTCCCATAACGGAAATATGAAACTTGAATCCAATCTTGAATGGAGATTTCCTATTGCCGGTCCTGTAAACGGAGCCCTTTTTACCGATGCAGGAAACATCTGGCTATGGGAGGAAAATGAAGATAAACCAGGTAGTGAAAGTTTTCGCATATCTTCTTTTTACAATCAAATTGCCTTCAATACAGGTTTCGGAATAAGACTGGATATTTCATTTTTTGTTCTGAGACTTGATCTGGGTATTCCACTTAGACTTCCCTATGAAGAAAACGGCTCCCACTGGATAGATTTCAGGCCATTTAATAAAGATTGGATAGCTGAGTACCCGGTTTTGAATTTTGCTATTGGGTATCCGTTTTGAGAAAAGTAAATGGTAATCGGTGATCGGTGACACTATCCCCGACAGGGGTTAAACTGGAATAGCCATGGGTGAAACCCATGGTAGAACAACATCCCAACCCCCTGTCCTACAATGGCGTAGAGACGTACAACCTGGGCGTCTCTATGTCACCAGGAATATGAACGACATCTTCAAGATTCACACGACATATTTCCATATTCATTTTAAATAATGAACATTCACCTCCTTTAAATTGTAACTCTACTAAACATCACTTAATTTAGCTCATACAGGAGAAAAGCCATCTGAATAATATATTATTTCTCATAGACGATTCTGATGAAAATCTAAATAATAACTGCATTTAAACTCCTGTAAGAAGACGAAATCATGTAAAGAGCCACCTTATTATGAAAAGACCAAAATTATATTTCATTCTGATTTCTGCGGTTGTGATGCTGAGTTTCTCCTTCTCATTCCATCAGCAGCAGAAACAAAAATATAAATATGAGGATTTCAAAACACCTGAATACTGCAATCAGTGTCATGACCTTTTTTATCAGCAGTGGGATCAGGCAATGATGTCGGACGCCTACAATCATCACTGGGATGAAATTGAATATTTTAAACTTGCTGTTCCTCATTCGGAAAACGATACAAGCATGGCGGGAGTACACGAAGGCTGTAATGGATGCCATACCCCCATGGCTTATCTTGTTGGCGATATGCCTCCTCCTGATCCTAAAACAAACCCACGGGCAAATGAATCCGTATCCTGCGAAGTTTGTCATAACATAGATTCTTATAACGGAGATATCCCCTTTAATCACAACTATAACCTTAAGACCGGTGATGTTAAATGGACTACAAGAAAAGGTGAAAAATCCTCACCCAATCATGAGATACAGACTACCGAATTACATGGAACTGCCGAGTTCTGCGGTATATGTCATAATGAAAAAAGTCCCTTTGGTGTATGGGTGAAATCAACTCATCTTGAATTAAAAGAGGGCCCATATTATGAAGAAGGAGTGACGTGCCAGGATTGTCATATGCCAGACGGACCGGCTAAGACTGCAAAGATGGGCGCTTTCTATGAGGATACAAAAATGCATCTTTTTAACGGAGCCCACGATCCCGGAAAAGTTAAAGGTACTATCGAAATAAGAATTACCCCGGACCGTCAGGAAGTGATCCCGGGAGAACCTGCCATATTCACTGTCACACTCTACAACCAAAAAACAGGTCATAAATTCCCTACCGGATCGGTTGAAGACAGAATTGTGTGGCTACACATGGAAGCTATTGATGAGAGTGGAAAAACCTATCATATTCCGGTAGACAAAAAAGGATTTGAGGGAGAGGAATATACTATTGCCAGTGATGTTCTTGCATATCAGGACATGGGTGTACCGCTGGAAATAGAAAATTTCGAAGGAATCAGAAGAGAAGACGTTCCTATAGGTGACAGAATTTTCAGAATGCCCTATTTCGATCCCCAGGGCAGAATGACAATTATGCAATGGAATACTGATTCTCTGGGTGTAGATTACAGAATAGGCCCGAGAGAAACAAAAGTTGAGACCTATACTTTCGATCTGCCTTATGACATCACACCCGGAAAATTAAAAGTATCTGCAGTTATGTATTTCAGATTACTGGTTAAACCTGTAGGCGAATACCTTGATGTCCCTGAGGAGGAATATACTGCTATGAAAGTGAACGAGCAGGAAATTGAAATCACAGTATTACCTTAAAAATTAATGATATGAAAAAAATTATACTTGTTTTAGTATCTGTACTCCTGATAATTCCGGAAATAAATGCAATCCCGGCATTCGCACGAAAATATAATATCAGTTGCATGACCTGCCATTCACCTTCCACACCCAAATTGAAACCTTACGGAGATCAGTACGCGGGAGATGGCTTCAAACTGGAAGATTACCAGGCTCCTAGATACTTCACCGATACCGGTGATCCAAAATTATCCCTGATACGTAACTTTCCCATTGCTGTCAGAATGGACGGCTATGTACAGCTTACCTTCAATGGGGAAGGACGTACTGACTTCTCATCCCCCTACCTTGTCAAGCTCCTTTCGGGAGGTGAAATCTCGGAACACCTGGCTTATTACTTCTACTTTTATATGGATGAACACGGAGAAGTTGCTGGCGTGGAAGATGCTTATCTCATGTATGACAATCTCTTTGACACTGAACTGGATATCATTTTAGGACAATTCCAGGTTTCTGATCCTCTTTTCAAAAGAGAGCTGAGACTCACTTTCGAGGATTATGCCGTATACACAGCACAGCCCGGATTATCGGATATAACGATGAAATATGATAAAGGGATACTGTTTTCTTATAGTCTTCCGACTTCAACCGATCTGATCCTTGAAATAGTCAACGGTAATGGATTGTCGGAAACCGGGGAAATGAAATTATTTGACAAGGATAAATACAAAAGCTTTCTTGGCAGAATTTCCCAGGATATAGGCGATTTCCTGAGAGTAGGTGCTGTAGGCTATTACGGGAAAGAAAATCTCTCAAGATCTGACATAGGACTCATAACCAATGATGTGACATATCTTGGAGGAGATGCTACCTTCACCGCCTCAGACAAACTGGAAGTTAATATGCAATATCTCTACCGGCAGGATGGAAATCTGATAGTACCGGAATTAACCTCACCCTCCCCTCTTGAAGTAACTACCAATGGCATCCTGGGTGAAATCATCTACAGTCCGCAAGGAGATGAAAGCGACTGGTATGCTGTCGGATTATACAATTATGTTGAATCAGATTATGATCCGTCCGATTATCATTCCATCACATTGCATCTCGGATATCTTCTCAGAAGAAATGTAAGACTCTCGGCAGAATATTCGCAGGTAATCACCGATCCGGATAATCCTCATGGACGGTTATCGCTTGGATTTACTTCGGCGTTTTAGATAGAGAGAGTCATGATTAGGGAAAATGGCGAGGTGAGCGAGGTGAGCGACTTTAGCGACGTTAGCGATCTAAGTGACGTAAAAAATGACTTCTTCCTATCATATAACAAATTTTATAAGTTACACAAGAACAGATATGTAAGTTTAATCGTTGAGCCCACTCCGAAAAGTGTTTTCACCCCTAACCTGGACAAGCCAGAACCAAATAATTTTTTGAAGTTTAAATATTTCCCATGCCCCTGTAGCGTCTGTAGTGATTATCCTGCAGAAGGTGCTTCAAAATATTCTGCCAGAAAAAACATGAATATCAGAAGTAAGCGCCTAAATTAATCTGCAGACAGAAATACCAATCCTCCGGATTGATAGATTCCTCACTACTTCGACTTACTTCGACTGTCGCTCGGGATTCAATTCATCCACTGTTTACAGTTCGCTGCCGCTCCTGGAAACAGGGATTCATTGAACATTATCCCACCTCATTATCCTCCCAACGCCTTATCCAAATTATAAGCCGAACTGATCAACGCCAGATGCGTAAATGCCTGTGGTGTATTACCAAGAGCTTCACCACTCAGCCCAATCTCTTCTGAATAAATACCCAGGTGGTTTGCATAACCCAGCATTTGCTCGAATATTAAATATGCATCTTCCAGTTTTTCGGGATCATTGTTTCCGGCACGTGTGAGAGCCTCAACCAACCAGAATGTACACATATTAAAGGTGCCCTCCTGTCCTGATACGCCATCTTTAACATGCAAATTATTATAACGGTATACAAGGCTGTTGGTGAGCAGTCCGCCTTTATCAGGTGATTTCATTATCCTGTCCAGTGTCTTCAGCATTAACGGATCGGTGGGAGAAACGAAGAAAACAAGGGGCATTAGAAGATTTGATGCATCAAGAATTTCACTGTCATAATATTGTACAAAAGACTGAATTTCCTTATTCCATCCTCTTTCCATGATCGTATGGTAGATCTCATCCCTGACATTGATCCATCTGTTCAGATCGGCCGGGAAGGAACGTTTACGTGCCAGACGAATGGCCCTGTCAATAGCGACCCAGCACATCATCTTGGAAAATACAAAATGGTGTTTTCCACTTCTCACCTCCCAGATCCCTTCATCTTTCCTGTGCCAGTTTTCACATACCCAATCAATATGCCTTACCATGGCTTTCCATGTTCTCAGAGGAACAGGGTCTCCGTATTTATTAAACAGGTATACAGAATCCATCAACTCACCGTAAATATCAAGCTGCAATTGATCGTAGGCAGCATTTCCTATTCTGACCGGGGAAGACTTTTTATAGCCTTCAAGATGATCCAGTTCTTCTTCTTCAATTTTCTTTCTCCCGTCAATTCCATACATAATCTGAAGGGTGCCGTTCTCATCGGCATCATCGTATCTTTGAACAATCCAGTTCATGAAGTTAGCTGCCTCCTGGGTAAAGCCAATTCTCATAAAAGCATAAACTGTAAAAGCAGCATCACGTACCCACGTATATCGATAGTCCCAGTTTCTTGTTCCTCCAATACCCTCAGGCAAACTGCAGGTTGGCGAGGCAACAATCGCCCCTGTCGGTTCGAAAGTCAATAACTTCAAAATTAATGCAGAGCGATTGACCATCTCCCTCCATCTGCCTTTATATTGTGATTTTGCCAGCCAGCTTTTCCAGAAATTTACAGTCATGATAAAACGATGATGCTCCTGTTCTTCAGAAAATTCCATTTTACATTCATCACCTTTACATATCTTATGTAATACAAAAACGACAGATTCCTCTTCAACTATTTCGAATTCTGTAATTAAATTATTTCCGTTTTGCTTAAGCGGGATATTTGAAGCAAGGGCGAGGCTCAAATCCTTTGAATGAAAAGCAGCCCCTTTTTCGGAAACTGAAAGATCATGATCATCACGTGCATAATTAAACGCGGGTGAACAATTGACTCTCATTTTAACCCGGCCATGTACACCTTTTACATTCCTTATGATCCTGTAATCCTCTTCCCCTTTAATATCCTTCCCAACAGGCATATAGTCGGTTAATTCCACAATTCCATCATTACAATGAAAGCGGGTAATTAAGATATTCGTTTCCGGCCAGTAAAATTGCTTGGTATGGAATTTTTCATCAACAGGAGCAATTTGAAATGACCCTCCTTTATTTTCGTCAAGAATACCGGCAAAAACACTGGGAGAATCAAAATGAGGAAAACAAAACCAGTCGATTGAACCATTTGTTCCTACAAGGGCAACGGATCGCATATTTCCTATCAATCCATAGTCTTCAATAGGTAAGTAAGCCATATAAAAGTAGATTTAATGTAAAGAGCAAAAAAATGATGGACTTTTAAAACCTAACAAACAAAAAGGCATAATGCTCAAATGAAATTATTCTAAACTGCGTTTTCCTGAATCCTAATTTGTTCTTCAAATTTCTTCAAGGCTTTTGACATTGTGTTTCGGATATTTCTTGTTAAACGGCGGGATGATAATAACAAACCTGGAAATCGTATTCGCTTTTCGGTTTTCTGTGAGTAAAATTTTTCCTTCGTTTCAATATTATAGATTAAAATCCTGGCAATAATCCTGGATTCTTCCTCAATTACTTCAACTTTCGTATTAACAAGATAATCATAAATCGTTATGGATTCCATACGTTGAAGCCTTTTCTCTGTAATATCGAACTTTGGAGGAGCAGGATTCAAAGTATCCGGTTTCAACTTTTCAATGAAAACAACATAATTCCCGCCCATTTTTTTGAACTTCCTGAGGACAAGGTCGGTAAGATCCTTCTTAGCTTTGGCATGCAATTCAACCTCTACATGATTAATCAACCACGACCCTGAAGAAAAATTCAGCTCTCTGTCTTTTTTAACAGAGTGTTTATAGGTATTTCTCGAACAGGAGGAACCAATTAAAAGAAATACAATTACAACACTAAAAATATAAACTTTCATAGTTAAAAAAATTATAAACTTGCTGTAATGAATCTTCCTGTAAATAACAATTTAAATGTAAACCAGGTTGATGTATTTCTTTAACTTTTTATAACACAATCCATATCCTCAGGTAAAAAGCCAGTATTTCCCCTGCTTTGATTAATAAACATTATATAGTATTTTTGAAGCTCCTGAATTCCTGAATAAAAATCAGCCGGCTAGAAATCATATATGGATAAAAAAGCTCAGTTATACAATGCCCTTAAGAATAGAATACTTCTTCTGGATGGTGCCATGGGAACCATGATACAAAAATATAAACTGGATGAGGAAGATTTCCGGGGAGAAAGGTTTAAAGATTTTTCCTATGAATTAAAAGGTAACAATGATCTTTTGTCCATCACAAAGCCCGAAATCATCAGGGAAATTCACAATGCATTTCTTGATGCCGGAGCTGATATTATAGAGACAAACACCTTTAATGCCAATCGTATATCGCAGGCAGATTATCATCTTGAAGATTATGTTAGTGAGTTAAATATTTCATCTGCCAGACTTGCAAGCGAAATTGCTGCTGAGTATACCGAAAACAATCCGGATAAACCTCGCTTCGTTGCCGGATCTATCGGCCCTACCAATAAAACCGCCTCCATGTCTCCAGATGTCAACGATCCGGGATTCAGGGCAGTTTCCTTCGAAGATCTTTTTGAAACCTATTTTGAACAGATTGAAGCGCTTTATAAAGGTGGCGTGGATATTTATCTGATTGAAACAATTTTTGACACCCTCAATGCCAAAGCAGCGATATTTGCGATTGAGAAACTCAATGAAAAAGAAAATGTGTCAGTGCCGGTAATGATTTCGGGAACAATAACGGATGCCAGTGGAAGAACCCTGAGCGGGCAGAATCTGGAAGCATTTGTGAATTCTGTCTCCCATATTGAGGTATTATCTCTTGGACTGAATTGTTCACTGGGAGCAAAGGAACTCAGGCCGTATTTACAGGAATTATCAGAGAAATCACCATCTTATGTAAGTGCACATCCGAATGCCGGTCTCCCCAATCAATTCGGAGAATATGACGAAAGTCCCGAAGAAATGGGGATTCAGATAGCTGAATTTATCAATTCAGGTTATGTTAATATTGTTGGGGGATGCTGCGGCACAACACCGGAACATATCCGGCAATTTGCAGGTTATGCTGAAAATGTAACCGGCAGAAAACCCCCTCCAAAGGAACCTAAACTGAGACTCTCCGGGCTTGAGCCCCTGACCGTTTTTGAAGGAAGTAATTTCATTAATATCGGGGAAAGGACAAACGTTGCCGGATCCAAAAAGTTTGCCCGTCTTATCAGGGAAAATAAATATGAAGAAGCTTTGAATATTGCACGGGATCAGGTTGAAGGCGGAGCACAGATCATTGATGTATGCATGGATGACGCTATGCTGGATGCGGAAAAAGAAATGGTTACATTCCTTAATCTGATCATGGCAGAACCCGATATAGCCAGGGTGCCGATAATGATCGATTCATCAAAATGGTCAGTTATTGAAGCCGGACTTAAATGTGTTCAGGGAAAAGCCGTAGTAAATTCAATAAGCCTTAAAGAAGGTGAAGATGCATTCCTGGAACAAGCCAGACAAATAAAAAAATACGGGGCTGCCGCAGTGGTGATGGCTTTTGATGAAAAAGGGCAGGCCGACACTTTTGAAAGAAGAATTGAAGTATGTGAGCGAGCTTATAATCTTCTTGTGGAAAAGATAGGATTTCCTCCGGAGGACATCATATTTGATCCAAATGTTTTAGCAATAGCCACAGGCATAGAAGAACATAATAATTATGCAGTTGACTTCATTAAGACTGTGAAATGGATAAAAAAGAATTTACCCCTGGCCCATGTAAGCGGAGGCATAAGTAACCTGTCGTTTTCATTCAGAGGGAATAATCCGGTCCGCGAAGCCATGCACTCGGTTTTTCTTTTTCATGCAATTAAAGCCGGACTCGACATGGGGATTGTAAACCCAAATCTTCTTCAGGTTTATGATGAAATTTCCCCTGATCTTCTTGAGTTGACTGAAGATGTGGTTTTAAACAGGAAACCTGATGCCACTGAAAAGCTTATTGAATTTGCCGAAAACATTAAAACTGACAAAAAAGAAGTTGAGAAAAAAGATCAGTGGAGAGAAGGATCGGTTGAAGAAAGACTTAGTCATGCACTGATTAAAGGAATTCCTGATTTTGTTGAAGACGATGTGCTGGAAGCTCACAAAAAAATTGGCCAGGCACTGAAAGTTATAGAGGGTCCTCTAATGGATGGAATGAACATAGTTGGAGATCTTTTCGGCGAAGGAAAAATGTTCCTTCCACAGGTGGTGAAAAGTGCAAGAGTAATGAAAAAAGCGGTAGCCACTCTTTTACCGTATGTTGAAGAGGAAAAAGACGAAGCAGGCGAAACCGAATCCGTAGGAAAAGTATTACTGGCCACTGTAAAGGGAGATGTTCATGATATCGGAAAAAATATAGTCGGTGTTGTACTTGGGTGCAATAATTACGAGATCATTGACCTTGGAGTAATGGTCCCTACAGAAAAAATCCTGCAAACAGCAAAGGAAAAACAGGTGGATATTATCGGTTTAAGTGGTTTGATCACCCCTTCACTTGAAGAAATGGTGAACATTGCAGCGGAAATGGAAAAGCAGGAATTTCATCAGCCCCTCCTTATAGGTGGAGCAACAACATCAAAAATTCACACTGCAGTGAAAATCGAACCTGCTTATAGCAATGGTGTTATTCATGTCAAGGATGCTTCCCGCAGCGTGGGCGTGGTCAGCAATTTGCTGAATAAAAAAAACAAAAAAGAATATCTTTCCTCAATTCGTAATGATTATGATCTTTTAAGAAAAAATTACTCAGGTGCGAGTTCTAAAGTGAATTATATCAGTCTGGAAAAGGCGAGAAAAAATGCTCTTAAACTTGACTGGAATTCCTCACCGATTTACAAACCCTCCTTTACCGGAATTAAGGTCTTTGAAGATTATTCCATCAAGGAAATCAGTGAATATATTTCATGGGTTTTCTTTTTTGTTGTATGGCAATTAAGAGGCAAGTTCCCGGATATTCTTGAAGACCCTGAGCAAGGTGAAGAAGCAGGTAAGCTATACGCTGATGCCCAGGAAATGCTGAATAAAATCATAAATGATAAATGGCTTGAAGCCAGAGCAGTTATTGGTTTTTTCCCGGCAAATTCTGTGGGAGATGATATTGAGGTATACTCGGATGAAAGCCGGGTAAAAGTAATCCATCGCTTTATCAATTTGCGAAATCAGACAGAGAAAAAAGACAATATCCCAAATTATTGTCTTTCCGATTTCATTGCCCCAAAAGAAAGTGGAAGAATTGATTATCTGGGCGCTTTTGCAACTACTGCAGGTATTGGGATTGAAAAGAAGATAAAAGAATTCGAAGACAATCATGATGATTATAACAGCATAATGCTCAAAGCACTGGCCGACCGGCTGGCAGAAGCATTTACAGAATTATTGCATGAAAAAGTGAGAAAAGAATACTGGGGGTATGCTCCGAATGAGGATCTGGGCCTGGAAGATCTCCTTCTCGAGAATTACCAGGGCATCAGGCCTGCACATGGATATCCTGCCTGTCCCGATCATTCCGAGAAAGAAACATTGTTTAAACTGCTGAAAGCAGAAAAAAATACAGGAATAACGCTTACAGAAAGTTTCAGCATGTATCCTGCAGCTTCAGTCAGTGGACTGATGTTCGCGCATCCTGAATCCAAATATTTTTTCATCGGAAAGATTGGAAAAGATCAGATTGAAGATTATGCAAAAAGAAAAAACACTGATATTATTACCATTGAAAAATGGTTAGCCTCGAATCTAAATTACACTCCTGAAAGATGAAAGTTGCCGATAAATTAAAAAATGCTAAGGAAACCTATTTTTCTTTTGAATTATTACCCCCTTTAAAAGGAAGGGATATTAATGATATCTATAACTCCATTGATCCCCTTGTTGAATTTGAACCCCTGAATGTGAATGTGACTTACCATCAGCAGGAATCAGTATACCGGAAAAATGAAAAGGGCCAGTTTGAAAGGAAGATCATCCGTAAACGTCCGGGTACAGTGGCTATTGCAGCGGCAATACAGAATAAATACCATATCACGGTTGTTCCACATATGATATGTGGTGGTTTTACAAAGGAAGAAACAGAAGATGTTCTTATAGACCTTAATTTTTTGGGCATGAACAATTTACTGGTATTAAGGGGTGATCCCCAGAAAGGCCAGCGTACTTTTATTCCTGAAAAAGGTGGTCATGCTCACACTGTTGAACTGGTAGAACAGATCATGAATATGAATCGGGGTATTTATCTTGATAAAGACCTTAAAGATCCCACTAAAACTGATTTCTCTGTAGGAGTTGCGGGTTATCCGGAAAAACATTTCGAAGCTCCCAATATAGAAACCGATATGCAGTTTGTAAAGGCAAAGATAGATGCAGGAGCCGAATACATTGTTACCCAGATGTTCTTCGATAATGAGAAATTTTTTAATTATGTTGACCTGTGCAGGAAAGCAGGAATTGAAGTACCTGTTGTTCCCGGGCTAAAACCTATAACCAGCCTCAAGGACATCGAACTCCTGCCCCGGGTATTTAATATTGATATTCCCAATGAACTGGTCGCTGAAGTATCGAAATGCAAAAGCAATGCTGAAGCAAAAGAAGTGGGTGTGGAATGGGCGGTTAAACAATCTAAAGAATTAAAAGAAAGAGGGGCTCCGGCGATACATTATTATACCATTGGAATTTCGGATAATATCAGGAAAATAGCGAAGGTGGTATTTTAAAAAAAAACAGACCCCGAGGGTTTTCAAAACCCTCGGGGTCTGTTTTTTTAAAGGCTTACTTCTTCGGGGCACTCTTCAAAGTCTCAACAAGGTAATCCCAGAATTTCTGAACGGTTTCAATATTCACCTTTTCATCCGGGGAATGAGGAAACTTTATGGTAGGACCAAAGGATATCATATCAAGATTGGGATAGGCATCACCAATAATTCCACATTCAAGTCCTGCATGAATAACTTTTATCTCAGGAATCTTTCCGAAATTATCTTCATAAACCTTCTTCATTGTCTGCAGGATGGGAGAATCAACATTGGGCTTCCAACCGGGATAAGTACCGTCATGAACCACTTCTGCACCTGCCAGTTCCATCACCGCCTCTGTCATATTGCCAACACTGAACTTTGCCGAATCAACAGAACTTCTTATTAAACAGAGACTGTCGATTTTTCCTTTGCCAACATTCACAATGGCAAGATTTGTTGAAGTTTCCACTACATCAGGCATATCACTGCTCATTCTCATCACTCCGTTGGGAATTCCATAAACCATTTTCACCAGTTTATCCTGAACCTCTTCATTCAAAACTCCTGAGGGAAGATCAGTTTCACTTGCTGTGAAAGAAAGATCCGGTTCAGGTCCTTTAAACTCATTTCTGAATATCGCTTCTGTCTCTTCAACCATTTTTAAAAACTCAGATTTCTTCTCTGAATCCACTGTAACAACAGCAAAGGATTCGCGTGGAATGGCATTTCTCAGGCTGCCACCTTCGATAGATGATATTCTTACACCCAGATCTTTTCCTGCCTTCCAGAAAAACCTGTTCATTAATTTATTGGCATTTCCGCGACCCAGATGAATATCAAGACCGGAATGACCTCCTTTTAAACCTTTCAGCTCCAGTTTAAATGCCATATGACCATCCGGAACTGAAACTTCCTCGTATTCCATTTTTGCAGAAGTATTCATACCGCCGGCACAACCGATATACAGTTCACCCTCGTCTTCAGAATCAAGATTTAGCAGTATATCTCCCTCCAGCAAACCAGGCTTAAGTGCAAAAGCTCCTGTCATACCGGTTTCCTCATCCACCGTAAGAAGAGCCTCCACAGGTCCGTGTTCCAGATCATCCGATTGCATGACTGCCAGAGCAGCAGCTACTCCAATTCCATTATCCGACCCAAGGGTGGTGCCATTAGCTGTAACCCACTCGCCTTCAACTTTTGCCTCGATAGGATCTTTTTCAAAATCATGATCCTTGTCTGAATTCTTCTGGGGGACCATATCCAGGTGAGCCTGAAGAATGATACCTTTCCTATCTTCATAAGCTTTCGTGGCAGGTTTACGGATAACAACATTCCCGACCTCATCTACTTTGGTCTCAAGTCCGAGTTTTTCACCAAAGTTTTTGGCAAAATCAACCGCTTTCCCTTCCTTTTTTGAAGGCCTGGGGATCTTTGTTAATTCATGGAATATTTCCCATAATCCGGGTTTAAGATTTTTTACATCGCTCATAATATCAGATATTTAAAATTTGTTTAAAATTTATGAAATACTTTTTTATTAAGGACTATAATATATTGGTTTAAAACTTAGTCAACATCATTCAGTTCAATCTGTCTCAGACTGTTCTTTCTTAAATAACTGAAGTTTCGCATTTGATTAATAAGATATTCCTGCAAGTTTTCATTTACCATCGATAGCTGAGACAAAAACGCTAATTTAAGAATAATTTTGTGGAGATAATTCATGAATTTTTAAATACCGGGACACATCCGATTCACATTTATTCCAAATTATTATATTTGAAAAAGATTCAGGAGCATATGAGAACCATAAAAATCTTAGTAACAATCTTATTTATGACTTATCTTTTTTTTCCCATTTCAGCACAGAAATCAGATGGGAAAATCAAGTGGCTCAGCTTCGAGGAAGCTGTGAAAATGAATAAACAGGAATCCAAAAAATTCATGATATATGTTTATTCAAACAACTGTGGTTGGTGCAGGAAAATGGAAAGAGAAACATTTTTGGATTCTGCCGTCGTTGATTTTGTAAAACGTTATTACCATCCGGTTAAAATCAACAAGAATATTAAAAAGAAAATCCATTATGACAACCGTTCCTTCAGTTACCTGCCGGCAAATCCTGCAAATAACACAGGTGGCTACCATGAACTCATCGCCATTTTACTGCAGGGAAGATTGGCATTCCCTTCTATTGCTTATTTGAATGAAGACATGGTTTACCTTGGAGTGGATCGGGGGTATAAAAGCGTACCGTCTTTTTTAGAGCGATTGAGCTTAATTGGAAATGGAGAATTTTAGTGATTTACAAAAAGGACCACGGTGGTTTTGGCACTTCCTATTTCTCCTCCTCCAAATTCACCGGATAAGAAATCATATTTCCCAACTGATATACTGAGGTTCTTTTTTCATAAAGGATTTCATTCACCAGCTTTACCTTTACCTCGGCAATGTCCGGAATACGATAAAAAATCTGGTTTTTGATATCCTGACCAATAATGGCATCCGGGAGATTCATAACTTTTTGCTGTGGCTCAATGACCAGCTCAAGAGCTTTTCCGACTGAACCATCTGCGTCCAGAAGTCCGGCAGTGGGAGAAAAACGGGCAAAAGAATAACTTCTGGGTTCTGATCCGGCGTCGGGAATAACAATAAAGCTCTTTTTATACTTTTCTTTAATCCGCTTTCCAAGAAATAACTCAAGATATTCCTTTTCCAGTTTATCCAGTTCTTCAACGGAAATAGCCAGTGCATCTCCTTCAGGAAACAGTTCATACTGACCGGCCAGCAATTTAAATCTTCTTTTTCTTATCTTGATGATGAAATTAGCCGCTTCTTCAGCTTTTTGCTCAAGGGTTTTTGCCTCCCTGTGGCTGCGAAGAACCGGTACTCTTACATAGGAACTATCTCTGATAATGGTCTTATAAAGCGTATCGGTAACCTCTGTAAGGTTTCTCTTTACTGAAAGATCAGTAAAATAGGGCAATTCAGGTTCTTTGGAATTTTTAATTTTTTTCTTTTCCTTTTCAAACTGAAGGGAGGGGTCAAGGATAAATCCGTGATCGGATAATTTCAAATATTCTTCCCAGTCAAAATCCCCTTTTATCAGGTTCACACTGTAATAATGATCAGGATCGGGCTCAGTGAAATTCTCAAGATCAACATCGATCAGCCGGTAATTAAAACCTCTTTCTGCTATATAATCCTCCAATCCAAGATATTTCTCAGTGAACAATCGGTATGGCCCCGGTATATATATTTCCTTTTCAAATACAACATTGACCAAAAACAATGTCTGCGGAAGAACGTAAACTGCCCTTTCTTTATATTCTTCAGGTTCTTCACCGACCTTACTTACCTGGATCTCCGAGGTCGTGGAACAGGAGAATAAAATGGCTGATAATACCAGCAATAGGATATACTTTTTCATTGGATAAATAATTTTGCCTAAATATATAAAGGATTTTTTCAGTTTTTAGTATGAGGATCGATAACTTTAAATGCTCTGCCGATATAATCGATAATATCCCCGGGAATAAGTGATTCTTCACTCTGCCTCTCAAGTGCCAGGTCTCCTGCGAGTCCATGAAGGTAAACTCCAAGGATTGCAGCATCTTTTTGATCATAGCCCTGTGCCAGAAAGGAAAGAATCATACCCGTAAGCACATCCCCACTTCCCCCTGAAGCCATTCCCGGATTACCACTTTTATTTATCCAGCTATTGCCTTCAGGATCGCAGATCATCGTATAGGCAAATTTCAGAACGATATAGCATCTGAATTTTTTAACAGCTTCAAGTTGCTTCTGATGTCTCTGGTACATGTTCTCCGATTCGCCAAAAAGCCTGTCAAACTCTTTCGGATGGGGGGTAAGAATGGAACCTTCCGGAATCATGTCCAACATATCCTGATTGGAAGAAATAATATTAAGTGCATCAGCATCAAGCACAAGAGGAACCTCTGCATTTTTTAATAATTTCTCCATTGCTTTTGCAGTTTCAGGACCGGTTTTTAATCCAGGACCTGCCCCTATTGCTGAATATACTTTAAGATCCGGAATATCTGTGAAAATAATGTCGGACGGATCTATGCTTATAAGTGCTTCCGGGACTGCATTTTGAATAATGGAATAAGTTTTTCCCGGAACATGTGCAGTGGCAAGCCCTGCTCCTGTTCTCAAACAAGCTTTTATGCCGAGAACTGCCGCTCCCATCATCCCGTCACTTCCGGAGATATAAAGAGCATTTCCAAATGTACCCTTATGAGCAAATTTTGAACGTTTCCCTACCATTCCCAGTACAAATTCCTGATCGATCAGGCAATAGTCTGATGATGTTTTTTTAATTGCTTCCGGATGCAAGCCGATGGAAAAAGCGTGCCATTCTCCGCAGAATTGTTCATTTTCAGGAAAGAAAAAAGACAGAAAAGGAAACTGGAAGCTAATCGTATAATCAGCATGAATGATCACATCCGGATCGTTTCCACTGTTATCTTCGCCGAAGAGACCGGAAGGAATATCAACGGAAACCACCTCAACCTTCGATGAATTGATAAGTTTTATGGCTGCAGCGGGTAATCCTTCAGCTTTCCTGGAAAGCCCGGAACCAAAAATAGCATCAACTACAATGATATCTTCAGAAAGTTCGGGCAGAGCCTCTTCACTTTCAATAACCGTAATTTTAGCGCCAGACTTTTCGAGCCTCTCTTTATTTATTGATAAATCCTCAGAAAAACTGCTCCCCAATTTTAAAAGATATGCTTCAACCTTGAAGAAGCGCTTCTCTAATAATCGAGCAATGGCAAGTCCATCTCCCCCATTGTTTCCGGGCCCGGCGAAAACTACCACTTTCCGGGAACTGTCGAATGTACGCATAAACCACCTTACAAAAGTGAGAGCAGCTCTCTCCATAAGGTCAATAGACGCAATCGGTTCATTATCAATAGTATATTTATCAATTTCTTTAACCTGTTCTGTTTTGAAAATTTTCATGATCTATTATTTTAAACAAATTTACTGATAAATTATTTAATTCATCCGGAGATGCCCGATTGGTCGTCTCCGCGATGCTGTCGATTGGCATTTAAAAGTAAATGGAGAACGGTAATCGGTAATCGGTAATCGGTGCTATCACTAAAACCTTAAACCATTCAAAGGTAAAAAGTAAACGGCCGTTCGACTGACGCTCAGGGACCGAAGAAGAAAAGGTAAACAGTAGAGCCATCACTTAAACCTTCAACCTTCAACCCTTCAACCCTTCAAACCCCTCCTATAACTACCTACAAAAGTTCCGCCTAAATGTTTTGTACTCTTCTATCTCCTTTTCAGTTTAGAACTATTCCAATAAATACATCTTATAAAACACATAGATAGCTCTTAAAAAAATTCTATATTTGAGCCATTTATTAAAACCTAATAGATAACTACTAAACTCAGAATTATGCTTAAAGACCATCCAAAAGGACTATTTGTAGCATTCTTTGCTAACATGGGTGAAAGATTCAGCTACTACACCATGCTGGCAATATTTGTATTATACCTTCAAGCCAGATTTGGGCTCAGTGCAGGGGCAGCAGGGGATTATTACGGAGGATTTCTGTTCGGTATCTATTTCTTGCCCATCCTGGGTGGTATAATAGCGGACAGGTACGGATACGGACGTACCATCACCTGGGGTATTCTCATTGCGTTTGTAGGAAAGATCATCCTGACGATACCCGGTTACGCGCAGGGACTGTTTGACATGCAATGGGAGCTGATCATCATTATTATATCCTTAGGTGTAATCTCACTGGGTACGGGATTTTTCAAAGGAAACCTTCAGGCCTTAGTGGGAAAGCTTTATGACTATCCTCAATATGCTCCTCAACGCGATAATGCCTTTAATATCTTTTACATGGGTATTAACATCGGTGCATTCCTGGCTCCTTATGCTGCAACAGGTGCTGTAAAATATGTTCTGGGTAAAAAAGGATTCTCATATGAAAACAGCATGCCTCACCTGGCCAACCTGCAGGAAAAGACGCACCCTTTCCTTGATCAAATGATCGGTACGGTCCAAAGTCATTTTAGTGATGCACTGCACTACACAGATAAAATTTCGGCTTTTAAAAATCAAATGGGATTTGATGGCTCCATTTCGGAATTTGCCAGTACCTATACTTCCACTCTTTCGGTAGGTTATAGTACTGCCTTTGCCATTGCTGCAGTAGCCATGCTTATCTCACTTTTTGTTTTTGTTGGTTTCAAGAAGTATTATAAACATGCCGACCTTACGGTAAAACAAGCACAGGAAAAAGCTGCAAGAGAAGGAAAAGAAGACACGACAGTGACCTTGTCCAAAGAAGAAGAAAAGAAACGACTGGTAGCCCTTAGCCTGGTCTTTGTTACAGTGGCTTTTTTCTGGATGGCATTTCATCAAAATGGATTTACACTAACCATCTTTGCCCGTGATTACACAGTTAGTGAGGTAAGTGCATTCAGCTACCTGTTCTTCGATTTACGAACATTCTTACCAATATTAGCTGCTATAGGCGGATTGATTTTTATGTTTCGTAAATCTTCATCAATGAGGACAAGATTAATCAGTGTAGCAGTATTTGTGGGAGGCACAGCTGTAGCATACAGCTTTTACAGCGGTTTTGAGGATACTAAAAATATAGAACCGGAAATTTTCCAATCCTTTAACCCGATTTTCATTGTAGTTCTCACACCCATTATTGTAGGATTCTTCACCTGGCTGCGAAAAAAAGGAAAAGAACCTTCCTCACCAAGAAAGATTGGAACCGGTATGTTTATCACATCCATTGGCTTTGTAGTGATGATGCTTGCTGCATTCCATCTGCAATCGGTCACCGGCTTAAGTCCTTACTGGCTGATTAGTACTTATTTTATCCTCACCATTGCCGAATTGTTCCTGAGCCCCATCGGTATATCTTTTGTTGCGAAGGTGGCTCCGCCCCGTTTCAGCGGATTGGCACAGGGCGGTTGGCTTGGTGCTACCGCTATTGGTAATCTTCTTGCCGGGCTGGTTGGTAAACTCTGGGATATAGTGGAACTCTGGCAGTTCTTTTTATTGCTCGTTGTTCTTACACTGATCTCAGGAATTTTTATCTTCTCAGTCATAAGAATACTTGAGAATGTTACCAATAAAACAGAACAACAATAGGAATTAAAAAAAACACATTACTATGAAAACCCAAATAACACTTATAACAAGCCTGCTCCTGAGTTTATTATTCTTTTCAGGTTGTCAGTCCGAAAAAAAGCAGGGACCATTACTTCAGGAAGAGCTTAAGGCCATGAAACAGATTGAACAACGATCTGAAAACATTCAAAATTCAGAAGATGCATTCATTGTACTGAGAGATCTGAATCAAACCCTGAAAGACATTCGCGAAGGAATCCTCACATTGGAAAATGAATATCGCGCGGTCTCAGAAAATGAAAAACAACAGATCGAAAGCGAATTTAATATTGTAAACTCTGAGATTAACCAATCGCTGAATGTCATTAGTAACAATATTGAACCCTACAAAGAAGATGAGAGGGTATCCAAGATGCTCGTCAAACTAAACGAGATCATGATCTCAAAATAGAGATCTACTTTTCATCCATGTGGTTTAATAGAACAGACCCTGAACCTCAAGACCCCGAAGGTTTTCAAAACCTTCGGGGTCTTGAGGTTCAGGGTCTGTTATTTTTGAACAAGCCGGTAATTAAAGAGTTAATAACTACACAAATCATTAACTCCTGGCAATGGTAAAACCCGAAAGAATAAAAAAGACATCCGCTTCGAAAGACACTGAAGGTAAAGTGATTTACTGGATGAGCCGGGATCAGCGATTCAGAGATAACTGGGGATTTATATTCGCAGATGAGCTGAGAAAAGAACATAACACCGAAATGGCTGTTGTATTTTGCCTGGTTGATCATTTTCTCGAGGCTACTGAAAGACAGTATAAATTTATGATTGAAGGCCTGGAGAAGCTCTATATTGAACTTTACGAAAAAAACATTCCATTTTACCTTCTAAAGGGTGATCCGGTTGAAGAATTGAAAAAATTCATTAAGGAATTTGACATAAAGCATCTTGTTTATGATTTCGATCCCTTACGCATTAAACAAAAATGGCAGTCCGGATTAACAAATTCGCTGAAGATTAACATCTATGAGGTAGACTCGCATAATATTGTTCCAGCACGCAAAGCCAGTGATAAAAAAGAATTTGGAGCCTATACCCTCCGTCCAAGGATACACAGACAACTTGAATACTTTCTGGATGAATTTCCTGAGATCAACAAAAGATCTAAAACAGAAGTATTTCAACTTCAGAGGATAGATTTTAAAAAGGCTATGGCATCATTGAATATTAACCGGGATGTTAAGCCTGTAAACTGGATAAAACCTGGGGAAAAGGAGGCAAAAAAAACACTGCATAATTTCATTGAGAAAAAACTTGAAAATTACAGTGATAAAAGAAATGATCCCAATTCAAATGCTCTATCCAATCTTTCACCATATCTTCATTTCGGACAAATTTCGGCGCAGCGGGTTGCATTGGAAGTACTTAAACTCCCACATAAAAATGAAAATATCGATAGTTTTCTGGAAGAATTGATCGTTCGCAAAGAACTTTCAGATAACTATTGCCTTTACAATAGAAATTATGACAATCTGGAAAATATTCCTGACTGGGCTGAAAAAACGATCGAAGGCCATCGTAAAGATGAAAGAGAATTTATTTATTCCCTTGAAGAATTCGAAAAAGCCGAAACTCATGAGAATTTATGGAATGCTGCACAAAATGAAATGGTAAAATCTGGAAAAATGCATGGTTATATGCGAATGTACTGGGCAAAAAAAATCCTTGAATGGTCTGAATCACCTGAAGAGGCCATGGAAATTGCCATTTACCTGAATGACAAATATGAACTTGACGGAAGGGATCCAAACGGATACGTAGGATGCGCCTGGGCAATAGCCGGTGTGCATGACAGGGCATGGACAGAACGACCTGTATTCGGAAAGATCCGTTATATGAATTATAACGGAGCAAAGAGAAAATTCGATGTCAATACATACATCAAACAATGGAATTCGTAATCATTTTCACCAGGATTATGAAATTTAATTTGATGATAAAATGAAAAATATTTCCAAAATTCTGTTACTGAAATACTCGGAATCCTCCCCGAACAAACCGAAAACTTTCAAAGAACAAAAGACATGTTAAGGGAAAACTAACTGTCCGATAACGGACATCTACAATACGAAAATGGACAGATTCGAACATTGGTTAAACATCTGTAAATCTTCTTAATATATTATAATCAGTTGCTTAGTTTTTTTGGCACAATTCATGAGCTTTATTGACATGGAATGTTAAAAAATTTCATCATAATATCCTTCCGAAATCTTGTTCGCCAGAGAGGCTTCAGTTTGATAAACCTCCTGGGGCTTACTATGGGATTAACAGTAAGTTTTCTTATCCTCCTCTATATATTTAATGAATTAAGTTATGATAAATTCCATGAGGATTCGGACAGGATCTATCGAATTGCTATTAAAGGAAATCTCGGGGACAGACCATTAAATGTTGCTGTGACTCCAGGGGCTCTGGCTCATAATCTTGGTAAGGATATGCCTGAAGTTGAACAATATTCTATGTTCGAACACCTTGGCAGTGATCAGCTTTTCAGAAATGGGGATAAAAAATACTATGAAAATCATCTGATCTATGCAGACAGTAATTTTTTTAATATCTTTTCATTTAACTTTTTGTATGGTAATCCTACCACTGCGCTTAATGAACCATACACAATTGTACTAAAGGAAAGTATCTCAAAAAAGTTTTTTGGAACGAGCAATTGCGTTGGTAAAACATTAAGAATAAACAATGAAAGAGATTATTTAATAACCGGGGTTATCCAGGATCCACCTTCCGAAACTCATCTCCCTGTAAATTTTATAGCTTCCTTTAAAACCAGGATCAGAGATAATGGCCCTGAAATGCTAAATAACTGGGGAGCAATGATGTATTACTCCTATATTAAGCTCAAGGAAGGGGTGGATAAAGAAAACTTTCAAAATAAAATCAAGAATTACCTTGTTGAAAAACTGGATGAAGAAATTGAAGAAGGAAAATTCAGTCTGCTGCCCTATCTCCAACCCATAACATCTATTCACCTTGAATCCAGACTCATTGGGGAATTAAAGCCAAACAGTGATAAATCCTATATTTACATCCTCTCACTTATAGCGATTTCAATTTTATTTATTGCCGGAATAAACTTTATGAATCTTGCTACTGCAAGAAGTGCAAGCAGGGCAAGGGAAGTCAGCATTAGAAAAATACTGGGCTCCGACAGGAAAAAATTAATTTACCAGTTCCTGGGAGAATCGGTATTTCTTAGTCTTCTAGCCTTCTTTTTTTCACTGGTATTAATAGAGCTCCTGCTTCCTGTTTTCAATAACATCACCCATAAAAATATCCAATTCAACAACTATTTTAATTCAATCCTGATACCGGGCTTTCTGGGAATTGCCATATTGATAGGAATATTCTCAGGGAGCTATCCTGCATTTTATCTCTCATCATTTAACCCGGTAAAAGTTCTGCAAAGTAAACTGCGATCGGGAAATTCTAATAAAAAACTCAGGAATATTCTTGTTTTCGTTCAATTCATGATCTCTGCAGGGCTCATCGCGTGTACCTTAATTATTTTCAGCCAGTTAAAATATATCAGAGAGAAAAAACTAGGGTTCAATAAGGAAAACAGTATTGCTATATTCCTTCGAAACGATGAAATAAAAAGGAATGCAAAAAGTCTTAAGGAAGAATTCTCAAAACTTGCCACCGTTGAATCAGCCAGTCTTGCCTCTTCCATTCCGGGAATGAGTCTCAATGGAAGTTCATATTTTCCTGAGGGATATGATGATGACGCATGGTTGGTTTATGAATTTGATGTAGATGAAGATTTTATCCGGAATACTTTTAAAATGGAACTTCTGTCCGGAAGAAATTTTTCAGCAGAATTCCTTTCCGATTCTTCAGCAGTAATTATAAATGAAACCCTGAAAAATAATCTGAAATGGGAAAATGCTATCGGAAAAACATTCAAATCTAATAATGACAAGAATGACAGGGGAAAATTTCATGTAATCGGTGTAGTAAAAGATTTTCATTTTCGTTCTCTTCATGAAAAGATTGAACCCACCATGATCCACCTGAGCCGGTCTATACCCAATTTAATGATACTGCGCCTTCAACCGGGCAATATCCAAAAAAGCATGCAGCTTCTGGAAAAAAAATGGAATAATTTGAATCCAGAACTTCCTTTTGATTATGAGTTCGTCGATGAATCTTTTAACGGGCTTTATAATTCCGAACAACGATTGAGTTATCTTTTTACTTATCTTTCTGTATTTGCTTTATTTATAGCTTCACTTGGCTTGCTTGGACTTGTTTCTTATACGGCGGAACAACGAACAAAAGAAATTGGAATTCGCAGAGCCCTGGGCGCAACGACATTATCTATAAGTAAAATGTTTTCATTGGAATATTTACAACTGATTATCCTTGCCAGCCTTCTGGCCTGGCCGGTTAGTTATAAATTCATGGATATTTGGCTACAGGATTTCAGTTACCGGATCTCAATACCGGTATGGCCATTTATTTTATCCGGTTTAATCATTCTTATTATTTCTATCCTGGTAATTAATATACAAACTTTGAAAACATCCTTGATCAGCCCGGTAAACAGTCTTCGTTATGAATAATTTTATTCGTCTCGCTCAAACCAGAATCTGCGTATCCTGTCAGGTAGCTCGGGTTTGAGTTCAAGCTCGGTGTCCCATGAATCAACATCATAATCCTTTGTAAAAGAAACCATCTTAAGAGTCTGATTCTCAAACCCACCATAACGACTGTCCCTGTGAAAATAGAAGGAAGGCAGAAGATTATCTATTACACCTGCATTCAGATGTGATACGAACCTATTATCCCATTGAGCCATATTACGGATAAAATAATACGTAAGGTCGTATCCGATAAAGGCATAGGAACAACCTTTGCGAGTTGCCAGCCTTGGTGGCGCTTTAAAATGAGTGGAAAATTTTTGGATGAATTTTATAATTTGTTCATCATCATAATCGTAATGAAAAGGTGAAAGATAACTCAAACTTAGCTCATGAAAATACTTATAATCATTTTCAAATTCATGAAAATGAGGTAATCCAAACACCTCTATATCATAATCTTTCAACTGAAAATACAATTGAGTGATCACAGTGCTCACAAAAGCCTGATCCTGCTCGGGAATAATTACAATATTCCGGCGGTCTTTGGTCAATGCATGGGAAAAATCTTTGGCAAGATCTTCTTTAGCAGGATTTTCATATGAAATTTCCTTCAGAACAACATTTTCCGTATGTATAAACCTGTCAAGATCTTTTAAAAGACTGGACTTAAAAAATTCTATTTCATGATATTTAGGGCTGTCCTGCTCATAAATAAAAATGAAATTCTTATCATAATCGCGGGATAATATCTCTGCAGCTCTGGAGTATTCAGTTTTATATGATGGATTTATCTGGAAAAGATAAGGATTTCTTTTCGTCAGATCCTCACCATCATAAAAGGGAGAGATAAGTGGCACCCTGTTCTTTCGTGAAAATTCCGATACCAGTTCAACATTATAAGCGAAAAAAGGTCCGATGATCAAATCAACATCACGAAAAAAATCGGCATTTAATATTTCTCTTATCCTGGAAGGACTGCGATATGTATCAAAATATCTTACATTCAGATCAATTCCTTCTTTCTTAAGGGAATCGAGAGCCAATAATGATCCTTCAAAAAATTCAAGGAAATTAATGGATCGGGGAAGATTCTCTTCCTCCTCCTCTTCCTTTTTTTCTTTTTTGGTTTTTTCTTCTTCTTTTTCCTCTTCGATATCTTTAGGGATTATCCGGTAGTTAAAAGGTATCAGAATAGCAACATTCAATCGATCAGTGTTGAAATCCTTTAAATCTTTGTAATAATCGTCAACAGACATTTCTTCCAGTCCAAGAGAATCCATCATCCATGTTTCATCAATTTCTTCTTCTTTTCCCCAATCGATATCCAGGGTATCTGTTCGTTCTAAATCTGTTATCTCCTCAGTTTCCATTGCAGCAAGAAATTCTTCTTTCGGGATGCGGATAACCTGGCCTGTCTTCAATTCCCCCCACTTAAGCTCGGGATTATATTTGATAATATCCTCCTCAGAAACATTATATTTTCTGGCAAGTCTGTAGACTGTTTCCTTCCTTCTTACCGTATGTAAAATAAAATCCTCCTGAGAGTAAATGGTTCGTAGCTTCGGGATCAGGATCACCATCCCTACAGGAAGATCTCTCAGGTCAACATCCGGATTGGCATTTTCAATTTCCTCCACCGGAACATTATACTTCCTGGAAAGTGAATATAAGGTTTCTCCCGTTTTTAATGAATGGCGAATGTATTTGGACGTGTCTATGGATTCCTCTTCCTTTTTAACCCTCGGAACATCAGCAGGTATCTTCAAAACCTGCCCTACCTGTAATCCTGAATAAACCCCCGGATTCTCTATAGCAATATCTTTTTCTGACACCTCGTAGGCACGGGTAATGGAATACAGTGTCTGACCCGGCTTTACAACATGGAGATAATAGATCTTTCCCTCAATTATGACCTTATTCTCAGATTTTTTAACCGGTACCTGGGCATATAGTATTCCAAATGAAATTCCGTATAATAAAAGAAAAACCGTTATTAGCCTGCTTAAACCTGCCATATGAAGATATTTGCTATTTAAAACTCAACCCGGCCAAATTTATTTTAATTCCGAAAGAAAACCGGTCACATTTCCGTAAATCCTGCTCTTAACATCTGTACTGCCTGCTTTCTCAAATGTTTCCCCGGTAATTTTTTCGTACAACTCAATATACCTTTCTGATACCTGTTCAATAAATTCATCAGGCATATCCGGTACATTCTGTCCCTCTTTTCCCTGGAAATCATTATTTATCAGCCATTGTCTCACAAATTCCTTGGATAACTGCTTTTGTTGTTCACCTTTCATCTGCCTTTCTTCATAACCCTCCAGGTAAAAATACCGTGATGAATCAGGCGTATGTATTTCATCAATCAATACGATTTTATCTCCCACTTTCCCAAATTCATATTTAGTATCCACAAGGATCAAGCCTTTATCTCTGGCCATCTCAGTTCCTCTTTGGAATAACTTTTCAGTATATTCTTCAAGTTTGCTATAATCAGATTCGTTTACCAGGCCCGAACTGATGATCTCTTCCCGTGAAATATCTTCATCATGTCCTTCATCTGCCTTCGTGGTGGGAGTGATAATCGGCTCCGGTAACCTGTCATGCTCCTTAAGACCTTCAGGAAGCGGCACTCCGCAAATACTTCTTTTTCCATCCCGGTATTCTCTCCAGGCATGTCCGGTGAGATAAGCCCTGATTACCATCTCTACTTTGAAGGGATCAGCCTTTTCTCCAATGGTAACCATCGGATCGGGGCTGGCAATTTTCCAATTTGGGACAATATCGCTTGTCGCATCAAGGAATTTTGTTGCGATCTGATTTAATACCTGGCCTTTATAAGGAATACCTCTGGGCAATACAACGTCAAAAGCAGAGATCCTGTCGGTCACAACCATAACAAGATACCTGTCATCAATATTATAAACATCTCTTACTTTACCCTGGTAAAGGCTCTTCTGGCCCTCGAAATTGAAATTTGTTTTTACAACTGCTTGATCCATAGTATATATATTTTTTTGTTAATCTTCATTTTCTTCTTCACTGGAGGAGTAAGCATCTACAATATATTTTACCAGCCTGTGGCGGATGATATCCCTTTCATCAAAATTAATGATGGATATACCTTTGATGTCCTTCAGTACTTTCATTGCAATAATAAGACCGGATTCATGTTTCCGGGGAAGATCGATCTGGGTGATATCACCGGTTACTATGAACTTTGCATTTCTTCCCATGCGGGTAAGGAACATCTTCAACTGATTACCGGTGGCATTCTGGGCTTCATCAAGAATTACAAAGGCATTGTCCAGGGTTCTTCCTCTCATATACGCCAGCGGCGCTATCTGTATAATTCCTTCTTCAACAAAAGATTTTAGCCTTTTTAATGGAATCATATCATTAAGCGCATCGTAAAGCGGCTGAAGATAAGGATCGAGTTTCTCTTTATAATCGCCCGGTAAAAAGCCCAGTCTTTCTCCGGCCTCAACTGCAGGCCTGGTTAGGATTATCCTTTTCACCTCCCTCATTTTTAAGGCTCTTACCGCAAGTGCTATGGCGGTATAGGTTTTTCCGGTTCCTGCCGGTCCGACTGCCAGCACAAGGTCATTCCTAAATGATTCCTGTACCAGTTTCTTCTGATTAATCGTCTGAGCATTTATGGGCTTGCCCCCTTCTCCGTAAAGCAATACATCTTTGGAGGTATCTGCATCGGTAATGGTAAAGTCTTTTCCATCTCCTAAAATCTCATCCAATTCATCCGGCGATATATCATTGAAACGATTAAGATAATCAATCAGCAAATCTATTTTATCCTGAAATTTTTCAATCTCCTTCTCATCGCCCTTTACCTTGATCTCATTTCCCCTGGAGATAATCTTCAACTTTGGAAAATGCTGCCTGATCCTTTCGAACCTTACGTTGTTCACCCCGAAAAAATCTATAGGATCAATGCCTTCTAAATATATGGTGGTTTCAATCATAAATTGAATAATAATCACTACTTTTGAAGTTTACAAAATAAGCGATTTTTTTTAGATTAATAATAAAACAGACCCATAGTTTTCTCTCTTTATGCCTGTCATTACGCTAACATCTGACTGGAACCAAAAAGATTATTATCTGGCAGCAGTAAAAGGTCAGATTTTACAGAGAAATGAAAAACTTGCAATCGTTGATCTGAATCACAACATTCAAGCTTATAATACCCGGCAGGCTGCATTTATCCTGAGAAATTCCTTCCATAACTTTCCTGAAGGTAGTGTGCATATTAACTTTGTCAATGCAGAATCGCAGAGCGGAGACAGCTACTATGCCGTAAGTGCCCATAAACACTTCTTTATCGGAAATGATAACGGTAGCTTCAGTATGATAATAAACGGGCCAGCAGACAAAATCGTAAAGCTAAAACCCCAGGAAAAGAATAATCTCAACAGCTTCCCGGGATTAATCACTTTCACTGATGCAGCCTGTAAATTAATCGAAGATAATAACATCCTTAAACTTGGTGAAGAAGTGGAGAATTTGCAGGACAGAATTCCACTACGGGCCACTATCGAAGAAAATTCAATCACAGGCACCGTGATTTACACGGATTCCTACGGAAATGTAATAACCAATATAAAAAAAGATCTTTTTGAAAGAATAGGAAAAAGCAAAAGCTTTGAAATTTATGTTCAAAGCAAACATTACATGCTCAATACTATAAATAGTGTGTATTCATCCGTGCCCTCAGGTGAGCTTGTCGCGGTATTTAATTCTGCCGGACTTTTGGAAATTGCTATTAATAACGGGAATGCAAGGAAGCTTTTAAACCTGGGCACAAATTCCAATATTAGAATCGAATTTTTAGAACAGTAGAGACAGATATGAATTCAAAAGAAGAAAAACTGAAAGCATTTGAAGCATTACTTGACATAATGGATGAACTCAGGGTAAAATGCCCCTGGGACAGGAAACAAACCCTGGAAAGTTTGCGGAATCTTACTATCGAAGAAACATATGAGCTTGCGGATGCCATTCTTGAGGATGATCTTGAAGAAATTCGAAAAGAACTTGGAGATCTTATACTGCACATCGTTTTTTATTCAAAAATCGGGGAAGAAAAAGAAGCATTCGATGTAGCAGATGTTATCAAAGGGATAAATGATAAACTGGTTTTCCGGCATCCTCATGTTTTTGGCGATTTAGCGGTAGACAACGCCGATCAGGTAAAAGAAAACTGGGAAGAGATAAAACGGAAGGAAGGTCATCGTTCGGTGCTTGCAGGTGTCCCAAAATCATTACCGGCTATGATAAAGGCAAACAGAGTTCAGGAAAAAGTTCGTGCCGTAGGATTTGACTGGGATGAACCTTCACAGGTATGGAATAAAGTTCAGGAAGAAATTGAGGAATTAAAAACTGCTGTTAATTCAGACAATAAGAAAGAAATCGAATCAGAATTCGGTGACCTTTTATTCTCAGTCATAAACGCAGCCCGTTTGCACGATGTAGACCCTGAAACTGCACTTGAAAAAACAAACAGGAAATTCATCAAGCGATTTCTTTATCTTGAAAAAGAAACCCTTCATAAAGGCAGGGAGTTAAAGCAGATGACCCTCTATGAAATGAACGAAATATGGGAAAAAGCCAAAAAATTTGATGAATAATTTAGTTCAGATGGAAGATCATTAATGAACCGGGGAGATTTGATTTATTTTTCTTCTTCATTATCCTCTTCTTGCTTATCCTCTTTCCTGTCTTCTTCTGTTTCTTCAGACTCGGACTCTTTCTTTTCCTCTTCTTCATCATCTGGCTCGAGCATATCCAGATCGTGAAGCTGATTGTACCATGACAGCACCTTCTTGATATCTGAAACATATACCCTTTCCCTGTCATAGTCGGGCAAAATTTCTTCAAAATAATCTTTCAACTCGTCAGCCGAAGATTTTGGAGGTATGGCCTTCCCTCCTCCTTCTTTCTCATATATCTTATTGAAAACATCGCCCAGTTTCACCTCATCTTCTTCGGTAAATATGGCAATATCCTCCAATGCACTTACCTTATCGCTTGCATAAGCCGGGATTCTTTTTTTGTCAGTCAAAGATTCCACAATAATTCCGTTTTTAGCCTGTGCGATGAACTTATACAGCCCTGGCTTGCCACCTATTGCCAGAATATCTTTTAATTTCATAGATAAATGATTTAAAAATTCAGCCTGGAATATTTCATTTTAAAATAGTCTCATTTTAACCAAAAATATCAAAAAAAATTGTTATCTCTATCAATTATTATTCATTTACTTCAAGAATCAGCTAAAGCCTCTTTCCTTACGGATTGATTCATATGCCTCACTTACTTTGCGGAACTTTTCGTGGGCAACTTTTTTGAAATCCTCACCGAGATATGAAACTTTATCAGGATGATATTTCATCGCCATCTTCCGGTAGGCTTTTTTTACCTCTTCATCGCTTGCATCAGGGCTTATTTCCAGAATTTTATAAGCTGCATCAGTTGAAGGAACAAACATCGAAAGTATTGACTCTCTGTCTTTTGCACTTATACCAAGATAGCCGGCTATTCTTTGCAGGACATTTTTTTCTGCAGGCCCGATTACGCCGTCGGCGTTTGCAATGCCATATAAAAAGTGCATCATTTGCAACCGTGATGAATAGTCCAGTCTTGTTTTGATTTGCTGTGTCACAGCCTGAAGATCTACATCTCTCTTCAGTAGATCTCTGAGCATCATGATGGCTTCACTGGCTGAACTTTCACCAAAACTTCTAACGAAATATGCTTTAACGAAATCCAATTCGGATTTAACTACTTTGCCATCGGCCTTCATTACGGCAGAAACCAGGACAAGCAGGCTCATGGCAAAGTCTCCCGGCGTTGTTCTTCCGGGAATACCCTGAAATTTTGGTATGCCCTGATCATCAAAAGCAGTACCGATTAAAAATCCCAGCAAACCACCAATTGGTCCGAAGAAAGCCCATCCCAGACCCCCGGCAATCCATTTTGTAAATTTACCCATGTTTGTCGTTTGTTTTTTGGTTCTGCAAAGAAATGAATTTATCATGTAAATCAAGAACCTGCGGAAGGATTAAATCTTCTGAATTATTAAAAATTATGTAATCACTTAATTTTACTTTTTCTTCCTCAGGCAATTGTTGATCTATCCTTTTTATTACTTCTTCCCTCTTAACGGCATCCCTTTGCATAACTCTTTGTATACGCAATTCCTTCCTTGCACTTACAAAAACAATTGCATCAAAAAAGCGATAATGTCCGGATTCAAATAAAATTGCTGCTTCTTCTATAACATACGGATATTTCTGATGTTCTGCAGTCCATTGCTTAAAATCTTCCTGAACTACGGGATGAACAACTTTATTGAGCTCCTGAAGTCTTTGAGGATCAGAAAAAACTAAAGATGCAATATATGTACTATTGAGTTTCCCATTGACATATGCCTTTTCTCCAAATAAGGAAATAATCTCCGACTTCAGCCGCGCATTGAAATTCATCAATTGTTTGGCCTCTGAATCCGCGTGGTAAACAGGAATGTTAAGATGCTTAAAAATCCGGGACACTGTGGTTTTCCCGCTTCCTATACCTCCTGTTAATCCAAGTTTAAGCATTATTTTTGAATAAGATATTCAACAGTTTTGGGGTTGAATTTTATTGACCTTACAAATTCTGGCCTCTTTGTAAGTTTCACTTCTAATCGAGTCTGCCCTTCCTCAATTTCGGCATAATCAACAGTCGCTTTAAACATCCCGGGCTGAATTCTTTCATAGTTGCTCAGTCCGACCTGGCAGGTCAATGCAATTTGCCTGGGAAAAGTAATTATATTGAGTGTATCGGGAGCGGCAGTGACAGTTATGGGAACTGAGATTGTTTTTTCAGTGAACCTCTCAACTTCAATTTTAACATTGACTCTTTCAGTGCTGAGAGTAGTATGTTTTAAACGCTGCAATCCGATATCTATTTCCTTATCCCCTGATATTATTCCCAGATCTTTGTCTTTGGTGTAAATATATTTCAGCGTATCCATAATATAATCTGGTCCTGTTACCACAATAGAATCAGGTTGAAGAAGAACAGGTTGTTTTAATATCATTTGCCGCTCGAGCTGGAAATCAAAATTTGGCCTGACAGCAAGGCTTTTTTCCACCACTTCAGCAAAAGGAAATACCAGGGTATCAGGCTTTACCTCAAGAATCTCAAATTCTGAACTCAATTGTTTATCAATGTAATCTTTCAGAAATCTCGTCTCAACAAAGAAAAATCCGGAATCTCTTTCTCTCATTGGCTTCAGCGTGAAAGAATTCACGCTGATAACCAGTGGGATATATCTCGAACTTATTTTATGCTGCAAAAGGACATATCCGTGAGCATAAACATCCAATTTCAGATGATCGGGAAGTTCTCCGATAAGGGTTTTATCATCGGGAAAATTGCGGTATCTTACCGGATAATCAATCTGAGTTGTATAATTCTTTTCCAGTGCCTTGAGCAACCAGATGATAATGGAAATGATCAAAAAGAATGTAAAGATCAGAGCCTTCTTTCGGGCACCGGTCCTCTCACTACCGAATATTCCGGATAATCGTTTAAAAAAATTTGTCTTCAAATTTCCCCGTGTTTTTAGTCAAAGGTATAAAAAAGTGGGAAAACAGGAGATGGCTATCCAAAAAGTCAATTTGCCCGTCTAAGGTTGAGTAATTTTATCTCTGTGTTGTATTTATATCACTTGGGTCCTTCAATACGGCATTCTTATCTACTTTGATTCTAACATTGTCTGCAATCTCAACAGTCAGAGTCTGATCTTTTACATCCATTACCTTACCATAAATTCCGCCGGTGGTAACAATCTTCTCTCCTTTTGATATAGAACTTCTGTAATTTTTAAGTTCCTTTTGTTTTTTCACCTGCGGTCTTATCATGAAGAAATAGAAAACCACAATGATCAATAAAAGAGGTAAAAGAGATGTTAGTGGGCTTGGTGAAGCCGGTTCCTGTAAAATAATTGTTAAAAAGTCCATTTTTTAATATTTAGTTTATTTGGTTAATATTTCTGCTTTTAAGTTTAATTTCACAATTCTGTTTTCTGCATTTGTCTCAACAGTAACTGTTTTAAAATCCTTTCCAGATCTTCCCCTGGAATCATAAACCACCTTTAACCGTCCATTTTCTCCGGGAGCGACAGGTTCTTTATCATATTCAGGAACAGTACATCCGCAGGTTGCAGAAGCCCGTTTAATAATGAGAGGTCCATCCCCGGTATTGGTAAAATTGAAATACCATCCAACCTGCTCACCCTGGATAATCTTACCGAAATCATGTTCGGTTTTCTCAAATTGAATCTTTGCCGTGCCCTCCTGATCAGTAGATTCAGATAAAGATGTGTCTGAATTTTGCGAATCATTACAGGCCATTAAAGACAGATAAAAAAACAATATGATAACAGATACAAATCTCATACTAAATTTCTCCGATGAGTCCTCTTCCTGTTTTGACAATCTTTTTTTCATCTCTGAGCTTTTGCAAAATCTTATCCAATACACCATTTATAAATGTGTTGCTTTTCTCAGTGCTATAAAATTTGGCAATTTCCAAAAATTCATTCAGGGTAACTTTTGTCGGAATTGACTTGAACTCTATCATTTCAGTGATAGCAAGTTGCATGATCAGTACATCCATAAAAGCGATTCGTTCCAGATCCCAGTTACTCGCCTTTTCTTCAATAAGTTTAAGACTCATTTCACGGTACACCGTAGCCTTCCTGAATAATTTTTTCACAAACTCCCTGTCTTCGTCGTTTTTGAATAGATCAGGCAATTCAAGCTCTTCAGTACTATTCTCCTTGAATTTCTTGACTGTTTTGATCACCATCGAGATAACGAACTCGAGATCATCATTCCAGTAAATACTTTTTTCCTCCAGAATCTGATACAGGGATTCATTGGGAAAAACAATATCATTGAAAAACCGGATGATAATCTTTTTATCTCTGCTATAATCAATTTCATCAGCATTCATGTATTCCTGATATTCCGGATGCTCGATAAAAAGATTATATAATTCTTTTATGAATTCAGGATGATTAGACCAATTGATCTTTGCTGTTTCTAAATATCTTTTAAATTGACGATTATCCCTCAATTGTTCAATAAATCTATTACTAATGAACCGGGTATTGGGGTGAAGATCTTCATGGCTGGGCATCCGTTTATTCCTGGCAAGTTCTATCCTGGATTCGGCATAATCAACCACCTCAATAGCCAATAAAAGTATATAATAAAAGAGATCGTAAGCCTTATTAATACTGAAAAACAATTCCTTTTCCGACTTATTTAAATCTTTCTGGTCAGATTTATAATAAGCGTAAAGTACCTGTAACACTTTAATCCTTAAAAGCCTTCTGCTTATCATTATAAAGAACAAGATTTTAATATCCGGCAGCAAATGTACGGATTTTTTTTTGAGAATCTAAGTTCTGTTTATCCATTTATTATTTAAGGTTTTATTGCCGGTAACTTTTTTTTATCATACTGTTTATCTCATCTTTACAGAAGATAACTTCAGCTAAATAACAAGTTTTTTGATAAGTTAGTATATAAGTTTTGACAGAAAAAATATCAAAATGTTATTATAATTGAGGAATTCTAAATTATTTTTCTATTTTTGATTTTGAAACGCATTAATCCGAAAACTAAATCGAGTTCATGATGGAAGAAGGAAATGGAAAAAATGAAGAAGTTGTAAAAAACAATAGGGAAGAAATTTTTTCTGAAGCTGTAAGGGCTGGAAAAAGAACCTATTTTTTTGATGTTAAAGCTACTCGAAGGAATGATTATTACCTAACCATTACGGAAAGTAAAAAAAGATTTAACCGTGATGGCAAATCTTTCTATGAGAAGCACAAAGTCTTCCTTTACAAAGAAGACTTCGACAAATTTGTTGATGGGTTGGTATCTGCCATTGATTACATCAAGAAAAACAACCCTATGACCCAGGGTGAAAACCAGAACCAGGTGGCTGAAAAGGGAAATGAGCCGGAAGCTGCTATGGCAGAAAACTACACTAACATCGAGTTTGAGGATCTTGATGAGGATAAGTCCTGATTTATACCCTCACAGGTTTAATTAATCAGATTCATCAATCGTATTTACTCATCTTATCCTGGATGAGAATGTCTCTATTTGCCCCAAATTGAAGCTTGAGATTAATGATAATATCATTAGCTCCTGCTTCAATACTTTTATCACGGATCTGACGGACAATTTCCATAACAGCGGAATATTCACCTTCTACAACCGTTTCAAAAGGACAGATTCTGTAGTTAAGGCCCGATTGTTTTATAATTTCTATTGCCTTATCAATGATGCCATAGGCCTCATCTTTTTCACCTCCCGGTAAAAGTTGAATAGCTGCATTTATTTTATATTCTTTTTCCATTATATATCATTATTCATCATCGGGATCCTGGATGATATAATCCTTATTATTTAGAAAATCTTTTATTTCCTTGAATGACAATTCTTTAACATTGGTGATAATAAAACTGTCCTTTAAAAAATTACCGTAGTTATTACATTCTACAACTGCTTCCTCAAATACGGCTTTGACCGGTTCTTTCAATGGTATCACAGCCTTTATTGTTGCCATTGATTCAGAAAAATTCACATCTTCTATTTCAGAATCATGCTTATTGAGGATATAATGAAATTCTGATTTTATGACTTTTTTCTGAAGGTCAGTCAAAAAATTATCTGTGCGACCAAGCAGAACAACAAAATAACGCAATTTTTCTCCTTTACCCCCAAGGCCGGTTGATATTAACACCTGGTTTTGATCAAGGATCCTGGATTCTATCAACATTCTGCTCTCCTGGTAAGCAAGTGCCGTCCACTCAGCCAGTGATTCGGGAGCATCGGTATAAAATTCCTCAATAATCCTGAAAGCTTTAACATCTTCTATAGAAGCAAGTTTCGCCAGTAAGTCTTTCTTTTCTTCTTCAGATATCGTGTCTTCAAATAATTTTCCAGACTGATTTAAAACTTCCTCCACATCCAGCTCTTCTTTTACCTGTCGCGAAAGATCAAAGTATTTCATTTGAAGATCGACATCAATCTGTCTCTGAAGAATATTAAAATTCCCGGAATCGTTGCCAAACAACTCCTGCAATTTATCATGTATATTTTCGTTTTCCTCCATTGGACCGGTTTACAAATAATTATTTACTGAAGTTTTTCACTTCTCAATAAATGCTGCCACAGATTACTCACATTCTTTGGCTGTTCATGAGATCGCTATCCTTAAGTTCACAGATTAAGAATATTAATTGCATTCGTACTAATTAGATTGACATAGAAACCTTTCTGAAAAAACAGAAAGGAATCTGCGAAAATTAATTGCAACGAGTGAGAATAATAATTTTAATCTGTGAATCTGTGGCAACATATCTTATTAATCAAGTGCGAAACTTTAGTTATTTAAATCAAATTACAAAATAAAAAAAGGTAATACAAGTGTAATTAAAATATTATTTTAAATAATACCAAAAAATGGGGATAGATTTTAAATGAATTAAAACTAATATTGTGTAGAAATAAAGATATGCTTCTTTCTGAATTAGGAACGAATAAGAGCGGAATAATTGTTAAAGTAAATGGCAGGGGTGCTTTCCGAAAGAGAATCGGTGAGATGGGATTCATACGTGGAAGAAATGTGAAGGTAATAAAAAATGCCCCCCTTCAGGACCCTGTCGAATACTCTATAATGGGTTATAAGGTTTCTCTCAGAAGATCAGAAGCTGCCCTTATTGAAGTAAGCACTGCAAAACCGGAAGAATATCTTAAAGCAAAGGATATTTCCCTCACCTACGACATCAGTAAAAAAGATGATATAATTCCCAGCCGCACCATCAATATTGCATTGATAGGTAACCCCAATTGTGGAAAAACCAGTATATTTAATTATTCTACACGTTCTTACGAACATGTAGGAAACTATGGCGGAGTTACCGTGGATACAAAATTTGCACGTATTGAGCATGAGGGATATACCTTGAATATTTTTGACCTTCCCGGCACTTACTCCATGAGCTCTTATTCCCCGGAAGAAGTGTATGTCCGCAACTTCCTGATCCAGAATCCCCCTGATGTGGTTGTCAATGTAATTGATGCCACTAACCTGGAAAGAAACCTATATCTGACAAGTCAGCTCATCGATATGAATATCAAAGTTGTAGTGGCCTTAAACATGTATGATGAGCTAAAAAATTCGGATAATAAATTCAATCACCTGAAATTCGCCACCCTTCTAGGCATCCCCCTTGTCCCAACCGTGGGCTCCAGGGGCAAAGGCCTTGCCCGATTGTTTGATGAGGTTATTAAGAAATACAGGCAGGAAGAAAAAAACAGGAAAAAGATCCATATCAATTATGGTCCCGACCTTGAAAGATCAATTGAAAGAATAAGAAGTGAAATAGTTCTTTCAAAAGATCTTGAAATTCAAAATAAGGTATGTCCAAGATACATTGCAATAAAACTTCTTGAAAATGATAAAGAAATTGTAAATATCCTGGATGAATGTGAAGACAAAGAAAGGCTTCTTACACTGGCTGAAAATGAACGCATCTCTATTGAGGAAAAATACAATGATAAAACAGATAGTGTAATAACCGATTATCGTTATGGTTTTATCAAAGGAGCCTTAAAAGAAACCTTTATTCCTGCAGAGGACATAAAAACTTCACCCAGTGAAAAAATTGATAAATTATTAACACATAAATACCTTGGCCTCCCGATTTTTTTCCTTTTTCTATGGATAAGCTTTATCAGCACTTTTAAGATCGGGCAATATCCTGTTGCCTGGATCGAGAGTGGAGTAAGTTATATTTCAGGTTTTCTTAATTCTGCCATCCCGGAAGGAGATCTTCAGAACCTCCTTATTGATGGTGTTATAGGAGGAGTGGGTGGAATTATAGTATTTCTGCCGAATATCCTGATTTTATTCTTCTTTATTTCATTTATGGAAGACACAGGTTATATGGCAAGAGCAGCTTTTATCATGGATAAACTGATGCACAAGATCGGGTTACATGGAAAGTCATTTATCCCCCTTATAATGGGTTTTGGTTGCAATGTGCCGGCCATTATGTCTACCCGTATTATTGAAAGCAAAAATAACCGCTTACTTACCATTCTCATTCTGCCCTTTATGTCCTGCAGTGCAAGATTGCCGGTTTACATATTGATAATAAGTGCATTCTTCCCAACCAACCAGGGAAGCATTCTTTTTGGGATCTATCTTACAGGTATTTTCCTTGCTGTATTATCCGCATTGATTTTTAAGCGATTGTTTTTCAAAAAAGATGATACCCCTTTCGTGATGGAATTGCCTCCCTATCGAATGCCAACCTTGAGGAATACATCCCGGCATATGTGGAACAAAGGATACCAGTATCTTCAAAAGATAGGAGGGATTATTCTTATTGCGTCTATAATAATCTGGGGATTAAATTATTACCCTGTTCATAGTAATCTTTTAGCCGGAGAACAGGTTGAAAAAACAGAACAGGCAATGGCTTATGCAAATGAGCCGGAAGAAACAAATCAAATGTCATATCTTGAAAGAATTGGGCGGAGTATTCAACCTGTAATGGAACCCCTCGGATTTGACTGGAAAATGACGGTTAGCCTCCTTGCAGGTGTCACAGCTAAAGAAGTGGTGGTTAGTACAATGGGAGTTATTTACGAGATTGACGAAGAAAACGGTTCTTTAAGCCTGGGAGAAAGACTTCAAGAAGAAAAATACCTTAAAGGATCCCGGGCAGGACAGTTGGTATATACTACTTCTGTAGCTCTTGCATTTTTAATGTTTACGCTTATATATTTTCCCTGTATTGCAGTTATAGCAACTGTAGCAAAAGAAACAGGGACCTTCAAATGGGCAGCATTTCTCGTTGGATATACCACAATACTGGCATGGTTTATGTCTTATATTGTTTATAACATTGCTAATTTTATTACGTAAAATAAA
>CAZGTU010000009.1:0-53898 GCA_964528675.1 uncultured Bacteroidaceae bacterium
ATGTGCTACATTTGTGGGCATTGTGGTATTTGCAGAATTGATTTTGGCCCTTCGATGGTCGCTCAGGGACCGAAGAGAAGAGAAAGGTGAACGGTAGAGAGTGGGATAAAAGGATAAACTAATAAACTGAGAAAATCCTCAAACTACCAGGCGAGAATGAATGGTCACTAAGAGGCTATTCAGAAAAGTGTGTCACTAATGAGCAGAGTAAGCCCTTTTAAGACCATAAACCCTTAAACGATTAAACGATAAACCTTTAAACCTTAAACCTCCTCAATATGTTCCTGATCAAAAACACAAACCTCTACTCCCCCACCTACCTTGGGAAAAAAGACATTCTCCTTGGAGGAGAGAAGATCCTGCGAATCGCAGATAAGATCAATTTTCCGGAAGAGCTGCTTGATGAAGTAATCGATGGAGAAGGAAAAATCCTCATTCCCGGACTCATCGATGGTCATGTGCATATTGCCGGAGCAGGTGGTGAAGGAGGACCGGCCACCCGGACGCCCGAGATGAAACTGGAAAAGATGATAGAGGGAGGTGTGACCACTGTGATTGGCTGCCTGGGAACGGACGGGTTTACCCGTAGTCCTGAGAGTGTATTAATGAAAGTAAAATCCCTTCGCGAACTGGGAGTCTCTGCCTGGATGTGGATCGGAGCTTACCAGGTTCCTACGCCGGGCTTCTTTGGTGATCCGGGAAAAGATATTGCCCTCATTGAAGAAATTATTGGGGCGGGAGAAATATCCATATCCGATCACCGCTCATCCCATGCCTCCGTTGATGAACTGATAAAACTTGCCTCACATGTGCGTGTGGGAGCCATGCTGGGTAGGAAATCCGGCATTATCAATTTTCATATGGGGGATGCAAAAGATCCTTTCCGGACCATTCATGAAATAGTGGAAAGATCTGAACTAAATTACAAGCAATTCCTGCCCACCCACTGTAATCGAAATCCTCATATTTTTGAAGATTCCAAAAACTACGGCAAGAAAGGCTGGATAGATCTCACCTCCAGTTCCTATCCCTATTATCCCGATATTGAGGTCAAGCCCTCAAAGGCCATAGCTGAGCTGCTTTCCGCAGGCGTACCGGCAGAACACATCACCATGACATCCGATGCCAATGGTTCTCTTCCCGATTTTGATGAAGAGGGGAACCTTGTGCGACTGGAAATGGGCGAGCCTGCAAGTATTCTGAGAGAGATAAGAGATGCGGTAAACCAGGAAAAGGTGGATATGGAAACTGCTTTAAAGGTAGCAACTGCCAATCCTGCCGCCATCTTGAAGCTTCCGGCCAAAGGAAAGATCGTGGAAAATTATGACGCTGATCTGGTTTTGCTTGATGAAAACATGCAGATTGATACGGTAATAGCGCGCGGCCAGAAAATGATGTATGGTGGGGAGCTTCTGAGAAAGGATGCCTATTCGTGATACAATTGGGATTTCACCATTAGCGACAGATCCTTAAATATGGTTCCAAAAGATGTTTACATTTTTAAATTCGCATTATGTGAAGAGATGAAAAGCCGGTGGCTGCCCGGAGCAGGAACTAACATTTCCTGCTGACTTGTTTTATAAATTCAATTGAATTGTAATTAAAGAGCCCTGGCTGGTCAACATTTACTACATGCCCACAATTGGGAATCACATAAAGAGTTGAATACCTGTGTTTTTTAACCAATTGACGAATACTGGGTAAAAACATATAATCTTCATCACCCATTATATATAAGGTAGCAATTTTAACTTCAACCTGTCGATACAATCTTAGTAAGGGGTTCAGTTTTGAAGTTAATTTATACCAGCGCAAAAACTCTTTTCGATAGAGTTTTTTCGCTTCATTAATAAATAACAAACGAGATTCCTTATGGTCTTTTTTCGGCATAATAATGTATGCGAAGAAGTGATATAGCCATATATAAGGGACAATTGATTTGAAAATGTTTCCGAATCGCATCAATATTTGAGAAAGAAAATTCATCTTTATGATAGCACCTCCTAATATCATAGAATCTACTCGTTTGGGATACATTTCACCCAATTTTCGAATAAGTATTGATCCAAGGGATATCCCAATAAAATGTGATGATACAATTTTTTCCTTGTCCAACACAGCAATAATGTCGTCAACGATCACATTAAAAGTATAGTCTTTATTAAAAGCATGCTTAAATCTCATACTTGATTTTCCATGCCCGCGCAGATCGACAAGAAGAACGTTAAAATTTTTCGAAAATTCGCGAACCTGTTTAAACCAGATGGATGAACTTCCGCCCGCACCATGCACAAAAGTAACCCAAACCTTAGATTCGGAGTGATAATATTTAGTGTAATGAAGTATCAAAGAATTTATAATTTAAGTTTATTGAAGCCGTAAAATTATAAATTATTCCCATATATCTCCTTCAATGAAGCTCAACCTAAAGAAATTTAACAATGTTGAACAATGAATACAGATGAAGCTTTCTTGACTACAGAATAATCCTATTGTAGGAATGGCTAAGTATCATTAATGGCATCTACCAAAATCTGGTGTTCCCACCTCTGAAAGGACCTGCTGGGAACATATTAATATATTTTCTGCTTGTCCCAATGAGAATAATAATTTTAATCTGTAAACTTAGCGATAGCGATCTCATGAACAGCCAAAGGCTGTGAGTAATCTGTGCCAACATAAATAATAAGTGCGAAACTTCAGTTACTCATAACTAATTCAACCTAGATAATTAAGCCGGAATTTTTATCTTTCGGGTTCATTAAATACAATTTGGCAGGTGACTAACCCGGAATCCATATTGATCAGAAGGATAAAAAATGGCGATCAGGAAGCTTTTCGTGATATCTATGATCTTTATAAGGTGAGGGTTTTTTCCTTCGCTTCCCGTTACCTTAACAATGAAACTGATATCGAGGAAATCATCCAGGAAGTATTTACCAAATTATGGATCACACGTAAAAGGATAAAAGAAGAATATCTCCTTCACAATTATCTCTTCACCATCACCAAGAACACCATCCTCCACAAAAAACAAAAACAGCTAAACGAGCAAAAATATCTTGAATATCTCAGAGTCTTTTACACCATCAGCAGTCTTTCCACCCAGAAAAAAGTGGAATTTAACGAAGTTAGCCAAAAAGTGGATGAAGCAATAGACAAACTACCCGAAAAAAGACGCCGGATCTTCCTGCTTAACCGAAATGATGGACTAACTTATAAAGAAATAGCCGAAAAACTGGACCTGTCGATAAAAACCGTAGAGGCCCATATGCGCCTGGCGCTTCAGGATCTGAGGCGGGAGTTGAAGGGGTATTTATAGTTCATTTACCCTTTCAATGAGCTCATCAAGGCTTACCACATCGATACCTTTTTTCATGGGCCAACCTTTATTAGCCGGGATCACAATAAAGGTCTTATCGGGTGTTATATCGTCAATAGAAAGATAATTCCCTTTCGTCAATGACGGAGAAAAAGAAGATTTACATTCAATAGCAAATACTTTACTATTATAATGCATTACAAAATCTATTTCTGCTCCTGCGCTGGTCCGGTAAAAGTAGATTGTCGAGTCTGGAAAATGAGCATTTAGATTGGAAAAAACCATTTGCTCCCATAGAGATCCAAATACAGGATTTCCACTTATCTTCTCAAAATCTTTTAGATCCAGAAGCGCATTGGTAATACCGGTATCTGAAATGTAAACTTTCGGAGACTTTACCAGGCGCTTTTTAGTATTAATAATATATGGAGGAACAACTTCAAGCATAAAAGTTGCATGTAACAGATCAATGTAATTCCTTACCGTTACATTACTTACCCCAAGAGAATTCCCGAGTTGTGAATAGTTAACAGTTTGTCCGTTATTCCATGCCAGCATCTGCCAGAGCCTTCTCATTGTATCAGGGGTAAAACCCGACCATTGCATAAGGTCTCTTTCAAGAAAAGTCATTGTGAAATCCTGCCTCCACTGGAAAGAAATACTATTATCTTTAGATAGTATGCTCCTCGGAAATCCACCTCTTTCCAGATATTGTTCTATGGTAAAAAGTCCTTTAATTTCATTCCACATAAAAGGAGTTAACCTGTTGTAGGAAACTCTACCAGCCAATGATTCTGAACTTTGTCTCAGCATGTCTCTTGATGCCGATCCAAGGATAAGAAATTTTCCATTATTTCCCCATTCATCACATAAACTTCTGATAAGAGGAAATAGTTCAGATTTGCGCTGTATTTCATCAATACAGAAAAGATTTTCTCTTTGAGAACTAAAAAACCATTCCGCATCCTCCAACTTATGAAGATCTGATGGTCTCTCCAGATCAAGATAAATAACATTTTTAATTTCCTCTGTTATCTTTTTTGCCAGAGTGGATTTCCCACACTGTCTTGGTCCGGTAATTGCAGTTACCGGATTGTTTTGAAGTGAAAACAGAACCCTTTCCTCAATATTTCTGGATATATAATTCATTCGGTAATTTATCCTTGCAAATTTAAAATTATATTTTAGATTTGCAAGGATAATTAGCATTAATCAGGTAATACACAGGACCCAAAATAACTTCATAAAGCTTCATTTCACATTCAAATTCATTTCATTCATCGAACTTTTTTGTAATAAAGATCATAAGGGAATTAATTTACATCCTGAATATCTATTAAATTGATGAAATTATGAAAACCCGGAACATCAAGGTTTTGCTTTTTCAAATACTTGCATGGATCTTTATTGTGGGATTTACGGGTATTTCCATATTCTGGAAAATAAATGACTATGAAACATCTTTAATTCTCACTTCAGCACTGATATGGATAATTTGGGTAGGTATGGTCTTTTACCTGTTTTATTCATGGCTTGTACCCCGTTACCTTGAGAAGGGCAGAATTTTAAGCTTTTTTGCCCTGGCACTATTAGCTATTCTTATTTTGCCATTAGTCAGGGGCATATTTATCAAACTTATCATAAGTGACAGTATCTTAGATAGTCTGGCTAAAAAAGAATCAAGTTTTTTTATTTCACTTATGAATTGGTTTGCCCAATCTCTTGAAACATTTTTTCATGATTCTCTATCAATTTCAGAAATTTACCTGTCATAGTTCTTTTGGAAATATATCTCCCTCCTGCTGCAAATGCATACTGTGAATTCCGTCTCTAAAATTCTTTTCTTTCTTATTCTTAATGAAATAATGAGGTTGTCTAAAAAGTTTCGAGTCAATAAATTCAAGTTGCAAATTGAAAGGAGCGATCTTAAAAACAGATTTGTAATAAGTTTCATTGTGTAAGAGACTTTTTAGACAGACTCATTTTATTGATTATTTTTTATAACCGGTGTAGACAAAAAAATCTAAAATTGAATTCAACTTGCTCTTTGGAAAGAGAAATTCATGAAAAAAAGCATAAATTAAAACTGAACTTTGTTACATTATTCGTTAACTTTGTCTGGTGGAGAGAAAACGAAATCTGATATATTTCAAAGAATACTTTTGGGAATTCTTCAATAGTCAGACGGAGAAAACAAAAGACAAAATTGATTACGTTCTTTACCTCATAACAGTTGCAGATAAGATACCAGGAAAGTTTTTTGAACGAATGACTGGTTATGAAGGCTTGTTTGCAATCCGGATTGAATTTGAAAGCAATATCTATCGTATATTTTGCTGCTTTGACAGAGACGATATAGTTGTGTTATTCAATGGTTTTCAGAAGAAGACACAGAAAACACCAAAAAAAGAAATTGAAAAAGCAATGCGGATAAAGAAGGAGTATTTCGATTATAAACAGGAAAGCAAATAAAAAATGAAAAATATAAAAACATTTGATGAACATCTGGATAGTAGATATGGAAAGATTGGCTCCGAAAAACGGACTGAATTCGAAATAAAAGCCAAAGCATTTGCCATTGGAGAAATCTTACGGGAAGCCAGAAAAGAAGCACACATGACCCAGGAGCAACTCGCACATAAGACCGGGACACGAAAAAGTTTTATTTCCAGAATAGAGAATGGCCACAGCGATATACAATTATCAACCCTGTACCGCCTTGTTGAAATTGGATTTGGGAAAAAACTTAATCTGAGGATTGATTGACGTGACTTGAGTAAAGATCAAGCGACTCCACTCCAATACGCCCAGCAATTCAATTTCCTCTCTGTGTATACTCCGTGTATACTCTGCGTCCTCTGTGTTCCATCTTCCCAGTGCCCTCCCAGAGCAAAGCGACTCCCATACGCCCTGCTATTCACATTCCCCTCAGGCCCCCTAAAGATCATCCATATCGAAGATACCTCAATCTCATTTCTCAATCTCACCCTGATTAAGGGTATCTTCTCCCCAAACGGTAAATACTTATAACAAACACGAAAAAATCATACTCGAACACCCAGTGATGAAAATACCCCAAAAAATAAGAAAAGCCCTCAAGAAACAGAAGCTGGACCCAAACACAAAAAAACAGCTCCTGAAAAGCAGTTTTTCTGAAGAAATGATGCGCACCCAATGGCTTGATGCAGAAAAAAACAAGGTGCAAGCCGCTGAACCGGATTACGAAAAGGTCTGGCAAAGAATTAGCGAAACGGTCGAATCGGAAAATCAAACCAGAACCCTGAGGCTTAAAACCGTTCTCAGATACGCTGCTGTGCTGGCAATCGGCATTATCAGCTATCTGGCAGGACTATATATCGGAGGTCTTGAAAAAACCGACCAGGTACTCCAGGTGGCCCAGACTCCCCCGGGTGCTATTTCCGAAATACGTCTGCCTGACAATTCCAGGCTCTGGCTCAATGCTCAAAGTTCAGTTGAATATGATAATGATTTCGGTATCAATCACCGGAACCTCAACATTACCGGTGAAGCATATTTCGATGTAGCAGAAAATAAAGACCTTCCCTTTACGGTGAATGTGAAAGAAAATAAAGTAGTAGCCCTCGGCACGGAATTCTATGTTAGTGCCTATGAATATAATGAAATGATATCGTCAGGATTGATTTCAGGAAAGATCAGGATCGAAACGGAAAAGGAAACTATTGTTTTGAATAATCCCGGAGCAGCCTCCTTTAATCTTAACAAGGGCTCCCTGATTTCAAAAGGAAACCTCGAACCTTCCCATTATGAGTGGAAGAATGGAAAACTGATTTTTAATAACACATCACTACAGGAATTATCCTATCGACTCTCTAACTGGTACAACCATGATATTAAGGTTGAAGAAAGCATAAAAGATCAAAAATTCACCCTCAGGATAGAGGATGAAAACATAAACGAGGTTTTGGAACTGATAAAACTGGCTTCCGATCTCGAATATAAAACCACCGATACCGGTTATTACATATATTCAAATTGAAAGTAAAATCATTAAAATATGAGAAGATTGAAAACACTAAGCCTGCTGCTTTTTAGTACATTCAGCCTCCTGGTTTTTTCGGGGATTCATGCTTATTCCCAGGATATCCCGTCCAATACCGGTATAAGCCTGAGCGCAGAAAATGAAAGCATTGAAAGTATTCTTAAGAAGATCGAACAACAGATCTCATTCAGCTTTGTCTATAACAGTTCTGTAATAGATGTGAATCAAAAAGCATCTCTGAATGTCAATAATCAAGATATTTCTGAGAGCCTTAACCTTCTCCTGGCCGGTAAAAATATTAACTATACATTCAGGGATAAACATATCGTGCTAACCCCGGAAGCCCAGGGCAGAACCATGGCGCCCGAACAGGATGAAATCACAGTTACAGGGGTGGTCAGGGATAAAGAGGGAGTCCCACTCATTGGTGTTAATGTTTATGTAAAAGGAACCACAAGAGGAACCATAACCGGAACCGATGGCAGCTTCACCATAAAAGCTGAAATAGGACAAACACTCGTATTTTCCTATGTTGGCTATACCCTCCTTGAACAGGAAATTAGTGAGGATGCCGATCTTGATATTACTCTAACCGAAGAAACAGAAACACTCGAGGAAGTTGTCGTAATCGGATACGGACAGGAAAGTAAAGCTCTTCTTTCCAGTTCGGTGGGAAGTGTAAATGCTGAAGATCTTACAGAGGCACCCACCTCAACAGTGAGTGGCGCCTTGCAGGGAAGAACAGCAGGGATACAGGTGGTACAGAATTCAGGTACTCCCGGTGCGGGAATCAGTGTAAGGATACGTGGAACAAGCTCGATAAATGCAGGTGCCGAGCCGCTTTATGTTATCGACGGTGTTCCAATGATTACCCGTGACCTCAGTCAGATCGGATTCTCAGGTCAGGGTGTGAACTCTATTTCAGACCTCAATCCCAGCGATATTGAATCCATTTCCATATTAAAAGATGCCTCAGCAACAGCCATTTACGGCGCCAGGGGATCAAACGGAGTGGTTTTGATTACAACAAGACAGGGTAAACTGAATGAAAACCAGGTTAGATTTAATGCCAATTACGGATGGCAGGAAGTAATTAATAAGGTCGATCTGTTGAATGCCAGTGAGTTCATGAGAATGAAAAATGATGCCAGCATCAATGATGGCGGCCTTCCTATCTTCAGTGAAGAAGCCATCGAAGATCCGGAAGTTGATACGGATTGGCTCGATCAGGTCTTCCGAACAGCCCCCATTCAAAATTATGATCTCTCATTTTCAGGAGGAAATGAAAAAACACGATACTACATTTCCGGTGCCTACTTTGACCAGGAAGGAATTGTACTTGGCACTGACTTCTCTAAATTCAGCGGCAGGGTCAACATCGATCAGAAGATCAATGATAAGTTTAAGGTAGGCACCAACTTCGGTGTTACCCGCTCTTTCAACAACCGGAAAGAAGGCGATCAGTCTTTGAATGGACCGGTACCCAACGCCCTTTCACTTCCTCCTATTTATCCGGTTTACAATGAAGACGGTAGTTATAATGAATCAGGACCTTATGGCAATCCTGTTTCTATTGCCAAACAACAAATTAATGAAGGAATATCCTTCAGGACACTCGGAAATGTATATCTGGATTATGAAATACTTCCGGGTCTTAGCTTCAATTCTAAATTCGGTTATGACTTTGTAAATTATCGTGAACACAGCTACGATCCCACTACCACGCGGCAGGGAGCAAAATATAATGGAGTCGGGCTGGAATCTACTTCCGAAGCTATCAAGGTATTATTCTCCAATGTCCTGAATTATGAATTTGATATCGGGGAAAACCAGTTTTCACTCCTTGGGGGTGTTGAATTCGAACAGGAAAAAGAAAGCATTACCTACATGCGGGCACAGGATTATGCAAGTCCTGAACTCGAATATATGACCTCAGCAGCAACTCCGATAACCGCCAGCGGGAATTCCTATTTCAGGTATAAATTGAATTCCTACATCGGAAGAGTGCGGGTGAACCGCCAGAACAAATATCTCCTTACCCTCAGTGCAAGATACGATGGTTCTTCCAAATTCGGACCTGAAAATAAATACGGCTTCTTTCCCAGTGGAGATATAGCATGGAGGATCTCGGAAGAAGACTTCTTTCCGGATATGGCTGTCAGTAACCTCAAAATTCGGGCGAGTTATGGCTTAACCGGTAATGACTTTATCCCTTCACTAAGGTATCTCGACCTGTATTCCCCTTCATCCTTTTACCTGAATCAACCCGGGATCAGTATCAGTCAGATACCAAACCCGAGCCTTAAATGGGAATCCACCGCCCAGACCAATTTAGGTCTGGATGTGGGCTTTTTTACCAACAGGATAAACCTGAATATTGATGTATACCAGAAAGAAACAATCGATCTTCTTCTCGACAGGCCATTACCCACAAGTACCGGCTTTTCAGGTGTTACCGACAACATTGGCCGTTTGCAGAACAAAGGAGTGGAAATCAATCTTCAGACTGATAACTTCACCGGTGATTTCTCATGGAGCACTATAATGAATATTGCTTTCAATGAGAATGAAGTACTTGAACTTTATAACAATCAACCGGTTGATGATATCGGCAGAGGCGGTAATCGGCTTGAGGTTGGTGAACCTATCGGAATATTCTACGGTTGGAATTCACTTGGAGTAGATCCTTCCACCGGCGATATCGTTTTTGAAGATGTGGACGGGAATGAGATGATCGATTCCAGAGACCGCACAAAAATCGGAGATCCTAACCCCGTTTTCACCGGGGGGCTTAATAACCGTTTCTCATGGAAAGGACTGGCACTTACCATTTTCTTTCAGTACTCCTATGGAAATGATATTTTCAATGGCACCAGGGTATATCTTGAAAGTATGAAAGGAAGTGACAACCAGTTTGCAACTGTTCTGGATCGCTGGAGAGAACCGGGAGATATCACCAATGTCCCTCGGGCCACCAACAGCGACAGAAATGAAAACAACCGTCATTCCTCACGCTTTGTTGAAGATGGTTCATACCTGAAGCTTAAGAACCTGAGGTTATCTTACAATCTGCCTCAAAACTTAATAACCCGACTGGGTCTTACCAGGATGGAGATATATCTGGTAGGACAAAATTTATGGACTCTGACAGATTACACCGGAATGGATCCTGAGGTGAATTATGCGGGTCAGGATGTTACCCGGCTGGGAACCGATTTTTTCACCTATCCACAGTCGAAATCATTGAGTCTTGGATTTTCCATGAATTTCTAAAATCAAATGAGATCATCTATGAAAACAAAATATAAAATGATGAATAAAATACTGATAGCTCTAATGACCGGCCTGTTACTTTTCGGAAGTTCATGCGAGGAATATCTCGAAATTGAGCCAACAGGAAGTCTCCTGGCAGAACAGGCATTTAACAGTAAAGAGGATGTTGTTTTTGGCATCAACGGATGTTACGATGCTCTTCAATTTTCAGGATATTATGGCAGAACTTATATCAATGTGGCCGATCTTGCGGCAGATAATGCCTACAACGGGGGAACCATCCTCGAATACGGCCAGGTAAACAATAATAATATCCTTGAAGACAACGCTCTTATTGAAGCTATCTGGGCAGATATTTACACCGCCATTAACAGGGTAAACACCATTATCACAATACTTGATGATATTGAACTTACCCCAGAAGAAAGAACAGAGCTTGAATCGGAACTGCGTTTCCTCAGGGCACTGCACTATTTTAACCTTGTTGCAGTTTTTGAGCAGGTTCCGTTAAGGCTTATACCCACCCGGAATCTTGAAAACCTGGATGAACCACTTGCAGAGCGGGATGGTATTTTCAGTTTTATCCATGAAGACCTGTCTTATGCAAGAGGCAACCTGAGCAATACCGATCCCGTGAAAGCCACCAATTATGCGATTGAAACCCTGCGCGCAAAAGTTTATCTGCACCAGGAACAGTGGGACAGTGTGGTGAATATTACCACCAGGATTATCAACAGCAGGAATTTCGAGCTGGAAGAAAATTATGGGGATCTTTTTACAGTTGAAGGCGGAGTTGAATCCATTTTCGAGGTCGATTTCACCGGGCAGGATAAAAACAGGCTGGCTGAATATTTCTTCCCCAATACCCTTAATGGAAGATATGAAATGGCCCCGGAACAAAATCTTCTTGATGCATACGAAGCCGGCGATGAAAGAAAGGAAGCCACCATAGATGAAACCGGAAATACGCCCTATGTAATAAAGTATGAAAATCTTACTGATGGCTCCGATAATGTGTATGTTTTCCGTTTTGCAGATATTTACCTGATGAGAGCTGAGGCCAATGCCCAGCGTGGAACCGGAACCATCAACATAAAAAGTGATATTAATAAAGTGCGCACCCGGGCAGGTCTTTCGGGAGTAGCAGGTAATACCAGAGAAGAACTTCTGGATGCCATATTGAAAGAAAGAAGACTGGAATTCGCTTTTGAAGGACAAAGATGGATTGACCTTGTCCGCACCGGAAAAGCCGATGAAATTCTTCCAAACATTTCAGGACCTGAACAGTTTTACTTTCCGGTACCTCTTTCGGAGATCCAAACCAATAATGCAATTAATTAAAAAAACATAATGATGAAAAGATATCCGCTGATCATAAGTTTTTTGCTTCTGCTTGTTGCCGCATGTGATGATGATGATTTTCCCGTACCCGAACCCAGCACCCAGGCAAGGTTTACATATACAATAAGTAATGGAGCTATTGCTCCGGCAACCGTCAGTTTCAATAATAAATCCATTAATGCCAGTTCGTATCTCTGGGATTTTGGAAATGGTTCAACTTCAACCGAAGAAAATCCTGAGGCAGAATACACTGAACCGGGAACTTACACGGTAAACCTGACTGTAAGTGCAGAAAATGAAGAGCTGTACTATAACAATCTTACTCAGGAAGCTGAAATTGTTATCCGTGATGAGCCGGTGAAGAAATTGTTTTTCACCGACAGAAATGAGGGAAATGTGAAATACGTGGCACTAGACGATTCTCCCTTTCCTGTTTTACAGGGATTCGATCATACCGGTCTCGGTAAACCTTACGGCATGGCTATCGATACAACTACCGGAAAGATATATGTAACAGATGCTGCTGACGGAATAATTTACAGTTATGACAATGACGGAAGTAACCTGGAGATCCTTCTCGACTTCAATGATCCTCATCTTGATCTGCCTTATGGAATAAACATTTATGAAGAAAAACTCTACTGGGCTGATTCTGAAGGCATCATTAGAGCAGATCTTGACGGACAGAATTCAGAAGTGTTTCTTACCATAGGGACAGACTCCCCACCAGAGCTGGTGATTGACTTCACTTTTGATCATATCAATGAGGTAATTTATTTTACCAATGATAAGTATGATTATAGCGGCGGAGTTTATAAGGTGAACCTCGATGGAAGCGGAATGACCCAGATTGTAGAAGAGACAGACGGCGGTGCAATTGCCGTTGATCCGGAAAACAACCGCCTGTATTACTATGATTACCTGAAAGGTATGTGCATTAACAATCTTGAGGGAACAGATGAGGTAATTTTCGATCCATCTAACCAGGGAACATTCTCCTGGGGAATGGCATTAGATAAAGAAGGAGGAAAGGTATATTATCCGAACAGGGTGAACGGAACGGTTATGAGAGCAAACCTCGATGGATCGGGAGTGGAAGTTTTCATCCCTGCCGAAGCTGAAATAAATCCCAATGCTATGGCATTAGATACATATAGATAATTAATAATTCTTAAACCTTAATACTTATGAAAAAACATCTACTTACACTTTTATTGATGATACCGGCTGTGCTTTCAGCCCAGGTATTGGATAACTGGATCCTGGATGAACCAACCGGTGCAGACCTTACGGTTGTACAGGAAGAAACTACGGTAAATGAAGGACTTTATTCAGCCAAAGTGTCCCTTCTTACCAATGAGGTGCCATACATCTATTCAGAAGAATTTGATGTTACGGAAGGCAGTTCCTACACTTTCTCTATCGATATTTTTGATAATACCGATCAGGGCTATATGAAGGTATATTGTGAATTCAAAGACGCCACAGGAGGAGATATTTTTGGAGAAGATCCTGTTTCGACCAGTGATAGCGATGCATGGCAAACCATTTCATGGTCTGCAACAGTGCCAACCGGTGCTGTTAAGGCTTATGTATGGATAAAGTGCTATGACGATGCCGGTTTCACTCCTCCTGTCGATTTCTACCTCGACAATGCAAGCTTTGTTATGGATGGAGGTGATAATCTTGTACCCAACGGCGATTTCGAAAGCTGGAGCACTGCCCTTGAAACTTTCATGCTTGATTTTGAAGATGGTACGATCCCGGAAGACTGGGTGGTGATCAATGCCAATGCCGGTGTTAACGATAACGGAAAAGAAGGCCAGAGAACATGGGTTATCGGAGAAGGCTTCGGTCTTGACGGAGGAAACAGTATTTTTAACGATACTTATGAAGCCGATAATGAAAATCCTGCCGATGATTGGTTTGTTTCTCCACTGGTAAAACTTACCAATGATTATGTGCTCAGCTTCTGGGCAGATGCTGATGAAAGTTATCCTGACTCCTTAATCGTTTGGGTATCAAAAACAGGACAGGAACCTGCAGATTTTAATATCCTGATTGACCGTCTCGAGGTGGCTGGCGTATATCAGAAATTCAGCTATGTTCTGACGGATAATGAAAATCTTGCTGAAGGAGACCTGGTTTACATCGGATTCCATAATAATACACTCGGATCTTTCATTGATCTGGATAACATCCGTTATGGAGAATTGCAATTCCCTCAGATATCCAGGGCCTGGACAGTAGATGAAACCTCCATGGCAGTGTTGTACGACTCTCCATTATCAGCAGGACTTAATGTTGCCGACTATCAGTTAAGCGGAACAGCAGATATTTCATTCTCCAATGTGGAAATTGATGCTGAAAATTCCAACCAGGCAAATCTTACCGGTGCAAGTATGAACATGGCTTCTGATATGACAGTTGATATGATCACTGATAATGCAAATGAATCCAGCTTTGAATTTTATGCAGGACTATCACCCATTTCATTTGCCAATGTGGCCAATTCATCCGGATATCTGAGTCGTGATTATCCTGCTACATTCCAGGGTATAGTGATGGCGAAGGATGCTTTCGGAGATCGCTTATGGCTGCAGGACGGAGCTGATCCGATGAGCGGAGTGAATACCTATGCAGGCGATGTTTATGATAATGCAGAGGTAGGCGATGAGATACTGATCACAAGTATCAATGATCCTTATGAAAATCAGACAGAGCTTTACCAGCCGACACTTATCACAACATTAAGCACCGGTAATGATCTTTACACACCGGTTATCATCAGTGGAAGTGAAATTGATACCTCCATTTCGGCAGACACCGACCCGGCCGAGCAGTACGAAAGTATGCTGGTTGCCCTCGATAATGTCAAGATCATGGCATACCTTGAAGGAGATCCCGAATCACAGAGCGATAATTACTATATTGGTACTGATGATGCCAATGAGCATGTATTCAGGATCGGGAACCGCCTTGGGGTATACCCGGATGAATTCAACGACCAGTTGCTGGTTATCGGAGACATTTATAATGTAACAGGTATAGTTGTTGGTCGTAACGGAGTATGGTCAGTTATGCCAAGATCATCAGCCGACTTTGAATTTGTATCATCGGGCGTGGGAATTAACGATAATAATGCTCTAAGCATGAAAATATTCCCGAATCCCGCGAATGACATGTTGAAAATTGAAAGCAACAGACAGATTGAAACAGTTCGTATTTATAGCATAAGCGGTGTACTCATTAAAGAAATAAATGCAAACATGAACAATCTGAAAATTGATATGAATTCCTTCAGCGCAGGAAGTTACATTTTGAAAATAAAGACTGAGGATGGCGATACTACGTTAAAAAGAGTGATGAAAAGGTAAGGAATACATATCCTTAAGTTACGGAACCGCAGGGGAAGATTCTTCTGCGGTTTTTCTATTCACCTACCACAAATCTCTCTCCCGGCAAATAAACCGATAATTCCATTCCTTCTCCTCCCAGCAAGCCATTCTTAACTTTCACATCTTCATTGGGATTACGGAGCACGATCACCTGGCTTATTCCATGAACAGTTGCGGTATCATTTTTTACATGGATAGCGGTAGATTCATCAATCCCCACCCCTATTCTGGCAGGATTCTCAAGAATAACAGCGATCAGACGATTCATTCGCTGGCGGGCTATGAAATGCTGGTCTACAATGATGCTTTCTATAAGACCGAGTCCTTCTTCAAGTATCATATTATCGGCTTCAATGCTTTCAAAATAACCGGTATACACAGGGTGTTTTTTCTGGTCGCCGGTAATCATTAACCGGCTCTGGACCGCTGCACCTGCGCTTGTACCTGCGATCATTGATCCATTCCGATAGGCATTATGAATAGCATCGAACACATTGGTATTTCTGACTGAATCCATAAACCTTGCCTGCGCACCACCTGTAATATAGATCATTGCTGCATTTTCGAGCAGCTCCAGTTGTTCGGTAGCCAGTCCTTCCCTGCCAGATCTCAGATCATAGATATTCTGAATGCCCTGATCGCGGAATTGTTTGGCAGCGTAATAAAACGAAGTATCGGGCTCGGAACTGGCCATAGGAAGAATAGCTATATACCCGGCGGTATCCACACCGCTCAGCCGGATCATATCCTGCACCATTTCGGGGGGGCGGCTACCACCGCCGATTATAAAAAGGCTGCCGCGAGGAGGGGATGTTTCTTCGGTAGATGATTCCTGTTCTGTTGAGCATGAGAAAATGAAAATTAATGCGAAAGCAAGAAGAATATAGTTTTTCATGGAGTTTTTTATTGATTTACCTTTGAAACAGAAGTAACCCTTAAAATAATAAAAGTAAGGGGCAAAAACACCCCTTGCTCATCAACTAACCAACTACCTTTCTACCTCATCCATCAATAAGATCTTTAACATTCTGCCATCGAAGCTAAGACAGCGATAAATCATTAGCTATAATAAAAGAATCATCACGAAAAGTATAATCAAGGCAATTATCACTATCAAAAGGATCTCAATAAATATGTATGCCTGGATCCTGTTCATAAATAAGCAGCTAATCAGTTTCTGGCTATTTTGACCTTTCATAGACCAAAGGTAATACGCAAGTTACAACCCTGATAGCACATGAATATCAAAAGATAGGAAAACTGCATCCGGTAGAAACTAATTTCGGATCTTAATTATAAATATGCAGATATTGGAAGAAAGTCATCTTAAGGAATCATATCATTTCCTGGTATTTAAAGGAGAATTCTGAAGGCAGGCATTCAAATTGTTTCCGGAAACATTTGGTAAAATAGGAAGGATCCTTGAAACCGACCAGATAGGTAATTTCAGCCACGGTTTTATTTCCTTCCAGTATGTGTTTAGCAGCCCTGTTAAGACGTATCTTTTGAATAAAATCATTTACGGATTGCTGAGTAAGAGATTTCAATTTACGGTATAGCTGGGCCCTGCTCATACCAATTGCTGAGGTAATCTCATTAACTCCGAAATCAGGATCTTCAATATTATCTTCAACTAATTTGATCATTTTCTCGAGAAATTTACTATCAAGAGAATTAGCGGCAATTTCACTTGGATTTATGTCGAGTTTTTTACTGAATGCTTCTCGAAGTTTTACTCTTCCCTTAATAAGATTTTCGATCCGGTTGACGAGATATTCCATTTCAAATGGCTTTACAATATAATCATCGGCACCGGTTTTTATCCCTTCAATTCTACTTTCCATACTGCTTTTAGCAGTGAGCAATATGACAGGCACATGCGATGTTTTCTCATTGTTCTTAATCATACGGTTCAAAGCAACACCATCCACATCAGGCATCATTATATCGCTTACAATCAAATCAGGAATTTCTTCAACAGCCAGTCGAAATCCTTCCTTCCCATCCGCAGCTTCTAATATTCTGTAAAAGTGAGAAAGACTTTTACTTATGTACTCCCGCATATCCTGATTATCTTCAACTACAAGAACCAGTGGCAGGTTTTTCCTTTTTAAATCATCTCCCGAAAAAATCTTTCTGTCTTGAGTTTGAGCAGGTGTTTCTGTAAGGAGAATATCATTCATTACCTCATCAAATTCATTATTTTTCTCAATAATTTCCACCGATTCAAAGGCATCTTTAAAAACGGGAATACGAAATTCAAACCAGCTTCCAGGTTGATCTCCTGTGTCTTTCAATTCTATAGTCCCTTGCATAATCCTTATGAGTTCATTCACCAACGATAATCCCAGACCAGAGCTACCAGAAGACCGTTTTTTATCCGACCTGTAGAAATAATCAAAAATTCTGTTCTTTTCATCATGCAGAATGCCTTTACCGCTATCTCTCACTGAAAATATCAGATATTTAATTTTTTCCTCATCGCCTTTATTATTATACTGATCAGCTTCTGTTTCAAATGAAATACCGGCTTCTATTCTTCCCCCGTTGGGTGTATATTTAAATGCATTGGATAAAAGATTATAAATAATTTTCTCCAGTTTATCATCATCGAAATATACAATGGCTTTACTTCTTTCATATTTGAATGTATAATCAATATTTAATCTTTCAGCTTTGAGATTAAAAGCTTCAACAACCGTAGCGATAAATTTTACGACATCATCCTTTATTAATCTTAGCTTCATAAAGTCGGCCTCGATCATAGAGAGGTCAAGGATCTGATTAATAAGCCTGAGAAGTCGCTGGGCATTTCTTTGTACGAGAACAATGGATGATTCAATCTCTGATCCTTTTGCTGAATTTAGTATCTTCTCCATAGGACCAAGGATCAAAGTAAGCGGGGTTCTGAATTCATGCGAAATATTGGTATAGAACTGAAGTTTCATCTCTTGCAGTTCGCGGCTTTTCTTTGAAAGTTCAAAATCCTTCTCATGTTGTATTTTTTCAAGAAAAAGTTGTGATTTCAGGTTTTGGCGTGATACTATAAAAAATCTCAACAATAATATCAGTGATAAAATAAGGATAAAATAGAAGGAATAGGCCCACCAGGTGGCCCATGGAGCTGGAAGCACTCTGATATTGACAACTTTTGATTCCTTATTCCAGAGACCATCATTATTCGATCCCTGAACCATAAAAGTATACCTCCCTGGTTTGAGATTTGAATAATAAGCCCGGTTACGCGTGCCTGCATTCACCCACTCACTGTCAAATCCCTGGAGCTTATAACGGTACTTATTCTTTTGGGGTAAAGTATAATTGAGTGATGAAAACGCAATGGAAAAGGAACTGTGGTGATGTTTTAACGTAAAGGCTTCAGTTTCATTAATATGTTTTTTCAGGGGAGAATTATTCTGACCAGGAAGAATGACGGAATTAAAAATGTACAAATTCGATAAAATGACTGGTGGGGTGTAGGGGTTGCTTTGTATCTCTGCAGGATTGAAGTTAAAAATCCCATTCATTCCTCCGAAATAATATTCATTATTTCTGTCCTTAAAAGACACAATGCAATTTTCAAGCACCCCGTCTTCATAGTTATAATTAAAGATCTCACCACTCTGAGGATTATATTTTGTCAATCCGGTGATGGTACTTAACCATAAAAATCCTGACTTATCTTTTTCGATGCATAGTATCGCCCGGGCGGGTAGCCCGTCTTTTTCATTCCAAACCTCAACCCGGCCGTTCTTTTTATTCAATCTGTTAAGTCCGTTCTTAGTCCCTATCCAGATATGGTCATCATCATTTAAAAGAGATAGAACATTATTACTCGAAAGTGATTTGTTCGGCTGATTATTTTTATAAAACCGTTTAGCCTCCCTGGTGTCAGGGTTAAGACGAAGAATACCTCCATTTTCATACATCCCGATCCATACGCTTCCATCCCTGTCGGGGCTTATGGAAACAACTGCAGATCCCTTCAGGCTGTCTGCATCCAGGCACAGGTATTCAAAAAAAGTTTCATCTCTGGGATTAAAAAATACAAAATACCCAAAAGTAGTCCCCATGAGTATGTTGCCCGAATAATCCTGTTCCATAGTTCGAATATTTGGATCCTTTAGTCCCAGATGATCATACTTTATAAAACGATCCTTTTTGGAGTCATATTTATGTAATCCATCTCCCCATGTCCCAACCCATAAATTTTTATTCCAATCCTGCACTAATCCAGAAACTCCCCCTCTTCCCAATCCGCTCGAAACACTGTTGGAAGAATATACAACTTCCAATTCACCGATTGTATTAATTTTATTCAATCCATAATCGGTTCCTATCCATAATCTAGCATCTGAATCCATGTAAATGGACTTGACAGATTTCTTATTATGCTCAATGGCATTATTGATAAAAGAGAATCCTTTGGAAAACCTCCATTTCCATGGATCATAAATACTGATACCTGCATCAGAAGTCCCTATCCAGATAATTCCATTTCTGCTTATAAATGCTGTAAACAGATGATTACCGGAGAGTGAATAGTCATCTTCTGCATTATAGAAGTATTTATCAATACGCCCTGTTGACTTATTGAGGATGTTAAGACCATACTCAGTCCCAATCCACATCTTACCTCGACTATCCTGAGTAATAAAATTTATCCTGTCATCACTCAGTGAATAACTATCGTTTCCTTTAAAGTATTTTTCAATTGTTATGTTTCCTTGTCTCACATATACTCGTTCAAGAGCTCCAATATGTGAGCAAAACCAGACATTCCCTTCCCTGTCAGTATAAAGTTTTACAATCTCATTAGTACTAAGCGAATTAGAATTACCTTCTTCATGTTTAAGATGTCGGCACAGTTTACGGGCCTCAGGATCGTACATTAATACACCATTCCTCAACAGCGAAATCCATAGAAAACCATCCGGACCTTCAGTGATGGAGGTGAAAGCTGAATGACGAAGATCGGCCGATTCAACTGTAATATCAAGATCATCAAGATGTTTCTCAAAAGTTTGTGTTTCATAATCGAATCGATCAAGGCCTTTTTGGGTACATATCCACAGATTTCCGTTTGAATCTTCATATATAGACCAGATATCATTATTCCCCAGACTTCTTTCATTACCTGATTCATGCATGTAGGTAATAAAATTATCCTGTTCCCGGTTATAAAGACTCAAACCTCCTCCCCAGGTTCCTACCCACAGATTACTTTTTGAATCTTCATAAATGCAATGAATAACACTTGCTTTAAGACTATTAAGATTCTCCGTCTCATTGAAATACTTTACCATGCAGTTCCCGTCATAACGGTTGAGTCCATTATTCGTACCGAACCACATATATCCGGTATGATCCTGCATGATACAACGGACGCTTTGATCTGAAAGTCCATCATGCCCGCTTATATTATCAAAATAAAGCTTAGCCCCTCCAGTCTCTGATGACAGGGTGGGAAGAAATATTAATAATAGGAATATTAGAGATAAGCATCTCATGTCAAGTAACTGGTAAAGTATTTTAGCAGGTGTAATATAAATAATTTATGTAGTTATATCAAATGCTTTATACGCGTATTCACTTTGAATTCATCTGCTTATCAAAAAATTAATAAGAAAATGTATCTCCAAATCCCATAAATTGATACGTTTTTACCAGAAATAACGCTGACAGGGAGTCAAGCAGTTTCCTGAAAGGGTCCCTGTGAAAAACTTTACTGTAAATTAAACAGATTTCCTATTACCCAGTCTGTCGGCTGAGGTTGAATTATTTTTTTCATTAATGACCCCTGTCAGGGAGACCTTCTTTTGATACATATTTACCACATGTTAAATCAGTTTTGGATTAGTTTTGAATAAAACTTAACCCTAATCTTCTGTGAAAACATGAGAAAAGCATCATTTTTACTGTTTATAATTGTTTTGGGGATTGATTTAAAACTTTATGCACAGGATCGAAATATACAACGAAATGAAGTTTACCCACCAGACATGTTTATCGAAAATGGTGGCAGATTCATCAATGTCAAGACATCGCTCACTTACCTTGGCATAGGTCCGAATGCCAGGGCTGATGGGATAAATGATGACAGTGATGCTCTTATAAGGGCTATGGACTGGGTTATAGGCCAGTTAAAATCTTTCTATGCAAATAAAGGTGGCGTTCATTTTGATAAATCCTACACTATTTACCTGCCAGATGGAATTTACAGGGTAACCCGTCCCCTGGTGTATTCAGGCGAAAGGGTCGTTGATTATATATTTCCTGAACTTAAGGACCGCGAGGGTACACAAAAACTAAAAATAGTGGGGCAATCCCGTGAAAATACGATAATTAAACTGGATGACAATATTAAAAGCTTTAAACGTGGAGCGAACAAACCGGTCTTATCCTTTTCAAAATTTGACAAGGGAACTGTATTTAACAATATGCCGGCAACCCATGAATTAAGAAACTTAACTATTAACACAGGAATTGGAAACCCAGGAGCCATCGGGGTGGATTTCTACGGGGCTAATCTCGCCAGGATGGATAACATTAAAATAACAGGAAGGGGTAAAATTGGCTTACATATCAGAATAGGTAGCGCCCATGGTTATCACTCCAATATAATTATTGATGGTTTTGATTTTGGCATCTACCTGGAGGGGAATCCGGAATCTCACCCTGTTTTTGAGTATATTAGCCTTTTAAACCAGACTTCTGAAGCTATCCATCTGAGCACAATTTCAACTACTTTAAGGAAAATATATAGCTATAATTCCTGCCCTGCAGTTCGACTTACAAAATACGGGAACCTTGATTCTATAGCATTACCTCATATGGTTATTATGGATAGTCAGTTTAGTCATGGCGGTCCGGATAAGGCCGTATTTCATATTGAGCAGGGTTTCCTTTTTGCACGGAACATAAATGTTTCAGATTATGGCAACTCCCTTGAGCAGGGGGACAGCCTCCAATTAAGAGGGTCTATTGATGAATTCATTTCAGGCAATAAGGTATGCTTCAGTAAAAAAAGAGAAAAAAACGGGCCGGTTAAATCACTAAATCTTCCTATAGCAGATTACCCTCTTATTAACTGGGAAGAAGATTTTTCAAAATGGGCCAATGTAAATAATTATCCAAGTATTCAGGATGCCATGCACTCGGGAAAGCCTGTTATTTATTTCCCTGATCATTTCCATGATATGGGAACATGTAACATTCCCCCAAGTGTAAAAATAATCATTGGAGCCAATGCCATGATAAACGGCATATTCGACATTAATGAATCATCCCAGGATCTTTTAAGCTTTCATGGCATTGGGATCAATAGTGGAGAAATCAGACAGACAGCACACAGGGATATTCTCCTTGAAAGTACCCATGCTAGCAATAATCTGTATGATAGCGACCTGAAAAGTCAGGGAACCAAAATTTACGTCAATAATGCCCATGGGTTTGCAAGGTTTAAAGGAAAAACCCCGAACATCAGGGCATGGGTACGCTGGAATAACAACGAGAAAAATGATAACTGGCAAATTACTACTGATTCGGGTTGTCAGATGGTATGCCTGGGGTTGAAAATAGAAAAGACTTTCTCGGTATTCAGGGCATTGGGGGGATCCAGACTGGAGGTTCTGGGAGGGGTCATGAATCGTTTTAGCCGGGATGCAGAACCTGATGTGACCGGAATTCTGAATAATAATTCAAATATTAGTATCAGTATTGCTTCCAATGGTCCCGACCGGGACTGGAAGCCACTTATCAAAGATATCCAGGGAGCGATTACGAAAACATGGATGCAGGGAGATTTTGAAATGCGTGGGTGGAGTGAAAATTTCATTATTCCACTCTATGCCAGTTACGACACATCGGCCCTGAAGGAAATAGCCCGGAGCATCCATCCGATTCCCCTGAACATTAGAAACGACGCAAAAGCTCCATCAGCAGTCACTATCCAGACAGAGATGGTTCCCTGTAAATATACTTTTAAGCAAACCCGCAATTTGACTAAAGCAAAATTACAAACAGGGATAAATCTTAAAAAAAATGATGAAATTGTTCCTATACATGAAAAATTTTGCAACAGAATGTGGACAGACAGATTATTATCAAAACAGAATAGAATCAAACCTAATTTTAAAGTACAAAATAAATGAAAGCATTATTAAACTTGTGTGGATTATTTGCTATTATCCTTATTGCTTCAGGCTGCAACCCGGACGCTAAAACAGAAATAATTGATCAATCCCGGAATAATCTTGAAAAGTTCCGGATAATTTTCGATACAGATATAAATAATGAAGTAGATGATCAACATGCCCTTGCTTATTTGCTGTTTAATGGTGATTATTTCCGGGTGGAAGGGGTTACCGTTAATGCTACCAGTAGTTATATTGATGGAGTAAGTCATTCGAAAATACAGGAAGATTATGATGAAGCCATGCGTGTTCTGAGATTATGTGGCAGACGTGATACAGTAATCCCTCTATTTCAAGGGGCCCAGGGGAGCTTTATGGACATAAAAGATGACCTTGACAATCCGAATTTTGACGGCCATGAAGCGGTTAATTTTATCATTGAAGAATCAATGAAGAAAGACGATAAGCAACTGGTACTTCTCCCTCTAGGCAAATTAACCAATATTGCTCTTGCTCTTAAAAAGGAACCCGCGATAGCTTCGAAGGTGAGAATTGTCTGGCTGGGATCCAATTATCCTGACCCTGGTGAACATAATTTGGTATGGGATATTGAAGCAATGAATTACATCCTTAATACCGAAGTCCCCTTTGAGCTGGTAACTGTAGGTTATAAAAAACCGAGCGGTACAGCAGAGGTAAGGGTAACCAAGGCTCAGATCCTTCACCGTATGCCGGGAAAAGGACCAAATATTGATACGGTGGTAATTGGTCGCCATGGTGGAGAATTTTACAACTGGGGTGATTATTCTGCCGAACTATTTAAAAGGTATGGCATGTGGGGTACTCCTCCAAGCCGGTCTCTCTTTGATCAGGCAGCAGTGGCCATAGTGAAAAATCCGCAGTGGGCGGAACGAAGGATCATCCCTGCACCTATCTATGAGGACAGTATTTGGATTGAACGACCGGAAAATTCCCGGAAAATTACTGTCTGGGAATGGTTTCATATTTATGCCATTGTTAATGACTTTTTTGAAACAATGGACAATTATGAACTCGCTACCCAACCCTGAACACGTCTTTCCCGGATTTCTGAGAATATAGCAACAGCATTTGCGAAAGGAGTTTTATAAAGGATATTCATTTACTTATACTTTTAACCGAGTATTTCTAATGTAATATAAAAATAGTGGAATGTCCGAAAAGATCTGTTTAGTCCTTTTCTATTTATCAGTAACAGGGCTTATTCCATTGCAAGCCCAGGATGGCTGGATAAAATGCGAGAATATGAACATTGCAGACAAATGAATGAGTATTACATTTTCGTAACCTCATTATATGTAAGTGTACAAAATAGCGCAGATTATAAACTAATAGTGTATCCTAATCCGGCAGGGAACAGGATTAGCATTAAAAACCTTACCGATCCCATAATTAAGGTTGAGATACTTTCAATTGAAGGAGAGAGACTTTGCTTATATAATTCTCAGCAGTTTGAAGGGCTTAATGAGATAAACCTTTCCTGGCTGCAATCAGGAACGTACTTTTTAATCCTTCAAACTAAAAATCAAAAGATAACCGGAAAATTTATTAAACAATAAAACCATGAAATTACAATTCAGGCTAGCACTTATCATTTCTTCCCTGTGTATACTAATAACCTCTTTAGCAGCGCAGAATCATTTAATTCAATATAATTTAAATGAGCTTGAAGGAAGAAAGAAATTTCTCATAGACTCCATGTATTCCTGGGCAAAGAATTTCGATTTGGAGGACTTCAAAAATTCGGATGATTTTAATGGTGGAAAATACGGTGCCTACCCGATCATGGCCTTATTTGAAAAAGGTGACATCGAAAAAGCCAGGCAATTTGCCGCTCAGCAACTGGTTGGAGGAGCTGCAATGTTCAGGGAATTTACTACTATGGCACTTTACATGGAGTATAAGGAGCTTTATGATAAGGAGCTTAAACAAAAGGTGAAGGAGGATCAGTTGAATTCAAATTTTTACCGTCCGGGCAAAGTTGGCGATCTCGCGGGAGCATCGGAAAATCATAAGTTGATGTATGCAAGTGCAGCTTACCTGGCGGGAATTGAATGGCCAGATGAATATCCTGAAAAGTGGTTTCAGGCCGGTTATAATCATCTTATGAGCTGGTTTGATACAGTCACATCCATCGGTTTCTGGGAGGAGGATTCCCCAACCTACCTGATACATCATATGGGACCTGTTCTTTCAGTTTATGAACATGCTCCGGCAGGTTCTGAAATGAAAAACCGGGCCAAAATGGTACTTGACTGGTATTTTCTAAGTATAGCCGGAGAATATCTGAAAGGTTACTGGATCACCCCTGCAGCAAGAGATTATGATCCCTTATACGGAGTTGAAAATTCAGCCGAAACTACCGTTCTAACCTGGTTATATTTCTGGGATTCAAATTTTATTCCTTATCCACATGCACATGACACTCTCCGGCACTGGAAGTCGGTTATTCATTTTGCAGTATCGGATTATGAACTGCCTGAAATCATCAGAAAAATAGCTACCGACCGGGATAAGCCTTATATTCATAGAGAATACATGGCCAGGAATCCAATGCATCCAAAAGAATATTGTTATATACGGTCTCATTACGGACTGGCTTCGATATTACATGATAACGGAAACATTCCTCCGGATATGACACGTTGGAAGGTGCAATGGGTCCCCGAAAAAACAGGTATGGAGCCCTCGGTTTTTTTCATGAAACATCCTATTGGCGATGAAAGTAAATGGAAAAGCTGGCGGGGAGCCTCTCCATATGAGCATGTAGTTCAGCACAAAGGTACATTACTGGCAGTTTATGATATTCCACCCGGTCAATTGCTATTTATTGATGGTCCTCTCAACGATAAATCGTTTCTTAGGATCGAGCAAGAGAAGGACTGGCTTTTCCTGAATGCAGTGAATGTATTCATTGGATTAAGGGTGGCGAATGGTTTAAGCATGGAAGACACAAAAAGAGATCAGGACTCACATGGACAGAAAATGGATATACAAGTATTGAAAAGTTCCGGAAGAAAAAACGGATTAATTGTTCAGACCGCTTCTCCCAGAGATTACAAGGGATCAAATAATGAAGAAAGTTTTAATATGTTTAAAGAAGACATTTTAATAAACGGTAAACCCGATTTCTCCGGGTTGAATAGTAAAGTACCTTCCATCACTTATATTGCCCCGTCGGGAGACGAACTAAAGGTAAATGCAAACGGACAGAAAGAAGTTAATGGTAAACAGATCCAATTTGATAAATACCCAATGTTCGACAATCCATGGATGCATCAGGAAATTGACAAGCAGGTTCTGACACTTAAAAAAGAGGGCGAGAAGTGGATTTATGACTTTAATTCCTGGGAAATAATAAAAAGTAAATAGCCAGCAATGAAAAATATAAATTTTTACAAGCTTAAGATTAGCATATATTGTATTTTCTTTTTTATACCTCTTTTCTCAGGCTGTCATCTTTTAACGCCAGAGAAGGAAACGAAAGCCGAACTTACTAAAACCTGGGTAACATTTAAATATGATGAGGATTATGACCGTCATTTTAGTGATCTCAAAGAACATGGAGTAAGAGGAATAACAGTTAATAGACCTTCCAAAGACCTGCTGAAATTTGCCAGAAAATATGATCTGAAAATAGGCATTTCTGTTCCTGAAATTACGGAAAAAGCCTATCTATTAGATAGTAGCACAGTTGAACGTGCAGTAATGATAGGCGGAGCCTACCAGGGGTTGGCTATCGACAGACACCTTTTTAGTTTCAGTGCGGAAAAGCATAAAATAAGAATAGAAAACCCTGTTTATGATACCGTGGATTGTTATAAGACACTCGGTCACTATTTCCCGGGAATGCATGATCCTTTAAAAGCAGAAATCATAGTTAAAGAAAAAAAATTTGATGGAAAACAGCATCTGCGAATAATTCCAGCGTCAGTAGGTGATAAAATAAATGAACATTTATGGGAAATTGAATTTGACCTTAGCGGGGTAAAGGGCGATCTTGATCATGTTCAGATAGCTGTTTATTGGATAAGCGAAGGCACAAGAGATTACTGGATGTTCGGAGATGCAGCCAGTGCGGCTGCTAAGGCTACAAGAAAAGAGTTAAAAAACCAGATAGAGAAGATTGCGAATGAATGGAAGGAAATTAATGGGGGAAAATTCCCAAAGGAGATAGAAATCGTAAGGTTCGGAGATGAATGTTTTCATGTAAGCGGACATATGAACTGCAAAGCCTGTTCTTATCCTATGTGGGACTTTTCAGAAGCCGGTCTTGAAGACTATAAAGCAATGACTTCACTGGAATATCCCCGGGGAAAAACATTTATCGACTTTTACGGTAGAGAAGCCTATGCTATCTGGCTCTATAATTATCATAAAACCATGGCAGATCTGGTCGATATCGTAAAAGATGGCTTTTCCGATGCAGGAGCTGAAAATATTTTGGTTTACCGGAATATCACCAGGTTCAATACCTACCATACCCTGAATGACATTGATGGTAGTGGACTCGATTTATTAAGTAGAAAGCTTGACATTGTCCATATTGACCCCTACCCCATCAATGCGAACGGGTATCTCAATGAGGTTATACCCGGAGACATGGCCTATGTTGCCGGATTAGCATATAAGTATCAGAAACCCTTGATGCCCTGGTTGCAGGCTCATCAATACTGGCCCGAATATGGAGGTCTAACCCATCCCGAACCCCACCATATAAAAAAAATGGTGGAACAACACATGGTTTATAGCCCGGATGCCCTGATGTGGCTTGGATATGGAAAACCTCCTTTCAGTACTTTCCCTGAAGAAAATCCTGAATCATGGAAAATGGCTGGTGAGATGAATTATAAATTTTTAACCCGGGATTTTGAAAGAAAAACACCTGATATTGCCATTATCAGGCCATATAATGTTAGAGCGCTCAGAGATGCAGATTCCCTGTTCATCAACGATGTATTTCTTACAGATGTCATATTATCGAGAATATCAGTAGTGCACCCGGATTGGATCACTATTCCCTATGAACCCCTGTCTATAGAGACATTAAAGCTTGAAAAAACTGCTGATTACAAAGCTGTTATTGCCAGTACAGGTATACTCTCCAGGAATGAATTAAACCCCGTTTTGGATCTTGATATACCTGCTTTTCTGTTAATTGCAGAAGCCGACAGGTATAATATTGATAAGAAATTAACAGGTATTGCAGAATATGTAAAAACCCACCACCGGATAAAAGCTCCGGTAGCGGATTCTATAATAGAGTTTGATAAAATTGATGAATACAAACTGGATGACTCAGTAGAAGTGATCTTAAGTTTTGAAAACATTCCTTTAGTCTGGAAAAAAAACAAGGCTTACTTTATTTCTTTTGCCGGATCGAATGAGAAGCTTTATGGTATTATCGATTCCCTTATTTCTTTGTGAACATCCTGCTGATCTTTTTTCTTTCATTGCTGATCACCATGATATAACTGCCCTGTTCAAGTTTACTCACATCGATACTTTCAAAATCTTTATCAAGTTCCATAAGCTGAATACCATCAAGACGGTAAATGGCCAGTCCTGATATTTCAAAATTTAATGGTATATTCAGAAATATTCTGTTCGAAACAGGATTGGGATATAGGGTAAGCTCTTCAAGCCCTTCTTTATGCAATCCTGTGATATTCTTATAATTTGCTGTAATTGTAATGGACCCGGCAGGCATGATCAAATTTGTGTTAGGCTCAGTGCTATCAACAAGGTATTCAGCATCACCGACCCACCCATCAAATATATAATTATCTGGAGGGGTATCTGCTGTAACGGTTATGGTATCATTTTCTTCATATTCTCCTGATCCTTCTCCATTCATGACCCTGAGGGAATATTTGTACACAGGACCCTCAAGTAAAGTAAGGTTTCCAAATAGATCTGCATTCTTGAAACTGTCCATTCCTCCCGAAATGGTCCCAATAAAGTTTTCTCTTCCGTTTCCATCATCTTCACAATAAGCAATTGAAAATCCCAGGGTGGTACCCCCCTCAAGTTGCACTCTTGCATTTTCGGGTGAAGCATCCGTATAGTTGTCATCATAAATCTTGATCTGATATTCGTAGGTATATATAGTACCTTCACTTGTAACAACAAAATTGATATGGTCATTATATAATTGCGGTTTTCCATCCGTATTGAGATCTACAACATCCAATGTTACAGGGCTGGTATGATACGCCCATGCATTATGACTGTTCCTGTGTTCGCCACCTGAATTATCTTCATCTATAAAAATTTCCACACAATCTTCATCCCAGTATTTATCTAAGGGATCATTAATATCATCATTTAATACATCATCTGTAATTTCAATAAGAAGATAAAGATAATCAGGTGTCCATACGGCTTTATATCTTCCCGAAAAATCGTTCTCATCAAAAGATGGTGGATTCATACCTGCTTCTTCGAACCAATCGATTGAAATAGGTGCCCAGGGAGATAAAAGCCAGCAATCTTCATCGCCCATCCCATCAATTACAGGTGAAACTGATGCTTTTCGTGCTTCATAATTTGCAGGATCAGCAACACCGGAAAAATCAGGAAGCTGAGTGCCAGCAAACACCTTGTATAGTTCTACACCATCTCCGGTCCCCATGTTCCGTGTATACTTCATTTCTGCAGCATTATTCCAGTGTTCGTATACTCCTAGACTTCCAAGGACGCTCCCATCTCCTTCGGGATCATACTTGATACCATCCGGCCAATTAGCAGAATCAGCTGCCTGCAAAAGATAATCATCTGTACCGTGTATATAAGGATATCTCTCTGTACTTTTATTTTTATACTCCTCCAACAGGAAATCATAACATACAGATTCAATGGCCACAGGATCCTGTGCAAGAAAGAGTGAGTTGGGATAATCGTCATTGAAGGGATCCATCTCCCACTTTCTTACTATACCTCTCCAGTCATGACCCGCCCATAAACCATCGACAAGATACAGCAACGTTTTACCACCGAGTTGCTCATGTCCCATATAATCAACTAGGTGACGATATTTTTTATAACCTGGAGTATTATTTTCATCTGGGAAAGAATAATGCATAAAAAGAGCACTTTGATTTGTGGGCGTTCCATCCGGTTGTAACACTGATCCCTGGTGATTCTTTGCACCAATGGTTATACCGCCGGAGGCATGGGATTTCAGTATCGGTATATTAATAAGGTATTCAGCATCGATGTAATGCTGAGGTAAGGAAGATTCTTCTTTTCCATCACTGAACTTCAATATCTTTTGGGAGGAGGGCACTGTCAATTTCACTACTCCTCCTACGTTCTTTCCCACATAATTAACAAGGGGGAAATCTGGAATACATTTATCCTGATAAACCTGGGAAAAGGAACGATAGGGATCACCAATAGTGATATCTTCCTGTTCTACACCTGCTTCGTTAACAAGTTGGTCCAGGATAGCATAGACCAGCTGTGGAGTTGCATCCACTCTTTCACCAGTCATTTTTCCATTATTGGTAAGGTTTAGCTTTATCGCAATTTTTTCACCCTCTGAATAAGTTATTCTTCCCTTTCCATGTTTGTAATTGTAATCTCTAAACAGCTTTTCCCAGGCTCCGGCCACGGTATTCGATTCGGTCAGGCTTCTAATACCTCTTGAAAGCATTCTGTTTACGATTTCCTGATCAAGGTTGGAATCGTCAGTAGCATGTTCGGGTGAGTCTGCAGTCCAATTTTCATTGGTGGCATCTTCATCATGAACCCAAACCACCCGGCCCGGGAATAGTCCTTTGGCCTCACCAACCGGATCGTTAGGAATAATATCTGACACACTAAGATAAGTCTGCTCGCTGGCTTGTGCACGAAAAACACTATTAAATATGGTAAGACTGAAAGCAAAAATCATAGCCACGGCCAGACCTGCTGCCAGTAAAATCTTCTTTTTTGTCAAGGCATTGAGGCTTTTTTTTAGAAGAAATGATCCGGTTGTTAAGCTCATCAGGTAAATGATAAAACCGGATGCAAAAGGAGCAGCCGCTTGCATGCAGGGATAAGTTGCACGGGATGGTTTTGGTATAACTCTTATCAAAAACCAGATAGTGGAAAGTATACCCAAAACAAAAAATACTACCTTAGCAGAAAATCTGGATTTATCCAGCTTTTGTTTTCTATAAGTAATTCCGGAGAAAAATTCGTCTATTTTTTTCATCTTGATCTCTTGTTATAGTTTCTCAGTAAATATTATATTCTCAGTAAACCGGCTCGAAAACTAATTCAATATTCACCGGTGTATATAGCCCTATTATAAACTTATGACATCTGTCATCAGCACTGGTTTCAATATGATGCTGGTCGCCCAATTCGAAAACATGCTCGCTTTCCTGCACTCCTGATATCTTTAATGTATTCCCTGCAGGACTTACAAGATAGTAATTACCTGTACTCATTGAAAAGCTTTTATCAGATTTAGCAGCATTTACTTCTAATTTCTCCGGATTTATCAATTTACAATCTTCACGGAGTAACAACTGGATGTTTGTATGGACATCCTCCCAGCCAGTGATCTGAATATTCAAGCTAAATTTTCCTGAATCCATGGGCGTTACAATAACCTCCCCTTTATTATGTCCCTCAATTCTTCTGGGACCCCATTTATCGCGGGGTCGGAAATGAGCTACATGATCCCAACCGGGATCATCATAAACCATGCGCATTGATCCATTCTCTAAATATTCAATATTCTCCGGATGAAAGGAATCATTACCATCTACCCATCGTATTCTTATGGCATCAATTATGGCATCCCTGAAATGGTAATCCATGAATACATCCGATCTCTGATAACCTTTCCATGTTCCCTGGGTAATATCCCACCAGTGTCCTCCTTTATCAGCAGCCAGGGTTACCCCTACATCTTTTGTTCTGTATCGCCAGATAGGATTTTTTTCAAACCTGATAATATAATTCTCCGGCAGGGACTTTCTAATCACACGATCGTTGACCATATTTTCATCATCAAATAAAAAAATTGCCGGAATACTCCCACCGGGTAAATCATGATTTTCTATGCATTCTTGAAGCAATAAGTCTGCTGCACGGGCAAAAACTCCATTATTCTTTTCAATTGCAAGTCTCTTGTATTGTGTATAATCACCCCAGTTAACATTTGATGATCCGCGATCCTGCCTGTGACTGAACATTGTTTCTACTTCTCCTGATGGTTGGCGCATTGCAAGGTTATAATTGAGATTCAAGGCAACCAGATCCAGGAAATCTTTTCTGTCCCAATAATCTGCCAGGATAATTAAGCCATTATTGGCTACTTCATTATAGTGCGGACTCCTCTCCTCGTAGTACATTCCTTTATCGTCCATATCGATGCCATCTGAAAGATATTCCTCAATATATACTTCATTTCCAGGTTCCGAAAAGATTGAATCTGCCATTGCCAAAGGGGCACAATTGGCAGCCCAGCGATGATTACTGGTATAAGGAAATCCATTTCTGATACGTTCCGCTCCTTTTTTGATATAGACTTCCAGGCCTTCCATTAATTCTTTCTTACCATTTACGTTGGAAGCTTTTAACTTCTGGTAAACTTTAATCAGTCCCGGAAGTGAGAAACCAACCTCATTAGGACCTCCAATGCTTTTAGTACCCAGACTTATACTACCGTTTGGTCTTTGCCGTCGGAGCATGAATTCTATATTTGCACGCAGCTTTTCAAATGTTTCCGGTTGATTATAATACTCCGGGAAATCAGGATACAGATAAGCAACGAAAAGATATTGTCCCTGGTAAACAGAACCCCTGGTATCCGCATAAGGTTTAACATCTCCATAAACGAACCCTCCATAATTCCTGCTTTCCCTGTCCATACAGAAATGCTCCACAAGGAAGTCAATTTTCTCTTTGGTTAATTTAACAATAGCCGTCCTATCATTTACAATTACATCCTGTGCATTAATTATGAAAGTACAAGTGAATATGCCGATTAATAAAACTGTTTTTTTCATCTCATGAATATTTATTACTAAATGTTACCCGGTATTAAAAAGACTGTGGATTTACCCTCTTATGATATTTTTTACTCATTTTTGCGATTTCCGCTCCAGCAAGCAATGTAGCCGCAAGCCCGTGAGTATCATTTACTGAGATCGGACGGTTATAATAGAAAGGAAGATTCATCTCAACATGAGTACCCACACAGATATCTTTTACCTGTGCATCCTCTGTGATGTTGGAATATAATCCCTGCCATCCTTTCCATGCCACCTGAGCATAAGCCTGGTCAATCCATTTCTCGTTAACTGATTTTGCGATGCTGTAGGTAAACATGGCAGTAGAGGAAGATTCCAAAAACGAATCGTTCCTATCCAACAATTGATGCCATAAACCCGATTGACTCTGTAGTCGTGTCAGTCCTGCAACATGCCGGCTGAGAATGCTCAATAACTCATCTCTTTGCGGATAGTCTTCAGGCAGATAATCCAGTAATTCTACCTGGGCCATGATTACCCAGCCATTCGCACGTCCCCAGAAGGCTCCATTTCTAATATTTTGATGGTGAAAATAGGCATGATTATAAATATTTAAATGATCATCACTCAGATAGTTAGTAAAGTTCCTAATCTGTTTTACCGCAAAATCATAGTATTTATTTTCACCGGAATAATGTCCCATCCTGGCCAGAAATGAAACGCTCATATAAAGATCATCGGCCCATACGGCGCCCTTCCTTGGATATTCACGACAGAGTGTTTCGTCTTCCAGCCTGAATTCTTCATTCATAATATAGTCCGCAGTCCGATTCACAATCTCTTCCCATCTCTCATTTTCCCATTCTCCATTATTCATCATTTCAATCAACGCTGCCCCCATGGTGCCGCAATTATCCAGGTAATTGAAATCATATAGCTGCCGGAATGAAGGTTTTGAAATTAAGGGATCCTCAAAATGTTTTTTGAAATAATCATAATGATCACTTATAAATCTGTAATTCTTTTCAACCCAATTGCTATACTTATTTTCTTCCAGATAACTCCCTATCCGGAGCATAGCAATATTCATGAACCCATTTTTATAATTCCAATCGGTAAATTTACTTTTCACCCGTATACTGGCATTTACAGCCAGGTTTTCACTCTCTGTGTAAATCTCCCCGGTTTTAAAATTCATCAGGGTATGAGAGGTTTGAGACAAAACATTATCGGCAAGAAACCTGACAGTTTCTTCGGGCGATTTTCTCGGCATCTGAGCATTTGTAAAAGTAAATGCAAACAGGATTAACATTGATAAAATTATTTTCTTCATATCGTTAGAACATAAAATTCTCAAAAATCTGGATTATATGGCTTTTTCCGAATTATAAAGGGTACTGCCCTCCAGTTCACTATCGTTTTCTTCCCGATTTACGGTTCCATTAACTTCCGGGCTCCCTTTAACTCTGAGATGTTTATACCAGTTGAAATAAAGACCAACTGTAAGGAGTGAAAAAATTGAAAATAATATGCCAAAATTATCCCATCGTTTAAAGACCACCATCATCCCTGAAAGAAAAAGCGAAATCTGCCATGGAACAGCCATGAAAATTGAGATTATGTCTCTTTTATTTTCCCTGTCGATTTCCATTCTTTGTTTTTCCGGGAGCTTTTTGCTTACTTTTTTCCAGAACCCGAAAGGCCGGGTAATTCTGTAAAAATTATCAAGTGTATTATTATCAGCAGGTCTGGCAAAATAAGTTCCTAATACCGATCCGGCCAGTGACAGTAGGCTGGCTGCAATAAAAAGAAAATATTCAGTGATAGCCGGAAAAAAAAGTTTGATGCTTATAGCCGCAATAAGCCCGGAAAAAGTTCCTGCAGCGAATCCGAAGCCGTTAAACCGCCACCAATACCAGCGTAATAATTGAGGAATTAACATTCCAGATGCAATTCCCATCATTGTCCAACCCCATATTTCATTGATATTACTAACGGTAAAACTAAACAATAGTCCAATCGTAAGCAGCAACATAGTGCTCAATTTACTATGTAGCATTAGTTTTTTATTGGAAGCCGCAGGATTGATATATGCCTGGTAAATATCTTTCACCCAGTAAGATGCACCTGCATTAACTGTGGCGTCCACGGTAGACATTGCTGCGGCAATAAAACCGGCTACAACTAGTCCCTTAATACCGGCAGGGATATAAGTTGCAATAACTGTGGGCAGCACCATTTCCGGATCGGTTATCAGAGAATGCTGAATACCGTAGTAAATTCCGAGCAATGCCAGGCCGGCGGTTAGCGGCCATCTGAACATCAGAAGAATAATCCACAAAAGAGAAGTCAATCCGGCATCTCTTTCATCCTTAGCTGCAAAATAACGCTGTGCCATATATGAATTCCCTCCTCCAAAACCTTCGAGAACAGCTTTTAAGAAATAGAAAGCTACTGCGACCCCGAAAAGATTGTAAATTCCATATTGTCCCGGATTATTAAGATTCATGGGAGGCAGAAAATTTGTCCACTCCCGGTAAGTCGTATTTATTGCATGAGTTTCTCCATTCAAACCTGGCATAGAAGTAACTATGGCTGCATCTTCAGCACCGATATCAGCTGTTATCATAGCCTTTACCACCACAAACAAGGCAACACCAAGAATAATGATGCCCTGGAAGAGGTCCATCCATACTACCGCATACAAACCACTGGCAACAGTATAGGATGCAGCAATCGCGATCATGATGGCTGCAGCCAATCTCCAATCAATATTAAGGAATTCACCGGCAAATTTTCCGGAAGCAATTGCAAAATAACTTATCAGAGCTATCGTAAGTACTAAACTCGCTATTGCACTTATTAACCTCGCAAGGTCACCCTGCTTGTTTTTACCAAAACGAAAATACATCCATTCTGCCAGAGTCATCACTCCGCTTCTTCTATTCCATTTACCCATAAATACCATAAGAAAAGCGAGAATGAGAACGACACCACCTCTCAATTCAATATAAAAACCAGCTACACCAAGAGCATAAATAAGCGCTGTATTTATCATTGTACCGGAAATGTCAACATTAGCTGCCATTCCACTGGCGCCAAGTACCCACCAGGGTAATTTATTACTACCCAGGAAATAGGAATTAATATCTTTGGTAGACTTTCGCTGTAGAAAATATCCTACCACAATTATTGCAAGCATGTATATGCCTACAATCAAAAAATCCAGTGTTGTCATCTATCCTCTCTTTTATGTTCTTAATCAAGTTCAAATGTGATTTTTATTTACTTGTAAGTATTGGCAGTGCATCTTCAAGAGCTTTACATTTTGCAAGAAGCATTGTATTCATTCCACTCTGGTCTATATTTCCACCATCAATACCAATGCAATTAAATCCGGCTAATCTCACTGAGAGCACACCTGCAGAACTATCTTCGATTCCGATAACCCTGTGTCTTTTTTTTGGATCTATACCCAATCCGACCCTCGCGGTTTCTGCATATAACCATGGATGCGGCTTAGGTGACAACTCTCCCAGAGTACCGGTTTCTCCCCTTCTTAATGCAAAACCGGCAGTAATAATTGCATCATAGAAGTCTTTTGGATCACCCATGTTCATTGTCCTGAAAGCAGATACGATCTCAGGCCAGGCCTTTTCATATAACCCCGAGGTCACCAGACCCACTTTTATGTGATTTTCTTTTAAAGCCAATAAAAATTCTCTGAGCCCCGGAGATGGTACAAAAGCATCACTTTTACCTCTGCCCTTAAGAATCTCATTCATTTCTTCTTTTACTATTTCGAAATAGTAGCTTCTTGCCTCTTCAACTTTTTTATCCGGACAGTACTTTTGAATGCAATATTGTAGATGTTCGGAAACCGAATGCCCTGAAACGTGTGGAATATCTTCATCCTCAAGCTCAAAATTTTCGTCTCTCAATAAACGTCCTGTTGTTAGCTGAATAATCCATATCCAGAATGATTCACTATGCACACTGGTTCCATCCAGATCCATAAGAACAGCTTCGGCCGGTCCTTCAAATTCCGTATGAGGAAAAGGATAAATAGCGGGATGTCCCAGGGCGGACTTAACATAAACAAGTACCTTATCTCTGTATTCGATAAAATCGGCTTTCCTGTCTTTTGCGGTATAAATATTAATTACCCCTTCTCTGCCCCTAAAAAAATATCCATCACCGCCGGACTCGACCTCAAGAAATTCCTTTGCTATTTCCCTGAATGATTCCATGTATAAGGGACTTTAATGTAATTCATTATTTACTAATTTAAATGTGAGTATCTTTTTAGGCTTTATCTTATATTTAAATTCAGCCGTATTTTCTTCTATTAATTCTTCCCGGTCCTCGGCAATACCACAATCTATAATTTTTTTGTAGTGGGTATTGAATTTCAAATGTAAATCTTCCTCATTCTCTGAAGGATTGTACAATCGGATTATCAGACCATTACCCTTTTCTGCTTTTTTCACCGCAGAGATTTGGATGACGGGATTGATAGAATTTATGAGTGAATATTTATGAGGCAGATTTCCCTTACCTATACCACTTTGAACCATATGAAAAGGAGCAATGTAATCGTCTGAAACCTTCAATAATGCAGAATTCTTCCAGTCGCCTGCATATGGATAGATCATGTATTCAAATATTTGCTTACCAGGACACTGAATACCCAGATCATCCAGTTCAGTTGTTTTTTCTTCACTGACCTTAAGTTTTATTCTGCAGGCCCTCAGCAAAGTAAGAGCTATTGTATTATGTTTATCTCTTAATATTTCGTATTCAAATAATCCCCGGGGGAATATTGCCAGACCTTCTTTTTCATCATTAAGGCTCACAAAGCTTTGAAGTGGATGAGTTCCTTGCACTTCTTCTACCCATCCGGTTGAATCAGGAAGTTTTATACTTCTGCTGACTACATCGAAATGACTTCCGGCCCAACTTTGCTCTGTTTGGAGTGCGGTCGGGAAACAAGCTCTAAGCCAATGATCTTTTGCCTTGTTTATCAATTCAACTCTTACTTTTAATCCTCGTCTTCCTTTCTCGAGTGTATAAAAGACTTTTACAGGCAATTCAACCCAACGATCGCTTCTTCGCTCACTACCCAGGTACTCTTCAGGAAGGCAGAAGCTAAACTCAGCCGATATTACAGATCTTAAAGCACCGCTTTCAACTATACTGATGGTGGCGTTCACCCCAAGGCTGTTTATTTTTTTTTCATAGGGCAGATCAACATGCTGCCAGGCATTCCCGGCCTCTCCCTGATCATATAAATAATTGAGGTTTCTATACCACTTCCCTGTTTCCATATTCAGAAGATCGATTGATCCGTTATTGTTGATCCTGACTCTTAGATACTCATTTTCCATAGACTCCGGACCGGTTACAAGCGAGTCATTGTTTCTATGTTCAAAATCATGGGGTCTGACCTGAAGAACTTTATAGCCAGTGGCGGGAATATTCTTAAGAGAAGCATAAAACCGAAGCCTGGTTGAGGAAAGAATGGTGGGAACCTCCCATATACTATCAACAAAAACACTGGAATTCTCTGCTGTCAGTAACTGAGTTTCTACCATTTCTCCTTCAGGATCTATAAGTTCTATCGATTTAGCATTCCATTCAGAAGGTATTTCCAGATCGACAGGGACAACAGCATTTCTGTAAAAGGGTCGTGAATTAAAAACTACAAATTGCATGGAATCTTCATCCAGATTCAAGGGATCTAAATATTTAACGATATAATCTATGGCTTCCTCCCGGACTATCCCGGCGATATCATTTACTTTGCGGTATCTGTATTCCATATCCCAGCAAACGACATCCGGAGCACATCCACCATTTGCATCGTGTGTATGATTCGACATCAACCATGTCCAGCCTTTTTCGATATATCCTTCAGGATAATTCATTCCCAGGCTCATGGCAAGGGATGCCAGGGGTTCTGCCTCATTCTTCAATTGATAGAATGCTTTAGAATCCTGTTGTTTCAGGTAAGTTCGAGCACTAATGGTACCCGGAAAGAGATAGGTCCACATACCTTCCTTAAGAAAGGATCTTCTCTCACCTTTTAGAACCGGCAGGTCATTCTCTTTCAGATAAGGTAATGCCTCTTCCCAGAAATCCTCCAGAGAACAATGCTCAATTTCGAGCTTTCCCTCGAATATATCCTGAGCATCTTTAATTATTTGAGACTCCTCTGGGTAAGCCACAGAAATATCATGACCATTCATTGCAAGAAAAACCGGGGTAGTGAAGTGTCCGGCTTCTCGATCAAGCATATTCTCTATAGCTTTTTTGAGAAAATCTTTTTTATAAGTGGGGGTTGGGTCTTTAAGAACGAAGGACGGATCACTTCCTGAAAGTTGATCTGACGGTCTTACCGGTATTTCATTATATTTACCCCAATGAAAAGTCTTATCAAAAACAGTTCCTCGTGTAACCATTCTATGTACCTGATAGTACCAATTATACCGGGCATAAATAGCAAACCGGCTTGCATAGACCCTGGTGCCATCAGGAGCTGACCAGATATATTCTGCATCCGATTCATGATGAGAAATTCCTCTATAAAACATCACTTTATCCAGACCAAAATCTTTAAGAATCTGGGGCAATTGACCTGTTTGCCCCCAGGAGGATGGTGTATAAGCAACCGTTCCGGGTTTTCCACCATATTTTTCAGTCATTCGACGTCCCCATATAAGGTTTCTAACCAGGGCTTCATCTCCAATACTGAATTCTTCAGCAAGTGTATAATAAGGACCAATTATCAATCTGCCTTCCCTTACAAGTTTTTCAATCCTTTCCTGCATTTCAGGCTTCATTTCCAGATAATCATCTATCATTATCGTATGACCATCCATTGTAAATGAATGATAATTGGGATCTTTCTCCAATATCTTAATAGTCGTATCCATCATTCTAATCAATGAATGACGTGTTTTTTCAAAAGATTGCCTGAACTCCCTGTCCCAATGAGTGTTAGAAACTACTTTTATTTTTCTTATATCCACTTCCGGCATAATTCAAGATTCATTAATTAATATGTTCACCCAGGGAATGAAAATGTGATAATTCTCTGAAATAATACCTTTGAGCTTATCCGGGTAAAAAAGAAAGGTGGCAGAACCACCTTCCTTTTAGAGAATACCAACTAAAACTTCAAAGTAGCATGATCTATAATTAGTTCTTAATAATCTTATATGTTTTCACTGCATTATTTACACCCTGGACTTTAAGAATATACATGCCTCTCTGGATATCAGCAACCTGAATATTATTCATAGATTCAACGGTTCTGACTGTTTTCATTGTCTGACCCAGGAGATTTATGAGTGTGATTGATTTCACTGCTGATGCATCAGAAATTTTCACTCTGAGGAGATCCTTTACAAAAGTTGGGTAAACTACAACTTCAGAACCTAATTCTAATTTCGGAATCCCTACCAATTCATCTGCAAGTTTCAGATATCCAAATACATCTACATCTTTCCATGCATCAGGACTTTTCGCATTCCAGGTAAAAATAGACTCTCTTGGATTTTCCAGGGTGGCATCGTCAGCATCACCTACTTGAATATCAAATTTAAGCATCGTTCCTACGGCAATTGCATCAAAATGTGCAGGCTGAAGGGCATCATCTCCGGCATAGAATAATGCCCATGGAATGATTGCCTCCAGATTATACCCGTCATCAGTTACCTTGGTCGTATATTCAAAGTTAGTGGCATCACCTGCGGCAGTGGCATACCCTCCACCTGTCAGTAGATTTTCGTTATTTAGTACATTTAAACGAATTTGAGAAGCCGTAATATTATTATAACCGTCTCTTGCATGCTGGGAGGAGTCTACATTAAAGAACAGTTCGACATTATCAGACTCATGGTTAGTACCTTCAATCAATGCATCATCTTTGGCTGATACAAAGAGGTAGATATTATCCATGTCCCAGAACATCTTATAGTGACCGGTGTAATCGGCAGCATTATTCACCTTGTCTGCACCAATAATGACAGTGTCTATTTCGCTGTAATCAACAAGTGCCCAGAAACTTTCGTCATCATTACCATCGACAGTTACAGCGGCATCTGATACGTAATGTGCTTCATAGGTTCTTTCGCGACTTAATTCATTTTCACCACCGTTTCCACCACCGCTTACCACATCTTTGAGGACCATAAAACCAAATATATCCACATCCTTCCATCCATCAGGACTTCTACCATTCCAGGTAATAATTGACTCTCTCGGATTATCCAGTGTTGCATCATCAGCATCACCGACCTGAATGTCAAACTCAACCATGGTTTCTATACCGATGGCGTCGAAATGTGTGGTTTGAAGAGCAGGGTCACCGGCATAGAACAATGACCATGGAATGATGGCTTCCAGATCATATCCATCATCAGTTACATTTGTAGTGTATTCAAAGTTCGTAACATCCCCGGCCGCAGTAGCATAACCACCTCCGGTGAGAAGGTTTTCATTATTCAATACATTCAGGCGAATCTGGGAAGCAGTAACATTATTATAACCATCCCGGGCATGCTGAGAAGAATCGACATTAAAAAATACTTCGACATTGTCTGATTCATGATTTGTCCCTTCTACCAGAGCATCATCCATTGCGGTTACAAAAAGATAAATATTGTTCATATCCCAGAACATTTTATACTTGACGGTCAGATCGGCAGCATTATTTATTTTATCTGCTCCAATAATAACGGTATCCACACCGGTATAGTCAATCGTCGACCAAAAAGGCTCATCTGCAATACCATCAACGGTTACATTTGCATCCACTACCTTATGGACTTCATAAGTTTTCATGCTGCTCTTTTCAGGATATTCCTGGGCATTAGCAGAGATTCCGGCAACAAAAATTGTTGCTAAAAGCAAGGTAAAAATCTTGTTTTTCATAATAGTTAAAGTTTAGGTTAATAATAATCGTGTTATTTAGTATCCATCGTTTTGGACGAGCTTAGGATTTAGTCTCACTTGCTCTTCAGGTATCGGCCAGTATTTATCGTAAGGATCAGGTAGTACAGGGCCAGAGGTTGAGTTAGTTACCTTCGAAATCTCTTCTTCAACAATACCCCATCGCTGAATATCATACCAGCGATGCATTTCATAATGAAGCTCCCTCCAGCGTTCTTCCCTGATACTGTCTCGTAATGCAACTCCTGTTACATTATAGTCCACTGTATCATTTGGAGAATCCACAGGAGCGAAATAGGCTCTTCTCCTTACTTTGTTCATGTATTCGGCAGCCAAATCATCCTGGCCCAGTGCATTAAGAGCTTCTGCATACATAAGATACACATCTGAAAGTCTCATTGGAATTATATTGGTGGTAAAGCCTGGCTCCCTGGTTTCCAGAATATTTGGGTTAAAGAACTTTCTTGTGACCGGATGTTTGCGAACAGGAAAACGAACTCCAGTCTTGGTAATAACAATCCTGTCGCCAATCATTACAACCGATTCATATTTCCTTGGATCTTCGCCCCATCTTTCAAGAGAGTAATCGCTAACAAAAAAGTTGGCAAATAGTGTTTGTTCAACAGGACCATGGATTAGTGTAAATTGCTGGAATGTTCCTCCCGTATAGGCGGTTGCCAGACCGTTGGACAAATCAGAATAGTTCCATTCAAGGATAGTTTCTGAATTGAATTCATGATTCCCATCATATACATGACGCATAGTATCCATCAGTTCAAAATGCTCACTGTTAATCACAATTTCAAATTGCTCAGCAGCCTGAGCATACTTCTCCTGGTATAAATAAGCCTTTCCCAGGTAGCCATATGCAGCATAGATACTTATTCGTCCGGCTTCGGCAGTTTTTCTTGGATCATTTGCAGGTAATAGTTCAATGGCCTTTTTATAATCTTCTTCCATCTGTGTATAAATCTTACCGACCGTGGCTCTGGGAGCATAAAACTCATTTTCTGTCTTTGCCACTGTGAGCAGCAGAGGAACTGAAGGGGCATTTGGATTTTCTGCCGGGTAGGCTTCACTCCATAATGAAGCAAGATGTTGATAAGTAAAGGCACGGATAAAATAGGTCTGTCCCAGCAAATCATTAATCTTTTCCTGTGTATAGGCATCGGATGGGACTATTATATCCTTATGCTCTATCACATCGTTAGCATCACGAATAACTTCGTAAAAGCTCCTCCATAATTCATTTAGCCTTGGATTCCTTGTTGTTACAGCATTGGTATTAAATTGATTCCAGTAATCGAAATTTAACCAGTCAAGGTCGGCTTCATGAGTCATCAAGGCATGCGATTCATGCAAAGCACGACCATATAGAGAATTGTCCTGGAGATTGACATATGCTGAGGCAAGAACGTTTTCTGCATTAATGGGGTTATTCCAGAAAGTTTCGCCACTAAGGTTACTGGGATCCTCCCGGTATTCATCAATAAATGATTCGGTACATCCGGATCCTACAAATAATAAAATGAATAATTTTACTATATTTTTCATTTCTGATTAATTTTTTTCTGTTTTAAAATTCCAACTGAATACCAACGGTATATGATCTGTATTGAGGATAATTATCAACCCTATCAACCCCCTGAATTCTGTTCCCAATACTTGAGGTGACAAACTCAGGATCGACACCTGAATAATCTGTAAGAGTCAGTAAATTCAGTCCGCTGAAATAAATCCTCATGGATTGCACCTGAACTCTGTTTGTCAGAGTCTTGGGCAATGTATAACCAAGCTGAAGATTTTTCAGTCTCAGATAAGAACCATCTTCCACGAAATAGGAGGAAGGCTTTTTAAAATTTTCATTCTGATCATTAGATGTCAGCCTTGGAACAGACCCGTCGGGATTTTCCTCGCTCCAGGCATCGAGAACATTTATGGAAGTATTCGCATCTCCATACATTTGATCCGTCCAAACCCTGGTTTCATTGAATATTTCATTACCCAACTGACCTGTCCAGAACATATTGAAATCAAAGTTTTTATATTCCAATGTCAGGTTTAGTCCGTAGAACCAATCCGGCCAGGGTGAGCCAATGAAAGTTTGATCCACTTCTGTAACCTGGCCGTCAGGCGTCATAACTATATTCCCGTTTTCGTCAATTGAGGCAATATCTTTAAATAGAATGTCACCTGGTTTAGTTTGAGCAGACTGGTAAAATCCATCAGAAGCACCAGAGTTTAAAATGTCCAGTTGTTCCTGTGAATTTATGATTCCATCAGCTACATATCCATAAAATGCGGCAAGAGGATGTCCTTCTTCTGTACGACTAATGGTAAAAAAATCGGATGAGGAAGTTAGTATATTAGGTGTTTCCTCTGTTCCATATGTCTCTATTACTTCATTTTTATTGTAGTTTGCGGTCGCTGAAAGTCTGAAAAACAATTCATTGAAAGTGTTCTGATAATTCAGGGAAAAATCGAAACCATTGTTTTTAACCTCTCCCCTGTTCCCAAGAAAATTTCCAAAGCCCGTCTGAGTCGGAATATCAATAGGGATTAACATATCTGTAGTGGTTTTGTCATAATAATCTACAGAGCCGTAAATTTTGTTACCCAGAAATGAAAAGTCAACACCAAAGTTCAACTGTTCAATTTCCTCCCATTTAATTGTATAATTTGGTATCCGGCTCAGGTGCATTCCTTGTAGGAGTGATCCACCAAAGTCCTGGTATCCCCTGGCTGTGTAATACTGTATATACTGGTACTGACCAATGTTGTCGATACCGGACAGGCCCCATCCTCCCCTGATTTTCAGATCATTGAGCCAGGCATAGCCTTGCATAGATTGTTCCTGACTAATTCTCCAGCCCAAAGAAAAAGAAGGAAAAAAGCCTGCAGAATAATCGGGACCGAATTTCGCAGAATAATCATAGCGGTAATTAGCCTGTAAAAGATATTTATCATCGAAGTCGTAAATCAACCTTCCGAAATATCCGTATTCAGCCCCATAGCCTTTATCCATCTCTGTAGCGAGAGATTCAGGGTCATCGGTTATATCAGTATCCAGAACATCGGTCGATTTTAATTCAAATACATGAGACCACATCCATGAAGAACTTAAGCTCTCAGCTTCCATTCCCTGCATCAAGGTAAGGCTATGCCTGCCAAAATCCTTATTAAAAGTGAGGAAGGAGTTCAGTGATTGATTTGAGTTCTCAACTAATTCATACCTGTATTGGTTTCTAAGATCCTGATTGGTACCATGAACCTGCGGCAAAACGAGGTCTTCATTGTTAGCCCAGAAATATCTGCCGGAAAGATTTGTTCTCCATTTTAAGCTTTTAAAAGGCTGTAGTTCAACATGCACATTCGCAAATAATTGGTTATTTTTTCTAAAACCATCATATTGCTTAAGTACAGCTACAGGATTAGCACCGTTCCACTGGGCTTCAAAGGGAGCGTATCCAAATCCTCCTCCGGCAATATTGGTTTCATCATAAACCGGTATCATTGGTAACGCGCGAAAAACCTGTTTAAAAAGACGATCACCCTGTTGATTGCTTAGTGGTATTTCATCGGAATGGCTAAAATTTATAGATTCCCCGATCAGCAGCCAATCGGTTATGTTCAAATCGGAATTAATCTTCAGGTTATATGAGGTGTATTCATTTTCGATTACAGTTCCTGTCTGATCCTGAACATTTCCGGAAATATAATAATTGGCTTTTTCATCACCTCCCGAGGCAGATAAATAGTAATATTGTAAATTGCCTGTTCTGAGTAATTCATCAGCCCAATCAGTTGAAACATCGAAATCCTGAAGATAGTATCCATATTGATCCTGAATAGTTTCTTCGGGTACTTCCCCGTTCCTCAGAGCTGTAATTCGTGCTTCAGCCAATTGATTAGAAGTAATGGGTTCAGGAAATTCAGGAGTTATATTCCATGAATTATAAGCTCTGAATTTGAAAGAAGTTTTATTTTCAGCTCCTCTTTTGGTAGTTACTATAATGACGCCGTTAGCAGCATCCTTACCATAAATAGCGGAGGCTGCAGCATCTTTGAGTATGGAAATTGACTCAACATCATCAATACTTCCAATTGGAGCACCTTTAACCCCATCCACAACCCATAGAGGATCGGTCGAATTGATAGAATTGATTCCACGTATCTTAATTTCAGCTCCGGCACCTGGTTTTCCTGAAGATTTAGATACCATGACACCGGCAGCGCGACCCTGAAGCGCTTCTCCAATATTGGTAGTAGCTACTTTCTGCATTTCATCCGCATTAACAGATGAAACTGCTCCGGTCAGGTCGCTTTTTTTGACGGCTCCGTATCCGATAACAACAACTTCAGACAGTTGCTGTACGTCCTCCGAAAGAGTTACATCTATAACTCCCTGATCGCCAACAACTCTTTCTTCGTTTAAATAACCGACAAAAGAAAAAACCAATACCGATTCCTCTGAAGGAACTTTTATATTGTATTCTCCCTGTAAATCGGTAATAACGCCCGTTGTTGTACCCTTTACCATCACATTCACCCCGGGTAAAGCCTTTCCGGTCTCATCAGTTACAGTTCCCGTTACATTTAAGTCATCCTGTCCGGATAATGAACTGAAAGAAATGAAAAACACTGCAACACTCAGGCAGAAGCGTAGTTTTTTCAGTAGAAATTTCAAATTCATAGTTAGTATGTGTTAGGTTAGTAATTCATGTCTTTTATAATATGAGTAAAAGTGCAATGACGGTAATTATAATAATTATAAGTACCACCAGGTAAATATTAGCTCGCTTAATTTTTTTTGTATAATGGTGTTCGTTCTCAGGCATCACACTCGCTTTTTAAATGCACAGTAAAAATAGGCAGATATCCACCTTCACCTCTGTCACTATTTTCTCAAAACCTAACATTTTATGAATGTGGTCTGACAAAATATTCTCATTTTATAACAGAATATTCTCATCCTTCAACCAGGGGGATCTCGTATGTGCCTCTTATACTGCCGCTCGTGTCAAAACAGCTTACAAAGTAGACATGGATTATAGCAGGGGACAACCTATTATACTTGCATATATTCACTCGGGGATTTGCCATATTTCTCTTTGAAGCATTTGGAAAAGTAAGAATGATTATTAAATCCTACTTTATACATGACTTCAGAAACAGATAGACCTCTGTCTAAAATAAGTTCAAGGGATTTATTTAAACGCACTGTGCGGATAAAATCATGAACCGTCTGGTCAGTAAGAGCTTTTATTTTCCGGTACAATTGGGCCCTGCTCATGCCAAGAGACTTGCAAAGAAGCTTATAATCCAAATTTGGATTACTGATATTCTCTTCAATGGTATTCAATAAAGATTCCATGATCTTTTTATCCATGGAATTGAATGTCATTTTATGAAGATTTTGCCGGGGATGACTTGAGAATTGTTTCTGGAATTTCTTTCGGGTTTCAACAATATTTTTCACTTTTAAAGAGAGTTCATCGGATTCAAAAGGCTTAAGAATATAATCATCCGCACCGGTTTCAAAACCACTTAATATATTTGACTTGGAAGTTTTTGCTGTGAGTAAAATAATCATAATATGAGAAGTTTCCTCAGACTCTTTGAGTATTTTGGTTAATTCTATCCCATCCATTTCGGGCATCATAACATCACAAATTATAATGTCCGGGAGATGCTCTTTGGCCAGTTTTAAACCTTCACAACCGTTATCTGCTGTATATATGGTAAACTCATTTCTAAACAAGGATTTAATGTATTCCTGCATGTCTTTCTCATCTTCCACAATTAACATGTCGGGTGCATTATTTCTTAATGGTATCTCGATCTCCTTGTTTTGTAAAGTTTCTTCTGTGCTAAAAAAGTATGATTTAAAAGAATCCTTTTCAATAAGAGATTCCAAAATTGATTCAGGTGGATACGATTCCTTATTTAAAGGAATTCTTAACTGGAAGCATGTACCTTTATTTAATTCAGAAGACACTTCAATGCTTCCCTGATGGATTCGTGTCAGAGAATTCGCCAGATACAAACCAATACCGGTTCCTGTATCTGCCGTATGTATCTGATGAAAACGATTAAAAATCAAATCAATCTGATCTTTTGGAATACCTTTTCCATTATCTTTTACTGATACGATCAATTCCCTGCAAGGAATTTCTTCCATTTCTGACAGGCTTGAACCTTCAGGCTCAAACTTTGCATCAACTGTTATGATCCCATGATCATAGGTGTATTTGAAGGCATTGGAGATAATATTATACAGAATCTTTTCAATTTTATCCAGATCGAAATAGCCTGTAGCATTATTTATTGAAGCTGAATAAAGGTATTTAATGCTATGTTTCTTTGCCCGATGTTCAAATGATCGTACAATGTTTTCGATAACCAATGAAATATTGCCATATCCGACTTCCAGTTTCATAAAACCAGCTTCAACTTTTGAAAAATCGAGAATTTGATTTATTAATCGAAGTAATCTCTGAGCATTTTTTTTAACCAGCTCAAGGTGACCATTAACCTCCGGGGAGATTCTCATGGACTTTAGAATGTCATTAACAGGAGAAATGATCAGGGTTAAAGGTGTTCTGAATTCATGTGAAATATTAGTGAAAAACTTTAATTTCATTTGATCAACTTCATGTTCCTTCTTAATAAGAGCCTGTTGCTTCTCAAATTCAAGCTGTTGCATTCTAAGTTCAGATCTCATCTGTTCTCTCATTCGGATAACCCGGGTAATGAGGTAAACAGAAGTCAGAATAATTACTACATAAACTATGAAAGCTAGGAAACTTTTCCACCAAGGAGGTCTTACCGAAATATTTAATGTTCTTCCTTCTTCATTCCATATGCCATCATTATTCGAGGCCATTACCCGGAAAACATAATTGCCGGGCTTAAGATTCGCATAAGAAGCAGTTCTCTTTGTTCCTGCATAATTCCAGTCTTTCTCGAGCCCTTCCAGCTTATAAGCATATTGATTCTTTTCAGAATGAGAATGGTTCATGGCTGCAAAATCAATGGAAAAGAAAGACTGCTCCCAATTGAGTACAATATCTGTAACGTAATTTATGTGTTTGTCTATGGGTGAATCAGAAGATTTAAAATCTACAGATTCATTTTTAATCCTGAAATCTGTGAATAAAATCTCAGGCTCCTCTCTATTAGAGTATATTTCAGTAGGATCAAAATAATTGAGACCATTGATACCTCCGAAAAGCATTTTCCCCTCAGCTGTTAAAAAACTGGTAGATGAACTGGTGAAAATTCCATCCGTTTGATCATAGATTATTACAGTAGAGTCAACAGGATGAAATTTGATAAGAGAGTTTAAAGTACTCAGCCATAGAAATCCTTCCGGATCTTCATTGATGGCTAAAACTGTTTCCGAAGGCAATCCTTTTTGTCCTGAAACCAGGTTAAATTCCTCCTTGTCAGGATCGAATAACACCATTCCCATATCTGTGCCAATCCAGAATTTATTTCTTGAATCTATAAAAATCGAAAGGATCTCATTGGTCGGCAAATCATATTTATCCTTCCCGGAAAAATAACGTTTTATGGTTCCATCTTCTGTATCAATTCGGGTAAGTCCGCCGTTTTGTATTGCTCCGGCCCAGATTGTATTGTTCGGCTGGAAAGCAATAGATACAACAGGCACTCCGCGAAGACTATCCCTGTCGAAAAGGAAGTAATGCTCAAAAATCTCTGTATATGGATTAAATTTATCGAAAAATCCTCTTGAAGTTCCGAGCCATGCATGGCCATCGGGATGTAATTTCATTATCCTTATATCATCATCACCAGGATGGTACTTGCTATAGTTATTGTCATCCTGGTTAGAGAAATTATCAAATTTGATCTCGTTTTTGTGCTTTTTATGCATCCCTCCTCCCCAGGTACTAAGCCATATGTTATTAAGCGAATCCTCGAAGAAACCCGTTACACCTCCGATATTCAATCCATATGGGTTTCCGGGTAAGGTTGTATAATTACCCATTAATTTCAAGTCATTATTATATAACAAAATACCATAGTCCGTTCCGATCCAGAATAAACCATTTTGATCCTGATGAATTGATTTAACAAATTTCTTATTGACATCGCCCGTCTGGTTAATACTGGGGAAATGATCTGTAAATTTCCTGTAATTTAGATCCAGCTTACTTAATCCATTATCATTTGTGCCTATCCATAGGATTCCTTCATCATCATAAAAAAGTGCATTAATAATATTACTGGATAAACTGTATTGATTATTTGGATCACGATAATAATTACTAAATTGCTCATTTACAGGATCGAAAAAGTTCAGTCCATATTCGGTTGCTATCCAAAGATTTCCAAGACTATCATTTACAATACCGTTTACCCGGTTATCGCTCATACCATTAACTCCATGAGCGGTCATGGGGTAATGTTTGATGTTTATTATTACCGTGTCCCTGTAATACTCAGGAACAATTTTCTCGAATGTACCTTTATAAGAACCAACCCAAATAATGTTATTATCATCAATAAAAATTGCCTGAAGACTATCAGTTGATATTGAATTTCTTTTATTGCTGCGCCTGTAATGATAATGCTCCGAAGTTTCAGGATTAAACATAATTAATCCACTCCAGGTCGTGATCCAAAGGTTGCCGTTTTGGTCCTCCTTGATATCATACAAAGAGGAAAGCCTTAACTGAGCAGGCTCCGATGATTCGTTCAGATTTGTGAGATATCGCTTAAAGCACTCACTTTCTGGATTATACAAATTAAGGCCATTTTGAGTACCAATCCACAATCGGCCTTTTGAATCGATAAACAGACTCATAATCCAGTTATGACTGATAGATTTAGGATCTCCAGGATCATTCTTGAAATGTCTGAATGTTTGGGTGGTTCGATCAAAAAGGTTTAGACCATTTCCCCAGGTTCCTATCCATAAATTATCTGCTTCATCCTCTATAATCGCATAAATAATCTTTCCACTTATTGAGGTGGAATCGGCCGGTTGTGGTTTGTATGCCCTGAATATGTATCCATCATAGCAATTTAATCCGTTATTTGTTCCCACCCATATCAAGCCTTCAGAGTCTTTATATATTGCACGAACATTATTTCCGGACAACCCCTGGTTAGTGCCAAGAGGTTCAAAGAACAGCTTACTTCCTGCAGAATCCTTATTCAAAGGTGCAAATCCTGTCAAGCAAGTGATAAGAATTACTAGTATAATTTTTAATATCCTTACTGCTTTCATGGGTTTTTTTTTGTACAACAATGGATGAGTCCATTAATTTACAGATCATATTACCCGTTTCAAAAGAAATAAAAGTAAAAATATTAACTGAAAGAAATATATTTATTGAGTTCTAAATAAACAGAAACTTATTAACAATCACTATTTTTATCAGGAAATGCGATTTGAGAAACGAATCCTTCCGGTTTAAAGGAAAGAAAGAATTAAAAAGTGTCATAAATATGATACAAAAAATGCTTCCAATCCCTGGTTTTTCAACCAGGGATCAAAAGCACTAACTAAAAAAAATAACTATATAACTGAAAACAACAGGAAATTCAACCTCACTGATGATCTTCAAAATCTTCTTTCAAGAAAGAATGGAAGGTACAAACAGATAAGGATTTCCTGTATACTTTACCTCGTTGATTATAATAATAAAATTAACAGAATAATTATAATCAAAGCTCCCGCGGAAATATAAATTCCATTGAGCTGCTGAAGTTTATCTTTTATCGACATTACTTCATTACGAAGTTTCTCCTTATCCGGTCCGTCTAGACTTTTGATATTCATATCCATTATCTCATATAACCTGTCGATCATAACGTCGGCCTTTTCCTGGTCGCTTGCCTCCATGGCAACTTCAGTTTTAGCATTATCATCGGTTTCTGCAGTTGCCTCCACAGGGGTGAAAGCCAAAAACATTAATACAGCTAATAAACCAAATGTGAATTTTTTCATGACGTACAATTTTAATTACTAATAAATCGAGTTACCCTTCTAATTCGCTAACAAAGCAATATCTAAAGAGTTTTGTTGTTTTTTAGAATGAATTTTATTTGAGTGACCTCTAGAGTCTGTCAATAAAGTCGAGTGGAGAGACAGACACTTGAGTTTATTGACAGACTTTAAATAATCCTCAATTTCCGGATAGGTTTAACATCTACAGACTTTGTCCTTTTACTATCTTTTCTCTAATTTTGCCGAATGCCGCATTCGCACGGACATACCAAAACGGATCACAATACAGCTTTTGCCATTGGCATTGGTTTGAATATCATTTTCGTTGCTGTTGAAGTGATTTTCGGTTTGCTCGCCAATTCATCGGCACTCCTGGCCGATGCCGGTCATAATGCAAGCGATGTACTGAGCCTTGTTTTTGCATGGTCGGCTGCCTGGCTTGCCACCCGTAAGCCCAAAGGAAAATATACCTATGGTCTCCGAAAGACAACCATTCTTGTTTCCATTCTAAATGCCTTTCTGCTTTTTGGCGCTGTTATAGCCATCGGCTGGGATGCATTTGGAAAAATCAGGGAACCTGAACCTGTGGAAGGAAACCTGGTAATGATAGTTGCAGGCATTGGAGTGATCATCAATACAGCAACAGCTTTATTATTTATGAAAGGCCAGAAGGATGATTTGAATATAAGGGGAGCGTTTCTTCATATGGCAGCCGATGCCGGTGTTTCACTCGGAGTGGTGATCGCGGGCCTGGTAATAAAGCTCACCGGGGTATACTGGATAGACCCATTAATGAGCTTTATCATCATTGCCGTTATCCTCTGGGGTACCTGGCGTTTGTTCATCGATTCCATTGACCTTGCTCTTGATGCTGTTCCCAGGGATATCAATATCGAAGAAGTGAGAGAGTATCTCCTGTCAAAACCTGACGTTGAAGATATTCATGACCTTCATATCTGGGCCATGAGTACCACCTCGGTTGCCCTCACTGCCCACCTGGTAATGCCCGACAAGGAAAAGGATGATAAATTCATTTACGATCTCCAGGTAGATCTGAAAGAAAAATTCGGGATAGGGCATACCACATTCCAGGTGGAGAATAAGAGGATTGAGGAGGATTGTGAGCTGGATTGTTGAAGAAAAATATAATTCCGCGAATGCACACATTCTACATGGTCTTTTATGGCTCCGCTGAATAATATTGACAAATGGAAGGTCATAAAAAAAATGGGATGAGAGAGGTCTCTCTTTAAATCCATGAGAAAATCATCAATATCAAGCTTTTCTAACCTACATTACTCGGAATCATAGCCTCTATGGTCCATGGTCTATGGTCTATGGTCTATGGTCTATTCCCCTCCATGGTCTATTATCTAATTTCTGATAAAAACCATCACCGGTCTCTCCCATTTATTATCTTTGCAAAAAATCAAAAAACAATGCCAAACGATCTAGTTCGCG
>CAZGTU010000009.1:53998-85589 GCA_964528675.1 uncultured Bacteroidaceae bacterium
CCATTTATTATCTTTGCAAAAAATCAAAAAACAATGCCAAACGATCTAGTTCGCGTGCGTTTTGCGCCAAGCCCAACCGGACCGCTGCATATCGGAGGACTCCGGACCGCTCTTTTTAATTATTTATTTGCCCGGAAATATAAAGGAACATTTATTCTGAGGATAGAAGATACCGATCAGCTCAGGTTTGTTCCCGGAGCTGAAGAATATATCAGAAAATCTTTAAAGTGGTGTGGAATAGAGCCTGATGAAGGAGGGGAAAAAGGAGGGGAATACGCACCTTACCGGCAGTCAGAGCGAAAGCATCTCTATAAGGAACATGCCGAGAATCTTGCCCTTTCAGGATATGCTTACTACGCATTCGACACTGCAGATGAACTGAATAAGATAAGAGCGGATTACGAAAGCCGGGGTGAAACATTCAGATATGACGCAAGCGTAAGAAATGACCTCAGAAATTCACTTAATTTACCGGATAGTGAAGTCAAAAAACTTATTGAAGAAGGAACCCCTTACGTGATCCGGTTTAAATTCAATCCCGAGCAGGAAATTGTTATGAATGACGTTGTAAGAGGTAAAGTTTCTGTTTTAAGCTCAACTCTTGATGACAAAGTTTTATTTAAATCAGATGGAATGCCAACATACCATCTTGCAAATGTTGTTGACGATTATCTTATGAAGATCACCCATGTGATAAGGGGTGAAGAGTGGCTACCTTCACTTCCTCTACATGTAAGCTTATACAGGGCGCTGGGATGGGAAGACAGCATGCCGCAGTTTGCACATCTTCCGCTCATTCTTAAACCTACCGGTAAGGGGAAGTTAAGTAAAAGAGATGGAGATAAGGGCGGCTTTCCGGTATTTCCTCTCGAATGGAAAGACCCTGAAAGTGGCGAAGTTTCGGCAGGCTACCGTGAATCGGGTTATTTTCCGGAGGCATGCGTTAACATTCTTGCTCTGCTGGGCTGGAATCCGGGAGGCGAAAAGGAGATCTTCAGCCTTGAAGAAATGGTAGAAGCATTCGAGCTATCAGATGTAGGCAAGGCCGGAGCAAAATTCGACCCTGATAAAGCCCGCTGGTTCAATCATAAGTATATGCAAATAAAGGATGTATCGGATATAGCCGATGAATTTTACAAAATCCTTGAAAAAAAGAATATCGACGCAGAAAGGGAAAAAGTGGAAAAAGTAGTTGAACTGGTAAGAGAAAGGGCTGATTTCATATCTGATATCTGGGACAATGCCGATTTTTTCTTTATAGCTCCCGAAGAATATGATAAAAAGACCGTGAAGAAAAGATGGAAGGAGAATACTCCGAAAATGATGGAAGAATTAATGGAAGTCCTTGAAAGTTGTGAATCTTTTAATTCAGCAAGCCTTGAGAATAAGGTCAAACCATGGATACAGGAGACAGAATACGGAATGGGAGCGGTAATGAATGCCTGGAGATTATGCCTGGTAGGCGCCTCGCGCGGCCCCGGTGTGTTTGATATAGCAGAGATAATCGGAAAAGAAGAAACACTTTCAAGAATCGAGAGGGCTATTGAAAAAATAGAAAAATAGATAGTGTTCACCCATGCTCGACTTTATTGAAAGAATCTGTTAGTATACTTACTTATTATGCGACCAATTCCTGATAATAGCGATTATATTGATATTCACTCTCATCACAGTGATGTTCCGGAAGGTGTTTTTCGAATATATAATCTTTTTCTGCAGGATTTCCAGGAGGACACCGATTATGAAGCAATTTCTGTCGGACTTCATCCCTGGCATATTGAAAATTACGATAATCTCGATAATCTGGAAGCAATCCTGGACAGGGCCGTTCAGGAGAAAAATGTGGTAGCAGTGGGAGAATGTGGACTTGACAAAATCATTAAAGTACCCCTGGAGAAACAGAAAGATATTTTCATGAAACAGGTCAGAATTTCAGAAAAAAATGATCTCCCTGTGATTATTCATTGTGTAAAAGCCTACCAGGACCTGCTTGAAATTCGTAAAGAGACAGGTTCAGATCAACCCTGGATATTACACGGTTTTAACAGCAGTGCTCAACTGGCAGGTGATATGATAGATAAAGGTATTTATATCTCTGCTGGAACAAGACTTTTAAACAGCAGTAAAAAGTGTCATGAAGTTTTAAACGCTGTTCCGGCAGAATTTCTTTTTATTGAAACTGATGATGAAGAGAATATCAGGGAAATATATGAGAAAGTAGCTGAATGCATGAATATTAGCGTAAAAGACCTTAAGACGAAGGTCTTTAATAATTATAAAAAAGTATTTAAATGAGTATTCCCGGCTGGCAGGAAAGAACAGAACTATTGATGGGAAAAGAAGCCCTTCGGAAACTCGCATCTTCCCATGTGCTGGTTGTGGGACTTGGAGGAGTGGGTGGAATTCTGGCTGAAATGCTTGCCCGCGCAGGAGTAGGAGAAATGACCATCATCGATGGTGACCAGGTACAGCCAACAAATCGCAATCGCCAGGTAATTGCCTTTACATCCACCGAAGGAAAAGACAAAGCTACCATAATGGAGCAAAGGCTGAAGGACATCAACCCAGAGATCATTATCCACAGTCACGTCGAGTTTCTAAGGGATGAACGCATGGAAGAAATCCTCGAAACAAAATACGACTATGTAGCCGATGCCATCGATACCCTTTCTCCAAAAGTCTTTCTTATTAAAAAAACATATGAGAAGGGATATCCCCTTGTCAGTTCCATGGGAAGCGGCGGAAAGTTTGATCCCACCCTGATACAGATAACCGACATATCTAAATCTTATAACGACCGTTTCGCCCATGCCATTAGAAAACAACTCCACCGGCTTGGAATTTACGAAGGTTTTAAAGTAGTCTTTTCACCCGAAAAGGTGGATCCTGAAGCCGTTGTTGAAGTAGAAGGAGAACAGAATCGAAAATCACATGTGGGAACGATAAGTTATATGCCCTCGGCTTTTGGTCTGGCTATGGCGAGTGTGGTTGTCAGGGAGCTGATAGACCATGGACCATAGACCATAGAGGGACCATGGACCATGGACCATAGACCATGGAGGGAAATAGACCATAGACCATGGACCATGGAGGGTATGTTATACGGTCATGAGAAAGAGGTTTCTTCCTTTGGTTGAGAGGGCAGGGGCTTTGGGTTTTTGGGGATCAGAAATGTGGGAATAGGCTAGATGCATAAAATATTCATCAAAAAAATGAAAAAGAGACGCTGAGATTATGGGATTAAAGACATAAAAGGAAAAAGGACTTATATGTCATTTAAATTTGAGAAACTGGAGATCTGGCAAAAAGCAATAGATCTATCTACAAGGATATCACATTTAGTTGATACCTTCCCAAGGCTACATCAGTATACTCTTGGTAGTCAGATAACTAGAGCAGCGGATTCAATCTGCCATAACATTGCAGAGGGAAGTACCGGACAGACGAATCCTGAACAAATTTTGTTTCTAAAGTATTCATATCGTTCTGCAATAGAAACGGTTTCTTGTCTTTTTCTGGGAAAGAAGAGGGGAATAATCCCGGAAGATGAGTTTAATTATCTCTACAAGGAATATGAAATCCTGGTGAAGCGAATAAGGTCATTTCAAAAAAACTTACGATAGTTTGTAACATAGCCTCCAAAGCCTATGGTCTATGGTCCATGGTCCCCCTATGGTCATGGTCCATGGTCTATTTTCCTCCCTCCTCCACCAATCATCCCTTGGTATAACCCTCCAGTCCCCTTAATTAGGACATCCACCTGCCTGATACATCACCTCCATGGTCCATGGTCCCCCATGGTCTATGGTCCATGGTCTATGGTCTATATACCATTTTTCTTATCTTTGCTCTAACGAAAACCAAACCACCATGAAACACCTGATCATAATAACACTCACCCTGGTAAATTTTAGCCTCTACGCTCAACAGTTCGAGTGCGGAGACACTTTTACCGATTCCAGAGACGGCAAAACCTACAAAACAGTGCAAATAGGCAATCAATGCTGGATGGCCGGAAATCTTAATGTGGGGAACATGGTTGAAGATCATGCTCAGACCGACAACGGACTTATCGAAAAAACCTGCTGGGGAAATGATCCTTCTAACTGCGGGACATTCGGAGGATTGTATACCTGGTATGAAGCTATGCAATATAAAAATGAAGAAGCTTCACAGGGAATCTGTCCTGATGGCTGGCATATACCTTCCAGATCGGAATGGGAAGAATTAAGCAATTTTCTTGGAGATGATTCGGCAGGATACTACATGAAGGTTCCACCCGACCATGAACCTTCATGGGACGGGAACAATGCCAGCGGATTCACTGCCCTGCCGGGGGGTGGAGGATATAAAGGCTATTTCCACCGCAAGGGATCATGGGCTTTATTCTGGAGCTCAACATCAAATGGTGAAGACCGGGCATGGTTTTCACAACTGGACAATTACTGGTACCCGGCTCCTCCAAAATATCACAATCTTTATATAGGTGATTATTACCAGAAATTTAACGGATTATCCGTAAGATGTATCAAAAACAAAAACTAAAAAACCCCGGATCATGCAAAGTATAAATATACTCTCAAAAAAAACTCTGCTCGCAGAATTTGCTATCGCCACAGGTATTCTTGCCGGTTGCACAGCAGAAAAAGAAGTAGATCCCTTTCATGCAGAACTCGGATTTCGTCCCAATATTTTATGTGTGGTTTGTGAGGATATCAGCCCTTACCTGGGTTGTTATGGTGATACAGCGGCTTACACACCCAACCTTGACAAACTGGCTGAAGAAGGGATAATGTTTACCAATGTGTTTTCAGTTTCCGGAGTTTGTGCCCCCAGCAGGGCTGCACTCATTACAGGAATGTATCCTACCAGTTTCGGTGCCAACAATATGAGGACAAACAGGAAAAATCTGCCGGAATTAAAGGATTGTCCGCCCTATGAAGCTGTACCACCGGATGAAGTCAAATGCTATCCTGAATTTATGCGGGCTGCAGGTTATTACTGTACCAATAATGAAAAAGAAGACTACCAGTTTAAGGCTCCCGGCACAGCCTGGGATGAAAGCAGCAAGAATGCACACTGGAGGAACCGGCCGGAAGGTTCAAATTTCTTTGCCATCTTCAATTTTATCCGCTCACATGAGTCCCAGATATGGAACTGGCTGGATGAACCAAAATCTGTGAATCCTGACGATGTGCCTGTACCACCTTATTATCCGGATAATGATGTAGTTCGGAAGGATATCGCAACTTTATATACCAACATTACAATAATGGACAGGGAAGTTGGACAAGTACTTGATCAACTGGAAGAAGATGGTTTAATGGATTCCACGATTATCATTTTCTATTCCGATCATGGCGGCCCCATGCCAAGGGGTAAAAGAGAGATCCTTGATTCAGGACTGGAAGTTCCGATGATCATCCGTTTTCCCGGAAAAAAATATGCAGGAACGGTGAATGAAGATCTTATCAGTTTTGTGGATATACCTGCCACTATCCTGTCAATGGCAGGAGTTGAAATACCGGATTACATGCACGGTCAGGCTTTCTGGGGCAGTCAGAAAGATGAACCCAGGGAATACATCTTTGCTGCGCGTGATCGCATGGATGGTCAGACCGATTGCCGCAGAGCCGTTCGCAATAAAAAATTCAAATATATCCGAAATTATATGCCTGAAAAGCCAGCATATATGCCTATTCAATTCAGACTGGCTATGCCAACCATGCGGGAATTATTAAGAATGAAGGAAGAAGGTACATTGAATGAAGACCAGATGTACTGGTTCAGGGAAACAAAAGAAGTTGAGGAATTATATGATCTGGAAAAAGATCCTTATGAATTGAACAATGTTGCTGAAGATCCTGAATACGCCGATGTCCTGGAGGAATTAAGGAATGTTCATATTCAATGGATGAAAGATATTAACGATCCGGGGCCGATACCGGAAAGGGAACTTGTTGCCTCCATGTGGCCGGACCTTGTACAACCGGTGACCGAAAATCCCGGGATCACCAACAATAATGGATTAATTTCCCTGACATGTGCCACTCCAGGTGCATCCATTGCCTATCAGATAAACGGAAAAGGCTATAATGAAAAACATAGCTTCCTGTATTCCGGTCCTTTTGAAATTGAAGAAGGGGATGAAGTAAGCGCAAAAGCGTATAGAATTGGTTATGAGCCGAGTGAATGGGTTTCAGACTTCTGATAAAATTCAGAGGTCTCTTGTTTTCTCATAATATCTATTTCAATAAAAGGATTTATATAGCAAGAAAACACCTGGCTAAAAAACAGCAAATTCAAGGTTTCAATTATAAAGATGTCGGGATTCCTTATAAAGTTATCCCCAAGCCTGATGTGTCACGTCCATTGTCCATTGTCCATGGTCTATGATCCATCTACACTATCGCCTCAAAATAACCCTCCCCGTCTCAACCTTATCATCAACCTTGAAATTATACAGATATAGCCCATTGTCATAAGATGATCCATCCCAGCGGAAAAGATAGTCTCCGGGCTTGAGAATACTGTTATGGATAGTTTCCACCTTTCTTCCCACTATATTAAAGATTTCAATATTAACCTTTGCTTCTTCTTCCAGATTAAACTTGAAGTTAACTGTTGTAGAAAAAGGATTAGGATAAGTTGAAATGCTGATCAGGGAATCCTTCCCATCCATTTCTTTAAGATCATTCTCCCCGGCAAAAAAAAGACTATTGCTCTCCGGTGCATTTGCTTGCAGAATAAAGGGCGTAAGCAAGATTGTAAATAATGAAATGTATAGTAGATGTTTTTTCATGTTGTTCCTTCTTTTATCCAATTTAAACAAACTGAAGATAGTCTCCATCGTATTCTATAATTATCTTCCCTCATTACAATACAAATACTGTTCCTAAAATAATTGTCAGGCGATATATAGTGACTGTTAAATTAAACCCAAAGAGGCTGGCTAAAAAGAGCTTATATATTAAATTATTTCCTGTAAAAAGATCATTATTATCACACCGATAACCACTGCAAAAGCTACTTTTTCTTTTTTGAGATTCTGACAGGCATCAAAAAGCAGTTCTGATACAACCATCCAGATCATGGCTCCGGCAGCAAAACCCAGGCCGATGGGTAAAAAAGGCTTGAAACTATCCACAAAAAGGAAGCTGGGAACAGCCAGAAGGGGTTGCGGTATACTTGAGATTATTGCCCACAATATACTTTTCCATGTTGAAATTCCCCTTGAAACTAAAACGAGTCCGATGGCAAGACCCTCAGGTATATTATGAATAGCAATAGCAGCCGAAATAAAAATCCCGAATTTCTCACTTTCGCCAAATGAAACTCCCACACCTACTCCTTCAGCAAAGGAATGAACAATCATCACACCCACGATCATAATTGCCTTATAGGCATTTGCTCCTTTTAGATCTCCAACGGAATTATGATTATTATTTGAAAGTGCATTCCTGCTAAAATAAATAATTACCAGCCCGGCGAGTATTCCCAGCACCATGCGCAAAAGACTGTGATCCAGCCCCTCTTCAATGAGACGGTAACTTGCAGTAAGCATTAAACCGGCAGCTATGGAATCCCCATAAGCAGTCATTTGCCGGGTTATTTTTTTGAAGAAGAAAAATGGTACAGCCCCTAAACCTGTTGCCAACGCAGTGATCGTGGCATAGATAAAAACCTGCCAGTATTTTTCAAGACCTGTGAACCATTGGATAAGAATGTCAGTCATTAAAAGTTCCAAAAAAAATTTAAGATTCGGATAAAAAAAATTCCCTGCTATTCTATTGAATGAATAAAAGACTGTATTGTTTATAATAATAGGGAAGAAAAAAAATAAAAAACCCCGGAATTCCTGTCTATAGACACCTGGATGAGCGTCTATAAAAGGGGATTCCGGGGCTATTTGACTTTCTCGGTCTGGGAAATAATTTAAATTATCCCGGTAGCCAGACTAAAATATTATTCTTCAATAAATCCCATCTCTTTATATTTATCTATATAATATTGATCCAGTTCTTTTGAATCTTTATATTTTTCCCTGAGTTTTTCAAGTCTCACTGTAAGATCAGCTCTTACATCAGCATAATCAGGATCGTCATAAACATTGTTCATTTCCATAGGATCGTTAATTCGGTCGTAAAGTTCCCATTCATCAACGTCGTAATAAAAGTGAGCAAGCTTATATTCTTTGGTGACAATTCCATAATGTCGCTTCACCATATGCACTGAAGGGTATTCGTAATAATGGTAATACACTTCTTCCCTGTCCCATTTCTCATCTTCACCTTTTAACAGGGGCATCAGGCTTTCACCCTGCATGTCATCAGGAATTTCAATGCCGGCTGCGTCCAGGAATGTGGGAGCAAAATCGAGGTTTTGAACCATTTCCTCATTAACTGATCCAGGTTCAATAACTTTGGGCCACTGCACCAGAAGTGGAGTTTTAAACGATTCATCATAAATAAAACGCTTATCAAACCAGCCATGCTCTCCAAGATAAAAACCCTGATCGGATGTGTAAACAATAATGGTATTCTCATCCAGACCTGTCTCTTCCATATAATCGAGCACTTCACCTACACCATCATCCACGGCCATAATGCTGGCAAGGTAATCCTGCATGTAACGCTGGAATCTCCATCTCATAAGGTCCTTTTCATCCATATCGGGATATTGTTCCTTAAATTCTTCATTCATAGGGCGATAAACGGCATCCCAGGCTTCTTTCTGTTCGGGAGTCATCCTTTTAAACATATTCGTAAGAGCTCTGATATCCCAGTTAGTTGTCGGTTCAATACCCAATTCTTCCATTACTTCAGGATATAATTTAGAGTCGCCCGCCCAGTTCATATGTTTGAGAATGTTCATTTCTGCTTCCTCTGCAGCCGTCCCCATGCCACTGTAATCGTCAAATAAATTAACAGGTTCGGGGAATTTCCGGTCAATGAACTCCGTATAATGCCTTTCTGCAGCCTGCCATTCCCGGTGGGGTGCCTTATGCAGGTAAAAAAGCAGAAAAGGTTCATCATCTGTTCTCCGATTTTTTAACCAATCGAGAGTCATATCGGTGATGATATCGGTGCAATAGCCTTCAACATTGATCCTGCCCTCATTTGTGATGAAATCAGGGTTATAATACTGACCCTGACCGGGAAGTATTTTATACTCATCTATTCCTTTAGGTTCATTCCCAAAATGAAGTTTCCCAAACATGGCAGTCTGGTAACCGTTCCTCTGGAATATCTGTGGGAAGGTAACCTGCGTGGTGTCGAATGGGATCTTGTTATCAATTTTCCCATTAATATGGCTGTGTTTACCTGTCAGGATCACCGCTCTTGAAGGTGCACATATGGAATTGGTAACACTTGCATTGTTGAAAACTATTCCGTTTTCTGCAATACGGTCAATATTGGTTGTTTCGATAAGATGATCACTGTAGGCACTTAATGCCTGGTAAGCATGATCATCAGACATAATAAAGATGATATTGGGAGGAGTTTCATCTGCCTTTTTACTATCTGTCTGGCATGAAATAGCAGCGACTCCTATGCCCATCAGGATCAGTGTGTTTGATAATTTCATTATTAATAAGAATTTAATTTTTAAAATATGGACTAATTATCCGAAATATAAGGATAAAAATTTATACGACATGGGGAAATCTTTCAAATACAACAGCAATGAGGTCCATAGTGCAATAACTATTATGTAAATGTTGGTTTATTTATAAAAATAAAACAAGATAATTCTACCTGAATTAATATTTTTACACATCAATATTTTACACTCCCTAATATCCACAAAAACTAATGAATATGAAACTTCCAAAATCCACTCCTATTTTTCTTGCTTTTTTAGTCATGGGATTCGGTGATGTTTCCGGTCCTCTTACCAGTCAACTTCAAACCGACTTTGCCCTCTCAAATTTCGAGGCGGGTCTTGTAACTTTTATGGGATTCATAATGTTCGGATTGCTTTCCATTCCACTCGGAATTTTGCAGGACAGAAAAGGGCGAAAAACACTTTTAACAACAGGACTTATTGTTGCAGGTCTGGGTATATTGCTACCTATGCTTTCAAACTATAGTTCCTTTGTCTTGATCCTTGGAGGACTATTACTCCTGGGTACAGGAGCTACATTTTTACAGGTATCCGGAAATCCGATCATGAGAGATGTTTCACCTCCGGGAAAATATTCCAGGAATTTATCCTACGGACAATTTGTGAAAGCTATAGGTTCTTTGAGCGGTTCACTGATTCCCATTCTTGCTGCAAGATACTGGGGATTGGACTGGAAACTTTTATTCCCGATATACAGTATTGTTATTCTTGCGGTAGTAGTCTATTTGATTTTTACCAGAATCGAAGAAAAGGCAACCGATGAAAAGGAAGAACCCGCAACTTTTAGATCTTGTTTTAAACTGCTCAGTAATCCATTAGTGCTAATCATGGTTCTCGGTATTTTCCTTTATGTGGGTTCTGAGGTGAGCATGAGTGCTAAACTGCCTAATTACCTGGAACATAAATTCAACTTCGACATTAAAGAAACCGGACTTGCCGGGACACTTTTCTTCTTCATTTTTCTTACAATCGGACGGTTCCTGGGTGGAGTGATATTAAACTGGATCAAACCGGGAAAATTTCTTGTTGCCACCAGCATCCTTTCACTTATTGGTTTAGGTGGTCTTTTTCTTGCACCCGATCAAATAACCGGATTTATCTTTATTTTCATTATCGGCCTGGGTTTTGCCAATATTTTCCCCCTGATTTTTTCTATAACCGTAGACAAATTACCCGAAAGAGCCAACGAAATATCAGGATTGATGATTACTGCAATAATCGGTGGTGCTATTGTTCCGATCATATTTGGAGGATTTGCCGATGCTTTCGGACTCATGGCCGGATTTCTTGTGCCTGTAGCCTGTATTTTGTATATATTGATCGTATCTATCAAAACACTGAATAAATAATCCGACATACAAGAAGTAAATTCTCAGAATCAGTCACTCTCCTGTGCAGATAACATGCCTTTGATCATGGCCATGGTGAGGGCATAACGGAATCTGTACAGGGAATAAGTGGCTCCTGAAACGGCATCCACTTTCATCATATGCTGTTCTTCAAGCATTTGCTTTTCCATAACAGGATAAGCTATGGCTGGTGTGGTACCTGTAATGCTCATTTCCTTGCAGTAAGCTTCATCCTCCTGTTTACCGGGACCCTCAGAAGGAACCTCATTGTAATCAATTGATACGATCTTTTCATCTTCCACTTCAATTTTTACTACATGCTTAAAGTCAAAAGCGTCTTCAGGCGATTCCCCGGAATAAATCCCATCGGGTACACCTTTTACTGTCATCGGAAGTTTATATTTTTCTATTAATTGTTTAAACAGAGTATCAATTTTTTCTATGGAAGAAGTCTCTATCACAAAATGCAGGCTTACCAGGGAAGATTTGAAATATTTATCTTCTGGTTGAAATGCTTTAATTTGATCCAGATCACTTAATTCAGGCTCATCGTTGCATGAAGTCAAACCTAATGTCAATATACCCACAAAAAGAAAAATACTAAATCTAGTCATTAAATTGTTTTTCAGGTGTTTCATTCAAATTGTTTTTTCTTTTAAGAACTCAAATATACCTTAAAAAGTGTCCTGGAAAAAAATATAATTCAAAGCCAATATTTCCTTCTGCCAGTAAAACAAAGCATAATTAGAAAACCATATGTTTTTTATCATTTTTTTTACGCTGAATTACTGATTAATTTCGTGGAGTTGGGGGGAGATAGGATAATGAGGTAGGAGAATGTTCAATGAATCCCTGTTTCCAGAAGCGACAGCGAACTGGAAACAGTGGATGAATTGAATCCCGAGCGCAGCCGAGGGATCTGTTAATTAATAATGAGGTAGGAGAATGAGTTGAAGATAATGAGGGAATGGGAATAAAGCCAATTAAAGCATCCGGTCATCGAGCGTTGGTTGGTGAGCGGCGGTTACTGAGCGACAGTCGAAGTAAGTCGAACTAAGTCGAGATGGGAACCTTAACAATAAAATTTAATTAAAAAACTAATAAAGAAATATATGGACAGAATAATGGTCATCGGGGCTTCCGGCCAGATTGGTTCGGAACTGGTTACTGAATTACGCCAGATCTATGGTGCTTACAATGTATATGCAACAGATATCAAGCCGGGACCTCCCGATATTGTAGAAGGCGGACCATTCCAAACCCTTGATGTAATGGACGATAAACAGTTAATCCATTTTATCATACGCCATAAAATTACTCAGATCTATCACCTTGCCGCTGTTCTTTCCGGTAATGCTGAAAAACTTCCCATACAGGCATGGCATATCAATATGGAAAGTCTGTTGAATGTCCTCGAAATTGCAAAAATGGTGGAAGATGTTAAGAAAGTATTCTGGCCAAGTTCAATTGCAGTTTTCGGACCATCAACCCCACGATTGGATACTCCTCAGCTTACAGTGATGGAGCCCATAACCGTTTACGGGGTTTCAAAACTTGCAGGTGAACGCTGGTGTGATTACTATTATAATAAATATGATGTAGATGTGAGAAGCCTGCGTTACCCGGGACTTATCAGTTATAAAACTGAAGCCGGAGGAGGAACTACAGATTACGCAGTGGAAATCTATTATGAAGCCATTCGAAATGGGAATTATGAATGTTTTTTATCCGAAAACACATCACTTCCTATGCTCTTCATGCCTGATGCAGTAAGGGCTACCATTGAACTGATGGAAGCCGAACGCTCAGGTCTGAGGATTCATAGTTCTTATAATCTTGGAGGGTTCAGCGTAAATCCGGATGAAATCTATAAAGAAATTAAGAAGCATATACCTGGATTTTCTGTAACTTATAAGCCCGATTTCAGACAGGCTATTGCCGATAGCTGGCCCCAGAGCATTGATGATTCTTATGCGCGGAAGGACTGGGGATTCGATTACGAGTATGATCTTGAGAAAATGACGGAAGTTATGCTGGAGGAGATCAGAAAAAAATTAAATACGTGATTAACCTGTAAGATGGGATGGAAAAATCGAGTGTAAAACAGTTCTTACAACTGTAGCCTATCCCATTCTACAAAAAAAATAAATGATATGTTTGGAAAAATAAAAGACCATTTACAGAAAGAACTTCAGAATATTAAAGAAGCAGGATTATTCAAAGATGAAAGAATTATAGTTTCCCCCCAGGGAGCTGAAATAAAACTGAATACCGGACAGGAAGTACTGAACTTCTGTGCCAATAATTACCTTGGATTATCCAACCATCCCGAGCTTGTTAATGCAGCAAAGGAGGCACTGGACTCTCATGGTTACGGCATGTCATCGGTGCGTTTTATTTGCGGCACTACGGATCTGCATAAAAAGCTGGAAATGAGAATTGCTGAATATTTCGGCACTGAAGATACCATTCTCTATGCAGCATGTTTTGATGCTAACGGAGGACTTTTCGAGCCTATTCTCACTGCAGAGGATGCCATAATTTCCGACGAGTTGAATCATGCATCCATCATTGATGGTGTCAGGCTCTGTAAAGCTCAGCGCTATCGTTATAAAACCGCCGACATGAATAACCTGGAAGAGAAGCTAAAAGAAGCACAGTCTCAACGCTTCAGGGTAATAGTTACCGACGGTGTTTTTTCTATGGACGGACATGTTGCCCCTGTTGACAGGATGGTGGAACTTGCTGAAAAATATGATGCCATGGTAATGGTTGATGAATGTCATTCTCACGGTGTAGTTGGTGAAACCGGAAAAGGCGTAACGGAATTATATGATATTCGCGGACGGGTTGATATTATCACAGGTACACTGGGCAAAGCCTACGGGGGAGCTATCGGTGGTTTTACAACCGGAAGAAAAGAGATCATAGAAATGCTCAGACAACGGTCGCGTCCATACTTATTCTCCAACTCTATGCCTCCGGCAGTTGCCGCGGCAGGAATCCGAATGATTGACATGATGGATGAAACCAATGAACTACAGGATAAGCTACATAAAAACACCGATTATTTTATCGGAAAAATGAAGGATGCAGGTTTTGATATCAAACCCACTGACTCAGCAATATGTGCTGTTATGCTATATGACGCAAAACTATCACAGGATTTTGCAGAAAAATTGCTCGATGAAGGTATTTACGTAATTGGCTTCTACTATCCTGTTGTTCCGAAAGGACAGGCACGAATACGCGTTCAGTTGTCAGCTGCCCATGAACAGGAACACCTGGATAAGGCAATAAACGCTTTTATCAAAGTAGGAAAAGAATTGAGCGTTATTTAAGTTTTTTTCACCGGCTAAAATTGGATGAAAACAATATCCATAAAATTCTGTTACTACCCAAAACATTAAATTGGAAAAGCAAGTTTTTCTTGAATTAATCAATATTTCCAAGGAATACCGGGAAGTAAAAGCCGTAGACGATCTTTCCTGTAAAGTCTATGAAGGTGATATTTACGGCTTCCTGGGACCAAATGGGGCAGGAAAAAGTACAGTTATAAGGATGTTTCTCTCATTGATTTCTCCGGATTCAGGTCAAATCAAGCTTTTTGGGAAGGATCTTTCAGTTGATCGCTATCAAACCCTCAACCGCCTGGGTGCATTAATAGAAAAACCTGATTTTTACCGGTATCTTTCCGCCAGGAAAAATCTGGAAATCCTGGGAAAGCTTTCCAGTGTTAAAAATCTGGACCATAAGATCAGAGAGGTACTTGAACTGGTTACACTAAGCTCCCGTGCCGACAGCAAGGTAAGAACCTACTCCCAGGGAATGAGACAGCGATTGGGGATCGCACAAAGCCTTCTTCATGATCCTGATCTTATTATTCTTGATGAGCCGGGTAACGGACTGGATCCACAGGGACAGAAAGAGATGCGAAATCTCATTAAAACCCTGAACAGGGAAAAAGGCATTACCATTTTGCTGTCCAGTCATATCCTGTCCGAAATAGAACAGGCGGCCAACCGAATGATCATTATCAATAAAGGTAAGAAAGTGGTGGAAGGAGATGTTCATGAACTGCTCAGAGGAAGCGGCATGAAGGTGAACTTTGATGTTTCCGATACAAACAAAGCAATAAGCATCTTTGAGGACTCCAAATTCAGGGATAAATTTTCCGTACCCCAAGAAAACACCATCATTCTGACCATTCCCCGCGAAGATATACCAGAGGCATCAAAACTTTTAATAAAAAATGATGTCTTAATTTATGGCATTATCCCGGCAAAAACCCTTGAGGATTATTTTATCAGTAAAACAACACATGAATAAACTGGTTAAAATAGAATTATATAAAATCTTCACCAAACCAAGAACTTACATTGGCTTTGGAGCTGTTTTTCTGATCGTTATCATTATACAACTCGGTTTTTATTTTGAAGGTGAAAAGATGCTTGATTTTGTGATCCAAAACCTGAAAGAAAGCTTCATTTTTGAAGGAAAGCTCATTAATGCCTATACCGTTTCCTACATTGTACTGAACAGTCTTTGGATACATATTCCTGTGCTGATTGCCCTGGTTACCGGAGACCTTATTGCCGGTGAAGCAAACAACGGCACCTTCCGGTTGATCCTTACCCGTCCGGTAAGCAGGACCAAATTGCTGCTCGCTAAATTCTTTGCCGGCTGGACCTATACCTACATGGTAATCATTCTGATGATCCTGATGAGTGTGGGAGTGGGATCCATTCTTTTTGGATCGGGAGATTTATTAATGCTGAAGGTACCTTGAATATATTTTCAGCCGAAGATGCTTTGTGGAGGTTCGGCCTGGCATATCTCTATGGGATCCTCAGCATGACGGTAGTGGCATCCCTGGCCTTTATGCTTTCAGCCTTCGCCGATAATTCCATTGGTCCGATCATAGGAACTGTGGCAATCATTATCGGTCTGACAATTATTTCTACACTTGGCTTCAGTATTCTCAAACCCATATTGCCTTATCTTTTTACAACATATCTCCCTTCATGGCAATTGTTTTTTGATTATGAACTGAATTATGGCAAAATTGCCAGGGCGGTAATTACCGATCTTGCCTACATTGGTATTTTTCTTGCAGTAACAATTTATCATTTCAGAAAAAAAGACATACTCAGCTAAAATGAAAATATCTATTATATACATACTATTATTTTTCCCGCTTATCTTCACTATCAAAGCACAGGAGGATCCTGTTGAATTAATGAAAGCCGTTGCGGCCCAAATGCAGGAAGTTGAAAAATACAATGCAGATGTGCTTATCAAAGTAGATGTTGAATTTGTAAAGATCGATGAGCGAAAGGCAAAAGTATTTTTTGAAAAACCGGATAAGTTTGAAATAAAGGCAAAAGGAATTGCTTTGCTCCCAAAAAAAGGCGCTGAAATGGAGTACCTGGAGCTGTTAAATTCCGATTTCACAGCCATTGAAGAAGGAACTGAAGAATTAGATGGCACGGAAACCCGGCTGATCAAGGTAATCCCCACTGATCCTGGAATGGATATAATCCTGGCCCGTATTTGGGTGAATGAAGATGCTCTACGGATCGAGAGAATGCAAACATATACCAAATCATCAGGTTCTTACCTGGTGAATTTCAGTTATGCCGATAATCCTTATGATCTTCCTTCAAAAATTAAAGTTGAATTTGATGTTGAAGACATGAGTCTTCCTGCCTCAATGACAGGCGATTTCGAGTCGCTCTCGAAAAAGCTTGAGCGAAAAGGAGTTACAAAAGGAACGGTTATCCTGGAGTACTCCAATTATGAAGTGAACTGAAGGTTAAAAAAAATTTTTCAACACTGCAATGAGGTTGCAGTGAGATTTTGTACTTTATAAGACCTTCGAGGTTTTAAGACCTTCGAGGTTTTAAAAACCTCGAAGGTCTTAAAACCTCGAAGGTCTTGGTAAAGAAAAATATCCCTATCTTGCATAAAAACTAAAACAATGAACTTTCTGGGAAACTTAATCTGGCTTATTTTCGGTGGATTTGTAATCGCTATTGAATATTTCATAGCCAGTATTTTATTGTTTATTACAATTATCGGAATCCCCTTTGCTTTTCAAACCATAAAGCTTGGAGTACTGGCACTTTGGCCTTTCGGACAGCATGCCAATATTGAATCTCCCGGAGGAGGACCTATAGGCTGTCTTTTGAACATTATCTGGCTTATATTTGGGGGGATCTGGATAGCCCTGACACATCTTGCCCTTGGAATACTTTTCTCAATAACCATAATCGGCCTTCCCTTCGGAGTTCAGCATTTTAAACTGGCCTCTCTGGCCCTCAGTCCGTTTGGGAAGACTGTAAAACTCTAAAATTTATATATTTTTGTTAATCATTGAAAACAAATCATTGTTAGTTATGTATAAGAACAGATATTTTTTATTCTTCATTTTCATTCTTTCAGCTTTTGGATTTGAAGCTTCCTTTTCACAAACATCGGGACCCAGGACAGTATTCTGGGAAATAAGCGGAAACGGACTTGATCAGCCCTCTTATCTTTTTGGGACAATTCATATTATGCCGAAATCACAATTTACAGCTTACGAAACGGCAGATGAAAAATTAAAAGAAAGTGAACAACTGGTACTGGAGATGAAGATTGATGTTCCTTTAAAAACACAAATGGAATGGGCTAAAAAAATGATGCTTCCTGAAGGAAAAACAATTCCTGATTTTATGGATGAAGAAGAGTATGCAAGGGTAGAAACATATGCAAGAGACAGCCTGGAAATAAAAAAATTCCTGTTTAACAATTATATCAAGATGAAACCTTTTGCCTTTTATTCTGCACTTATACCGCATGTGATCGGAAAAAAAATTGAAGGTTATGACATGTATTTCTCCAATATTGCCAAAAAAGAAGAAATTCCGGTAGTCGGACTGGAAAGCTTCGAGTTCCAACTGGCTATTTTTGACTCCATCCCCTATGAAAAACAACTTGAGATGTTCTTCCCTGAAGAAGAATTTAATCTTAAGGATGAAATGCAGGAATTACTTGATATGTATCTATCACATGATATATATTCAATGGCTGAAGCATTCAGCGAGGAAGAAAAGTATGGTTATGAGGAACTTGAAAGTGAACTGCTTATTAAGAGGAATGAAGATTGGGTTGAGAAGATCTCGGTATTAATCGGCGAAAAACCCACATTTATAGCCGTCGGAGCAGGACATCTTGCAGGTGGACACGGACTGATCAAACAATTCAGACAAAAAGGTTTTACATTAAATCCCATAATGTTAAAAGAAAACTGATGAGCCAGGAATGGATCCTGAAAATGAATGAACTGACAAAGAAGAAAAAACCATTTCTTTTCATTCTCGATTTCGATCTGAAAACCCCAATTATCGAAGTACTTGATAATATTCCTTCCAACAGGATCCTATATGATCTCAATGGCATATCCAATCAGGATCAAAATTTTGATAGCAAGGTTGGCGAAAGTGCTGATATCCAATCACAAACAATCGATTACCATTCTTTTCAGAATATATTTGCGAAAGTACAGGCTGAAATAAGAGCAGGAAATACCTACCTCCTGAACCTGACTTTTCAGCATCCGGTAAGAATCAATAAATCTCTGAAAGATATTTTTTATCTGAGCCGGGCAAAATATAAACTATGGATAAAAGATAAATTTATTCTGTTCTCACCGGAATCATTCGTAAAGATTAAAGATGGAGAAATTTTCACCTATCCCATGAAAGGCACATCAGAGAGAAAAGATGAATCTTCTGCATCTCAACTTCTTGAAGATGAAAAAGAAGCCGCTGAACATGCCACCATTACGGACTTGTTGAGAAATGATCTCGGCCGGGTAGCAGACAATATCCGGGTAAAACGCTATCGTTATGTAGATGAGATTATTACCGGGAAAAAGACGATTCTACAGGTAAGCTCAGAAATTAGCGGAAAGCTATCCTCCTATTACCTTGAGCGACCGGGCGATCTTTTTCATGAAATACTCCCGGCGGGTTCAGTTACCGGTGCTCCCAAGAAAAAAACCGTGGATATTATTAAAAATATTGAAAACTATGAAAGGGGATTCTACACCGGAGTCTTCGGAATCTTCAACGGAAAGGATATTGATTCGGCAGTAATGATAAGATTCATTGAAAAGAAAAATGGAAAATACTATTATAAATCCGGAGGTGGAATCACTTATATGAGTGATCCGGAAAAAGAATATCGGGAAATTAAGCAAAAAATCTATGTGCCGCTTCATTGAGACAATACAGTTGAAAGATGGAAATTTCCTGAATCTTCAGTATCACCAGGAAAGAATAAACCGTACATTCAGTAAATTTTTTGATCGAAATGACTCATTTGATCTCCAGGCTTTTCTGCATGAACACAACTATCCTCTTACAGGAAAACATCGATGTACAGTGACTTACACAAAAAACGAACGGCATTTAAAAATTATTGAATATAAACCAAAAGAAATTAAACGACTTCGGCTAAAACATGGTGATGATATAGATTATTCATGGAAATATGCTGATAGAACTGAACTTAATAATTTATTAAATGAATTGCCGGGAGATGAAGAACTTATTATAATAAAAAACGGGTTTATTACAGATACCTCCTATGCAAATCTCGTTTTTTATGACGGTAAAAACTGGTATACACCTTCAAGGCCACTTTTACAGGGTACCAGAAGAAAAAAATTGATGGATGAGGGAAAAATTAAGGAACGAGAAATTCATATTCGTGATCTCAAGAAATTTACAAAATGTTCACTTATCAATGCTATGCTTGACATAGGCGAAATAGAATTACCGATAAACAGGATATTTTCCTGAAGAAAAAAACCGCCACCTTTCAGGTAACGGTTTTTCAATCGATTGTTATTTGCAATTAAGAAAGAATATTATCCACATTTTGAATGCCCACAGGAATTACATTTCAGGCATCCTTCTTCATAAACAAGATCCTGGGAATTACACTGACTGCATCGTTCTTTACCTTCCACTTTTGTTCCGTTTGGCACATATCTTTTCAGTGCTCTTGATACTCCTGCTGTCCAGGTATTAATAGTATCACTATCGAGGCGAAGTGAATTAACAAGATCAAGAACATCAGGTATTGGCATGCCATGGCGCAATACGCCGGATATCAATTTTGCATAATTCCAGTATTCTTTATTGAACTGGTGTGAGAGACCTCCCAGGGTATTTTTATATCCGTATTTATCGGTATACTGAAAATCGTAGCGGGTTTCTCCCTCTTCATTTTTATTCTTTATGATCATACCCTTGGTGATGGATCTCGGTATGGGGAACATTTCATCATCCTGCCGGCCGGTGAAGATCTCATAAGGTTTTTCATTCTTAAGCCCGACAAAAGCAATCCATTTTTCATTATTATGCATAAACCTGAGTATATCAGCATCGAGAACCCTGGGCCTTACAGGTTTGGTTTTTGAAAGATCCGATCCTTCGTTTTTCTTCTTCTTTTTATCATCATTGCTGATCAAAACACCGCTTCTGGACCCGTCGCGATAAACTGTCACTCCTTTACAACCACTTTCCCAGGCAGTCTGGTATAATTTTTTAACAAGGTCTTCTTTCACATCATTGGGAAGATTGATAGTAACGCTGATGGAGTGATCTACCCATTTCTGCAGCAGGCCTTGCATCCTTACTTTGGCATCCCAGTCTACATCATTGGAGGTGGCTTTATAATAGGGCGATTTTTTAACAATATCATTGATCTTTTTATCGGAGTAGGTTCTTACTTCTTCCGTATCGTAACCATTCACTTCAAGCCAGGTAAGGAATTTATGATGAAATACATTGTATTCTTCCCAACTGTCACCTACTTCATCAACAAAACTAACGGTGGCATCCCTGTCATTGGGATTCACCTTCCTTCTTCTCTTATAAACCGGAAGGAACACGGGCTCAATTCCGGATGTGGTCTGCGTCATAAGGCTGGTAGTGCCGGTGGGGGCAATGGTGAGAAGACTGATATTCCTTCTTCCATAATTTTCCATGTCCTCATAAAGCTGAGCATCTTCATTTTTCAACCTGTTGATAAAAGGATTATCTTTTTCCCTCTGAATGTCGAATATCTCGAAAGGCCCTCTTTCTTTGGCAAGCATTGTTGAAGACCTGTATGCTTCCACAGCAATTGTTTTATGAACCTCAACAGAAAAATCGATGGCATTATCAGTTCCATAAGTCAATCCGAGGGCTGCAAGCATATCTCCTTCTGCGGTTATTCCCACACCTGTCCGGCGACCTTCATGAGCTTTTTTCCTTATCTTTTCCCAGAGTTTTCTTTCCACTCCCTTAATTTCCTCACTTTCCGGATCCTTGTTAATTTTATCCAGGATGGCGTCGATCTTTTCAATCTCAAGATCGATAATATCATCCATCATCCTTTGTGCTTTGTGAACATGAGTTTTAAAAAGCTCAAAGTTAAATTTTGATTCCTCTGTAAAAGGATTTTCAACATAACCATAGAGATTGATCGCAAGCAATCTGCAGCTATCATAGGGGCATAGAGGAATTTCCCCGCAAGGATTGGTAGATACGGTTTTATAGCCCAGATCAGCATAACAATCTGCTACAGATTCAGAAGTGATGGTATCCCAGAAAAGTATACCCGGCTCAGCCGATTTCCATGCATTATGAACAATCTTACTCCATAGCTTATTGGCATCAATTTCTTTTTTATAAACAGGCTTGTCTGAATCTATCGGATATTGCTGCACATAAGGTTTTTTCTCAGCCACGGCTTTCATAAATTCATTGTCGATCCTGACCGATACATTTGCCCCGGTAACTTTTCCGGATTCCATCTTAGCATCGATGAATTTCTCAGAATCCGGATGTTTTACAGAAATACTGAGCATAAGCGCACCTCTTCTTCCATCCTGAGCTACCTCCCTTGTAGAGTTGGAATATCTTTCCATGAAAGGAACCACCCCTGTAGATGTTAAAGCAGAATTAAGTACGGGGCTGCCTCCCGGTCTGATGTGTGAAAGATCGTGGCCTACGCCTCCCCTCCTTTTCATTAACTGCACCTGTTCCTGATCTATCTTCATAATGGCTCCGTATGAATCAGCAGGTCCGTCATTTCCTATCACAAAACAATTGGATAATGAAGCAATCTGGAAATTATTACCGATCCCTGTCATTGGGGATCCCTGGGGCACAATGTATTTAAAATCCCTGAGCAATCCGTAAATTTCCTCTTCACTCATAGGATTGGGATATTTTTTTTCTATCCTGGCAAGCTCTGATGCAATTCTCTTGTGCATCATATCAGGTGAATTTTCGAACAGGTTGCCGAATGAATCCTTCAGAGCATATTTATTCACCCAGACACGAGCCGCTAACTCATCACCCTTGAAATACTCCAGAGATTTTTGAAATGCTTCGTCATAGGTATATGGCTTCCCTCCCTCAGAAAGTCTCTTTTCATTTTTCACTTCCGATTTCTCCTTTTCATCAAATAATAGTCCTGTTTTCTTTGTCGAAGCCATTTCTTCCATTTTTTCACGTTTTTTTAAAGGGTTATTGATCAGTCTTTAACTAAATATATATTGAATAAAAACGGGTAGTGCAAGTTATACATCGGAGGCTTCTCAGCCAAAAATTCAAGTGCTGCATTTATTAACAATCTGAAATACTTTTCAACCACCTTTTGTAAGACTCTCTTTTACTGCGCATTAATATTAACAACTGGAAAATAGACTGTTATAAATATAGTACTTAAAGATCTTTTTCTCCTTAAATAAGGGTTTCCTGCCTTTTATTCCCGGGCAAAAAGACCAAAAAAAAGATGTATAATCGCACCATGAAATTAACAATGACTGGCAGAAAATGATGTAATTTCGACCAAGCTTTTTTTAACAAAATACATGTTGATATTGTGCAAAAAAAATGTGGAAAAAACTTGAAATTGTTGCATGCAAATAAATCGGCGGTATAAGTACAGGAAGGTGTAGTCTAAAACCTTCAAATCATTTTCAGAGATCTAGTCAGAATTTGTTCCGTTGCTCCAATTTTTGATCTCACATAATTCCCGGCCCTTTCCGAACACTCTTTCAATTCATCCGGAGTATTGAAGATTTCGTCCAGTTTTTGGCTTAAGCCATTGTAATCAGATATGGAGAAGGCCGCTTTTTTTTCTATTAACTCCACAGCCTCATTGAATTTGTTATAATTTGGCCCAAAAATAACCGGCAGGTAATAAGTTGCTGCTTCAAGTATATTATGAATGCCATTCCCAAAACCACCACCTATATATGCAACATCGCCATATTTGTAAATGGATGAAAGGTGCCCGATCGTATCGACTATCATTACTTTAGCAGCGGGAAAGTGACGCTTATCTTCATCTGTAAATCTCACCACCGAAGCTTCGATTTCTGAAACCAGGCGATAGATCTTCCTGGAATTAATTTCATGAGGAGCCAGGATAAATTTTAAATTATCATCACTATTATTAATGTATCTGATAAGAATCTCTTCATCCTTTTCCCAGGTACTTCCGGCAATGAGTGTTCTCTTATCTTTTTTGAATAATTCCACACCGGGATAATCTTTTGACAGACGTGATATTTCATAAACTCTGTCAAAGCGGGTATCACCGGTAATGCTTACATTATGGTGATTGAGTTTGTTTAAAAGTTGGAGTGATTGCCTATCCTGCACAAAAAAATGCGTAAAATACCGTAGAAACTTTCTGTACCACCTTCCCCACCACTTGAAAAAAGCCTGGTCCTGGCGAAATTTTGCAGACACAAGGAAAACAGGGATATTCTTTTTCCACATGGTTCGAAGAAAGTAATACCAGAATTCATATTTTATAAAATAAGCAGCTTTAGGTTTGACTAGATTTATAAATCTCCAGGCATTGAAACGAGTGTCAAGAGGAAGGTATGTTACCAGATCCACTCCCGTATAATTTTTTCTGAGTTCATATCCCGAAGGAGAAAAAAAGGTGAGCAAAATAAAAGCGTCAGGGTTTTCCTCACGAAGCTTTTCTATTAAAGGCCTTCCCTGTTCAAATTCACCAAGTGAAGAACAGTGGAACCAGAAAACATCCTTTGGGTTTCCATTCACACTTTTTATCCTTCGCCACATCCCGCGCCTTCCTTTAAGCCACCTTCGGGCTTTTTCATTAAAAGGTGAAGCAGCCAATACCAAAAGGAAATATACTCTGATACCAATTTTATAAAGGATCCTCATGCAAATGAATTTAATCCCACAAAAATATAATTATTCGATAGTACGAAAGAAAAAATACAGAAATAAATGGGAAGTTTATGCATTTTACCCTTTCATCCTTTCATAATTCCCCGAAATTTTTACCTCGATTTTTGCAGGTTTTATTTTTCCATATTCTTCCCAGATTTTATATGTGCCATTAATTTTGACATAAATTATTGGGATGCCAGATTTTTCCACCAGGTTAATCCCTCCTTTCTTTCTTACTCCTTCTTTGGGTGATCTGCTGCGTGTACCTTCAGGAAATATAATTAAAGGATTTTTTTTCTCACGGGCCAGCCTTTCTGATATTTTTTTATGAGCCCTGAATGGCCTTTTTCGGTCGATAGTCAAACACTGCAGAGATATTAGCCATAAATTAATTAAAGGTACATGCAGTAGCTCCTTTTTTGCCACAAAACTAAGAGGATAAGGAAACACTGCCATCAATACAGGAATATCCATCAATCCCTGGTGATTTGATAATATAACAAAAGGTAAGTTTCCGGGTATCTCATCTCTGCCTTCCACTCTTATTTTTGACCCACTCAGAAATACAGCAAATTTGGCCCAGTTATGGGTCCAAAACCATATATATTTTCTCTTGATTTTTTTTAGCCGGTCTGCTAAAAACAAAGGAAAGGGAAGGAATAATACCAGGCTTAATAACAAGCTTAACCAGACAATGAAAAAGAAAGATACAGTTCGGAGCATAAAACCGGTTATTGTTCAAAAACTTCAGACCCGTCCCGCTGAATGTTATATTTTATATCCGCTTCAACATATCCTTCCGGATATAAACCGGGATACATTCTGATTTCTTCAATTAAAAACTTGACATAATTATCTTTATGGGTACGGAAAGTATAGACCTGTCCTGCTTCAAGTGTATCACTCAGTGCTTCAAAAGTACCAATATCCACTTCCGGATAATTGGAATAGAATTCCTGAGCTTCACTTAAATTATCATTTTCAAAATTTTTATAAAACCCGTATCTGTTACCTGGTCCCGGTGAAAGAGCCATCCCTATAATCTCCCCATCAGGTTTGAAAATATTCTGGGGAATAATATCGGGAACTTCAGAACCTGAATTCATGGAAGGAACATATTTATCTTCTTCAAAAGAAAAACCATTAACATAATATCTGCTGACCCCCAGTATTTCGGAACTCAGGGTTACATCTCCTTTCACCTTTGGTTCATTATTTTCTTCCTCACATGCATAACAGATGATGATGCATAAAAACCCCAATAATATAAACCTTTTCATTTTATGTTCTCTCCATTAAATTAAAAAGCCAATGAAAATCAAAAAGCTGCCATCAAAAGTTCTATGTCTTTAGATGGTAAATTAAACACTTTGCCAATGTACTCATCAGTCAGTATACCATTATATATATAGACCCCATGACGGAATCCCTTATCGCTTTTGAACTTGGGTAACAAGCCGCCGTTCTCACCCACATCAAGAAGAAGAGGTAAAAAAACATTACTTATGGCAATAGATGCAGTTCTTGCAACCCTGGAGGGTATGTTTGGAACACAATAGTGAATCACTCCGTATTTCTCGTAAACCGGATCAGTTTGTGTTTTACATTCAGAAGTTTCAACGCATCCTCCCTGATCAATACTGATGTCGACAATCACCGATCCCTTCTTCATTCCTTTCACCATATCTTCAGTAATATAATATCTTGGCCCTTTTCTGGAAAGATGCACAGCCCCGATAACAACATCTGCCGACAGAAGGGCTTTTTTGAGAACACGGGCATGGAAAACGGAAGTATGTAAACGTGAACCAATATTATTCTGCAAACGATGAAGGCGATGAACCGACTGATCGAATACCTTAACAGTTGCACCCAGTCCTATTGCAGAACGCAGTGCATACTCCGCAGCAGTTCCTGCACCCAGAATCACAACTTCTGTGGGAGTGATACCGGTAGTCCCGCCAAGCATTACTCCTTTACCTCCCCTGGTATTGCTGAGATATTCAGCAGCAATGAGAACAGAAGTGTTTCCGGCAATTGTACTCATGGAGCGGGTAACCGGATAACAATTTTGATCATCTTTGATTTTCTCAAAAGCAATACTTGTAACCTTTTTCCTTATTAAACTTTTGATCAACTCTTTGGACTGAAGACTCAAATGAAGTGAAGAAATTATTGTTTGATGTGCACGAAGCAATTCGGATTCTTCCAAGGTGGGAGCTGCTATTTTCAGAATAATATCTGCCTGGTAAACTTCCTCTCTTTTATCGACAACTATACCTCCTTTTTCACTGTAATCGGTATTGGTATAATTTGCTGCAAGTCCTGCATCACTTTCAATATAAACTTCATGATCATTCCCTGTAAGGATTTCAACAGCCTCCGGAGTAAGGGCTATCCGGCTTTCCACTTTATGATCCTCTTTCGGCAAGCCGATGGTAAGCCTCTGCTCCTTTTTACCAACCTCTAACATCTCTTCCTGGGGAAGAAGTCTTGATCCAAAAGAATACTTTTGCTTTGATGAACCGGAAATACTCATTGCTTTAACATATCAAATTTGTGGGGCATCTAAAATAATACAATTCACCTTAACAGTCAAGCTTCATTTTCAGGAGGATTAAGGATGATCTTCCGTGAATTACCCGGATTAACTTCTATAAAAACCCTGACCGTTTCCGGTGGCAAAAGCTCTTCTGCCACTTCAGGCCACTCAATAAAACAAATATTACCACTATATAAATAATCTTCATAACCCAGATCAAACAATTCGGATTTTTCCTTTATCCGGTAAAGATCAAAATGATAGATGATGCCCTCACGAGGAGAACTATATTCATAAACAAGGGCAAAACTCGGACTACTGACATTTTCAGAAACCTCAAGCTCCTCACAAAGAGCTTTTATCAACGTAGTCTTCCCTGCACCCATTTCTCCTTTAAAGCTGAAAATCCGGTGATTATCCATATGGACCAGTAACCAACGGGCAGCATCTTTTATATGCTTTTCATTTTCGACAATAAACTCGTACATCTCAAAGACTAAGTGTAATCAACGGTATCAGCATCTCTTCCATGGAAACACCCCCGTGCTGAAAAGTGTTTTTATAATAATTTACAAAATGATTATAGTTATTCGGATAAACAAAAAAGTCATTTTGTTTTGCAAAAATGAATGAAGAGGAAATATTCGGTTTTGGCAGGTGTATGCTATCGGGGTCTCTTATTTCATAAACTTCGGATGATTTATAATTCAGATTCCTGCCAAGCTTGTAACGCAGATTTGAAGATGTTCGCTTATCTCCGACCACCTTAACCGGATTTTCAACCTTGATGGCTCCGTGATCAGTAGTTAATATCACTTTTAAATTATTTCCTGAAAGTTGCTTAAGTAGTTCAAGTAAATAAGAATGCCTGAACCATGATGATGTAAGCGACCGGTATGATGCCTCATTATCTGCAAGCTCGCGTATCATTTCCATATCTGTTCGGGCATGACTCAACATATCCACGAAATTGTAAATGATAACATTAAGATCATAATTCAATAAATTTGAGACTGAATCTACCAGCTTTTTACCTGTTCTCTGATTGCTCACCTTTTCATAGTTGTAACTGACATTGATACCTGCACGAGACAATTGTTTTTCAAGTAATTCTTTTTCCTTGAGGTTTTTTCCGCCTTCTTCCTCATCAAACACCCAGAGATTGGGATAAAGTTTATGAATTTCCTTTGGCATTAATCCGGAGAACATAGCATTTCTTGCATACTGAGTAGCAGTTGGCAGAATGCTGCAATACAAATCCTCCTCCTCAAGCTTTGAAAAGTCCAGCAAATCTTTTTCCAGTACCTTCCATTGATCAAATCTCAGATTATCAATAAGAATGAAGAATACTTTTTCATCATTCTGCAGCAAGGGAAATACTTTTTTTGTGAAAACAGAAGGTGAAAGCAAAGGTTTACCTTCCGCTTCACCCTTGCTAAACCATTTATCGTAATTCCTGATAATGAACCGGGAGAATTCTCTGTTTGCCTCTTCTTTCTGGGAAATAAGCACTTCGTCCATGGCCGAATCGGAGGTGGATTGCAGCTCCAGCTCCCAGTAAACAATTTTTCTGTATATCTGCAGCCAGTCATTGAAGGAACGGGCTGAATTGATCTCCATGCTTAGCTGTCCAAACTGACTCTGATAGCTGGAGGTTGTTTTTTGATTGACCAGTTTCTTTTTCTCAATATTCTTTTTTATGGTAAGAAGGATCTGGTTGGGATTCACAGGCTTAATAAGGTAGTCTGCAATTTTGGAGCCTATGGCTTCCTCCATAATATTTTCTTCTTCGCTTTTTGTGATCATTACCACCGGAATGAAAGGCTTCAGAGATTTAATTTCTGTCAGGACTTCAAGGCCACTCATACCAGGCATATTTTCATCCAGAAAGATAAGATCGAAATCATTTTCGGTGACCAGATTTATGGCATCGTCTCCATTGGTGGCAGTGCTCAGCTCAAAACCTTTTTCTTCCAGAAATATTATGTAGGGTTTTAAAAGGGCAATTTCATCATCCACCCACAATATTTGTATTTTTTTCTCCATTATTCAGGCTGATATATTTTATCAAAAAATATTTTGTATTTTCTAAAATCCTTGTCTTCCTGCAGTCTGACATAATTAAACCGGGAAATAAAGAAAACCGAAACTTTAGAGGGATCGACATCTCTGAATACCAGATCAGGCGATTTTTCATAAGTTACAAAATATCTTTCAGCCATCTCAAGGTTCTCGAACGCTTTAACAAATACAAATTGTTTATTGTTTATTTCTTCTTCTTGAATATTAAGGTTCAGACGATCGAAATTATCCAGGTTGAAATTGATGAGGTTGAATTTCAACTGGTTGAGATCTACAACTTCATCAGTCGCCAGACCAAAGAAGAAAATTCCTGTTGAATCAGCAGTATAGATCTCTTCTGCCTTTTCCTGTGTATCGGCAATCTCAAGTTCAGGAGATTCCTGATACAGATGCTCCATCAATGATGCGGCATAATCACTTTCCTCGGTTCCGGGATATTTATCCATGATACCCTCCAGCTCCTCCGACATTACAGCTTTCCCGCCTATTCTTCCTTTAGAGATGGCAGCAAGCAATTCAAATTTCGGAATTATCTTATGTCCGGGGAACTCCTTACGGGCATATTCCATGTTTTTTATTACTGTCTGATCATCCTGCTGATTAAATTTATTATAGGTTTCCTCATAAAAGAGATTCACCCGGTTCTTCTCCTCCAATAATTGTTGGACATATTCCGGATCGGCCAGGATCTTGGCCCTCGGAGATTCACGGAAGTTTCTCAAAATAAAGTTTTTATAATAATCTCTTCTTTCGGGGTTATTCTGTAAATCATAAATCTCATAAAGATTATAAGCAGCAAGAAGGGCATTTTCCTCATCAGGGAACCGTTCCACAACGCCTTTAAAGGATTCAATTGCCAGGTCAATGTCTTTCAGTTCATTTCTATAAACAAGTCCCATATTGTAAAGCGCTTCTTCAAGTCTTTTTTCAGATATCTGCATGGCTGAATCGCTTAATGGAATATCTTTCAGGTAAAATTCCCGGTTCTTATTACTCAATACTTGAGAATTTCCGGCTGATGTACTATCGGTATCAGCCATTTCACCTTCTTCGAGTTGTTCAATTTCATCAAAGCTTTCCTTGTTCTTCCTTCTCCAATGATCTTCAAGCTTTCTGGTTCCCCATTTCATTCTGAATTCAGGCTGGCCTGAACTTTTGGCGTTCATGTTATAAAAATACCATTTCCCTCCCTGTGTATTATTGGTCCCGGAGCGGTTATTATTGCCCATGGCCATGCCATACTGCCTGTCCAGCATTTCGTCCTGCTCCCTTTTCCTTTCCTCTTCTTCTTCTTTGATTACCTGTTCAATGATACCATCTATTTTTGCGTATAATTCTTTCTCGGGTAGTTTGGCAAGATGCTGCAGACTGTCCTCCAGCTCGTAAACCGAAGAATGTTCCACCAGATGTGTAAGATTTGTAGCTTTCCTGGTAAGCATCTCATAGTCACTGTAATCCTGATCTATATTTTGCAGGGAACTATCATAATATGACTGTGAAAGCCCATATTCAGGCATTTCATAATAAATATCACCCAGTGCTATATAGGATAGTCCTTTTTGATTATAGTTCCCCATGCTCTTAGCCGCACTCAGCTTATAGTTTTCAATTGCCTTTTCCGTTTTATTTTCCTTAATAGCGATGTTTCCAAGCGCATAATAAATTTGATCCTGATACTCAATGTTTTTATCATCTTTGAGCATTTTGTTCAATAATGAACGAATCTCACTTGCCTTCCCCGATCCTGCCTCAAATGAACCGGCCATATTGATCTTGGCATTGAAAGTCATCTCGTAGGGAGGATTCATTTTTATCACCTTGCGGTAGTTTTTTATAGTTTTATCCGAATTGCCGGTTTCCTGGTATAACTGTGCAAGAATATATCTATAGCGTATTTTATAATGTTTATCTCTGACAAAATTAAGGGCCCTGGTCAGATGTGGGATAGCCTGTTCATATTCATCCTGCTTTATATGAAAATCGGCATAGGTAGCATAAAGATCTGCCCTGTATTCTTTGGGTAAGTCTTCCCTGTTATCCAATGCTGAAAGCAATTGTTCAGATTCCCGGTACTCCTCTATCTCATTATAAGCCCTGGCCATCCATATCATGGCTTCAAAACGTGTTTCTTCTTTGGGAAAATCATTGATCATCTTTCTTAAGGTCTCAATAGCTGTGCGAAATTCATTTTTATAAATGTAGGCCTTCCCCATAAGGATATAATTATCATCAATCCATTTATTATATTCCCTTTTATTGTAGAATTCTTTTTGCTTCTCAGTCTGAATTCCCCGTTTGAAGTCAGGTTTGGCAGTAATGGAATGAAGTGCAATAACCTTTGTGCCCTTTTCCAAAGCCCTGTCCATATCGGGTGCCACCGTCTGGGCAACATCCGGATCGCTGTAATAAAAAACAGGCAATAATTTGGAATAATCATCCTCAAAGCCTTCCTCGACTTTTTTCACACCCCGGTCAAAACTCTGATATCCATTAAAATAGATGTTATAATGAGAAGTAAGGTTATGATAGGCCCTGGTCATCATCGTATTCTTTTCGGTAGAACACGCTGAAATGATAAAAACAAAGATGAATAAGTATTTAACTATTGTATTTTTCAATATCCCCGATAATATATTTTGCAAGTATAACAAATAACTCGAAAATTAACAGGATATTTTATGAAAGAGGGAATATTTTAGACCATGGACCATGGAGGAGAGAATATAGACCAT
>CAZGTU010000009.1:85689-96583 GCA_964528675.1 uncultured Bacteroidaceae bacterium
TATGAAAGAGGGAATATTTTAGACCATGGACCATGGAGGAGAGAATATAGACCATAGACCATAGACCATGGAGGAGAGAATATAGACCATGGACCATGGACCATGGAAGGAGGGAAGATCGACCATGGACCATATCTGCCCGCTGAACATTAGCCAGTGCATGAGTAGGCGGGAACCATGGACCATGGAGGCTGTGTTTCACTCTAATGATGATTTTTTATATGATAACATATCCAGATTTCCGGGATCTCTCCAAAATCCTTCAAGCATTAATCTTACCCACTATGGTCCATGGTCTATGGTCCATGGTCTATATTCCCTCTCCCATGGTCCCCGCCTGCCATTGCGCTAGCCTTCGCGTCGGCGGGCAAGCATCGTCCATGGTCTATTTTCCCTCTTCCCATGGTCTATGGTCCATCGTCCATGGTCTATCTATCACATATTCACCGCAACCACTCCCTTAACCTCCGGGAGCTCTTTACGTATAGCTTCCTCCACACCTGCCCTCAGGGTATGTAAGCTAAATGGACAACCATCACAGGCACCGGTCATCTCTACCTTTACAACCAGATCTTCTGTAACCTCAACCAGCTCTATATCACCTCCATCAGCCTGAAGATAAGGCCTGACCTTATCCAGTGCTTTTTTAATTTTGTTTTCCTGTTCTTTTGTCACGTTGTCCATAATCTGGTTAGTGATTAATTTGAACCCTTTTTGTCGGTTCCTTTTCCTTATTTCTTTTATCCACTGCGGCAATTAGATTCACAGCCAGGTCATCAAATGCTTTGGAAGCCGGATTCTGTTCATCGAGTACTGAAGGACGTCCTTCATCCCCATCTTCCCGTATACTCTGAACAAGAGGTATTTGACCAAGAAGATTCACCTGCATTTCATAGGCAAGTTTTTTCACCCCTTCTTTTCCGAATATATAATATTTATTATCTGGCAATTCGGCAGGAGTGAACCATGACATATTTTCAATAAGCCCGAGTACGGGTACATTAATCTTTTCTCCCGTGAACATTGCTATTCCTTTCACTGCATCGGCAAGAGCCACCTGTTGCGGAGTTGAAACAATCACAGCTCCGGTTACCGCAGTTTCCTGAACCATAGTGAGATGCACATCTCCGGTACCCGGAGGAAGGTCAATGAATAAATAATCGAGTTCACCCCAGTCCGACTGGCTGATTAATTGTTTCAGTGCATTGGTTGCCATCGGGCCCCGCCATACCAATGCATCTTCAGGCCTGACGAAAAAACCAATGGAAACTACTTTCACTCCGTGTTTTTCTATAGGAATTATAATTTCTTTTTGGCCTTCAGTCCTTACCTGCGGTCTCTGACCTTCGAGTCCGAACATAATAGGAGTGGAAGGACCATAAACATCAGCATCGATCAAACCTACCGAAGCTCCGGTCTTGGCCATTGCAACTGCCAAATTTACCGCTACAGTCGATTTTCCTACGCCTCCTTTACCTGAAGCAACGGCAATGATGTTCTTTACCTTTCCAAGAGGATCATCGGGCTTGTAATCGACCTGCGGAGGTGAAAAAACAGATGCTGAAACTTCTGCATCCTCATACTCATTCTTAATGACAGCTTCAGCAGTTTTCAACAAAGAAGCTGCGAAAGGATCTTTAGTCTTTTGTGTCTTGAGGAGAAAGCTGACTTTATTACCTGAAACCTCAAGATTTTCAATCATTCCAAGCTCAACAATGCTTTGCCTTTTCTCAGGATGCTTGATTTCACTCAGTATTTGAAGTACTTTATCTTTATTTATTGACATAATTAATGCGTTTAACGCACAAAATTAATAAATATTTTTAATTAGATTAATTCTTGATTAGGATTCCAGAAATGTTTTTCAAAATCAATAATTTGATCGTCTTCCACTTTTACACCTTCACTACGGAGAAGTTCTTCCATCGTATTTATGCCCGGGAAATGATGTTTGCCGGTTAACAATCCATTCCTGTTAACCACCCGGTGGGCAGGTATATACATATCGAAATGGTGGCAATTATTCAACGCCCATCCCACCATACGGGACGCACCGGGTGACCCGAGATAGGCAGCAATAGCTCCATAACTGGTCACTCTACCTTGCGGGATCATCCTGGTGACCTCATAAACCTTTGTGAAAAAACCGTCATCAGTCATCTTCAGGAAACTCAATGATTTCTTTTTCTCCCGGTAAACGAAATTTTATATAATTGATGCTTTTTCCTTCAGCTAGATATTGTTTCTCATAAAAGGTCTTTATCTCAAGGATATCATCATTAAAATCCGATTCGTAGAGGTTGGAAGTGGCAAACAGAATTTCAAGTTGATTGTAATTCACCAGCCTCAAGGTATAATCATATAAAATATCATTATCGGTTTTCAGATGAATAATTCCATCAGCTTTAACAAAATAGCGATATTCATTTAAAAATCTCGATCCGGTCAGGCGTTTTTTCTTACGGCGTTTTTTTTCCTGGGGATCCGGAAATGTAAGCCATATCTCGGAAACTTCATCTCTTGCAAAAAAAGATCGTATCAATTCAATCCTTGTCCGTAGAAAGGCTGCATTCCGGATATCTTCCTCATTCATGGTCTTTGCACCCCTCCAGATCCTTGCCCCCTTGATATCAACACCAATGAAGTTTTTGTTATTATATTTTCTGGCCAGTCCAAGGGTGTATTCTCCTTTTCCACAGCCTAATTCAAGTACAATTGGATTGTTGTTGCCAAATACTTCGGCAGACCATTTCCCTTTGAGAGGATGGTTCTTCTGAAAAACTTCATCAAATGCGGGTTGAAAAACGCGGTCTAATTCTTTCAATTCACTGAACTTTGCCAGCTTATTCTTGCTCACAACTATCTCTAATTTAGCCTTTTAAAATATTCTATCCTTAGTCCCACATCGGTTACGGGAACTTCTTCCATTCTCATCCCCTGTTCCAGAATAAACCTGTATTTACCGGGAAAGGCGAAACGCACATTTTCCCTGATTTGTTTTCTTGCAAATTTTATATCTCCAAATCCGCTCCCCAACCATCTCCCCCTGGCATCAGCAATGGGAATATCGATGGTATCATGAGCTTCCGTTTCATTGGGGCCCTCTATGGTAAGAAATACATAAAGATTTCTTTTGGGATATTCTTTTGTATGCCTGACATTTATAAAGATATTGTAAAACTCATCAGGGTTTTCCATATCGACTTCAAAAATCATTTCTTCATCCCATGCCCAGTTGTTATCTCCCGTTTCTTTAAATTGATCATAAACCATATTGGGATCACATGAAAGAATTGTGATACTTACAAAAAAAAGTAATAAATAGATATGCCTATTTTTCATTTCTGGGTGGTTTTTTCTTTTTCTGCTTTTTTCTGCTTTTCTTCTTTTTTAACCTTCTCTTATCTTCAAAACGGGTGAGGCTGTCCTGACCGATTACATCACTATAATCGTCCTCCTGATTATCGGCAATTTCCTCGAAATCGATCAGATTCTCAGGGATTACATTCTTCTTATTAAGCTTAATTATTTCTTTAACCCTTTCAACAGATACCGGAATAAGATTGGTAGCTGAACCTTTATCAAAAGAATACCAGAAAATTCCGCGGTAAATATCCGTTTTCTGAAAATAAGCTTCTCCCTGTTTGGTTTTCAGAATAATATTTCTGTCGGGAAAATCCTTCTGTGCATCCACGTAGGAAGTTACCTCATAATTAAGGCAACATTTCAGTTTCCCGCATTGTCCTGCAAGTTTCTGAGGATTAAGCGACACTTCCTGGTAACGTGCAGCAGCGGTGGTAACCGAAACAAAATTCGTTATCCAGGTTGCGCAACATAATTCCCGCCCGCAGGATCCGATTCCCCCGATACGACCTGCTTCCTGGCGTGCACCGATCTGTTTCATCTCGATACGGACGCGAAAAGCTTCAGCCAGATCCTTGATCAGTTGCCGAAAGTCTACACGTTCATCGGCGATATAATAAAAGATGGCTTTGGTTTTATCCCCCTGGTATTCCACATCCCCAATTTTCATATCAAGCTTTAAACGATCGGCAAAAGTCCTCGACCTGATCATGGTTTCATGTTCCTTTTTAATTGCCTCTTTCCATTTATCCAGATCAGCTTCTTTCGCCTTCCGATATACCTTTCTAATGTCTTCAGAATCGGGATGTATGCCGTATTTATAGAGTTGTTTGAGAACGAGATTCCCGGTAAGCGTTATAACGCCAATATCATGCCCCGGGGAGGCCTCAACCGCTACTATGTCTCCGCGATTGAGTCGCAATTGATTGACATTCCTGTAAAATCCTTTTCTTGTATTTTTAAACCTGATTTCAACAATGTCTGTTTCTTTCCCTGTTTCGGGCAGACCTCTCAACCAGTTGTAATCATCAAGCTTACTGCATTTGCTGAAATACGATATTATCCTGTCAGAGTTTTCATTCGGATTTTCTCTGCAATCATTCTCACAACAACCTCTGTGAATCAGTTCGTCCATAGTCTTATTCTTCCTGATAAATCAAAAACAAAGTTATTTAAAAAAATCACATATGCAGATATCTGACCATTTTAAGGCTCATGTCCAGCAAAACAATTCTGGCATAACCATAGGCTGAAATATGATTATAAGCATCATTTAATTCCCTGTAGATATGTGCAACATTGTCAGCATTTACAAAACGTGAAAACTTTATCGAAAATTCATCTTCATATCCTGCCATATGAGTAATTTCTGTTTTGCCGATATTGACCATAAAGTTTTCCCGTATTAACCGAAGTGCATTGATCAGAAACAATTTTTGCCTCTCCCTGCTCAATCCTGCCATATCATCAACCCATTCAATAATGCTTACCACCTCTTTTTTGTATGCCAGTCGCATCAGGTTGACAAAACGCTCAAAATTATTCTTGTTTTGTTCATCGGCCTGAATGGATGTCATAGCAAGATTGAAATTCCCATTCGAAAGCCTTACAGCATTTTCAATAATTTCATCGGAAGCCTCTGTTTTTTGTCTGAGAGCAGCAATAATATCCTCACTTTTGATCTTTGGAATACGCATGATCTGTGTCCGGCTTCTGATAGTAGGAAGAATATCATCAGGACTTTCTGAAACAAGAATGAAAACGGTTTGCCGTGGTGGCTCCTCAATCATTTTCAAAAGTTTGTTTGCTGAGTAATCATTCATTTTTTCCGGCATCCACATGACCAGGATCTTGTAATCCGATTCAAAAGATTTCAGCCCAAGTTTTCTGATAATTGCAGAACTTTGCTTTGTTCCGATAATCCCCTGCTTATTTTCGAGGCCTATCTTTTCGTACCAGTTATATTGATTTAAAAAAGGATTTTCAAGTAAGGCAGAACGCCATGTTTCCATTAATTCATCCACTCCGGGATCCTTGTCTGCAGCAGAGGTGGGAAATGAAAAATGAAGATCGGGATGAGCCAGCTTGTCATATTTTTTACAGGAAGGGCACTCACCACAAGCATCTTTTTCCTGGCGGTTTGTACATGAAAGATACCTTGCAAAGGCAATGGCCAGTGCCAGCTTACCGCAACCCTCAGGTCCGTGCATCAACAAAGCATGACTGACCCTCTCATCTTTTACCGACCTTATGAGTCTGTTCTTAAGTTCATCCTGTCCGGGAATTTCCCTGAAATACATTCTTCCTTTTCCTTAAATTTTACTATTTGCTAACATGGAACAAAGGTAATATAAAATAACTTTTTTTACCTTTGAATGAATTTTTCCAAAAGTTAATATTTTGTAATTAAATTTTAAAGATATGAAGACCGTTGACAATTTTGATTTTTCAGAAAAGAAAGCCATTATGAGGGTTGATTTCAATGTCCCTCTGAATGCTGATTTTGAGGTAACGGATGACACAAGAATCCGTGCTGCCATACCCTCCATTAAGAAAATACTCGAAGACGGGGGAGCAGCTATACTGATGTCTCACCTTGGTCGTCCCAAAGAAGGTCCCGAGGAAAAATTCTCATTGAAACATGTGATTTCCACACTCTCTTCACAGCTCGGAACAGAGGTAAAATTTGCTTCTGACTGTATTGGGGAAGAAACACTGGAAATGAAAAAAAATCTGAAACCCGGTGAAGTTCTCCTGCTCGAAAATCTTCGCTTTTATAAGGAAGAAACAAAAGGGGATAAAGATTTTGCCAAAAAGCTTGCCGAAGGAGCCGATGTTTATGTGAATGATGCATTTGGAACAGCTCACAGGGCACATGCTTCCACTACCATCGTTGCAGAATTCTTCGAAAAAGATAAAGTATTCGGTTATCTCATTAAGAATGAACTTTCTGCTATGGACAAAGTACTGAAAAAGCCTGATCATCCTTTTACTGCAATCATGGGAGGAGCAAAAGTATCGGACAAGATCCAGGTAATTGAAAATCTGCTGGATAAAGTAGACAACCTGATTATCGGAGGAGGAATGACCTACACATTCGTAAAAGCAAAAGGAGGAAATATAGGTGATTCTCTCTGTGAAGAAGATAAGACAGACATGGCGCTTGATATTATTAAGAAAGCAGAGGAAAAAGGCGTAAACCTGGTCCTTCCTGTTGACCAGGTACTCGCTGATAAATTTGAAAATGATGCAAACACTGAATCTGCAGCCATAGCAGATGGCAAGGATGGCATGATGGGACTGGATATTGGTGATGACACCATCAATCTTTTCAGTGATGTAATAATGAAATCAAAGACCATCCTATGGAATGGTCCCATGGGTGTATTTGAAATGGAAAAATTCCGGAATGGAACTGTAGCCATTGCCAAAGCCATTGCCAAAGCAACCGAGGAAGGAGCTTTCAGCCTTGTAGGCGGAGGTGATTCAGTTGCCGCAGTCAACAAATTCGGGCTTGCCGATAAAGTCAGTTATGTTTCCACCGGTGGCGGGGCTATGCTGGAATATGTGGAAGGTAAGAAATTACCCGGTATTGAGGCGATACGGTCGTGATCGGGGATTTATCCGGATCAGTAATATTTATTTTTTACACCCTCTGACCCGGAGGGTGTATCTCTTCGTAGAGAAAATTCATGAATTTTCTTTACAATAGACAGAAAAGACCCGGTAGGGCAAACAAAGGATTGATTTACCGTGACAGATCCTGTATTTCATATCGACACGAATGAAGAATTCGAAAGTGTTGCCCTGGAGATTTTCAGGGAACAATACAAATATGTCAAACCCTACCATGAGTTTATAAATTATCTTGGAATTGATGCAGGGGATATCCATTCAACGGAAGATATCCCCTTCCTTCCTGTTGATTTATTTAAATATCACAGTATCATCGACCGCAGAAAGCAAGAGCAATTGCTGTTTTTTTCCAGTGGTACCACAGGAATGGAAAGAAGCAAACACTATGTGGCTGAGGCTGCAATGTATGAAACCAGTTTAACAAAAAGCTTTCAGCAATTTTATGGTTCTCCATCAGATTACTGTATTCTGGCCCTTTTGCCATCTTACCTGGAAAGAGACGGTTCTTCTCTTGTTTACATGGCAGACAGCTTAATTAAAAAAAGTCAACATGAGGAGAGTGGATTTTATCTTTTTGAATATGATGAACTCATAACTAAACTGAAAAAACTAAAAGCTGAGAAACAAAAAACCCTGGTTATCGGAGTTAGTTTTGCATTTCTTGAACTGGCAAACGATTATGAAGAAGATCTCTCGGGCAGCATTTTCATGGAAACGGGAGGGATGAAAGGAAGGAGAAAAGAAATTATCCGCCGGGAATTACATGAAATACTTAAAAGCAGCTTCAATCTTTCATCCGTACATTCAGAATATGGAATGACGGAATTATTGTCCCAGGCTTATTCATACGGTGATGGAGTATTTTATACCCCTCCCTGGATGAAGATTCTCATCAGGGATAGCCATGATCCATTCTGTATTTTACCACCGGAAAGGTCGGGTATTATTAATGTCATTGATCTTGCCAATCGTTACAGTTGTTCATTTCTGGCCACTTCAGACATTGGAAAATTATATAAAGACGGCAGTTTTAAGGTGCTTGGCAGAATGGATTCCAGTGATATCAGGGGCTGCAATTTACTGGTAGGAGGATAGGACATTAGCTTTTTGCAGCTCCCCCCGACACCACAAACTTCATAGCATCGGCAGGACTCATCTTAAGGGGTCTGACATGCTCCCTGGGAACCACAAACATTTCTCCTGAAAAATTATAGGAGTGAGGAAAATATACAGCCACTTTGTCTTTAATATCAAGATCGGTCAGGTCTTCCTGTGTTAAAAACCCAATTTTCTCAAGCTCTGAGATGGTATTTACCTTAACCAGTACAGGTTTGTTGAACTTACGTTCCTTTCCGACGAAGGCATTTAAAAGGTCCTTTATTGAATTATAAAGCAGTTTCAACAACGGAACCCTTCCCAGGAGCTTCTCAAAAAATTTACCCATGGGCTTGAATATTACAGAACGTCCGATAAATCCGAGAAGGCTTATCACCAGGAATAAGATTATCAAGCCCAGACCGGGAATATTAATATTAAGCCATTGCTGCAGGTATTCCTGGACAAAACCGTCAAGAAAATTAAACAAAAAGTAAATGATATATACTGTAATCCCTATTGGCCCAATATAAAGGAGACCCTGGAGAAAATAACTGAATAACTTTTTCATGGAGATACTTTTTATCCAAAGATATCTCTATTTTTTCTTTTCGGGCAAGGAATTATATACCAGCTCATAAGAATGATTGATCCACTCTTTCATCTCATCCTCAGAAGCAAATTCATATAGCACCGTATTCCAGTGTTTTTTATTCATATGATAGCCCGGAATAACATAATGATGATGCTCTCTTAATTCAATTGCTCTTTCAGGATCACATTTAAGATTAATCCTCGAATCACCGGTGAGGCTCAATGTGGCAAACATTTTACCTGAAACCTTGAATACCAGAGTCTGGTCGTCAAAAGGAAAACCTTCAGTGACATTCTTTTTAGAGATGCAGTATTCTCTTATTTCCTCAACATTCATTCAGTCAAAATTTCTAAGCTGATGAAATTTTCAAAATTTCTTAATTTATTTACTGCTCTGATTATGGAAAGCCCTTACCAGTTCACCCCGGGAATAAAAGCTTCCGGGATGTGCTGAACTTTATAACCGAGAGGATCGAAAATTACCAGGAAAAAATCAAACCTGACTTCCATCATTATATCTTCCTTAAAGATGTAGGCCTCTGCAACATCCACCATGTTTCTCATCTTTCCCCTGCTAAAGATCTCCGATGCATTCTCTTCCCCTCCGTCCTGCCGGGCTTTCACTTCTACAATTATTAATTTGCCGTCTTTCTCAGCAATGATATCAATCTCTTTGTGGTAATGGCGCCAGTTTCTTGCCCTGATCCTGTAACCTTTACCTGCCAGATACTCAGCAGCTATGTTTTCTGCTTTCGTACCCCGTTCATTGTGTTGTGCCATAATATTACGATTTAAGGTTGAAAAAAAAGAGAAGACTGATCCTCCCCTACCCTTAATTGTAATTTACGGCCAAAAATCAGCGTTTTGTTTTTGAAATCGTGACCTGATGGCACATTAAAGCATACAGGAATATTATAATGATCGCTGATCTCGTGAATGATTTCAAATTCATTTTTACCAAATGGCTCTTCATTGTCTTTTATAGCGGTAAAACTACCCACAATTAAAGCCCTTATCCGATTGAGAACTCCGCTAAGCGAAAGGTTCATCATCATCCGGTCAATGTTGTAAAGATATTCATCCACTTCTTCAATAAACAGGATCTTGTTTTTAAGATCAGGGAATAAAACTGTACCGTTAAGGCTATTCAGTATAGATAGATTCCCGCCAATAAGTTCACCCTCGGCTTCTCCTTCAATATTGAGTTCATGAGGGGGTAATTGATAACATAAATTCTCACCATAAAGAGCTTTTTTCAAAGTCTTTATACTTTCGTCATCCTTCGTTTTTCTGAGACTGAAAGGCATCAAAGCATGCAATGATTCCACCCCGGTAAATTTATTGATATAAGAATGAAAAACTGTGATATCAGAATAACCAATCAGCCATTTAGGATCTTTTTCAAAATTTGAAAAATCTACATGTTGCAGGGTCCTTACAGATCCGTATCCTCCCCGGGCACAAAAAACAGCACGAATCTCCCCGTTCTCAATCATCTCCTGCAGATCTGCAGCTCTTTCCTCATCTGTTCCCGAGAAGATGAAATGCTTTCCCAGCAAATGTTTTCCTAACTTGCATTTAAGTCCCCATTCCTCCATTAAATGTAAAAAACTTTCTATTTCAGACCGGTCAACCTTCCTGGCCGGAGCTACTATTCCGACAGTATCTCCTTCTTTCAGATATGGTGGTGTTATCATTAGATTTCAATTTCTTCAAAAATACATTTTTATTCCAAGGTAAGAATAATAAGAATTAGAAAACGTGAGGACAGACGGAGAAAAGTTGGTTTCTATTGGTTTTATTGTCAAGCTTTCTTTTTCGATTGCCCTTGAGAGATGGAGTGGACCATGGACGATGGACCATGGACGATGGAAGGAAGACGTAAACAGTATGCGGTAAACGGTAAGCAGTAAACGGTAATAAGCAGTAAACGGTAAAAGGTAAACAGTTGGGCTATCACTTAAACCCTTAAACGATTACCTGTCCGCCAACGCGCTGGCCCAGCTTCGGCAGGCGGGAACGATTAAACCCTTAAACCCCCAACCCCGCACCGCAGGCCTCCGATACACCGCGTTACATTGTCATTTCGAATCCCCCACGTTTGGCAGGAGAATAGCTAAGCATTAATAATGATTTTATTTGCCAAACGCTGGGGGTGAGAAACCTCTCTCTTGCTCCGTCAATAATACACCAAGGGAAGTATCCT
>CAZGTU010000010.1:0-88129 GCA_964528675.1 uncultured Bacteroidaceae bacterium
GCCATAGGATTTATAGGAAACAATTTCCTTTTTCACCAGCACTCTCACAATGGTCACGTATTCCGGGGGTGGTGGCTCAAAATGACATACGCTTTGTGGTAAAGGGAGTGAGAGAAAGAAAACCGTGGCGGTAGTAAAATAGTTTCAAAGTTCAAACATAGCCCTTTTCCAAAGACATCCTGGCGGCCCAGGCGCCGTGCCAAAAACCGGTAGTAGTTTCAACGGAATATATATTAGTTAATAGAACTTCAGATGATAAATAACCGTAAAGAACTTGCTTTGAGAAATTTTTGTTAGTTTTATTCAGGGTTTTTAATCATCAAAAACTCAAATGACTGTTTATATGATACTTGTGAAATTTGTTATATGATAGTCCGCCACGGCTGGGGCCGTATCACTCGGAGACGATAACAGGCAGGATTGTTTATTATGATTAAGATCTAATCAAGAGTTGCAAAGTCTAATGATGTGCCTAAACGATTAAACGGTTAAACGATTACCTGCCCGCCACTCCTCTGGCCGTGCGATGGCAGGCGGGAACTTACATATCTGTTTTTGTGCAAATTTAAAATTTGTTATATGATAGTAATAAAGAAACAACCACTATGAAAGATGAAAAGCTTGCAGTACTAATTGATGCAGACAATGTTCCCTATGCTCATATGAAAGAAATGCTTGATGAGATTGCTAAATATGGGAATCCAACCATCAAGCGCATATATGCTGACTGGACAAAACCAACGGTTTCAGGATGGAAAAGTGTTTTACTTGAAAATGCAATTACTCCTGTACAGCAGTACAGCTACACAACAGGGAAAAACTCCAGTGATAGTGCGCTGATTATCGATGCTATGGACTTGCTTTATTCTGAAAAAGTAGATGGCTTTTGTATTGTTTCAAGTGACAGCGATTTTACGAGACTTGCAACCCGTTTACGGGAAGCGGCAATGCTTGTAATTGGCATTGGTGAAAAGAAAACGCCCCGGCCTTTCATTACTGCCTGTGATAAATTCATTTATATCGAAATTCTGAAAAAAGAGCATGAACCGGACGTATCTGAAAAACCTAAAAAATATCCTGATTCCAAAACCCGGCCTTCCTCGGTTAGTAAAATCGATAAGGATCTGATAAAATTAATAAAGGAGAGTATCGATGAGATTTCAGACGACAATGGCTGGGCTTTCCTGGGAACATTAGGGAGTTTTTTAATGAAGAAAAAAACAGATTTTGATCCCAGAAATTATGGTTTTCCCAAATTATATCCCTTGATAAAAGAAATAGGCGATTTTGAAATCCAGGAAAAAGAAACCGGTGATAATAACATTCGACACATATATGTAAAAAATAAATAACTAAAGTTTCGCATATCTCAATGCCGGTCTAATCCATCAGTCCACATGGATCTCTTGTCCATATTTCAGTATTTCGCTTACAATGGGATTTGAAAAATTAAATTCTTCTTCCCTGAATGGATGTGGTTCATACGACTCCTACACCTCTTCCGTATAAAAATCCCGATTATCCTCCAAAATGTTATTTGTATTATTTGCCTGCGCAATTAATACTGCTATTTGATTGTTCATTTTCTGTAAATTTCGATTCCTTTTTTTAGGATCATTTCTTTGTGTAAAGGGTGTATTTTTTCCAGTTGGACAATATCAACCGGAAAATCTGTCAATTCCTCTGCCTTTTTTAATAATTGAAAATATTTATGTGCATCTTCAATGCCAGAGAGTGCAATGTCGATATCAGAAATAGCTGAAAATTTATTTCGTTCCAGTAAAGATCCCCATTGATATATGCTTTCTGGTTGAAAATCCTGTATTATCATCTCGCAAATGGCTTTGAAATCTTTACTGGCCTGTTGAAATTTTTTATCCAGTTCTTCCTGTTGCTTTTTCAATTTATCCTGTTGAAATTTTCTGGCGGCCTTTATGTCAATATTTGAATTCATATCTCAATAATTTATCTCAGTAGTATTCCCAGCCTTAAAAAAAATATGATACCTTTATGTGTATGATATTTTTTTCTTTGTGTTCGCAGTAAACCTACATAATCATTTTTAAAATGATATTACATATAACAAATGTAGGAAATAAATGACTGAGGCATAAAACAATTCGAAAAAATCCATATCCCGGTGAATGGTGAGGGGTGAACGATGAACGGTGTGAAAGGTGAACGGTATGCCGCGTCCTAAAAAATCCCAAATCCCAATCCCGTAATCCCCTTTCCCTAATCCCTTTTCCCTAATCCCCTCTCCCTACTCCCCAACCTCATAACACACCATCTTCTCATCATTCCTCACAATAATCCTGTTCCCGTAAAAGGCCGGGATAGCCCAGCAGACACCACCCCGTGGATTGGGTGAGATTTTTACAGGATCGATTAGCTTAACTCTGCCATAGTTTTTAAATCCTTCAGGAGAGAATTTTCCGAGTATCAGTTCGCCGGTTTCATTGAATCCCCAGATTTTTTCATTCTGACGAATGAAATGTATATTCGACCATCTTCCCTGTCTGACCAGCGATTTATCTTCCCATATTCTCTCTCCTGTTAAAAGATCCAGACATCGCACTTCACCATAACTGTCGATGCCATAAACATAACCGTCTTTTACTACCGGGGTTGAAATTGTGGAATGGAGAGCGACAGTTTCTCTTTCATTTCTGCCGGTTTTATGCCATAATAACTCAGCCGCCGGCTTTTCCCGGTCAAGTTTCAGCAGTAGGGAGCCATCAAAAAAGGCCGTCAGAAATAGATAGGGTGGAGACCAGACGGGCGAGGCCACATTCATGATCATCTTTTTCTTTTCAAAAGGGATTTTCCAGTATATTTTACCCGTGGAAGGGCTCAGTCCTGCAATACTTTCCCCTGTCCAGATAACCATTACTTTTTTATCCCCCTGCTTAATGATTATGGGAGTAGAATAAGAAGCTTCATCTTCAAGTGCCCGCCACACCTCTCTTCCTGTGAGCTTGTTAAATGCTACTACACAGGCACCGGTTTCTCCTCCGATCTGAACAATAATCAGGTCTTCTTCAACAATGGGGGAAGTTGCCAGCCCCCAGATCGGAATCCTGTTTTTATATTCTTCATGGGTATTCACATGCCATTTTATTTCACCTGTATGGGAATCAAAGCAATGCAAATGACCCATGGTGCCGAAGGAAAAAGCCATATCATTTTCTATTGTGACGGAAGCCCGCGGACCCACGGGATATCCCACCATTGCATAGTCGACCGGATATTCATACTCCCAGATCTTTTCCCCTGTGCTTTCATCAAAGCAGAGGACCCTCTCTTTTGAATTCTCCCGGTCATAATCCATCACATATACTTTCCGGCCTGAAACAGTGGGCCCTGAATAACCGGGTTTTACATCTGCTTCCCATATCTTTTTTATATGGGCAGGAGTAAGTGTTTCTATTTCAAGATTTGTGTGCCATATTCCGGAATTATCCTCTCCTCTGAATCCGGGCCATTCCGGTGAGGTATTTTTAACCTGATTACAGGCAATAAAGGAATTCAGACTTAAGAATAAAATAAAGATGTATTTAAGACTATTCATACTTTTGATTCTTCCGTTATCAATTATTTAAAGATAGTTTGCTTTTTTTAACTGCATAGGAAGGTAAATATACAAATTCGGGGTTAATGGGAAAAGGCTTCAAATTTCGGTATAGTGTTACTTTAAAAATTGTTATCTTTTATAAAATTACTAAAGTTTCGCATTTGATTAATAAGATATGTTGCCAAAGACTGTGAGTAATCTGTGGCAACATTAATTGATAAGTGCGAAACCTCAGTAAAACTATAAATCAAATTTTATTTCATATTACCAAAAAAGTACGTATAATTGTACTTAATTAATTACAAGCAAATATTGTTATGATTGCAGCAAATTATTCAGAATTTCGGGAAAGATTAAAAAAATATCTTGATGCTGTTGAGGATAATAATGAGACTCTCATAATCAAAAGAAAAAGTGGTAAAGGAACGGTTGTGATTTCATTGGATGAATATAATTCTCTGATGGAAACGATGCATTTATTGAGTTCAAGATCAAATGCAGACAGACTATATGAATCAATCCGTCAAATGAAAGAAGGTGAATCAATCCAAAAAGATATTGATCAGGAATAATGTTAATCACTTTTTCGAAAAACGCGTGGGAAGATTATCTCTCCTGGCAAAATGAGGATAGGAGAATGCTCAGAAAGATAAATGAATTGATTAAAGATATAGCAAGGAATCTATTCGAGGGAAAGGGAAAGCCAGAGCCGCTAAAATATGACCTGTCTGGATTATGGTCCCGAAGAATTGATCTTGAACATCGTCTCGTGTATAAATACCTGGATAATCACCTTTATATATACAGTTGCAGATATCATTACGATAAATAGATTATCTCCATTCATATTCCTGACTTCCCCGGGTCAGTGAAGACTCATATTAAAAGACCATTTCGTCTTTTACTTGTTCGAATACGAACACACCTGTATTAAAAGCGTTCAGTTTTAAGTCTTTCTGAAAATTGACAAAACCCATGTATCAATCTGTTTTTTAAACTTTTACGGCTTTTGGCACGTCAGTTGTTATAGTTAAGTCAGTTCGTTGAACAGGTAAAAAACAGAAATCATGAAAAGGAATATTTTACATATCATATTAGCACTGGCAATCGCAATAGTAACACCAAATGTTTACGCTGACGGAACAAAAGGTGAAAAAGAGAAAAAGACAAAAAAAGAAAAAGCTGAAAAAGTATTAGAAAGGATCAATACAGCACTCGATACAGAACTAGAACTTGAAAACTGGATGACAGATACTCAGGGATTTGCACCTGAAGAATTTTTTCATGAAGAAGAACTGAAAATGGAAAGTTGGATGGTTAATGCCAATTCTTTTAAAGCAGAAAACATCAGCCTCAATCCGGAAATGGAACTTGAAAACTGGATGACAGAAAGTTTTGAAATCAAAGAACTTGAGATGGAAATGGAACTTGAGGACTGGATGCTCAAGCCCTTTGCTTCCAGGGATGATTTCCAGGAAGAAGAACTTGAACTCGAAGACTGGATGCTTAAGTTCTAAAACAAACACAGGCTAAGTAATAAATAATATATATTTCTTTTTTAGGTTTAAGTGGTTAGCGGGGGAAGCTTTGAGATAAAGCTTCCCCGCTTTTTTTGGCGAATGGCTGCATAACTGCACAACTTTTCTCCCTCCCCCTTGTTACAATTTTACTACCATTAAAAATCTCAGAAGATGCAAAAACCTGATCCCTCATATCGTTCTGCTTATGAGTCAGGAAAGCTTGATGAGGTATCTGGAGAGCTTTACAGCCGGATGGAATCATGCACACTGTGTCCACGGAACTGCAATGTAAACCGCCTTGATGGGGAAACGGGAATATGTAATACCGGCAGCAAAGCAATGGTATCCAGTTATGGCCCTCATTTTGGAGAGGAGGATGTTCTGGTGGGAACTTATGGATCGGGAACCATCTTTTTTACCAACTGCAATCTGCTCTGCAATTTTTGTCAGAATTATGATATCAGTCACCTTGGAAAAGGCAGAGAAGTTAACAACAAAGAAATAGCGGATATGATGCTCGAGTTGCAAAACCGGGCTTGTCATAATATCAATTTTGTTACGCCTTCACATGTAATCCCTCAAATTGCGGAAGCTGTAAATATCGCAGCAGAAAGAGGCCTCAACATTCCGCTTGTATATAATTCAGGAGGATACGACAGTGTAGACTCATTGAAGCTCCTGGATGGTATTATCGATATCTACATGCCGGATTTTAAATTTTCTGATCCAGATATAGCAGAAACAACATGTGATGCCCGGGATTATTTTGAGATAGCTAAAAAGGCTATCAAAGAAATGCACCGGCAGGTGGGAGATCTGAAAATAGATGATAATGGTTTGGCTTATCAAGGCTTGATCATCCGCCATCTGTTAATGCCTGAAGATTCAGCCGGAACTGAAGAGATTATGGGCTATATGGCCGGTGAAATTTCGAAGAACAGTTATATAAATATTATGGATCAGTATTATCCACATGGCCAAGTTGAACCAGGATCGGGCATTGATCGGCCTATAACATACGGAGAAGACCGCAGAGCAAGAAAAATTGCCCGGGAAAAAGGGCTTGAACGAATAGCAAATTAGTTTAAGCACAAAAAAACCGGGAGGCTTACATCCCGGTTTTTTTGATTATATATTACAACTAATTAAATTAATATGGTCCCTCAACCAGGGTAAACTCAGGATCCGGACCAGACTTGGTTACCTGGAATTTTATGGAGTAACTGCCGTCTGCTCCACTATAAGTTGCAAAACGAACGATATAGAACATATCCACACCTCCAACCTTGGTTTGAGCATTAGGGAATTTTTCCGGTAATAAAACATTACCAATAGCTGAAGTCACAGCATCTTCCCAGGAATCAAATGCTTCTTGTTCAAAATTCCCCGTACGAATGTCGAAATTGTTATAATAAGAATTCGCACCATGATAATATTCTCCCGTTCCAAAATTATCAACATAATCTTCACCCGGGAAGTTATCATCTACCCAATCCACAATAATCTGATAATCATCAGATGTCATACTGAAAGTGACAGTCGGGTCGAAAACCCATCCCTGGTTTCCATAAAGAAACTGGCTGGTACGTTCTTCAATATAATTATAGCTTGATTCCCATGTGCCATTATTATGAGTATAGCGGTCGGCCAAAGTCAAAGTTCTTCCCATATAATATTTGTATACAACAACGACTTCCTCATCCTGTCCGGCCAGAGGGTATTTAGCATCCAAAAGATTTGGCAGGTAATCCACCGGCTTGTCTGAATCGGAGAAGTTATTGTACTGACCCGGGGAACCCATTGCGTCATAATCTGCGGCATTTACATAATAAACCTTATCCATTTTACCCCATTCCTCTCCATCATACTGGTAGAAAGCACTGTATTCCATAGGTGTCTTACCAATAATGCCAACACTTCCCGGGGTATATACTTTCACCTCGGCAATTTCCCAGGTTGCTGCATTGAATTCGGTACTGAGATATTGGAAACCTATATAAATTGTTTGTCCTCCATACTCGGAAATATCAACCTGACCGGATTCCACAAAATCCCAGGAGCTACCGGTCGGCATATTGGGCACGGTGAAGCTTTCCCATGTCGCGCCTGCAACATCTGAGCCATCATAGTCAGTTGAAATAAACATGTTGATCTGATCCCACTGCGCATTGAGATAATTAATAGCCTGACTCATTTCAAGATAAACTTCATCATAATCTGAGAGGTCAATCGCAGGTGATATAAGCCAATCTTCATTCTCAACAGCACCTCCGTCATAACCTGACATCTTTGCGTTTCCATCGCCATATTGATCCCATCCCCATTCCTGGGCTCCCTGCAAACTTACAGCAGTGAACTGACCCAGACCATTAGCTTCTTCAGTGAATCCTTCCATGAAAACAATGTTTTCACCACCTGAAGAGAAGTCAAGCTTGGGATCTACGTCTGAGTGCAAATAACTGACCAAAACCATTTCATCTTCTTCGGGATTATCCATATTTTCAGAAAGGATACCCGGAACATAAACCTCAGGGGGATATGCCGGAGAAAAATACCGGGCATAGTTCAATACAGAATCCGTGCTTTGATAATCGGAATCTTCAAGCTCATATTCATCTGCTTCCGTATAATCGGAGAGGTCATCAGGCAAATCACCATTATAATTATAGCTGATCATCCCCGTAGAACCAAGGCCCAGTCCCGGATATAATTCAGGAATAAGATATGGGACGTAATCAGAAGCTTTAATGCTATCATTAAAATATTCATTACTTTCAATAAAAGCAGCATTCAATGTATCACCCGGATTATCTCTCAGTGCTGCTTCGGCAATTGCAGCATAGTCGTCTGATACCAGTGCGTATTCAAATGAGCCGGAAAAACCTGTATCCATTTCTTCCATCTCATCGTAAATTTCTTCCATGGGTTCACAGGAAGAAAACGCGAACAAAATCAATGTTATATAATAAAATATTTTTTTCATCTTTCTGATTATTTAGAATTTTAAATTATAGAGACATTATTAAAAATGAAGTTTAAGGCTGACCATCCATGTTCTTCCCCAGCCATAATAAACTTCAGCTGTCCTCCAGGTATGATCCGAACCATCATATGCATCAGAAATATATTCTGTATCAAATACATTATTCATGTTTCCAACCAGTGAAGCATTATATTCACCAAGTTTAAACTTGTAAACTGCATAAAGATCCATCAGGTTATAGGCAGGAACTTTCCAGGAATCAGTGTCTTCATCTTCCGTAGGTTCTGCGGTACGTACCTCCGGATCAAAATCAGCATAAAGATTTTCGTAATAATTATAATTAGCTCCAAATTTCACGCCATCCATCAGCTCATAAGATATACCAAGTGCAGCAGTGCTTTGTGCCGCATCTCCCACGTGCACATCCTTGATATACACTTCTTCCTCAAATATGAAATTGTTGTTGTCATCAAAGAAACGGGCACTAACATCATTCATCCAGCGCCAGTCTCCTACTGAAACCATACCGGTTATTCGTAATTCTTCAGTCGGACGAGCTTCTACATCTATTTCAACTCCCTGGTGACGGGCATTAATTCCGGTCATATTGGCAAACCTGTCCTCTCCTTCCACAATATAACCCAATACTCTTGATTTATCTTTCCAGGTTGTGTAATATCCATTAATATTTCCTCTAAAGAACCCGCTTCTGAAGCCATAGCCCAATTCAAAAGAAGTCACCTTTTCATTAGGGGCATCTTCATTGGCATCGTTGGTATAATTATAGAATACCGTCCGAAAACTGGGTTGATTCTGGAAATAACCTGTATTGAAGAAAACGTTGTGTGAAGTAGAGAGATTATAATTTGCTCCTCCTTTAACACTATATCCCGGGAAATGGTACCATTTGGTCTGCGCACCTGCTCCATCATGTTCCTCAAGGAAATACTCCACACGGGCATAAGATTTATTCGAAGCAGCACCGGCAACGAAAGCGGTAAGCTGTCCGAAATCAGCTTCTGCCTGACCAAATGCTCCTTCCCAGAGTACCAGTCCGTCATTATAATAATCTACTTTATCTCCAACAAAAGCCGTGTTATTCGGATCGTTGATATTACTGTTATCCAGGAAATATTCTCCGCCAAGCAGATCTCTTACTTCACGGTAATGAATACCTCGGTAATAACGAAGGTCGAGTCCGCCGGAAACTTCCAGCCAATCCATGCTGTAAGAAACATTGGATAATAAACCGGTCCAGAAATGATTATTTACCGAGTTTCGAATGATTGTTTCAGAACCTTGTGGACCGCGAGCTTCATTCTCAGCAACAATTTTATCAAAGTCGATTAAGCCTTCACTGCGATATTCCGAATTATACCAATCAGAAGCAGGGGCAGAACTTGTAGGATATCCCTTATAAGTTCCTAAAAAACCTGTACCTCCCCCGGTACCAACGGATAAATATGCGGCAGTAAGCACATTTAAGTTATCATTCACATCCCAGAAATGATTGAGTATACCCATGGGTTTGTGGTAATAATTGTATGCCTCATGAGTCATCTGACCTTTCTTATATCCCCAATCGGCATTATAATAACGATTGTTTATGTTTGGATTCTTATATACATCAATTTTTAATGGTGTTGATCGTTGGCCGTGCCATTGCGGTGCACCAAATACAGATAATGCCAGACGCTGGTCATCATTTAAGATTTTAGATACATTGAAATAATAAGAATAAGATTCAAAAGGAGTTCCTTCAACAATTCCATCTCCGGTTGTTCTGGCCAGTGAAACTGTTGTTGCCCAATTGTTTTCAGTTAATCCCGATGAAAGAGTAAAACTGGTTTTATTGTAGCCGTTGTTACCAATACTTGCCTCAACATTTCCGCCTTTTTCAGCATCAGTTGTTTTTGTAAGTACATTGATGGTTCCGCCAACAGAAGGAATGGCAATCCTGGCAGCACCGAGTCCCCGTTGAACCTGCATGGTTCTGGTAACATCGGAAAGACCTGCCCAGTTTGACCAGTACACCCATCCGTTTTCCATGTCATTTACCGGCACACCATTGATCATTACAGCAGAGTTCCTGGCATTAAATCCTCTGATGTTTACCCTGGAATCACCGAATGCTCCACCCTGCTTGGTGGCATAAATTCCGGGTGTAGATTTTAGAATTTCCGGAAACTCCTGCATCCCTAACTGCGTTTCGATCATTTCAGGCTGGATATTTGCCACAGGAACCGGGGTCTTACGGTCAATGGCAATATTGGCAAAAACCGAAACTTCGGTAAGACCGATAGCATCACTTTCCATAATAACAGTTTCCAAATCCATCTCTCCGCCGGTTAATTCAAACTCTTTCTCAATGGTAATCATTCCTACAGAGGAGATTACTATTGTTTTTTCTCCCGTCAATTCGGTCTTCAGGGTAAAATTACCCTGATAATTACTCACTGTACCTACTGTTGTGCCTTTCACATAAACATTTGCTCCCACCACAGGCTCTCCTGAAGCATCAACAATTTTACCCTTGAGAACTGTAGAGCCCTGACCATAAACCACATCAGAGAATATGAAACCAGGCATCAGAATAATACATAAGGCAATCAATACTCTTTTCATATTTGCATTTTTAAAGGTTAGTTTATAAGATGATTTGCTAAAATTATTGAAAACAATTTATTCAGAAAACCAGTACTATCGAAAGTCTGGTTATTCATAACAGTTATTAACGAAATTTTTTGATTTTTGACTGTGCAAGGCATATTTGTTATATCCGAAAACATCTGTCCATCAGAGAGATTCAAAATCATTCCAAAAGATTTTAACAATCTGTTAAAAATTATCCACGAGTTTTCAAGAGCCCAAAAATAGGGCATTTTGAATGAGCGAATGTTAATTTCAAATTAATTTTATGCAATCTTATTTATAAATCTGGTGAGAGAATATTGTACAAGTGTGACAATGCGGAGAAAATATGATTTCGGATTAATAAGGAATCTTTCTCATAGTCGCAACTTTATTTATCTTTAACCACAAAACCTCAACGAAACTACCAATGAGAAAACAAGCTTTTTATTCTAAAATTGCCGGAATCCTTCTGTCTGTATTATTTTTCTGCAGTTCAACCCTCGCAAATGATCAAGCCTGGTTTCAGAAAAGCACTCCCGGTGAGCAGGGAATAGATCCGGAAGCCATACTTTCTTTTATCCAAAAAGCGGAAGCAGAGGTTGATGCCTTGCACAGTTTCATGATAATAAGGCATGGAAAACTGGTTTCCCAGGGATGGTGGGATCCGTTTGATCCTGAAACTCCTCATGTTTTACATTCTCTGAGTAAAAGCTTTACCTCAACAGCTCTAGGGATAGCAGCAAAGGAAGGATTGCTTTCTCTTGATGACCGGGTAATTTCATTTTTTCCCGAAGAAGCGCCTGAAGATCCTTCAGATAATATGAAAGCTATGAGAATCCGGGATCTTATTACAATGAATACCGGCCATGTAGATAAACCATGGCCCGAAGAAGAAGATAAGAACTGGGTGAAAAATTTCTTTGAAGCAGAAGTTGAACTTAAACCGGGAACACACTTCAGGTACAACTCCATGGCTACTTATATGCTCTCCGCAATTATTCAGAAAGTAAGCGGAGAAAAACTTATCGATTATTTGAATAAACACTTATTCATTCCTTTAGAAATCGAATACCCTTACTGGGAAACCTGTCCTGAAGGAAGAAATGTAGCAGGCTGGGGATTGTATGTTACCACGGAAGACATTGCAAAACTTGGTCAGCTTTACCTTCAGAAAGGACAATGGGAGGGAAAACAGATCTTATCGGAAGAATGGGTGGAAATGGCTACATCGAAACAGACCTCTACCGGCAGCAATCCTGACAGCGACTGGGATCAGGGATATGGCTTCCAATTCTGGCGTTGCAGAAATAACTGCTACCGGGGAGATGGAGCATTCGGACAGTTTTGCCTTGTTTTGCCCGAACAGGATGCAGTTATAGCCATCACATCGGGAACATATGATATGGGCGGTATATTGCAACTGGTCTGGGATATCCTCCTGCCGGCCATGCATGAAAAGCCACTGCATCCAAATCCGGAAGCACTGAAGGCACTGAAGAAAAAAACAGCATCATTGCAAATCAAAATGCCACAGGGTGCCGGAAGTTCTGAATTAACACAAAACTTATCAGGATCCCGTTTTGCAATAGATGAAAACGATGTGGGCCTCAAAGCTCTTTCCTTTGATTTTAATAATGACAAACATGAAATCCACATCGAAATGGATCAGGGCACCGCGATTATCCCGGCAGGTACAAACAAATATCTTGATAAAAAACCTGAAAATCCCCTGCCCTATACTGATATCGTCCCCGGTCCGGTCGCATCGGCCGGAGCCTGGATCGAACCTGACAAATACAGGATCAGAATATATTTCACAGAATCGACTGCAAGACTTATATATACATTCCATTTTAAAGATGATGAGCTTATCTGGGAAAGCGACTTAAAATTTGCACTTTTCCGTGAAAATAAGAAGAAGCTCTTCAGAGGGAAAAAGGAAATATAAGTTTAACATATTCCTATTTATTCTGAATTTTATCCATAATTTTGAATTTTACCATGACAAATTATGATCCTGAAATTTCAGTTAAACAGTCTAGAGAAACATATAAATGATTTAATTTAAGTCATCAGTGAAAAAAAAGCTCCCTCACTCAGACTACAAACTACTGCAGGAAATGCAGGCAGATAATATGCTTGCCTTTGATGAGCTGTATAAAAGATACCATAAAAGACTTTTTCAATTTGCCAATTCCATTCTAAAATCTAAGGAGGATGCTGAAAACATTGTACACGAAGTGTTTATCCGATTGTGGGAAAACCGTTATAAAATAGAAAAAGTACGTCCTTTTCTGTTTAGCGTTGCTTATAATGCTACAATTTCCCAGATAAGGAAAAAATTACAAGAACAGAAATTCATAGACCAATTAAAATCACTTCCTGAATCCTGGGAACAACCCGTAAATATAGATTTAGAGTATAAAGAATTAAAAGAAAAAACTGAACACATCATTTCAAATCTCCCCGAAAGACAAAGAGAAGTATATCTATTAAGCCGCAGAGAAGGCTTAAGCTATGCACAGATAGCTAAAAAACTCAATATTTCTGTTAACACTGTAGAGAACCACCTTGCCCGTGCCCTTAAGACGCTCCGAAAAGATCTGGGAAAATTTTCTGTTCTGAACATACTTTTTTATTATCTGTTTATTTAGTGTCTCTTGTGTTTTCTATCAGGACAAATGTTCGATATCATAGCCTGCTCTGTTAAGTTCACTTATTATACAGTCTCCTCTTTAACTCAATTAACTCTTTAAAATATGCCTTACTCATCCTTGCCGGATCTAATGTTCACCAGAAAATTTATTTTTTCGAATCTTTTTGCATATTTTAAGTGATTATATTACAGATATATATGTGTTATTTTCAAAAAATAAACCCAAAAAAATGAAAATGGAGTGGTGGTAAACATCCCTCCCTGCGTCATACTTTTAGAACAGGATCTCAATAAAATCCCGATCTGGTAAATTGAAATTATCATTTTCCCGGTTAGTTGGTTGGTTAATTAGTTGGTTTTTTGTTGGTTCAGTTTTAGCTACACTAAAGTACATGCATCCTTTTTAAGGGTGCATGTGCTTAATTTTTATCAAACGTGGACAGAGAATTATTTATAAAATATCTACAGAATCGTTGTTCTCCTGAAGAACTGGAAAGGGTTATCGAATGGTTCAATAACGAAGCCGGGATGATCTCCGGGAGGGCATTCCTTTATAAGTTCTGGGAAGAAATAAGAGACGAGGAAAAAGATCTGGATGAAGGTTCTTCAAAACTTCTGCACAGGATCCATTACGATATTAACAGGAAAGAATCGGAAAAATTAATCAATGAATCCAATGATAACCCGGTAGGATACAGAAAACGCAGACGTATTTTTCAATCCTTAATAAGAATAGCCGCAGTTCTTTTTATTCCTCTTTTTATTGCAACATTATATATAAGCAATAATCAAATTTCATTTGAATTACCGGGGGCTAAAGAAAAAGAACCTGTTTACACCAGTGTATACTCACCGGTAGGATCAATTAGCCAGGTAGACCTGCCAGACGGAACAAAAGCCTGGTTAAATCACAATACCACCCTGGTTTATCCTCAGAATTTCAGCAATAACTCCAGATATGTAAGTTTAACCGGAGAAGCATATTTTAAGGTTAAACATGATCCCGATAATCCTTTTGTTGTTCAAACGGATGAACTCAATATCGTTGCCACAGGTACCGAATTCAATGTTATGGCTTTCCCTGAAAGCGAAAGGGTTGAAACCACTCTTGCCAGTGGGAAAGTGTTATTACAAAAGAAAACACCTGAAGGTAGCTCCAAAACTGTTCTCGAAATGATTCCCAATGAACATGCTGTTTATGATGCAACTACGAATAAACTTGTTTATGGTTATGAAAATATAGACAAATACATCCTTTGGAAGGAAGGGCGTATTGTTTTTCAGAATGATCCTCTGGACAGGGTAGCTGAAAGATTGAGCCGTTTTTATAATGTGGATTTCATTGTAGAGGATTCAATACTCGGTGACTATACCTATACTGCAACTTTTGTAGATGAAACCTTGCCACAGGTTATGGAATTACTGGAAATTGCAACCCCCATTGAATATACCATTACTTCCAGAAAAAAGAAAGATGATGGTTCATTCACGAAAAGAAAAGTAATTATAAAATACAGGGGGAAATGATCTGAATAATCATAAAAGCAGGAAAGTGCTGCAACACCTTCCTGCCGGATTAAAGTTTCACAGCTTGGAAAAATTGTAAAACATTAATGCACTGCTAAATTATGAAAAAAAACTATCATCGGATTGAAAGGTATCTTTATTTATTCCTTTCAAATAAAATCTTCAGGGTAATGAAACTATCAGCAATATTATTAGTGTTCACCTTTTTACAGGTCCTGGGAAATGAGACTTACTCGCAATCTACAAAGATTACAGTTGATATTGAAGAAGGTACAGTAGCAGATGTACTTAAAACACTTGAGCAAAACAGTGAATTTTTCTTTCTCTACAGCCCAAAGATGATCGATGTTAACAGGAAAGTCAGCATCACGGTCAGGAACAAAAGAATAAATACCATCCTCGATCAATTATTTCGGGGCACCGATGTCAGGTATGTAATCAAAGACCGGCAGATTGTCCTTTCAACCGAACAAAGACTCGATCTTCTTGAGAATAACACCAAGACAATTTCTCAAGCTTCACAGCCAGTAAAGGTGAGTGGAACTGTCACGGATGAAGACGGAGTTCCCGTTATAGGGGCTACTGTAGTGGTTGAGAGTACCGGTGAAGGGACAATAACAGATACGAATGGTAAATTCACCCTGAATGTACCATCCGAAAATGAAACGCTTATCTTTTCATTTGTCGGTATGACAAGCCAGGAAGTTCAACTCAAGGGAAGGACCAGTATCTCTGTCACTATGACAAGGGATGCCATAGGCCTGGAAGAAGTCGTTGCCGTTGGATATGGTACACAGGTGAGGAAAAACCTGTCCAGTTCTATATCCAAAGTGGATGCTGATAAATTTGCATCTGCTCCCTTACCTTCATTTGAAGGCGGGCTGCAGGGACGCGCAGCCGGGGTACAGGTAACTACCAGCAGCGCCCTGGCAGGATCTGCTATCAGGGTAAGGGTGAGAGGCACTTCCTCTGCCAGCGCAAACAGTGAACCTCTCTATGTAATTGACGGTATTCCTGTGGAAAGCGGGGAAATCAGTACTTCACAACCCGGAGGTTCTATAGGGGAATGGAATCTTCAGACTGCAGCAAATACCAACGTGCTGGCAAGTTTAAACCCCGCAGATATCCAATCAATTGAGATACTTAAAGATGCTGCTGCTGCAGCAATATATGGTTCCAGAGGAGCAAATGGTGTGGTACTTATTACTACAAAAACAGGTAAACCTGGTAAGACGAAAGTGAGTGCAAGCGCAAGCTTCGGAATTTCTGATGCCACCCGCAGGATTGATTTATTAAACACGGAGGAATATATTGAACTGGCCCAGGAAGCATGGTTGAATGCAGGACTTCCCATAGAAAGATTCTGGGAATCAAGTGGAGTTCTTACTGATGGACTAACACAGGAAGAAGCTCTCAATACTGATACAGACTGGATTGATGAAGTATTACAAATTGGAAATACCCAGGAGTACAACCTTTCCGTTAACGGAGGAAATGAAAAAACAACTTTTTATATAAGTGCAAACTTAAAAGATGAAGAATCTATCCTCCGCGGAAATGAATACAAACGTTTTGGAGCAAGGATGAATATTGAACATCAGATCAGTAAGCGTTTTAGAGTGGGTAGTAAAATGATGGTAACACATATTGATGATCAACAGGTCCCTACTTCATGGGCCGGGGGTGTTGGAAATGTTACTGAAATGCTTCCTATCTGGCCGGTATACAAAGACGATGGCACCTTTTTCAGATTAAATGAATTACATCCTGTTGCAAGTGTTGATCTTCGGGACATTCATCTGACCAACAACCAGATTCTCGGAAACTGGTTTGTTAAAGTAAAACTTGCTGAAGGATTAAATTTCCGTTCTGAACTTGGAACAAATCTGTTATATAACGATGATTTTCACTACAGGGATGGTCGCATAACTTCCCATGGCAGAACTGTTTCTTCAACTGTCATTGGAAGCAGGGTTTCCTGGAATTTTAAGAACATTTTTAATTACAAAAAAAGAATAAAGGAACATTCATTTGATCTGCTGGCAGCTATAGAAACACAAGACTTTACCTACAAGTCGAATTCAATGTTCGGGGACTCATATTTTAATTCTGCCCTGAGACTGCCCGAAGATGCGGAAATTCAAAATGGTTCATATTTCGAAACCGGATATTCATTTTTATCTTATATAGGGCGTATCAATTATGATTATTCTGACCGATATCTTTTATCATTGAGTTTCAGAGCAGACGGATCTTCCCGTTTTGCTGAGAACAATAGGTGGGGATATTTTCCTGCAGGTTCCGTTGGCTATATATTGAGCGAAGAAGCTTTCTTTTCTCCACTCAGCAATATTTTCAACTTCATGAAGCTGAGAGCCAGCTACGGAATTGTCGGGAATGCTGAAATTGGTGATTATGCTTATTATTCATCCTATAGAACTACAAGCTATGATTCAAATACAGGAATTGTACTACAAAATCTTGGTGATGATGAACTGGGCTGGGAAAAAACGGCTCAACTCGATATAGGTATTACATGGGAAGCCCTGAATGGCAGGATAAGAGGTGAGTTTGATTACTACAATAAAAGGACCACAGACCTTCTGTTACCGTTTCCGGTATCTCTGATGACAGGCGTTTCCGTAATTACAAAAAACGTTGGAGAACTAAGTAATAAGGGTGTTGATATAATGCTAAATACCATTAATATCCAAACCGGAGATTTTACATGGGAAACGAATTTTAACTTCAACCATAATAAGAACAGAGTGGAATCGCTTTCCGAAGAACTGGGTGAGGGTCTGGTGACTCAACAGGGATTGGGATCGCAAGAGTTATATGTAGGTTATCCTGTTGGTTCAATTGGTATGGTTGAATGGGGTGGAGTTGATCCCGCAACCGGGGAAGATATATATATTGATTCAGATGGAAATGATTTGTTATACAGTGAAGTAATTTCACAATATGGAAATCTTAATGATTTTTATGATGAACATAAAAAACCAATGGGAGATCCATGGCCGGATTTTACCGGTGGAATTGATAACAGATTCAGCTACAAAAACTGGTATGGGAATTTCCTCTTTACCTATTCTGCAGGAATGAATTTTGCTCTTGGAGAGCTAAAAAGAACACTCTATGCATTTGGATCAACAAAAATCAATCCCCATGATATAGTTTTGGATCGCTGGCAGGAACCTGGCGATGAGGCAAGGATTTCAGAACTGAACGTTCAAGGTATTATCTGGACTCCAACTTCTGAAAGCCTTACCAGAAATGATTATCTGAGATTAAAAGACCTTACCCTCGGGTACAGATTTAATTTTGGAGATGAAGCTTCAGTTAAAGGATTGAACTGTTACCTGAAGTTTACAAACCTGCTTACTTTCACCAAAGCACCTGACTATCTATGGGATCCGGAATTCAGAGGCGTTGTGCAATCACGTCAATCTAATAATATTGGTGCCATTGGGAGTTACAAAACCACTCCACAGGCCAAAGTATATATGCTGGGATTGAGTGTCGATTTTTAATAAGCTAACTGAAAAAATTCTTTAAATATGAACAAGTATATTTTTAAACTGACCATCGTATTAATCCTTTTTACCGGATGTGAAGATTTTCTTGATAATCCTCCTGCGGTTGGACTTTCTAATGATAAACTGGTAGATATTCCCTCCATGGAAGCCCTTATTTATGGTGCATATAGCCAGGTGCGGGGGTATATTGGCCAGTATTCACTCTATAGCACAGCAATGGTTAGAGATATTAACATCCGAAACAGGGCAGAATATGTGCAGTTCTACGATCATTTATTATCAACCAATATGACATCCTGGGTATATAACTCGAGTTATAATGCTCTCGGTTTAATTAACACCGTTGCAGTTAGTGATATTGATAATATGGAAGGTACAGATGAAGAAAAAAGTGCCATTCTCGGTGATATGCATTTTCTCCGGGCAATGATCTATTTCGAACTCAATAATTATTTTACCTTACCTTCAACAGGGTATTCTGTTCCACTTGTTAAAGAACCAATTGGTGTCAATGACAGAGTTTCAACAAGCACTTCTGAAAATATAAAAAATTCGGTAGAGGAAGATATTGAAAAAGCGCGACAATATTTTGATGAACAAGCCGGGGTTGCTAACTATTACGAGGCTACGGCACTTGCTGCCAGAATTTATTTTTATCATGAGAAATATGAACTTGCATATGAGAGGGCAAATGAGGTTATAACAGAAGGGAATTTTATTATTGAAAATAATGTGGCTGATGCCTTTGTTCCCGGTAAAAATTCAAGAGAAAACATATTTTCCTTTGTTTTCAATTCATCAGACGGTATTGGAACTTCACCCACAGAAAATTTATTTACAGCTTATCAGGCGAATGATGCCAGGGGATGGTTCAGCCTTAATTTGGATGGAGAACTCGCACAGTTCATGCTTGCTGATACAACTGATGCACGGTATTCTGCTTTTTTTACTGAAACTGAATCTCATATCTATATTAATGGTAAATATTCCACTGATCAGATGGATTTTCATTATATACGTCTGCCCGAAATGTATCTCATACGTGCTGAATCCAATATCCGTGCAAGGAATAGCGTTTCCCAGCAGGATGTAGACGATATTAACATCCTGAAAGAAAGGTCAAACCCTTCAACTTTACTGAATTCCATTCCCTCTGCTGAAGAAATGCTTGATATAGTTTTTGTTGAACGTACCAAGGAACTTGCCATCGAACTTGGCGATCATTTTCTGAATGTGCGAAGATTGGAAAAAACTATAATTGAAAAAGAAGAAGAAGGAGGAGGACTTAAACCTTTTAATGAATATAACAACTTACTGGTATTCCCATTTCCGGAAAGTGAAGTGGAAATTCATGGATTAACCAGGGAGCGATAAATTCCTTTTATTAACAATTTAATTTTATGTATTATGACAAAAAAATCTACTCAAAAAAACAGAAAAACCAGAATTACCCATCTTTCCTGGGTGGGTGTCTTGATTGCTTCGCTTGTTCTCTTTGTAACCTGTTACGAGTTTACAACACTTGATCAGCCTGAGCAAGGATTTACCAATACAGCATTTGAAGTCCCTATTGTAATAAAACAGGATGGAGAGGGTGACTTTAATTTTGACCTGAATGATCTGGGTTGTTTTGGTGTCCAACTGCCTGAAGGATGGACCGTGAAAGACAGTATCTATTACAGTGTTAAAGGAACCTATGTGGAACTGGATCCCTTCCAGCCTTTTGAATACAATGGTTATATCATCCAGAACGATGATTATAACCAGATGTATGAAGATTCTGTAGGATCAAAAGACGGATACTACTGGTGGGGTGGGCTATCAAGCGATACAGCTTATGTAGACAACCTGGATTCAATCAGTCTTACACTGACCATCATCCCTGATGATCAGGTGGGTGAATATGAATTGCAATATGCAATGGGAACCCTGGACGACTGGAGCAGGCACCCTGTAGCAGTAATCAGCGACTTCATGCCTATAACCATTTCTGATAACACTAATATTAAAAACTACCTGGAAGAACAGGTTTCAATATATCCTATCCCCGCAAACAACGTTCTTAATGTTGATGTGGGAAATATTTCAAGAGGAGATATCCAGTTATTTGATATAGCCGGTAAACTTCAGAAGGAAATCCAGTTTAATTCAGGTGTTAATAAGATCAATGTGAATGATTATGAGTCTGGAGTTTATATCTTAAAAGTCAGGACTTCAGCGGGTGAATATTCACAGAGAGTGTTTATTGCGAAATAGAACAATAAGGTAAGTAAGAGACTGTCTATGTACCTCCAAAACCCTTTCCATTTAAGTCGAAAGGGTTTTAGGAGGGGCAGGAAAAAGTATTGCTGATAAATTTGAAGTTATTTGTTGACAATAGCGTCTTTTTAGACAGTCTCCTTTTTAATTATTACCCGGGCCGAAATAATTTATCCTTTCACAACACTCTCAAATGATTTTGAATTACATACAATGGAATGCCGATCCGGTAATGTTTCATTTAGGAAATATTCCCGTACGCTGGTATTCCATATTGCTTGGAACCGGTTTCATTACAGGATATATTATTGTACGGATTATTTTCAAAAAAGAGAATGTTGATCGATATATTCTGGAAAGCTATGGTCTATGGATTATAATTGGCATAATGATTGGGGGTCGTCTTGGACATTGTCTTTTTTATGAGTATGATTATTACATACATAATCCCCTGGAAATGATCAAGCCCTGGACCGGTACTCTGGGTAAGGATGCTGAGTTTACCGGGTTCCGTGGTTTTTCCAGTCATGGTTGGATTGCAGGTCTGTTTATTACTTTATGGATAAACAGTCGATTGAAAAAAGTATCATTTCTTTGGGCACTCGACCGCTTTGCCATTGCTGCACCTCTTGCCGGTGCCTTTGTACGCATAGGAAACCTGATGAACTCTGAGATGATCGGGATCCCGGCCAATGTCCCATGGGCATTTGTATTTGAAAAGATTGATGATATACCACGGCACCCTGCACAAATCTACGAATCACTGGCTTATCTTTTAACCTTCATCCTGGTCTACTTTTATCATGATAGAAAAAGAAATACTGTTTTAAATGGCGCATATACCGGTTGGGTGCTAATCGGGGTATTCATTTCCAGGTTCCTTATTGAGTTTATTAAAATTGACCAGGTTCCTTCGGAAGCTATAATGGAGTTTAACCTGGGACAAAAACTGAGTATACCTTTTATATTGCTGGGCTTGATTTTAATTTTCCGTAAACAATTGATGAATCATTTGCAGATAAGACGAAAGTGAGATGCAAACCATAGGCTCATCAATCCATATTTTTACAAGTACCGGAAAATACCTGAAATTTATGAATAGTCAATGATAACTTTAAAAAGGGCGGAGAAAACAAATTGAAACCGAAATTTACTTCATCTAAATCCAAGGCAATGAAAAGACTATTATCAATATCTTTTTTACTTCTCTCATTCCTTACACATGGGCAAAAGGCTCAGAATAACGGCAAAGATAATTTTTCAATTTCAAAAGAAGAACTTAAAGATAAAATTGCCGGATACTGGTACGGCCAGTTGGTGGGAAATTACATGGGATTTCCTTTTGAATTCATGTATATGGACAAACCGGTTCCGGTTTTTATCGATCGGTATTATAATGCCACCGAAGATACAGATCTGAGAATTCATAATGACAGAAGAGGATACACGCATATACTGGCCTCTGCACTTGATGGAGCCTGGACTGATGATGATACCGATATCGAGTTTGTTACCCTCCATGCGGTGGAAAAATATGGCCTGGATATTACATATCCCGAGATCACAGAAGCATGGAAAACTCATATTAACCGTTTCATCTGGGGAAGCAACCACCAGGCCAGGATACTCATGGATAAAGGCTTTATAGCTCCTGAAACGGGAAGTAAAGAACATAATCCTTACTGGTTTCATATTGACCCTCAACTGGTGAATGAGATCTGGAGTGTATTTTACCCGGGAATGGTAGAAAAAGCTGTTGAAAGAGCCGAATGGGGTGCCCATATTACCAATGACGACTGGGGTACCCATCCTACTATGTTTTATGCTGCTGTTTACAGCGCGGCATTTTATGAAAAAGATATTTCGAGAATATATGAAATCGGCATGTCTCATCTGCCGGAGTCAAGTCCTTTCCTTCCGGCATTGAAAGATCTAAAAAAGTGGCACAGTCAAAATAAAGACTGGAGAGATACCTGGACACTCATAAGAGAAAAGTATTATAAATATCCTATTGATACAGAGGCGCATAATAATGTCAATGCCATCATAAACGGACTGTTTGGTGCCATGGCTTTACTTTACGGAGAGGGCGACTTTGTGAAAACCACCGGTATTGCTGTCAGTGCTGGATTTGACTGCGATAACCAGGCGGCCACCTGTGCTGGATTTGTTGGAATTTTAAATGGAGCAGGATCAATTCCAGAGCATTTAACTACAGAATTAAGTGACTTTGTTCAATGGGAAAAGCCCTTCAATAATATGTATATTAACTATTCGAGGGATGAATTACCCAATGCAACTCCGATTACAGAAATAATTGATCGCATATATGCCATTGCTGAACAGGCAATTTTAAATAATGGAGGAACAAAAACCAATGAAAACGGAGAAACAATATTAAAGATATCAATTCAATAATATTACATTTTAAGAATTCATCCTGATGATAATAACTGAATAAAAGTACGATCATGAAAAAAATAGTTTTATTACTTGCCATGGCTGTCTCGGTCAGCCTTTTTGCTCAACCAACCGGATTTATCAACCCGATAATCCCCGGGGGACACCCGGATCCTTCCATATGCAGGGTAGGAGAAGATTTTTACATAGTAAATTCAACATTTGAATATTTCCCTGCCTTACCCATTCATCATAGTAAAGATCTGGTAAACTGGGAATTGATAGGATATGGTATTCACCGTGAAGAACAGGCCACCGGAGCTGTAAATCTTGTTGATGTACAACAGGATGGTGGGATACATGCACCTACTATCCGTTATCATGACGGTACTTTCTACATTATTACAACCAATGTGTATAGTCCTGTGGATAAAAGCAAACCCACAGAAATGGTCAATTTCATAATTACAGCGGAAGACCCGGCAGGACCCTGGTCTGAGCCCCACGTAATTGAAGGTGCTCCCGGAATTGATCCGGACCTCTTTTTTGATGATGACGGAAAAGTGTATTTCGTGGGTACCCATGCGGTAGGACAACCCAATACGGATGGAATAGGGGAGATATGGGTACAGGAACTTGACCTAGAGAATTTTGAACTGGTTGGTGAAAGACATTCGGTATGGACAGGAGCCTGCGGGGGATGTTGTGTTGAAGGACCACATATTTATAAAGAAAATGATACCTACTATCTTCTAATAGCTGAAGGGGGTACAAGTTATAACCATGCTGTAATGATCGCTGCAAGTGAGAACCTCAGCGGACCTTATGATTCAAACCCGCGAAATCCTGTTCTGACCTCCAGGCATCTGTCAAAAATGAACTGGGTTCACAGTACCGGTCATGCCGACATTGTGGAACTCGAAGACGGCCGCTGGTATATGGTTGCCCTGGGTATAAGGAACCATGAGGACGGAACAACAAATATGGGTCGTGAAACTCATCTGATCCCTGTTATATGGGAACCCTCAACGGTTCGCTGGGTGGAAGTTGAAGAAGGAAGATGGGAACCACTTGAGTTTCTCTTTCCTGTGGCAGCACCAGCAACAGGAAAGGTAGAAAGGTATAATCCATTGCCCTTCCCTGAAAAGCCACAGTATTACAATGATGCTTTCACCGATGATTTTAATGCGCAAACCCTTGATCCAGAGTGGAATTTCAGAAGAGTTCCGCAGGAAAACACCTATTCTCTCTCCGCAAATAAAGGACATCTGAGGCTTTACCTGAAACCTGAGACATTTGCACTAAGGGAGCAATTTAGCGCAATAGGTTTCCGGCAAAAGGAAAGTGAGTTCGAGTACATGGCCAGAATGAAATTCGAACCCGGAAAAGATCAGGAAGAAGCCGGGATCAGTATCTATCAAAAGGATGATAATTATATTAATTTCACCATAGAAAGAAAGAACGGGGAACCGACATTAAAGTTGCTGGTAAATAAAAGAGAAGGAGAACCAGAAATTCAAAAACAGCTTAACTTACCCGAATATGAAGGAGAGATTATTCTGAAGCTTGTATCCAAAAACAATCAGTATCAGTACTCCTATTCCCTGGATGGAGGTGAAAGTTTTGAAGTTTTTGATACTACAGCAAATGATATTGTGATATGCAAAGGATATATCGGAACCAATATAGGCTTATATGCCACCAGCAATGGCAGAAAAACCAGCGAATATGCAGATTTTGACTGGATATCATATAAGGGTTTTCCTGTGCTGAATTTTAAATAGAAGATATGGTGAAAGAGCATTTTTTTAGGGAAGGAACCTGGTACAATTAGCAGGATATTGGCTTGAAATACATTTACATTTATATATATAATATACATTATTTGTAAAAATTTCGACAAAATGTAAAGGGTATGTATATTCTTGTCTATCTGGCAGATATGGGATTAGGGGGGAGTTATTGGGGAGAAAGGGCTATAACCCTGACAGGTCTTTGTCCCTTTCAGGGCTATATCCCTCTCATTTCTGCCATAGTAAAAACACGTCATTTTACCTTTGACAATCTTTCTCTTGTTTTTAAAATGTTATTTAATAAAGAATGAGGATGATATACAAAATGTAAAGAAAATAGATTATGACAATACAGAAAATTATTCATATTTCTTTGATATTGATATTCCTGTTTGCTTTAAAAATAAACGGTCAGAATTATCATGTATCTAAAACCGGTAATGACAATAACCCGGGCACAGAAAATCATCCCTTTAAAACAATATCGAAGGCCGCAGCGATTGCAGGTCCGGGAAGTATTATTACCGTCTGTGAAGGTGTATACAGAGAGCATATTAATCCTCCACGCGGTGGTACTTCTGACGATAACAGAATTGTATACCGCGCAGCTAAAGGAGAAAAGGTCATTATTAAAGGTTCTGAAGTAATTAAGGACTGGGAAAAATTCAAAGGCAATGTCTGGAAGGTTACCATTCCAAATTCTTTCTTTGGAGATTACAATCCCTACAAGACATTAATTCATGGAGATTGGTTTTCGGATTTCGGTCGAATTCATCATACCGGGGAAGTATATCTGAATGGCACATCTCTTTTTGAAGTTCCCCTGCTTGAACATGTACTTCATCCTTTACCTCTTGAAAAAACAGAATTAAAGGAGAAATCCAACTATACCTGGTATTGTGAAAGTGATGATGAAAATACTTACATCTATGCAAATTTTCAGGAGAATGATCCCAATGAAGAGCTGGTAGAGATCAATGTGCGTAAGTCTTGCTTCTACCCGGAAAAAACCGGTATCAATTATATAACAGTCAGGGGTTTTACCATGAGCCAGGCAGCCACCCAGTGGGCTCCCCCCACTGCCGAACAAATAGGGCTTATCGGCACTAACTGGAGTAAAGGCTGGATCATTGAAGATAATGTGATCAGCGATTCCAAATGTGCCGGGATCACCCTGGGAAAAGACCGGGCAAGCGGGCATAATCTCTGGTTGCAGGATCCTTCGATTTCCGGAGCTCAACATTATAATGAATTAATAACAAGCATTCTGGAAGAACCCTACAACTGGTCAAAAGAAAATATAGGTTCACATATTGTCAGGAATAATACAATTTTCAATTGTGAACAGGCCGGTATTTGCGGCTCTATGGGATGTGCTTTCAGTACCATTGAAAATAATCACATTTATGACATATGGGTCAAAAGGCAATTTGGTGGGGCAGAAATTTCCGGAATTAAATTCCATGGAGCTGTCGATGCCGTGATTAAGAAAAACAGGATCCATAACTCCCTGAAGGGGATCTGGCTTGACTGGATGACACAGGGAACAAGAGTTACCCAAAACTTATTATATGATAATTATTCGGAAGATATTTTTGTGGAAGTAAATCATGGTCCCTTTCTCATCGATAATAACCTGATCCTGTCCAATTGCGTGGCAATTCTTGATGGATCAGCGGGAGGGGCTTATGTTCATAATCTAATCAAAGGCAAAATTGTAATTGTCCAACAGGACCGTTCAACTCCCTGGCTTCAGCCGCATTCAACCCGGGTTTTTGGTCATGTAATTACCAGGAACGGAGATAACAGGTATTATAATAATATTTTCTCTTCAGTAGATGAGGAAGTGACAGGCCAGATGCAGAATCCATGGTGGAGATCAAGGGGTAGTTTCGGGCCTGGAATATACCGCGGTTATTATCCTATGTATGTTGAAGATAATGTTTATTACAAACAAGCAGAAAAATTCCCGGGATCGGATCATTATATTTTTGAGCCCGGTTTTGATCCTGAAATAAAGATAGAAGACAGGGGAGAAGAAGTTTACCTGCATGTTCAATTCGACCCTTCACTGTATCAAATGGATACCCGGCTAATAACTACAGAAATACTTGGCAGGGCAAAGATCCCTGATATGCCTTTTGAGAATCCTGATGGCACAGCAATCCGAATCGATGAAGATTATTTAAATGCTGACCGGGAAAAAGATCCGACACCCGGTCCCTTTGAAAACCCGGGTAAAGGTAAACATGTAATTAGAGTCTGGTAAAAACAATCTTCCGATATCACTATCTAAGAAAGCTGGAAGGAAGAGGAAGCTGGAAGCTCGAAGCTGGAAGCTGGAAGGAAGAGGAAGGAAGAGGAAGGAAGAGGAAGCTGGAAGCTCGAAGCTGGAAGCTGGAAGGAAGAGGAAGGAAGAGGAAGCTGGAAGCCCAAAGGAGAGAAAAGAAGGAAGGTACTAAAATATGAATCCGTAGGATGAATGAAAAAACATAATTTACTGAAAATTTTCTCTTGTTCAACAGATATTCTCATTCAAAGAAAATCATCGCGGAGCGATGAAACTACCTTAGCCGCGGTCACGCCCGCGGCTATGAAAAGTCAGAGTCCCCACAACCGCGGAGCGGTTGAACTATTTAAATAAAAAAATACTTATGGTCATATTCAATACCGTGCTCATCCAATAATCGTATTTTTGGACTTTTTTATAGTGAGGGTCTGAAATACAGATTTGTTTTGTCTTCAAAGGGATGCCAATAATTAATATACATCGACTCCGCTCGGCAACCGTTAAAGCTATATACCATCCCTGCCCGCCAACGCAAAAGCAAGTGCAATGGCAGGCGAGAACCCTTAAAGCATAAACTATTATTCCTCCGGTATCGGCATACCCTCAATCCAAGGTGCACCCGCTTCATATAGTTTATCCAGCAGTACCGGGATTTTATTCTCCGCTATTTCTTCCATCCCGGCTTTAACCTTCTTGAATTCCTCTTTGGCGATCTCGAGACTTCTTCTGTGGGTTTGTGTGGGTCCATAGGTTGAATTCATCGTACCCATACTTGCTGCACGCATGCGGTGGCTGATGGTAGGAGGATTCTTCTCACCAATTTCGTTCCTGGAACTGCTGCCCCTTAATGTTGTATTGATATCAATCAACTCCATTTTCAGATCATGAAGTTCCTTGCTCAATTCCTCCTGCATAATTTCTGATCGCTTCAGGGATGTTTCCATTAACTTAACCGTTTCCATGGATTCGTTAAGCGTAATGTACATGGCTCCCATAGCTTTTTGGAAATCGTTGAGTTCTCTCCAGAAAGCAACGGTTACATCATGAGGTGAACCTTCCAGACTTCCTTCCCTCAATTCTTTTACGACAAAAGGCTCAGGTCCTGCAAGCTCAGTGACCACTCCATCAACCTCTTTGGACAGGCTTACCGTAAATTCACCAGGAGCAACAAGAACACCACTTTCATTGTTTCCTTTGGAACCCTCTCTCAAAGCTTCAATTTCCGGATAACGCAGATCCCAGGCAATCCGCTGAAATCCTTTCTTAGCCGGAGCTTTTAATTTTCTTACAATATGGCCTTCACTGTCCTTCACCGTCAACCAGAGCGCAGGTTCCTTTTGATGCTTTTCTTCATCAAGCGCCTCCCATCCGGGGAATGGAATATCGGCTTCCTGCTTTTGGAGTTCTTTTTCATTTTCCTGGCGTTCTACTTTTAAGGTTTTAATATCTTCTTTCAAATAAAAAGTAAATACCGCCCCGAAAGGAGGATTGTCGGCAACATACATGCTTGCCCCCTGAGAACCTCTCTTGCTGCCTCCGAGTGTAGCCCGGGGTATATACCACCAGGCATCTCGAATCGGAAACATGACAGCTTCCTGTTCCAGAACTTCCGGTGTGACTTCTCTTAAGGGTGCATAATCGTCAAGAATAAAAAACCCTCTCCCAAAAGTAGCCCCGATCAGATCATTTTCCCTCCTTTGGATTGCAAGATCACGGAAAGAAATGGTAGGTGCATCTCCCGTGAACTTCACCCATTTTTCTCCACCATCGATGGTGAAATATACACCGAATTCAGCACCGGCAAATAGCAGATCCGGATTGACATGATCCTGAACAATTCTCCACAGCAATGTTCTTTCCGGAAGATTGGAGGTAATCGATTCCCAGGTTCTGCCTTTATCCGTGCTTTTTACCAGGTATGGATTGAAATCTCCGTATTTATGATTGTCGAGTACAAGGTAAACTGTGTTTTCATCGAAAAGATCGGCTTTCACATCATTAATAAAAGCCATATCAGGGATACCGGGAATGGAGGATACTTCTATCTTTCTCCAATTCTCACCCCCATCTTCGGTAACCTGCAATAATCCATCATCAGTACCGGCATAGATTAAGCCTTCCTTTACAGGTGATTCTGCAAGTGAGGTTATGGTATTGTAATTACTCATGGCATAAAGGTCCCAGGGAGCATCCCAGCTCTGCTGTTTGCCCATGATCTCGAGGGTAACTCTCTCCTGATCGCGTGTGAGGTCACCCGAAATAGCCTTCCAGGAATCTCCCCTGTTCTCTGATTTCCAAACTCTCTGAGAAGCAAAAAAGATAGTGGTAGGATTATGCGGACTCACCAGTATAGGGGCATCCCAGTTGTAACGCTCTGCCGGCTCTCCCTTCTCCGGCTGGGGTTGTATGTGCACGATCTCTCCTGTTTTACGGTCAACACGTACCAGGTTTCCCTCCTGCCATTCTGCATACATGATATTTGGATTTCCGGGTTCTGTGGCCGGCTGGTGTCCATCGGCAAAAAGGATCACTTCCCAGTCCGAGTTGCGAATACCCGTCAGATTATCGGTCCGTGAAGGACCACCCTGTGTGTTATTGTCCTGGGTACCACCATAAACATAGTAGAATGGCGTTTTATCATCAACGGCTACTTTATAAAACTGGGTAACCGGGAGGTTATCAATAAATCGCCAGGTTTCGGCCAGATCAAAACTTTCATACAATCCCCCATCCGTTCCGACAAGAAGATAATCCGGATCATCTTCCCGGAAAGCAAGAGCGTGGTTATCAGAGTGCTTGAATTCTTCTTTCATTCTTCTGAAAGTCTTTCCGCCATCATCAGATACCTGCATCCGAACATCCGCTAAATATATCCTATCGAAAGCAGCAGGAGATGCATAGAGTTCCTGATAATAATGAGGGCCAGTACCTCCTGATACAGCATCCGACATTTTCTTCCAGGAAGCACCGCGATCCTCCGAACGCCAGAGGCCTCCTTTACGACGATCAAGTTCAATGGCTGCGTAAAGTACATCGGGATTCTGAGGAGATATGGCAAATCCGATCTTTCCCATGTTTCCTTTAGGAAGTCCTTTCTCCAGCTTTACCCAGTTATCTCCGCCATCGGTAGTTCTGTAAATCCCAGTTTTTGGGCCCCCTCCCATGTAAGCGGCAACCGTTCGGTGATGCTGCCAGGTTGCGGCATACAACACATCAGGATCCCGCGGATCGATTAATATTTCTGTAGCTCCGGTGTATTCGTCATCACCAAGCAATTTTGTCCAGGTTTCACCACCATCGGTGGTTTTGAATACTCCTCTTTCACCACCAGGATTCCATAGCGGACCCTGTGCAGCTACCCATAATATGTCCGGATTCCCGGGATGAACAATTATTTCCGAGATATGCTCAGACTTTTCAAGCCCCATATTCTTCCATGTAGCCCCTCCATCTTCACTTTTATAAATACCATCCCCATAACCTACATGGCGGCCACCAACATTTTCACCGGTACCTACCCATATGGTGTGAGGATTATTCGGATCAATGGTTAAACATCCGATAGAATAAGAACCCTGACCGTCGAAAATGGATTCCCATGTAACGCCCGCATTGATGGTTTTCCATACTCCGCCGGAACCCACCGCAACATACCATAAATTGTCATCTTCGGGATGGATGGCAATGTCGGCTATACGCCCCGACATGAAGGCAGGTCCGATATTTCGAAGTTTGAAAGCTGAAAATGTGGACTCAGTGAGAGGATTTTTAGATTCTTCATTATTGGAATTTGACCTGTTTCTTTGTCCAATAGTTTCGATTGAAGAAAAAGTCAGTAAAGCAATTACCAGAATTAATGAAAAGATTTTTTTCATAGATAGTTATATTGATTAACAAAATATTTATAACATATTTTCAAACTGAAAGTTTATTTTGTGGAAAATTACAATTTCCGATGTGAGATTAATAATTTTTTTCAATATTTTATTCAGGAAGATCTGATACATTATTGCAGGGGTTCGGATAGAATGCTTGAAGGATAAGGCCAGTCGTCTATGGTGGCTTTGTTCTGATATAATGCTGTTACTTACTATTTGAATGCCCTTTTATTCCCTCAAAAAATCTTCAATGTCAAGTTTACCTAAACTGCCTTGCTCTGCAAAATAGCCTCCATGGTCCATCGTCCCCGCCTGCCGGCGCGCTGGCCAATGTTCGGCGGGCAGGCATGGTCTATGGTCTAACCCATATCCCTCTCACTCTCTATTGTATAACTAAAACTGTCTCCCCGGTAAAAACCAATGTTATACTCTACCGGCCGGTCGCCGGGATCATAAACAAGACGCTTTCTGACCAGAATGGGTTGACCGGTTTTTAACTCAAGCTTTTTCGCCTGGAGAGAGTTCGCTCCACTTGCACTGATTTCTTCCTTTGAGGTCTTAACCGGTGTAGAATAATCCTTTTCCAGGATCTCGTAAAGAGGACGGGTGAAGTCTTCCTTACCTGTAAGCCCTATTCTGGGATGAAAATATGAAATGAAATACACAAAAGGACGCTGGTATGTTCCCCTAAGTCTTTCCATCTTAAGGACTTTGGTTTCTTCCGGAATACCCAGAAAACTTGCAACCTCCTTATCAGGTACACACCATTCAACATTGATCTCATAATTCTTGATCCGGATCCCTTTCATCTTCATCTCCTGGGAAAAGGAGAGCCAGCTTTTCAAACGTGTATCCACACTTGCTTCAGCAAAGCGGGTTCCCACACCTTTCTTTCTTACCAGGACTCCCTCATATACGAGCTTATTTGTCGCCTGCCGGAGAGTATTCCTTGATATTCCAAGTTGTTTGGCAAGCTCCACTTCATTAGGTAAAAACCGTCCATTTTTATACTCCTGCTGATCCGCCATTTTCCGGATCAGATCTTCCACCTGCGAATGCAAGGGAATGTTGCTCTTATGATCAATGGTAAGTTTCATCCTTTTTGTCTAAACTTTTCTAAAAATAATTTCAAATTTAATATTCGAGTGCGAATTCATGAGCATTATGTAAAACTTTTTTCAATTACTCTCTTCCCATTATGGAGTATTGTTTTCTGAGCTCAACCAGTTTCGCTTTCAGCTCCACCCGGATTTCTTTATAATCCTCTTTGCCATATAAATCGTGCATCTCACCAGGATCCTGACTCAGATCATAAAGCTCCCATGTCACCGGGTCGGTCTCAAACCTTATTAATTTATATCTGTCTGTCCGGATCCCATAATGCGGGGTAACACCCCAGCCGGTTTCGTAAAACTGGTAATAAATAGCATCACGCCATCCAGTATCTTTTTCTTCGGTCATTAAAGGAATTAAGGATCTGCCTTGCATGGATCCGGGTATTTCTACACCTGCCATATCAAGCAAGGTAGGGGCTATATCCAGATTCTGTACCAGCCCTGTTGAGACCAAACCCGGATCGATCCTTCCCGGATATCTAATGAGAAGTGGAGTTTGCAATGACTCCTCATACATGTACCTTTTATCAAATAATCCATGTTCACCAAGAAAAAAACCCTGATCTGAGGTGTAAATGACCACTGTTTTATCCTTCAGATTGTTCTCTTCAAGATAGGTCAAGATCTGGCCAACACTCTCATCGATAGAAATAATTGTACGTAAGTAATCCTGTAAGTATCGGTTGAGTTTCCATTCAGCAAATTTTTCTTCTGAAAATTCCTGCCTTGAAAAGAAGCTTCTTATTTCTTCTTCATATCCTTTTTCCCATGCTGCCAGTTGATCTTCATTCATTCGGGCGAGTGCTTTTTCATAGGCTGCTTCTGCCCACCAGTTTACCTTTGCCTGTTTGCAGGTATCACACGGGATCTTCAGGTCGTATCTGACATCCATATGCCTGGCAATGGTCAGCTTCTGTTGCCGGAGATGCTGCTTATCCGTATAATTTTCCCAGAAGTTAATAGGTTGTGGAAAAACCATGTCTTCATATTCATCAAGATACATGGTATGAGGCATCCAGTTACGGTGGGGAGCCTTATGGTGCATCATCAGCATGAAAGGTTTTTCTCCTTTATTGATTTCAATCCAGTCAATTGCCAGATCAGTGATGATATCAGTAACGTAGCCTTCATAAATGGTATCATTTCCATTCTTGATGAATCGAGGGTTATAGTAATCGCCCTGCCCCGGCAGTACATTCCAGTGATCAAATCCGGTAGGTTGCGATTTTAGATGCCATTTCCCGACAATCGCAGTGGAGTACCCATTTTCCTGCAAGATTTTTGGGAAAGTCATTTGCGAAGAATCAAAACGGGAACTGTTGTCTGTTACCCCATTCAAATGTGAATGTTTACCCGTTAAAATTACTGCCCTGCTCGGTGCACAAATAGAGTTTGTTACAAAGGCATTTTCGAATTTTATTCCCTCTTCGGCCAACTTATCAATATGTGGAGTCTTATTGATAATACTCCCATATGCACTTATAGCCTGAACTGCATGATCATCAGACATGATGAAAATGATATTTGGCTGCTCCGGTCTTCCTTCCTTTGTTGTATTAATACAAGAAGGAAGAGAAATTCCAAATAAGGTTAAAAATATAGCTATGTTTCTGTTATTCATTTAATTGTTTCCGTTTTCTTCATTCTAATTATTCTTCGAATCTTGAATCTATAATAGCCATAGGAACCCTTATGAACCTGGGGCGATAGATATCAGCATTCTTAAAATGATCGTCAAGCTCCATGCTGTTCATATTATATGAAACAAGCAATTGTCCGTTTTCAATCAGGTGAGGATGAGCAACGGCATTATAGGTAAAGAGATTTTTAGTAGTGTCTGGTATTGGAGTTTTATAAAGCATGGCCTTATTTCCCCACGGTCCATAAGGGGTAGCAGAGGTAAAGGAATATATCTCATCACTGAGATTACCTGCCTGATTCACCATAACATACAAATTCTCATATTCAAAAACGCTGAATTGTTCAGAACCCGAATAATCGACCATAGCTTTAATCTCTTCAGGTTCATTACTCCAGTCCTTTCCATTGAAATATTCCCATTGACCTTCGTAATTGCCGGCGGGGTACCGGGCAACGTGAGGCATTCCGTCTTTGGCACCATAAACATAGGTAAATTGATTTCCAGGATAAACTGCATGTCCTAAATGTACACCAGACTTCCTTCCCTGGGGTAAACTGATGATCTCTTTTTGTTCCAGTTCAGGCAAGTCATATATAGCCAGCCAGGTTTCTTCCCACTGAAAACCCCACATCCCGGTATCGGCCTGTATAAATTCGGAAAGGAAAAAATACATATCCCCGTTTTCGATATATGCATCACCCGGCCAGAACCATATAGAATCAGGGGTTAATTCTCCCTCACCCTTGAGAACTGCCGGATGAACAGCAAAAGAAGCATCCATTCCATCAAGAGTGGAATATAATGTCCTTAAAGAATCTCCATCCTGTATCACCACCGAGTTCCTGATATACATAGGAACCTGCCTTATGCGGCTTCCATCCGGATTGACGCCACCTAAAAAGGTATCTCCGAATATCCATGCAGTGCTCCCGTCAGACAACTCCACCGAGTAAGTACCATCACCACCGGTAAAGCCCTCCTTTTCCCGATCAAAAAGAGAGGTATAATATTCTTCAACATAAACTTTGTCTGATGAAGAACTCTTGTTTGTTTCATTATTCCCCGTTTTGCACGACCATGATATTAATGCCAGTCCTATAATAAATAAGGTATTCATTTTCATATTTATGGTATTGATCAATTTCTTGTATTAATATGATTCCAATATGTAAATATTTCTAACCATCTCCTGTACCATGGGTATCACCCACGACTATTCCATTTCGACTCACTTCGACTGTCGCTCAGTAACCGCCGCTCACCAACCAACGCTCGATGACCGGTCACCATAATCGGCTTTTCCTATTTTCTCATTATCCCACCACATTATCTTTACCACATTATCTTTACCTCATTCTCCCACCTCATTCTCTTCCTCCATCCACTCCACCTGTCTCCATACTTCAGGCCCGTCATTTTCCAGGTTTTCTCCCTCGGTGCTTCTTCCATTTCTAATTATATAAGTCAATTCCTGTATAAGTTCTGAAGTAATCTCAGGGTTCTTTTCCGCAATGTTAACCTGTTCTGTCAGATCTGTTTCCATATTATATAATTGAACGTTTTCCCATTCCAAACCTTCTTCATTCTTAACCTTCACAGCTAACTCTCCTTCTGGTTTTGACCAGCTTCCACCACTACCGGAAGACATGATAAGCTTCCATTTTCCTTTGTGGTAAGAAAGAATACCATTCCCCGATTGGGTAACAATACTTTTTCTTACCGGTCTTGTATTTTCGCCCAGTAATAGCGGCACCATATTATAACTATCTTCGCCCTCATTTACAGGAATATCATGGGAGGTGAGTGCTCCGAACGTAGCCATCAGATCAGTAAGAGAGATCAATTCATCGGAAACCGATCCGGGTTCAATCCTGTTATTCCATCGAGCGATAAGAGGTACACGATGACCGCCTTCCCAGGCATCTGATTTAACTCCCCGCAGATTCCCGTTTGGGTAATGTCCGTATTCATATATGGAACCGAAACGGCCTACATAATTTTCTCCATCCACAGGAATGGCTCCATTATCACTTGAAAACAGGATGAGTGTATTATCCGAAATATTCATTTCTTCGAGAACTTTCAGGATCTCTCCCACCGAATGATCTACCTGGTAAACAAAATCTCCATAGCGACCTGCTTCACTTTTTCCAATGAAAGGATCAGCCGGAGCAATGGGAGTGTGAGGCGCACTCATAGAAAAGAAAAGAAAAAATGGTTTGTTATTATTTGCTGAAGTTCTTTCCTGAATATAATTCACAGCTTTCTCTGTGATTTTGGGAAGCAGGGCTTCGTATGTCCATCCGGGAGCCATGGGGCCGGGCAAACCAGGCCCTTCTTCTTTCCATTCCGAAGGATTGATAGCCACCCTGTCGTTCTCAATGAAGGTATGAGGAGGAAAACTCGGCACATCATCTCCAAAATAATAATCAAATCCAACACTAAGAGGTCCTCCTTTTAATTTCTGCTCAAAATCAACCTTCTTTCCTTCATTATCCAGATTGACGGGTTTTCCATCTTTAGTCGGCCAATTCCATCCAAGATGCCATTTACCTATAAGTGCTGTATGGTAACCTTCTTTATTCAACATTTTCGGTAGAGTAAATTCCTCTTCCTCAATTAATGGGTCATCCCAGACCCATAATACTCCCTGTTTCATTTCCGAGCGCCAGGGATAACGGCCTGTAAGGATGGAATATCTCGTTGGAGTGCAAACAGCAGCGGGAGCATGGGCATTTGTAAAGAGCATTCCCTCTCCTGCCATCTCGTTCAAATTAGGAGTTGGAATTTTTGACTCAGGGTTGAGTGTTTCAACATCTCCGTAGCCCAGATCATCAGCCAGAATAAATATAATATTTGGGAGAGATTCTTCCCCTTTCCCAGTATTATCAGAACAGCCCGTTGAAAAAGTAAATGTCAGAAATCCCAGGAAAATAAATCCTCCGAAAAACGATTTATCTCTTATTTTGGAAATCCGATTCATCTCTTTTTCTAAAATTTAATTGCTGTGTCTCCTCCGAAAACTCCCGGATTGGACTCATTATTTACTCATTTACATAGGATTCTATCATTTCCTTCCAGAGCAGATAACCTTTCCCGTTCAAATGCAGACCATCAATGCTGTAGGTCATATCCAGATCATTCCCCGGGGTGGCAAAAGAGCTGAAAAGATCGATATAAGTAAGGTTCTGTTTACGAGCTATCTTCTTTACATCTTCATTGATCTCCATGATATCCCTGTTTTTCCTTGTGGTATGAATATCATCCTGGGTGGGAAGAACACTTTGAATATAGATCCGTGTTTCAGGAGAACTTTCCTTGATTCTTCTTACAATTAGCTTATAATTTTCAACGATCTTCTCCACAGAGCGTCCTGCCGCCAGATCATTGGTGCCGATCATGATAAATATCTTTTCCGGTTTGGAGCTTACCACTTCATTCAGCCGCTCCAATATTCCTTCTGTATCATCCCCGCCAATTCCGCGGTTTTTAATGTCAGGATTATCAAAAAGCTCATGCCACTCAGCACCGTCGGTAATACTGTTTCCAAGAAAGATGATCTCATTTTCGGTGTCAGGTAAAGTTTCGAAATGTTCCTTTCGATGGTAATAATAGGCTTTTAATGCACGATTCCATTCATCGATACCTTCTGCTGTAAAATCGAAGCCCATGATCTCTTCTTTTTCTTCTTCTGAAAGTACTTTACTAAGCGAAGGTGGAGCATTCCCGAGCTCATTTCCCCAGTTCTTATTGGGTTCAGGGCCCATTTCAAGAACCAGTTTTCCGCCCTTCACCAGTTCATCATGATAAAACCATGGCTTGTTCAGATCATTACCATTGAGGCTGGCGGATTGTATGTACCGGTTTTCTGAAGAGTTATTCCTGGCCTCAATGATAAATTCCTTTCCTTCGTAATAGCGATCATCTAGCTTAATGGTGATTTTCTCGAAAAGAGGACTGCCAATCTCATAAACCGGCCTTACCGCAGCTCCTCCATCCATCTGGAAAAGTCCCATGGCACTCATAGCAAACCACGACCCCATCTGACCCTGATCTTCATCACCCAGCCATCCGCTGTGGGGTCCGGTACCATAATAACGATCCATAATCTCCCGAACCCATTTCTGCGTTAACCAGGGTTTTCCGGAATGATTGAATAAATAAGCTGCCTGCATGTTGGGCTGATTTCCATGGTTTACGGGTAAAATTCCCATTCCGGAAAGGCTGTTGTCCCCAAGATGTTCAGAGTTGAAATTGTGTTCTTTTGATTCCTCGAAACCTTTTTCAAGTCTGTTGTTATATTCCTCAGCTCCGAGCAGTTCAACAAGACCGGCAAGATCATGAGGTACAAAATAGGTAAACTGCCATGCATTACCCTCAACATAACCCTGACCAAGGAATGTAACCTGGCCAAAAGGGCTGAAATCTTCATACCAGGTTCCGTCTTTATATTTTCGACGCATATAACCCACCTCAGGATCAAAAATATTTTTATAATTGAATGCCCGCTTTGTGAAATATTTGTAATCCTTTTCTTTATCCAGGGCAAGAGCAAACTGCCCGATACTCCAGTCGTCATAAGCATATTCAAGCGTATTGGATATGGGACCGGCTTCTTCCGGAACATACCCATATTTCATATACTCCTCCAGTTGGCGGTTCCCTACTTCACCCCCTGCCTCATGAGGACCTCCGGGTTCAGTCTGAAGTTTATAACATGCTTCATAAGCTTTTTCAATATCATAATCACGTATTCCTTTCTGATAAGCCCCCACAATAAAAGCAATCTGATGTGATGCTACCATAATCCCGGAATATTCTATCCCTGTCGGACCTTTGGGGAGCCATCCTCCCTTATCATAGATTTCCAGGAAAGACTTCACCCAGTCGCTGGTAACCTTTGGAGTGATCAGTGGCCATAACTGATTGAGATTCCATATTGTAATCCAGAATCCGTCACTGCCATATATTGAAGGAGTCCCCTCAGGAAGATCCTGAACTTTTTCATACATATCCACATACTTGCCATTAACATCATTCCAAGTGGTTCTTCCGATGTATGCCCGGTAAAGATTAGTATAGAATTTTACCTTGTCTTCTTCAGTGCCGCCTTCCACAACTATTTTTGACAGCAATTCTTCCCATGTATTTTCAGCATCCTTTCTCACTGCTTCAAAATCCCAGTCATAAGCATCCAGCTCGGCCTCAAGGTTAAGCCTGGCCTGCTCGACCGAAACCAGCGAAATACCCGTTTGTACCATAATTTCTTCACCTTCCGAAGTTTCAAACTCCACAAAAGCTCCTACATCTTTATGTCCAAATCCGGATGATACCGTTTGTACATTTCGGTAGACCTCCTCTTTCACCCATCCGTTGAATGATTTTATTGGCTTGTTGAAACGCATAACAAAATGCAGGATGTACTCATTATAATTCGCTTTTCTCAGGCTCTGCTGGTAAGAAACACCTTCAATCTCATGCTCACTCACCTTTTTAATCTGGGTGTAGAAGATTTCAAATCCATATTCAGATGGGAACTGCAGATCGATCAGGATCCTGGAACTGTCATTTTCAGGAAATGTGTAACGTTGAAAACCCGTTCTCATGGTTGTGGTCAACTCTGCCTTTACGTCGTAATCATCCAATAATACACTATAGTAACCCGGAGAGGCGTTTTCATTCTTATGATCGAAGTAAGAACGGTAACCCCTGTCAGGATCCTTTTCTGTACCGGGTTTAATCATCAGTTCACCGGTGGTAGGCATGGTAAGGATTCCCGCCATGGTCCATGAATGAATATGACTGAATCCTGCAATGTTATTAATGCTGTAATCGTAACCAGCCTTCCAGCCCCTTTCCTGGTTATCGGGACTCAGCTTTACCATTCCAAATGGCATGCTGGGGCCCGGAAATAATATCCAGCGTGAATCCTCGGTTCCAATCATGGGGTCCACATAATCGATCTTTCTTTCCTGAGCATGGCTCTGGACAATGAATAATATTATTACGAATAATAACAGTATCTTTTTCATATAGTTGTGTTTTGAACCATGGGTTTACACCCAAGGCTTTTCTGTTTCGATCCCATGCTGAGTCATTATAATTTTCTCATTCTCTTCACCTCCCATTCTCTCCCCCTCATTATCCTACCTCATTCTCTCCCCCCTCATCCTCACCTTTCCACCTTCAGCTACAAGCGTATAATAATTACCGCCATAAAGCACATGATAGAGTTTTCCGGAGAAATCATCAGGAACATTCTGTTGAAGGATCTGCCGCTCAACATCGGGGTAGAAACCGAAGAAATTTTTCAACATCACCTGTGAAATTGAAATACCACCGGACGACTCTCGATTATGCCATCCCCGCTGTGCTATCCTGACACGTGCATTTTTTTTATATTTGTTCTCACCCCAGAGCTCATGAGCCTGTGCCCAGCATCCTTCGTATGTGACCGGTTCAATGGCATGATAAAATTCCAGTGCACTGTCAGAATATCCCATACGGGAGAGTGCATCCATGGTGCCTGCCGGCCAGCCATCGAAGGCTCCGAGCGGCCCATGATCGGGACGGTCGGAGTTTTCAGCAGCGATATCCTTCAGAGACTGAGCCCGCATCCAGTGATCTGTAATCAGCTCATCATAAAGAAAAGCTATCATCTCTGATTGAATTTTCTCCGGAATATCATCCGGTATGTATCTTCCCAGGAACATAAAATCAAGACAATGACGCACTTCCACCTTCTTTCCTTCCGGATAAAGGCTATACCACACTCCTTCGCCTGCATACAGGCTTAGCAGGAGATCGATCATTTCATCAGCTTCCTTCCTGAATTCCTGTGCCTTTGAAGTATTGCCGTCTAATTCAAAAATATCAGCCATCTCTCTCATCATCCAGGCATACCCGGCATTGAAGGAGGGGACAATATGCTTATAGGTAGGGACACATTCCAGCAAATTCCATTCATCATCACCAAAATCTGCAAGTTTATGAGCCTCCTGCATATATCCTTCCTGTCCGTAGGGAGCCAGATTCTTCCAGTTTAAGGCATATTTTTCCATATGCTCCGTCACCGTCATGTTATTGATGGTGCTGTCAAGAAAATCAAAATCCCTGGTAATGGTTAAGTAAGACCGAAGCATCTGGAAAAGAGCCCAGTAATTGGCCGAATAACCATTCCCTACACCTTTCCCGCCAAAATTATCTTTGCCGTAATGCTTTGAAGGATCAATATTGATCCATGCTGCAAGGTGTTCTTTCATCATAGCGGGATCGACAACTGCCCAGAGGGTTGACCATTCGGTTATATCCCAGAAAAAAGTGATGGAAGCCCCCCATCGTGGTCCCCCGGTGAGAAATACCTTATCATGCTCCGGCAAATTGGTGTTGATGAGATAAAGCATGGTAAGCGGACCGGTATAATATACTTTTTTAGCTTTCGCATCATCCGTTTCAAGTACAGGGAAACAACCGGAAATCAACTCATTTCCCGGAGTGAATATGGCCTGCCATTTTTCTTCCCAGAAGGTGTCAACACCCTGATAAACTTCATCAAAACTCGCAGACCATGTTTTCATTTTCTCAACGATCTCATTCTCATTATCTCCAAAACCCATAATGTAAGAAAGACTAATACTTTCCCCCGGGGCAAGTGTCCTGTTCCATCCTGCCCTTCCCCCGCTATTCAATACAGTGAATTTATCAGGTTTATTAAGAAGTTTAAAAGCCGTTATAGCTTCAGTTTCTTTATCACTGATTAGCATCATCCCTTCTTTCTCAAGAGCATCATATTTTTCAGCGTTAAGGATTTCCTCATCAGAAGGCCAGCGCGAAGTCTTGTTGGTAGGAGTGGGCTTTCCGTCTATTAACTCCACTACTTTTTCTGTGGAATAATTTTGAGAAGAACCTATGTGACGGCGTACATTTTCCACTTCATCATCTCTGACTGTAGTTTTTCCATCAAGCTTTGGATAAGGATACCACCATTGCCAGTCACCTCCATATTTGCTAATAAATCCAATAAGATCAAGGGAAAGATCCAGCTCCCTTTCAACTGAATCTTCATTACTGATGTTTACCTGCCAGAGAATGCCATTTTCCCCGGGAATCATCTTTGTGGTGGAGAAAATTTTCCAGTTATCCATCTCTCCTCTTCTGATAGCCTGGTGGGGTAACCAGCGAAACATGGAAGCTTTCGGGGTTTTCCCCTTAATTTTCAATACCCCTGTATGATACCCCCCTGAGTATGGAGCTGATGCAATCCAGCTAATGGATGTCATATCCCTGTTAAGCAGGGCCTGTCCCTGGAAATTACGGATAGAAGGTTCCATATCTGCAGTGTCAGCCGAAACCCATATCCCTGAAACTTCTTCCAGGGAAGGTACATTTTGCTGAATTTCTATCTCCCTCTTACTACTATTATTGCAAGCTGTCATAAAAATTAACAGTAGGACCAGATAATTTAAATATTTCATTTTTTAAAAAAATAATTAGAGTTTGTCAATTATGTCATGCGTCTGTTCCGATAGCTACCAAAACAGATATCGGACATTATGGGCAGACACTAATTAAGAATCAAGCTGCTGTAAAGCAAAGGCATAAGCTCCAAGTGCTATTGCCTGACTTGCCCCGAGTTTTGAAAGCCCTATTCCGTTTCTTGGCAAATCATCATATTTAATCTTTCTGCCACTGCCCGGCACAGTCACTTCATTTATGCTTCCTTCCGCAAATTTTCTGAATTCAGAAGGATCTTCGAGATTATAAACTTTGTAAGATAGACGCGGAAATACATTGCCTTCATAATCATTGTAAGTCCGGTTTATTTCTTCGAACATAGAGGGTGCGAACAGGTCCCATGCTGCTGTGATACCTCCTCCCAGAACAACAATGGCATCGATTAATGACATGGCGTTGGCAACCGAATTGCCAAGACTTTTACCAAATTGTTGAAAGGAAGTCCTGGCCGCTTCAATAAATCCATCGGAAGTACCATTCGCGATAGAATAGATGTCTCTGGGCATCAGGCTTTTGTCAAACGGGATGCCTGCTTCTTCTGCATACACTCTTTGTATCGCTCTGGTACTCACGCTTTCTTCTGCATTCCATCCCGGTTCCCATGGATTAAGGGTATTGTGGATCTCGGCCCCACTGGAACTATTGCCAACCAGCATTTTTTTGTCCAGTACAACCCCGGCGCCGAAACCGGTTCCAAGGGTAAAGCCGATCAGGCTGTTGTATTGCTTGAGACTGCCAGCCTCATCCAACCGTTTATTTAGCTCGGGTAAATAACCTGCCAGCGCTTCCCCGTAAGCAAATAAATTTCCATCATTATTAATGAATACCGGGATCTTAAAGTGATCCTCAAGCATAGGTCCCAGGGGAACACCCCCCTTGAATGCCCTGAAATTTGGAAGATTTCCAATGATCCCATTCGGATAATCGGCCGGACCGGGAAAAGCAAAACTAATAGCCTCAGGATCTTCCTTTAAATTTTTCTTAACTTCTTCAAACCCTGCAATGACCATATCCAGGGTTTTTTGAAGATCCTCCGGAAAAGCACGTTTACTTATTGGCTCAATAATTTCAGTATTCGACCGGATAGCTGAAAAAACGAAATTGGTTCCCCCGGCATCCAGGGTCATAATTATCCGTTTATCTTCATAAGTATTTAAATCCATAATTTTAAATTTTTTAATTTTTATCTGTGAACCTGACCGCCTTTGGAGGATCTGCGGCAACATATCTTATTAATCATGTGCGAAACTTTAGTTATTTGAAAATGACTTAAATTTTTGTGTCTTTGGGTTTTGTCTTTGTAGCATAATAAGTCGCAAAAGCAATATAAGTCATACAGATAATCAAAACAAAAATACTGGATGCTATTCCAAACAAATCACTCATAGCTCCCATCAAAGGAGGTATGAAAGCACCGCCGGCTACTGAAAGGATGATCAGACTCGACAATTCATTGGCATATTTAGGCATGCGGTTAATGATGATAGCAAAGAATACCGGAAAAGTGTTGGAAAACCCAAGTCCGGCAACGAATATCAAAATACGTGTTACAATCAGGTCTTCGGATAATAAAATACCTATCAGACCGACAAAGGTAAGAACCACACTTACAGTCAGGAACCAGTAAGTATCAATCTTCCTTAAAAAAACTCCTCCCAGGAATCGACCTATCATAAGTGAAAAGAAATATATTGATATCCCCAGGCTTGCCGATTCGAGTGATATGGTAAATTTCTTTTGAAGGAATATGGCAATATTGGAGTTCATTCCCACATCAAATCCCACAAGCAGGAAAGTTCCGATAATCATAACCACCACGAAAGGTTTTTTGAATAATGCCAGCACACTTCCAAAAGTTGCGGGTTCTTTTTCCGGTTTGGTTTCTTCAATTTTAACTGAAAACAACCAGGCACTGGAAAGAATCGAAATAACTGCATAAATGGGAAATACCAGCTTCCAGTCTCCTGTATATTTTGCAAGGGCAGCCGTAATGATTGGTCCCAGCATGGAAGCAATTGCTTTCACAAACTGGGAAAGACTCAGGTTGGCTGCTTCATTTTGTTTGACAGAAACATCCAGTAAAAGCGGGTTGGCAGAAACCTGTAAAATTGTGTTCCCGATTCCAAGCACCATAAAGCCAATCAAAGCACTCAGATAACTGTAATGAATAAAAGGAAGAATGACCCCCAGAGCAGTGATGCTCATTCCAATAATTACAGTTATTTTTTTTCCGTTACGGTCCTGAAATATACCTGTAGGTATGGATATCAATGCAAACCACAGGAAAACCATTGCAGGCAATAGCTGGGCAACGGTATCGGATAACTGAAAGTCGTCCCTGACATAAGCTGTAGCAACACCTACCAGGTCGACAAAGCCCATAACATAAAATGAAATAAATACAGGCAGAAGAATTTTTAGCGAATTTTGTTTTTTCATATAATCTTTAAAAAAATGAATATTATGCATTCGATCTGACAAATGCTTTTACCGTTGCACATTTTTTCCCTTCAGAGAGACCATAAGGTCTGATGGTATATTCTCCAACTGCTGCAGGAACAATGAAGGTCTCTGCATAATGAATATGGACAGGATCGAATGTATTCTCCGGACTCTCAACAACAATTTCCTCACCCTCCACCAGGGTAATTACATTCACTCCCTTATTGGTATTATGAGAAACTTTTCCTGTAAACCAGTGTCGGCGGGTTTCAATAAATTCCCTTTCATGAAGCCCTGTTTTTTCTTCGGTCCAATCCTCTCCTTCGGCTATTTTTTCAACCTTTGGAATTAAATTTTGTCTTGTCCATTCCGTGGTTCTGTCCCATTGAATATTGTTCAAACCATGATCCACATTTATGGGTCTGGGCTTTCCATCCAGGTTTTTTCTTCCCCAGTCATAAAGTTTGAAGGTGAAAATATACGGTGTAGCACTTATTTCAAGCACCATACTATTTTTCCCGGAACAATGAATGGTACCTGCAGGAATAAGGAAATGATCATGTTTTTTTGCCGGCCAGTTTTCCACATATAAGGAAGGATCGAAAGGTACACCCTCTTTTTCAGCTATCCTGAGCTCTGTTTCCATCTTCTCCCTGTCCACACCTTCTTTTAAACCAAGATATACAGAACCATCGGCATCAGCATCCATCAGGTAATAGCTCTCATCCTGTGTATAATGCATGCCAAAATTTTCCTGGATATACTCGGTGAGCGGATGTACCTGCAAGCTGAGATTTCCCCCGTCCATGGTATCCAGAAAGTCGAAACGGATGGGAAATTCATCACCAAAGCGTCCGTAAACGGCAGGACCAAGAAGATTTACAGTTTGAAAGAATACCACATTTATGGCCGGTATCTCTACTTTTGTTTCTCCGAATTTCAGCAATAAACTGTTTTCTTCGGGAACACAGTTAAAACACCAGGCATAATTTTGCTCTTCCCTGTTAAGATCAAAATTATCTTTCATCCATTGACCTCCCCACGGGCCGGGATCGAAAAAGGGAACCACACTGAATGGCTGATGTGCAGCCTTACGAATTCCCTCCATTACCGCACGCGAAGAGGCAAGTTTTGGATGATTTTCGTCATTGGTATCCAGAACATAATCCCATTTGTGAACGGTTTTTTTCTTCAACCGGTCACAAACCCTCCAGTCTACAAAAAAACCTCTTTTATATTTAAATTCGGCACTTTCTGTCTTATTTGAAATACCCAGGTTGTCGACAAGATTTTGCCGCATTCTCCTTTGAATTTCCCATCGGGCCATATCCGCATAAATCATCAAATCTGCTTCACTCCAGATCAATGAAGCTCCATATCCAAAAACCAGAATATTGGTATCATGTGTGTTTGCGATTTTTTTCTGCATTTGTGCCACCTTCACCTTATCCAGAAAATCGACCATATTCAACCGCGTCATGTATCCAAATACTCGATCATCAGTTACATCCGGATAAGTTATCTCCCGAATAGAGTCTTCATCTTTAAAAACATCTGAAGTATCCAGAAGAACACCGGGTTGAAGCTTCTCCTCAAATTTAGTTTTAAGCTCATCAAGGAACACTCCCTGGTAAGTTTCCACCACAGTAATCTTCGGACGAGAATCTTTATTAACCAGAAAACGATTAAGCTCCTTAGCTATAGCCTCCCAGCCTTCAAAACATTCATTCTCACTTTTCTTTACTTCTACAAAAGGTTCTTTATTAAAATTCCCGGCAAACTTCATTAGTTATTTTTATTATTGATAATTATCATTCTGAACCAATTCAGGATTAATATCCAATTCTCTCTGTGGGATCGGGAAAACATAATTATGAGGCTCTGGATTGGCCTTTTCTCCTTTTGCCCGATTCACATATTCAATAAGATTTCCTGTTCTCACCAGATCAAACCAGCGATGTCCTTCATTTACTGTTTCCGTGCGTTTTTCCTTCAGCACGGCATCTTTGAATTCTTCGTAGTTTAAATCGCTCAGATCGGGTAAAACACCCTCAACCCCGTTACGGGCTCTTTCTCTTATCCTGTTGACAGCATCATAAGCTTCCTGGGTTGGTCCGTTATTAGCCTCATTCAAGGCTTCAGCATAAATAAGAAGAATTTCAGAGTACCTCATTACGGGAAAATTGGCTCCCGATTCGCCGGTTTCAGAAGCTTCGTAAGTGTCCTGATCCCAGTGCTTCCAGATATGAGGATCGAAAGTGTTATTTCCAAAATAGAAATACTCATCAAAGAAAGTGACCTCATAGCGATAATCTCCCTCTTCAAAGCTGTTCAACAGATCCTCGGTGGGGAGTATAATTCCTACTCCTGCAGGAAAGGCATAAATGGAAGGAAGGCCGCTGATCACTATCTGATTGTTTTCAGAATTCTGACCGGAAAAAAACTGAACCTCAAAGATCGATTCTTTCCCGTTCTTATTGGCTTCCCTGAAATTATCCTTATAATCATCCCAAAGATCATATACACCCAGATCCATTACCTGCCTGGCCTTATCTGCAGCCTCCTGCCATTGGCCGATAGTGAGATAAACCTTTGCAAGAGTTCCCATCGCTGCACCTTTTGTGGCTCTTCCTTTATTTGCCCCCGAATATGTTGCAGGAAGCACTTTTTCAGCATCCAGCAGGTCATTGGTGATTTGCCGGTACACAACTCCCTCATCCCGACGGGGAACAAGATACTCATCAATGTCTGTCTCAACTTCAAGAATAAGAGGTACATCTCCGAAAAGCCTTACCAGGTTAAAATAACTTAAAGCACGCAAGAATTTAGCCTCCCCGATCAGCCGGTTTTTCAAGGTCTCATCCATATTAATCGGAGGGATTCTGCTAATAGCAAGATTTGCCCGGCTGATCACCTGGTACGAAGTACGCCAGATTCCCTCAAGATAATTGTTCGTGGGTTGAAGGGTATATTGATCGAATTCCCGTGCATTCGGATCATTCCAGGTAGAAGAGGCATCGCAATCATCCGAGGCAATGTCCTGGATAAGCCAGAACCTTGACCTGTAGAGATCCACATCTCCAAGAGCATCATAGACACCTGTCACTGAATTTATGGCATCGTTTTCATTCTGGAAGAAATTTTCAAGCGTAATTTTATCCTTTACCTGATAATCAAGGTTTTCCTCACAGGCTGTAAAGAATGTTAGGATAATTATATAGAAAATAAATTTTTTCATGATTGAATAAATTTCATGGTTTTAAAAATCGATATTAAGCCCTATGAGATATGTTTTTGCAGAAGGATAGCCTCCAAGATCATATCCCTGCCGTATATTTGATGCGCCGAATCTTCCAACCTCCGGATCAAAGCCCGAATAATCAGTGAAAGTCAGCAGGTTTTTACCAGATACATATACTTTAATGCCCTGCAAACCAGCACTTCTTACAATTTTTGCAGGAAGATCATAACCGATCGTCATTACCTGAAGCCTGATATAAGAACCATCTTCAAGATAGCGATCAGACATTCTCAAATAATCAGCATTCCGGTTGGCACGCGGATATACATCAGAGGGATTTTCAGGCGTCCACCGGTTCAACATTCCAATAGATGAGTTGGATAAACCATTTCCTGACTCAAGCTCAAAACGGTTGGAATTGAGTATGTCATTTCCATGCACTCCATGAAAATAAAAACTAAACTCCAGCCCTTTCCAGGAAAGGGTATTATTTAAACTCCAGAAAAAATCAGGCTGAGCATGTCCGATAATTTTCCGGTCAGCAGCATCAATCCGGTCATCCTCATTCAGATCCACATACTTGAAATCTCCGGGTCTTGCACCATATAGGGCAGCCTCATCAGCTTCATCCAGTTGCCATATTCCATCCGATACCAGGCCATAGAAACTCCCGAGTTCTTCACCCTCATCAATTACCGCCCAGTTACCAATCTTTAATTTATAGGCATCGTCACTGATATAGGTAGCATCATTATTGTTCAGATCCAAAATTTCACTTTTGTTAAAACTGATGCTGAAATCAGATGTCCAGTTAAAAGCTCCCTGGAAATTAACAGTATTGGCTGTGAACTCAAACCCTCTGTTCACCATAGATCCAACATTGATCAATGCATTAGAAAAACCGGAAGTAAACGGTACTTCAGCAAAATAAAGCATATCGTAAGTATACTTATTGTAATAGTCCGAAACGAAGGAAACCCTTCCGTTAAACAGGGCCAGATCAATACCTACGTCGAGCTGACGGGTTGTTTCCCAGCGTAAATCATCATTGCCCACTCTTTCCTGCACATAACCGGTAAAAGGTCCGTTATCATTGAAGTAATAATCAACAGCAGTCATGGTGGGAATGAAACGATAATTGGGAATTGCGTCATTTCCACTGGTGCCCAGGCTTGCCCTTATTTTCATGTTATAGATAAAATCAAGATTTTCCATGAAAGGTTCTGAGCTTATTCTCCAGGCAAGTGCAGCCGATGGAAAATGACCGAATTTATTATTGGGGCCAAACTTTGAGGATCCATCAATCCGGTATGTTAAAGTTGCAAGATACTTGCTTGAATAACTGTAATTCACGCGGCTCAAATAGGAAACCAGGGCTTCTTCCCTGAAAGCAGTCATAATATTGGGCATATTCTGACCTTCAGAGATTCCGTAATGTCCAAGTCTGTCACTTGGAAAGCCCGTAACAACATCAATAAATGTCCGGGAATCCTTACGCTGATAGGTAAATCCTGCCAGTGCATTGATTTCATGAGCATCTCCAAATATTTTAGTATAATTCAGTGTATTCTCATTTAGAAATATCCACTGATCTCCGGTAAGAAATCTGGACTGTCCGTCATTAAATGAACCGGAATAAGTATATGAAGGATTGTAATAATCCTGGTTATTTCTGTACTGGTCAAGGCCCAGAGACACTTTTAGATCAAGGCCTTCAAATATCCTGTAATTCCCGTAAACATTTCCAACCAGTTTTATAACATTATCCTTTGCTGTCACATCTCTGGTGACTGCAACAGGATTATCGAGCCATGCATCTGCATAGGGATCTCTTAAGGTATACTGACCTGTGGAATCCCTGATTGAAAGCACCGGACTCATTGTTAAAGAAGTGTTCACCACTCCCGGGAAAAATCCAGCCTGTGTAGAAGATCCCACAATATTGGCATCGGTGCGGTTTATTGTCAGATTTGTTCCGACCTTTAAGCTTTCACTAACATTATGATCCAGGTTGGTTCTAAAAGAAAACCTTCTGAAATCGGATCCAATAATAATTCCTTCCTGGTTAAAATAGTTTCCAGAAAGAGCATACTGAGTTTTCTCCGTTCCACCTGAAACAGAAAGCTGGTAGTTTTGTGTGGGAGCTACCCTGTAGATATTTTCCTGCCAGTCAGTGCCTTCGCCTAATGATTCCGGATCTGAAAATGTCGGGGTATAAGTTCTTCCCTGTTCTTCCGCAGCATTTTGACCTGCTTCATCGTAGAGAATCGCGTACTGCGTAGCATTCATTACTTCAATCTTTTTAGCAATTTCCTGTATGCCATAATAAGCTTCAAAACGAACCCTGTCTGTATTCGCCACACCTCTTTTGGTAGTGATAAGTACAACACCGTTCGCTCCTTTAGCTCCGTATATTGAGGTAGCTGATGCATCTTTTAGTATTTCAATCGATTCAATATCATTAGGGTTAAGAGAACTAAGGGCATTGATAGAAGGTGCACTCAAATATGAAAGGTTTTCACTGGCATTTACCTGCATTCCATCAATTATATATAGCGGCTCATTCCCTGAGTAAATCGAACTTCCACCTCTAACACGGAAAAGGGTATTTCCACCAGGTTGTGAAGAAACCTGCACTACCTGAACTCCTGCAATCCGTCCCTGTAAAGACTGGTCAAAAGAGGTCACAGGATTTTTACTGATCTCATCCACTTTAACACTTCCTACCGATCCGGTTAAATCACTCTTTTTAATACTCCCGTATCCTATAGCCACCACTTCTTCCAGACCAATAATGTCTTCTTCCATGGTGACATTGATCACAGATCTTCCTTCAATTGCCACCTCCTTTGTTTTCATGCCAACAAAAGAAAACACCAGATGAGTGGCATCAGGACTTACAGATATACTGTATTCTCCCTCTGTGTTTGTAATGGTTCCGTTCTGCGTACCCTTCTCAATTACACTTATGCCAGGTACCCCTTCAGTCTCTCCTTCGAGCACAACTGTTCCTGTAATTGTTCCGGATTCCTGTGCAACAAGACACTCTCCACTCAATAACCCCATCAACATTAAAATAAATAGATATACTAACTTGCCGGGAGATTTATGAGTAACTCTGCTATTTTTAAACCTTCTTAGATTCATATGTTTACAGTATTAATCAATTAATTTTTACTCTTGATAAATTTTAGTATCTCAGATCCATTCTCCATCTGAAGCCGGCAAAAATAAATGCCCGGAGCCAGATCTTTTAGATTCATATAATAAGTGTTATCACCGGGTGTCAGGTGAATATTTTTGGTGTGTATAATTACTCCCCTCACATCACTAATTTCCATACTTGCATTTTTAAATTCATCAACTCTTAGTGAAATATTTAACTTGTTTTTTACCGGGTTAGGGTAAATTGCCAGATCCATTATCCCCCTGGTTTTTATTTCTTCTTTCCCCGATGTCCAGAAAGCAAAATCAATATTCATATAAGGCACTCTTATGAAACGTGGCCGGTAAATCTCTACATTATCAAAAATTGAAAAGAAATCTCCGTTAACATTGTAGCTTACCAGCAATTCTCCTTTGCTATTAAACTGAGGATGAGCGTATGCATTATAGGTCCAGGTGTCTCCTTCCCGTTCAGGTGTTTCGTATATCATCCTTTGATTTTTCCAGGGGCCTGTCGGAGAATCGGAAGTAAAGGTGAATATTTTGGGAGAGGTCCAGACATCCTGAGTTAGCAGTATATATTTACCCATGAATTTTGTGACACTGTATTGCTGTGAAACCTGGAATGAGTTAATTCTTTTTGTATCCGATGGATCTGAACTCCATCCTTCTCCGGTAAAATATTCCCAGTTTTGATCCATTACTTCTCCCTTATCGGCACGGGCAACATGTGGATAGGCTATATTAATTTCAGGATCATCATTTCTTCTTCCATAGATATAAATATATAATGAATCATCCAGGATCCTGTCTCCATAGAGAACATCGTTAATACCACTGGCATTTATTTCCACACTGTTAATAAATTCGAGCCCGGGATAGGAAAAATTTGCGATGTCATTTCCTGCATGTGCAAATTGAAATCCCGGAGGGCCATCAGGATCTTTCCTGAATTTGGCCACAAAAATACGAAGGGTGTCATTCTCAACAATTCCATGTTCAGGCCAGTACCAGGTGGAATCGGGATTTGGAGTGGTTATATAATCAGCAGGAACAGCTCTTGTTCCGCCATAAAGTGTTTGTAAATCATCTCCATCCTGTATTACGGCACTGTTACGGATAAATTCAGATCCCGGAACTATTGAATTGTCCTCATTTACTTCTCCAATGAAAGTATCCCCAAATAACCAGAGGGTCCTTCCATCAGGAAGGTATATGGAATAAGTGGCATCAGCAGCTATCCATCCGCCTATATCTCTTCTGAACTGATTATTAATGGCAGTATCAGGGTCAACAGCCAGCGATATTTCTGCTGTAAGTATTAAAAGCAGTAATATAAGATTCTTCAAATACATATTTTATACCTCTTCTTTTTTTACCGGACGGAACAGCAGGAACAGGCCTGCAATTATAAAAGGAATACTGAGCAGTTGCCCCATATTCAGGAACATCCCTATTTCCACATCCGATTGTTTAGCTTTAAAAAATTCAATTGTAAATCTGCTTGAATAAACAAGCAATAAAACAAATCCGAGAAATTCCCCTGCCTTCTCATGTCCTGCTCGTTTCCTGTAATATCTGTAAGAAAAGATAAAAATAACCAGGTAAGCAATTGCTTCATATAACTGCACAGGATGGCGGGGAATACCATTTGAGCGGCCAAAAACAAAAGCCCAGGGCAATGCTGAAGGTTTACCCAGGATCTCAGAATTAAATAAATTCCCTATTCGTACAAAAAAACCTATCAGGGGGCCAAAAAGAGCAATCCGGTCTACCATCCATATCATTGAGATCTTTGTCCTTAAAGAATTCAGGGCAATGCCTATAATTATCCCAAGAGCTGAACCATGCCCGGACATCCCCTGGTAACCGACAAAAACAGCATTTTGTCCAAGCACCCCTCTCCATGGCTTAATGATATCCCATGGATATTTAAGATAATACCCAGGTTCATAAACAAGGCAATGCATCAATCTTCCCCCAAGGAATAAGCCTGCTATGATAAAAAGGCCGTATGATATTAATGCATCTTCCGGTTTCCCTTCCCTCCTAAAAATATGTACCATAAAACGGTAACTGATATAAAAGCTAAGAACGAGAAATACAGAGTACCATCTTATTGAAAGTCTCCCCAGCTCAAAGATCACAGGATCCGGATTCCAGCTTATTGAAAAAATGATCATAACATTTAATTATTCTTGCTCTTAAATCAATATGTATTCTCCCTGTTCCGATTTAAAAACCGGGCAATAACTCCCTCCTTATCTGAATAAAAACAATTTTTCAGAAACTATTCGCTGCGGAACAATACTTCACTTTAAAACATTTATAATTCTGAAATAATGAGTTCATGAATTCAATAAATGTTGATAGTAAATCCAAGTAAGACTTAAAAAGAAACTTTGTGGCTATAAATCAAAGCCACAAAGTTCTATACAACCTGCAATAACCTCCCGGTTATTTCTTAATAAACTGCCTTGTTATGGTTTCCTCTCCGTTATTCATGCGCAAGAAATAAACTCCCGGAGTCATATCGACAACATCCAGGGTTGTTTCTCCGGCCTTTAGTTGTAATGTTTTTATCTGTTTACCACGCACATCATATATCATTGCATCCACCGGGTTACCGTCATAATTATCCATCCGGATATTCAGGTAGCCGTAAGAGGGATTGGGATATGCAGATACTGAAGATTCATTCAGCACCTCGTTTATACCGACAGGATGTGTAATGGTAATTGGTAATGGTTCGGTAAGTGTTTCAGGATCGTATGGCATTCGATTATCTGAATCAACATCGCCGACAGCATACTGAAGGAAAAATTCTCCGGCTTTATCATCCGTCATAACTGTGAGTGTAAAATATAAACTATCGAAAAAAGCCATATCCACCGGTTCTGTACTTTCAGCCCCCCACCAGTAATATCCGGGAGGTGCATCACCTGTTGAGTCATTCAACATAGTGGTTTGATCCTCACTGTATGCAAGGGTATAAGTACCATCATGATCTTCTGAAGGATACGCCCAACCACTTTCAGTTTCAATTGAGTCGGCAGCTTCGACAGTTACCATAATATTATCTTCAATTGTCCAACCCTCCGGAAGAAGGACTCCGAAAAGCCCGGTTTTTGTAAGAGAACCATCTTCAATTGTCCAGTCATTTGTTGGATCATCATCTTCTATCATAACAAAATCCACTTCAAAGGTAGAGTTGGAATTTGCTTCAGTTGGCTGATCAACCAGCTTGAACTCATAACATCCAAAAACGATCAGCAGCCCAAACATAGCTGCTAACAGGATGTTTTCCTTACGCAGGAATACTTTTTTAAGTGTAGAAGTTTTTTTCATAAAATTGAGTTTTTAATTAATATGTTCATACATATGAACAAATGTATGAGATAAAAATTAAAAAACAAATTATATTATGTTAATAATTAATATTAAGCAACATTAAAATGAGCTTGCAGAAGCAAATAAATATATTGCATATTGCTTAATATAAATTAGGAGGGGAAATAGTCAATTTGGCATTATTATTATGAACTGCATTATGTAATGAAGAATTTCTACCTGTTTTTTGTTCAACTAACCTCATTCAATTCCCTGAAAGGCCCCTCTTCTTTATTCCAAATGCCTTTGCCGGATTCTCTTTCAGCAAAAGATCCAGATCTTCCCCGGTGAATCCCTTTGCTTTTAACTCCGGAACAACTTTCTCAAAAATAGCAGTGAAACCCCTGGGCTTCTGTTCTTCCTTTGCCGGATCATACCAGCCTGCATCGTGAGATATCAATATTTTGTCTAATATTTCATTTTCTTTTGCAAAAATCAGCCTTTCAATCTGTGCATCCGGATTCCAGCCAAATTTATCAAAACTGATCCAGCATCCTTCTTCTGCAGCTTTAATATAATTTGAATAATCTTTCTCATTATTGGCATGGATCCATATAAATGCTTCAGGAGAAACTCCATTTTCTTTTAATATTTCCAGTTGTGGCCATAAAGCAAGCGCTTTTCCGGTATGGGACCCAATGGTCAGCCCGGTTTCCAGATGAGTAATTGCCGCTGCTTTTACCAGCTTTTGCTGCATTGGATCAAGAGGATCAGCAGCATCGACGGCTATTTTAATGAAACCAGGTTTAATACTTGTATTATCAATGCCTTCTTCAAATTCCCCGATCCAAATTTCTGCCAGTTCTTCAGAAGTAAGATCAAATGCAAATTGTGGAATGAATTTATTCTGTCTGGCTCCGTAAAAACCGGTATTGGAAATAATCTTTATACCAGTCTGTTCCGACAGCTCTCTTAAAAGTTCTGCATCTCTGCCCAGATAGGCAGGTGTGGCATCCACAAAAAACTGTACATCATGATCGGCGATCTCTTCCAGGTAAGGTTTCATAACACTGATCACTTCCTCCCTGTCCCATCGGTCAAAACTGATGCTGTCTGCCCCGATGAAATCTACCAGGAGATGCTCATGGCTAAGCCATATTTCTTGCTCTGAGGGTGACTCCTTTCCGGCGACACTGTTAATAACTGGCTTTTCGCCTGTCATCATACATGATTGTATCCCAAGATAAATAACAAAGCTCGTGAATGATAAAATCCTCCTGATAGTCATAATCATATGTTTTTAAAATCCGGTTAAAACAATTATTATAAATCATACAGCCCTGACAATCCAGGTATGGAAATAAGGTGAAATTTACAATTTTTTTGTGGCATTAAAAATCAGTCTTTTTCCCATAGTTTTTAGAATTTACTATTTTGTGCCCTTATGTGCCTTATGTGGTTCATTTTCTTCCCCCCAATGTAAGTTTTTCGCATTACCCCGTCTATTAAAACAAAAACCCCTCATGAACAATATAAAAGCAATCTTCAATACTTCCCTCCTGTCCCTGCTGGGGTTTTCCATGGGAAATACTCAGGATTACCATCAATTAAGCTCCGGAGAATTTTATGAACAGCTTACAAAAGAAAAAATTACCCTGATTGATGTGCGCACTTCGGGTGAATTTGCTAACGGGCATATTCCCGATGCGGGTCAATTGAATTTTTATGCACTGGATTTTAAAAAAAAGTTGCTTCTGCTCCCCAGGGATCAACCTTGCTTGCAGTTGAAGCAATCCGGGAATATCAAAATATTTTTGCACAAAAACGAACAGGATTAGTTGTTTGGATTGTTCCAAGCGAAACAATTTATAGTCAAACCGTTCAAAAAATAAGGGATAAAAGCAATCCTTTACGCCAATTGCTCGACCAATGTAGCGGAAACCGTACTATTGTTCTTGAAAAAGGGCAAAAACTAACAACAAATGATATTGAAGAAAACTTAGTGGTGTTGTTTGTGATGATACAGTCCATTAGCAGAAAGAATGGCAAAGAAGCCTTAAAAGTCTTTCAGGACAGTGGCGGATACGATAGTTTTTTCCCGGCAGATAATCGTTACGATTTACACAAGCAATTATTGGAGCAGATACCCAATCTTGATTATATTTCAGCTTTGGGAGAAGAACAGCCTTTAATTATGACCAGTCTGGGAAATGCTATTCGTGTGGCAAAGCCCCTGATAATTATTGATGAGATGCACAAAGTTTTTTCCGACAATGCAAGAAAAACCATTGACGGGCTTAATCCTGAAATGATTCTCGGTTTAACAGCAACACCAAAGGAAAATATGAATATCCTTGTTACCATAACCGGACTTGAATTAAAAGAAGAAGAAATGGTAAAGCTTGATATGCATATCCTCCCACCAATCAGTAAGCAGGAAGATGATTGGAAAGCAATGGTAAAAGAGATTAAGGAACACAGGGAAAAACTTGAAAATACAGCAAAGCAATATCAAAAAGACCAGGGCGCATATATTCGTCCAACAGCTTTAATTCAGGTTGAAGCAACAGGAAAAGACCAAAGAGGCAAAGGAAGGGTACATAGTTTAGATGTAAAAGAATATTTAATCAGCCTTGAAGTAAATCCCGATGAAATAGCCATAAAAACAAGTTCACAAAATGACATTGAAGATATTAATCTGTTTTCACAGGATTGTCCAGTACGTTTTATAATAACCAAAGAAGCGCTTCGGGAAGGTTGGGATTTTTCTTTTGCATACATCCTCGGAATTATCCCAAATGTAAATTCAAATACGGGAGTAACGCAATTAGTCGGTCGGATTTTAAGACAGCCATTTGCTAAAAAACTTGGTATTAAGGAATTGGATGAAAGCTATGTTTATTATTCCAAAGGAGATACCCGGAATATTTTGGATAAAGTTGCAACCGGATTTAAAAATGAAGGATTGGAAGACCTTGTTACAAAGGTGAAGTTTAGAGACAATGAAGATATTAATGCAAACAAAACGGTAAAAATTAAAAAGGGCCTAAGTGAGAAATTTCAAAATTCATTTTATCTGCCTGTTTGGTTAATGGTTGATGAAAACGACAATAAAAGGCATTTCAACTATAATATTGACATTAAACCAAAAATAGATTTTGTTTCTTTTGAATTATCTGATGAATTTATAAAAAGCATAGAAAATTCATTAAGTGATGAAACAAAAGACCGGAAAGCTTTTGCAATAACCCTGAATGACGAAAGTAAGGCCGCATTTGTTGAAGAAACATCAAAAAGTAATGGTATTGCAGAAATAAACATTGACTATTTAACCCGTAGATTAAACGAAACAATAGACAACCCTTTCCAGTCAAGGGTAATCAGTGAAAAAATACTAAAACAACTTGAAGAAATAATCGGACAAGATAAAATAAAAGAGCATTTCAGTTTTGTTGCATCACAGGTTACAAAGGAATATGTAAAGGAAAAAGTAAAGCAAGAAGAATCCATTTTTATGAAACTTCTTGAAGATAAAAAACTTGTCTTAGCTGTTTCTGATAATGAAGAATCTGGCTTTAAAGTGCCCGACAAAGATATTATTACAGTAAACACAATTCCAAACACTTACAAATATTACCTGTTTGATGATGTAGAATTAAGCACAATGAATTCATTGGAAAAGAAAGTAGGTGACATTTTAGATAAACAGGAAACAATTCTCTGGTGGTTCAGAAACAGAACAAGTAAAAACTGGTATTCGATACAAGGCTGGCAAAAGAATAAAATCCGGCCTGATTTTGTAGCAGCTAAAAAGAACAAAAATGATGAGTTAGAATTAGTTTATATCATTGAAAGTAAAGGAGAGCATTTACTTGGTAATCTTGATACCACCTACAAGAAGAAAGTTCTTGATATAATGACAGAACAGAAGAAACAAGAAAAAATAAAGACCTATCAAACACAGATTCCATTTGAGGAATTTGTAGTCAATGATAAAGTTGAGAGTTATTTGATAGAGCAGGGAAAAGAAGAAGAGGACTTAAAAAAGCTAATGAAATGATAATCCGGCACACACAGTCCCTTCGCTGGAGGGCACATTTAGCATTATTCACAAAAAGCTCGGCGTAGCCAATTCAACCAAACTTCTCGTCCGCCGAAGCTCCGATAGCTATCGGAGCGAAGGAGGATTAAAGATAATTTCATATTCCTTACCCAGATTTCAGATCAAATGATTTTTTCTTAACTTGTTTTCCCAATATTTATCTTGTCTCCTGTATTAACTGGCATGAAAAATGCCTGCGGATTCAATCCTGTGAGGAATATTATTAGTTCCAGGTGCTATATCCGCATTAAAACCTAAAAACTGATGGAAAATAATAGCAGCAAAATTTCAAAATCAGGTAAGAAAAACAGGAATTTCATATCATTCACTGAATATAAAAATCTTGACGAGAAGGAATTTTATAAAAAAGCAGAAGAAGTAAATAATTACATCAGGGAGCTCGAAGAACGGATTAAGGAATTAAATGTTTCCGGCATTGAGAATACAACGGAACGTGAAAAAACAGAAAGAGCACTGCGTGAAATAGAGTGGATGTTACATGACGCAAATGATGAGAAAGCAGAATATGTTCCGGAATATGGCGATTTGAGCTCCTTGAATAAAGAAGGAATGATCCTGAATCTGTTGGGTAAAAAACAACTCAAAAATATTGTCGATGATTATCTGCACCTTCTGGAAACTTCTGCGGCAATTTATGAACGCAACGGAGATTATGCCCTTGGTGTATTTTCTTCAGGCTGGTGCAGGATGATGGATGCAGCCTCACGAAAATTATGCAATACCAGCGACAACCGGAAAGCTATGAAAAGCGGGAAATGGCTATGCCATGAATCGTGCTGGAGAGATGCATCTTTACCTTCTATAAAAGAAGGAAAAGCAGTAGATGTCAAATGTAATGGTGGAATCAATCTCTATGCAATGCCCATTCGTACCAATGGAGAAATAACCGGCTCCATAAATATCGGGTACGGAACTCCACCAACAGATAATCAAAGCCTGAAAGACCTGTCGGCAAAATATAAAATTCCTGTTGAGAAGCTCCGGGAAAAAGCGAAATCCTACCCTGCCCGGCCCAGGTTTATTACCGATCTGGCAAAAAAGAGGCTAAGACGTTCTGCCTTATTTATGGAAAGTCTGATAGAAAGCAAACTGGCACAGGAAGCAGTTGCAGAAAACAATGAACAAATGCGCATAACGCTTAATTCTATAGGCGATGCAGTGATTTCTACAGATATAAAAGGCCGGGTGATACAGATGAATCCTGTAGCTGAAAAACTTACAGGATGGAGGCTCGATAGGGCAAAGGGCTTACCACTCAGCAAAGTGTTTAACATTGTAAATGCCAAAACGGGAAAAAGAGCTGAAAATCCGGTAAAAAAAGTACTGAAAACGGGTCATATTGTCGGTCTGGCAAATCATACCAAACTGATTTCCCGAAAAGGAAAGGAATATCAGATTGCAGATTCCGGAGCACCCATCAAAGATTCACACAATGCTATTAAAGGTGTGGTAATAGTTTTCAGGGATGTGACGGAAGAGTATGAGCTCCAGGAAAACCTGACAGAAAGTGAACGAACATTAAACAAAGCCCAGGAAATAGGTAAAATGGGAAGCTGGAAGTTCGATCTATCCACAGGTAAGGTCAGTGCCTCAGCAGAAGCCAGGAAAATATATGGGTTTGATGCCGGAGAAGATCTGACCATTGAAAAAGTTCAAAAAATTCCTTTGCCAGGATTCAGAAATAAGCTTAATGATGCATTACATAACCTGGTTACCGGGCAGGCAAGGTATGATGTGGAATTTATTATAAAAAATCGTAAAAGAGGTAAATACATAGATATTCACTCTGTAGCAGAGTATAATGCAGAGCAAAATACTGTTACAGGCATACTACAGGATGTCTCGGAAATTAAGGAAAGTGAAAATAAATATAAAAACCTTTTCAGCAGCATCAGGGATTCCTTGCTGGTGACCGATACCAACCGTAAAATAGTGAATTGCAATCCTGCATTCACCGATTTATTCGGATATACCCAGGAAGAGATCATTGGAAAAAATACTTCAATAATTTATAAAGACCCTGGAGAATTTGAGATGATGGGGCAAAAGCTCAAGGAAAGCATGAACATCCCTAATTTCATTTTAACCTTAAGCTTTAAAAAGAAAAACGGAAAATTGTTCAGAGGGGAAACAACTGTCTTTTATCTGAAAAACAAAAACGGAGAAACAGAGGGGTATATTGGTATGATTAGAGATGTTACAGCGCGTTTGAAAGCAGAAGAAAAGTTGAAAGAGAGTGAAGATAAGATGCAGAGCATATTCAAAGTGGCTCCTGTGGGAATTGGATTGGTCCTTAACAGGAATATACTAGAAGTAAACAAAAAAATTTGTGAAATGACCGGATATTCTGAAAATGAACTAACCGGCAAAAATGCCAGAATATTATATCCTTCCCAGGCAGAATATAACAGGGTAGGTGAAAAAAAATACAACCAGATAAAAAAAAGAAGCATTGGTGTGGTGGAAACCCGGTGGCAGGATAAGAATGGCAAACGTCTGGACATCCTTCTGGCATCTACTCCTATGGACATTAATGATCTGGAAAAAGGCTATATTTTTACAGCACTGGATATCACAGATAGAAAACAATTCGAAGAAAAACTGAAAAAAAGTGAAGCCCGATTCAGAAGCCTGGCAGAATCAGCTCCGGTTGGGGTAGTGATCTCTGATAAAAATGAAAAAACTTTATATGCCAATAAACGCTTTAAAGATCTTTTTGGATATACCTCTGAAGATATGCCCTCTGTAAAGGAATGGTGGCCCCTGGCATATCCGGATCAAGAAAAACGAGAGAAAATCAGGAAAAATTGGGAAAAGACTATTCAGGACGCCCAGCAAAAGAAAAGTCCTGTCCAACCCATGGTACATCCTGTCACATGTAAGGATGGAACGGTAAAATTCATTGAATTCAGGATCTCTTCCAAAGGCGGATTGAATTTTATCATTTTTACCGATATGACAAAACTTCATCGCACCATAACAGAATTGCAATCGGCCAAGGCCAAAGCCGAGGAAAGCGACAAGTTGAAATCTGCTTTTTTGGCTAATGTGAGCCATGAGATACGCACACCTATGAATGGTATCCTGGGATTTCTGGATCTCCTCAGGAATGCTGAATTATCAAAAAGAAAAAGAGAAGCCTACCTGAACATTATAAACCAGAGTGGCAACAGGCTACTTGGCACTATCAATGATATTGTGGAAATCTCAAAAATTGAATCCGGACAAATCGGAGTAAAACATAACAATGTATCATTGAATGAACTCATGCTTTACTATAAAAATTTCTTTAGACCACAGGCCAGACAGAAAGGAATCGATCTTCGGATATCCTGCATTTTAGATGAAGCTGTCGATTATATCCGCACTGATAAAAGTAAACTGGAATCAATTCTCACTAACCTGATAAAAAATGCCCTGAAATTTACCGATGAAGGATATATTGAAATTAGATGCAAGTCAGAAAAAAAATATCTGCTCATTTCTGTAACCGACACCGGAAGAGGGATCGCCAGGGACAAGCAGAAAATTATTTTCGACCGTTTTGTCCAGGCCGACCTTGCCATAAACCGGTCATACGAGGGTTCAGGATTAGGACTTGCCATTACGAAGGCCTATGTGGAAATGATGGGAGGGAATATTAGGGTGGAATCGGAACCGGGCAAGGGTAGCGTTTTTGAAGTTAGACTTCCTTTTGTCCCCATTAAAAACCCCGGGGTAGCGAACAAAAAAAATCTGCAGGAACAAAGTCCCATTGACGGATCGAAAAAGATCATTCTTATTGCTGAAGATGATGAAACCAGTTTTATGTTTCTTGAAGAGGTATTACAGGAACAAAATTTCAAAATAATCCGGGCCTGTAACGGAAAGGAAGCTGTTGATATCTGTAAAAAGAATCCGGATATTTCCCTCGTATTGATGGATCTGAAAATGCCTGAAATGGATGGTCATTCTGCCACAAAAAAAATACGCGAATTTAATAAAGAGGTCCCTATAATCGCTCAAACAGCCTATGTTCAAAAAGAAGAAGGTAAAAAAGCCCTTGAGTCAGGTTGTAATGCATTTATCGAAAAGCCTATTAAGGCGAAAATACTAAAGGATAACATGAAACGGCTCCTGGTTATGAGTGAATAATAAATACCCTAAGCTTGACCAACCAGATCCAGGCAAGTTTTTCAAATAAGGTATTACCAAAACCTGCTGAGAGTTCAACTCTGATATTTCAAAAATACTTTTTCCTGGAAAAATAACAACGCCCCAATAAGCCGCACCATCTTTTTTTTCATTCTGTTGTAAGGATTAGCATTTCCACCGACTCATAATCTAAAATAAATGATATTAAACCTCAGGGTAGAACCCCTGAACCCTTGTTTTCGGAGTAGAACTCCGAGGAACCGAGTTTGCGAGCTCGGCGAAACCAATTCGACCAAACTTCTCGTCCTCCTTCGCTCCGATAGCTATCGGAGCGAAGGAGGATTAAAGGCTATGCAAAAAGATGGTGTTATTATAGAAGCATGCTCAGCCTGTGCAAGTTCTTATGGGGTTGATGACGATCTTGAAGAACTGGGATTTGATGTCAAAGGAATGCGAACATACCTGACAGATTATTTGAAAAGTGATGCGAAGGTTTTGACTTTTTAATAAAATTTGATATCCTCATAATATTATAAAATTACATTCAGGTTAATTTATGAGCTATGGTTTTTAATACTATCATAACTGTATCAAGTGTAATATTAAGGATTAAGGTTGTATATTTGTCCAATTGGTTGGACTGAGTTCTCCCCTTGTTCCGACTTCGCCTGAGGCGAATTTGGCGATGTACGGTAAGGAGAAGCAGATGGCGAGTGAAAGGAATTGACAATGTTTAATTGTGAATTGAAGGAATAACTTTAATAAAACACCATCATGATACCTTTTCAAAACTCGGATAAACCATCCTATGAAGACTTGTTGAAACTAAATCATGAGTTAAAAAAAGAGAATCAAAAACTTAAAGAGACGATCTCAGAATTCACGAATAATGCAGTTCTTACAAATGAAAGTGAAGACCATGAAAATGCCTCTTCCCTGCAGGACTATTCTCCTCCATGGTTTTTAGATGAAACTTTTAAGACGGTTACCACAAAACAAAGTGCCGGTCATTCGAAGGATGGTAAAGAAAAGCTGAAGTCCTATTTAATAAAAATACCTTTACCCAGTCAGTCCTTAAATGAACATGGGCAAATAATTGACGTAAACCCAGCATGGCAGGATGTATTGGGCTATTCAGAAAATGAGGTTTCAGGCCGTTACTTTACGCATTTTTTACATCCTGAGTCTAAACCGGTATTTGAAAAAAAATGCTTTTCATTTAAAAATGACCATAGTGTCCTCAATCTTCACTTATCCATCAGGCATAAAAATGGTTATTACATTAGTACTTCCTTTGGCGGGTATGTCGAGTTCTCCCCGGAGGGAAGTTTCCTGAGAACATATTGTTTCTTTCAGGATATAACAAATTTTCAACAGCTTATCAACTCTTATAAAGCACTTGTTGACAATTCCCTGCTGGGTTTATTCATCCTGAGTGAAATGCGCATAAAATTTGCTAACACTCAAACGGCAAAAATTACAGGATATACTTTGAAAGAGTTACTTTCTTTAAAATGGAAAGAAGGACTTTCCATCATCCATCCTGATGACAGACCAAAAGTAATTAAGATATTTAAAACGCTGGGGAGAAACCCTGATCTTTCTGAAAAACTTGAATTTCGAATTTCCAGGAAGAAAGCCGGCATCCGTTGGATACATGCATATACTTCACTGATTAAATACATGGATAAACAATCTTTTCAGATTGCCTTCATTGATGTTTCAGAGCAAAAAGAGACAACACAAAAGTTGCTTGAAAGCGAAAAACGGTATCATGACATGTATCGTCATACTCCGGCAATTTTGCATTCCATTAATCATGAGTTCCGCCTGGTCGAAGTAAGTGATTTCTGGCTGGAAACTATGGGTTACAAAAGAGAGGAAGTAATAGGCCGTCCCTCTGTAGACTTTTTGACTCCCAAATCACGGGAATTTGCGCTAAAAAAAGCTTTACCCACATTCCGTAAGAAGGGATATGCCCGGGATGTACCCTATCAGTTTGTTAAAAAAAGCGGGGGAATCATGGATGTGCTGTTTTCCGCTATCGCAGAATATGATAATGAAGGAAATATGCTCCGTACACTTGCGATAGCAAATGACATTACCCAACAAAAAAAACATGAACAAAAAATCATAGAAAGTGAACTAAAATACAGAAACCTGGTAGAAAACTCTCCGGTAGGGATCATCGTATTTATAAATAACCAGATAGAGCTGGTCAATAATGCTTTTTTAGAATTATCCGGCTATCACAGCATGGAGGAAGTTAAGCATATTTCATATGATGATTTGATTCACCCGGAGGATCGACAATTACTGCATTCGGAAAGAAGAAAGAACAATGCATCAGAGAAATCATTCAGCAAGTATTATCGCCTGGTAAGAAAAGATGGCCGGACAATAGATGTAACAGAATATACTTCTGAATTTATCATCCATGATAAAGTCTACAAACAAAGTATATTCGAAGATATAACTCAAATTATCAGGACTGAGGAAAACAAAAGAATCATTCAGGATAAAACTGCCTTTCTTGAAAGAAAATTACAGATTATCAAACAGGCTGAAGCAGAATTATTATCCATAATTCAATCCGAAAATCTTGAGATCGGTAAATTTTTAACCTTACTGAATCTGCTGAGAAATGAAGCAGAAATCGAAAAACACTGGAAAATATTTGAAGATAATTTTGCAAGTCTGCACCCCGCTTTTTTTAATAACCTGCTTTCCATCGCTCCGAAACTCACACAGCAGGATTTGAAACATTGTGCATTTATTAAAATGAAACTGGATACAAAGCAAATAGCTACCTTATTTAATGTGAAACCGAGCAGTGTGCAAATGTCCCGTGTTCGTTTAAAGAAAAAACTCCGCCTTAAGCGTTCTGAAGATCTGTTGTATTTTATTAATAGTCTTTGATTTCAAAATAGACCCTGAGGGTTTTGAAAACCCTCAGGGTCTATTTTGAAATCAAAGACTAAGCCTTCAAACCACAATATCAACGAAACTATCCAGGGGAAAGTTCGTACCATAATTTGTAATTACAAAAAAACAAAAAATTATGTTTGACCGCTTTGATACAAGCAATATAAATACGCATTTTGCACCCTCCCAAAGGCTTGGCAGAGAAGAAATCTACAGGCAAAGTAATAAAGTTGCCAAATCAGACTTTCTGGAAAATATACTGTCTAACATTCCTCTTATTTTTCTTATTATCAATGAAGAAAGACAAATAATTTACAGCAATAAGATCCTTGTGAAAAACATGGGCTATGAAAACCTGGAGTCTGTACTCGGATTAAGACCCGGAGAAATGTTCCGGTGTATTCATTCACACAAAGAGAAAGGCGGATGTGGTACAAGCGAAAATTGCCGGTATTGTGGAGCTGTAAATTCCGTCCTGGAGAGTAAAAAAAGAAAAGAAACGGTTACTAAAGAATGTCGACTTTCTTTAAACATGGGTTCAGAAGCAATGGCAGCGGATTATGAAATAGCCAGTACTCCTTTTTATTGGGAAGGAGAATCATTTTATATTGTTGCACTGAAAGATATAAGCGATAAAAAAAGAAGAGAACAACTGGAGCGGGTCTTCTTTCACGATCTGATAAATAAAGCCGGAAGTCTTTCCGGATTGGTGGAACTTATAAAAGATAAGGAAACGAATAAAAAAAGCATACATCTGCTTGATTATGTAAATCGGGGGATGAAAGAATTATTAAATGATATTATATATCAGAGGCATATTCAACAGGCTGAAAAAGGCAAACTCAAAATTAAACCGGTTAAACTAAAGCCGTTAAGCATTCTCAAGAATATCCGTGAAGACTTCAAAGGCACTCTTGAAAGGGAAAAGAAAAATATTGAAATTGACAGGAACACTGACGATATAAATATTACCAGCGATAATGTATTATTAAACCGCGTTTTAACCAATCTGGTTAAAAATGCACTTGAGGCATGCCATGAAGGTGATAGTGTTAAAATGAAATTCTCATCCAACGGCCAAAAATGTAGCTTTACTGTCTCAAACCCCTCCGTGATGTCTGAAGAGGTTAAATCACAAATTTTCCAGAGATCCTTTTCTACTAAAGGCGCGGGAAGAGGAATTGGCACCTACAGCATAAAATTGTTTACCGAATCCTATCTGAAAGGCAAAGTTAGTTTTTTTTCGGATGAAAAGACAGGAACAAGCTTCAGGATTGATCTTCCTGTTGATGTAAAAGAAGACCATAAGGAAGCTGAAACGATGTTCGAAACAAATTCTATTCACTCATCATAAATAATAAATAGTAATAAATGGTATTAAACCTCAGGGTAGAACCCTGAACCCTTGTTTTCGGAGTAGAACTCCGAGGAACCGAGTTTACGAGCTCGGCGTAGCCAATTCGACCAAACTTCTCGTCCGCCGCAGCTCCGATAGCTATCGGAGCGAAGGAGGATTAAACCCCGGAGTAGAACTTCTCATCCGCCCCAGCCCGATAGCTATCGTTTCAGATATCGGACATTATGGAAAGACACTACATAACAGAAGTTGTTTGTTCTTTGCAAATAAACAGGATTTTCCCTGAAAATATGTAATACTATTGTAATACCTGCTGCCCTTGATCTATATAAGATATTTCTTTAATCTTAAAGAAATGTCAAAATGCTTTACTCAGCAGACTTATATGTTTAATATGTTTTCCTGCTAATCAGGTATTTTGACTGTAAAATAAAAAGATATTACTATGGAAAACGGGACTTTTTTTGACCTTAAAAGCAGGATTGAACAGGTACTAAGGGAAAGTCACCGGGATCTCAATCAGCCTTACATTGACAAACTTTTTGAAACAGTAAATGACTATAAGACCGAGCTGGAAAATGAAAACGAGCGAATACAAAAAAAACAGGCTGAACTGGAAAAAACAAAAAGCAGATTTGCTCAGCTTTTTGATAATGCCCCTTCAGGATACATCCTTTGCGATGAAGACCTGCTGGTAAAAATGGCAAATAATACCTTTTTTCATCTTGTAAACAAAGATCAAATTTCAGATCCGGAAAAAATTACCGATTATATTCATCCTGACTCACTGGAAAATTTCCACCTGTATTTCAATAAACTTAAGAGCTCCGGCAATCCTGTCGCTCTGGAAATAAAACTGAAAAGTAAAACTACTGATATACCGGTAAAAATTGCAGGAAATGTTTTTCGTGAAGAAGGCAACAGCTTTTACCGGTTAATCATTACTGACCTGACAGAAGAAAAACAATATAACAGAACACTTCGAAAAAAAAACCGGGATCTCAAAGAGCGAAATAAAGAATTAAAATGCCTGTTCAGTATTTCCAATCTTTTAGATAGTTCGGAACTAAGCGTAGATGAACTTTTGCAAAATGTAGTAGAATTAATTCCTCCGGCATGGCAATTCCCAGAGATTACTGCAGCCCGCATCACTCTGAATGATAAAATATTTCAAACAGGTAATTTCAAATTCTCAAAATGGAAACAATCTGCTGCTATTCCTCTGAATTTTAAGGGGAAGGCCGATATAGAAGTTAATATCATTGATGAATTGCCGGAAACTGACGGATATTATTTTCTTGAGGAAGAAAAATCTCTTCTTGATTCCATCTCAAAAATCCTGGGAAGATATTTACAGAGAAAGCATATTGAAAATAAAATTAAAGAGAGAGAAGAACATCTTCGCATTACACTGAATTCAATAGGCGATGGGATAATATCTACCGATTTAAAGGGACAGGTCACAAACCTGAATCCTATTGCTCAAAAACTTACCGGCTGGACAATCGATCAGGCAAAATACAAGCCTATTGATACGGTTTTCAAAATTTTTCATGCTTTTACTGGAAAGAAAGCACAAAACCCTGTAAAAAAAGTGTTGGAAAAGGGGATGATCGTTGGCCTTGCCAATCATACCAAACTCATTTCGAAAAATGGAAAAGAATATCATATTGCCGATTCAGCAGCTCCTATAAAGGAAGGGGATGGGACAATTATTGGCGCAGTTATGGTATTCAGGGATGTAACAGAAAGTTACCTGACCCGCGAAAAACTGAAAGAAAACGAATTGCAGCTTAGAAAAGCCCAGGTTATTGGAAATACGGGTAGTTGGACACTTTATCTAAATAACAAACTATTAAAAGCATCTGAGCAATCTCATAAAATTTATGGTCTTGATCCGAAAAAAGATTTTTTCATAGAAGAAATACGGAAAAGACCTTTACCTGAATACCGGAAAATGCTTGATGATTCTCTGAAAAAATTAATAAATGGTGAAGAGACTTACGATGTTGAATTTAGAATTAAAAGACCTGATGGAGTTATTCGGGATATTCACTCGGTAGCCGAATACAATTCCCGTGATAATACAATAACCGGATTCATTCAGGATATTACAGAGAGAAAGGATGCAGAAAGAAAGTTAATAAAACAGGGACATTTTCTCCGGAGTTTGATTAACTCCCTGCATGAAGATATTTTAGTTATTGATAGTGAATACCGTATACGGGAAATCAATGATAAAGCATTGGAGAAAGCCGGGTTGACAAGAGAGGACGCTATCGGAAGATATTGTTATGAAGTTATACATCAAAACGATAAGCCATGCAGTAAAACGGTCCAGAAATGTGGAGTGGAACAGGTTTTTAAGTCCGGCAAACCCATAAAACTGCATCATGAACATACAAATAAAGCAGGTGATCATAGCTATGTAGATCTATTATATTCACCAATTAAGGATGATACCGGAAATATAACACATGTAATAGAAGCCGCCCGGGATGTTACTGAACTTTTTGAAGCACAGTATGCAGTTAGGCATAGTGAACAAAAATTTCGAAATCTGTTCCAAAAAGATTCGGCTGCAAAACTTATCGTCGATCCTGATAATGGTAATATTACCGGGGCAAATCTGGCTGCAGCAAAATTTTATGGGTGGCCCATGGAAGAATTGGAAAGAATGAACTTTTTTGATCTAAATAAAATTCTCCCCATTCACCTGGAAAAGAGATTATCCCGAATTAAAAGTAATGAAGAGACTCATTTTGAAATTCAACAGGAAAAAGCTGATGGCAGTATCTGTGATGTCGAAATTTATGGCAGTATCATAGATATTGGTAATAAAATCGTATTGCACTTAATTATTCACGATATTACTGCAAAAAAAAGGTTCGAAGAACAATTAAAACTCCTCAGCCAATCGGTTAATCAAAGTCCTGTTGCCACAGTAATTACAAACCTTGAAGGAATTATTGAATATGTAAATCCTTTCTTTTGCAAAATAACAGGATATACTCAGGAAGAGGTTATTGGCAAAAACCCTAACATTCTGCAATCAGGATATCAGGATGAAAATTTTTATGCAAATCTGTGGGAAACGATTCTGGCTGGTAAAAACTGGACCGGTGTTATGTGTAATAAAAAGAAAAACGGCGAGCTTTATTGGGAAGAGGCACTGATATCACCAATTATTGATGATAAGGGGCATATTACGCATTTTGTAGGAATAAAGGAGGATATCAGTGAAAGAAAGAAACTCATGGAAGATCTGGTTATAGCAAAAGAAAAAGCAGAAGAAAGCGATCGCCTTAAATCTGCGTTTCTGGCCAATATGAGTCATGAAATACGTACACCCATGAACGGCATCCTGGGCTTTACGGACCTGCTCCGAAATCCTGATCTAACCACCAATAAAAAAGAGAAATACATCGATATAATTCATAGAAGTGGTAAACGCATGTTGGGTACCGTCAATGATATTATCGAAATCTCTAAGATTGAAACCGGTATCATAAATATAGAATACGAAGAAATAAATGTGAATGAGGTGCTTAAAGAATTGTTCCTGTTTTTCAAACCTGAGGTCGAAAAAAAAGGGTTAAAACTGGTTCTTGAAAAATCATTACCCGATAAAAATATTCGGATACAGACAGACAGGTCAAAGTTTAATTCAATACTTTCGAACCTGATAAAAAATGCAATTAAATTTACCGATACCGGGGAAATTACTATTGGAGTCAATTCTGATGAGGCTCATCTGAAGTTTTACATACAAGATACCGGAATAGGCATTTCTGAGCAACATAAGAAAATAATTTTCGACCGGTTTAACCAGGCAGATATGTCTCATACCAGATCTTTTGAAGGTTCGGGCCTTGGCTTATCAATCACCAAATCTTATGTGGAAATGTTGGGAGGAAAAATTTGGCTGAAATCAGAAATTGGCAAAGGTTCAACATTCTTTTTTACTATTCCATTCAATAACAATAAAAAAACGGGTGATTTTTCTTCCGATTCGGACTTAAATGAAGATCCTATTATAAAACAGGTAGCTCAATCAGAAAAAAAATTAAAAATTCTTATCGCTGAAGATGATATCCCCAATTTAATCTATATGACAACCCTGGTGGAAGACATTAGTTATGAGGTCGTTCAGTGTAGAAACGGAAAAGAAGCTGTTGATCATTGTGTTAATTATCAAAACGTCGACCTGATTCTAATGGACCTTAAAATGCCTCTCATGGATGGTTATGAAGCGATCAAAAAAATACGTGATTTTAACCAGGATGTAATAATTATAACATGTTCAGCATATGTTATTGAAGAGAATAAACATAAGGTCCTTGAAGCAGGATCCAATGAATTTCTGACAAAACCAATTAAAAGAGAGGATTTATTTGAAATGATAAATAATCTTAAGTCCAATATTATTTAGTGTCTGTCAATAAAGATGAATATCAAATCACTCATCCCAGTAATTGCCGTGAGATCCACTTGAAGAAAAGTGATACTATCCTGCGCCTCACAAAAAACAGTACTTCTGAATCCAATCTTTACAAAGCAGTATAATAAGTACCGGGGTTTGTTCTTCTTTACCTGGTATTTTAAACTATGACATCTAATTCTTTAGTACCTCCACTTATTTACAAGTGCTACAAGTGAAAGCATAACAGGCACCTCAACCAATACTCCAACAACCGTTACCATGGCCGCCGGCGATTGTAAGCCAAATAATGCAATGGCAACGGCAACCGCCAGCTCAAAGAAATTACTGGCACCAATCATTGCCGCAGGAGCACAAACAGGATGGGGCAGCTTTAGCGCCCGGCCCCCAAACCAGGCTATGAAAAAGATAAAATATGTTTGTACTATCAGAGGAACAGCAACCAGCAAGATAATCAGGGGTTTATTTATGATTACTTTACCCTGAAAAGCAAACAACAAAACCAGGGTGGTAAGCAGTGCAATTATAGATACCGGCTTAAACCGTGGTAAAAAAGATTGCATAAACCATGGTTCACCCTTTTTCTTTATCAAAACCTTATGGGTAATATATCCCGCCAGAAGGGGAATTACTACAAAAATTATAATACTTGTAACCAGGGTATCGTATGGGATCTCAACATTGGTGATCCCCAACAAAAGTCCAACTATGGGCACAAAAGCAACCAGGATTATCAGGTCGTTTATCGATACCTGTACAAGGGTATAGTTTGGGTCGCCATTAGTGAGGTAGCTCCATACAAATACCATTGCAGTGCAGGGAGCAGCCCCTAGAAGAATAGCCCCGGCTATATATTCTCCTGCCTCCTCCGGGGAGATAAATGCCGAATATATTTTTGAGAAAAAGATCCAGGCAAAAAAGGCCATAGAAAAAGGCTTGATCAGCCAGTTTACTACCAGGGTAAGGATAACCCCTTTTGGTCGCCTCCTGATACTTTTTATGCTTGAAAAGTCTACCTGGAGCATCATGGGATAGATCATAAGCCAGATCAATATCGCTACCGGAATATTCACCTTGAATAATTCCAGGTCGCTGAGGACCTGAATGTTGTCGCCTGCGAAATGACCTATAGCAATTCCTCCCGCAATACAAAGTGCAACCCATAGAGTAAGGTATTTTTCAAAAAACCCTATCTGCCGTTTATCTGTGTTCATAATATAATATATTCTGCTTCATTAATTATTTATCTTCTCCTGGCCCCGGTTACTGTAATGCTATAAATTCCCATTTCGCCTTCACTAATATTTCTGAGCTCATTTTCCGACAGATAAGAAGCCAGAACTTCTTCCGGGAGAACAATTTGCTTCTCTTTATGAATGATAATATCCGAAAAACCCTGTTCTTTCATAATATCAATGTAAGCATCCTTTTGCAAAGCGCCTGATACGCAACCGGCATATAACTCTGCCTCCTCCTGGAGTTTTTCGGGTAAAAAACCTTTCAGCACAACATCGGAAATACAAAAATGTCCACCACGTTTCAATACCCTGAATATTTCGCTGAAAGCCTTACTTTTATCAGGAACAAGATTCAGAACACAGTTGCTTATTACCACATTATATTCACAATCTCCAGAAGGAATATTTTCAATATCACCCTGAATGAATTCAATATTCTTAAACCCGGTTTTTGCAAGATTTTCTCTGGCTTTTACAACCATGGGCTCAGTAAAATCCAGCCCCATAACCTTACCTCGCTCTCCCACTAACCTGGCAGCTACAAATGCATCATTTCCGGCACCACAACCAAGATCCAGCACAGAATCCCCATCTTTAATTCCTGCAAATTCTGTAGGCAATCCACATCCTAAACCAAGATCAGCCTGTGAATTATAGCCTTCAAGTTGAGAATAATCATCACTAAATGAAGTGTAAACTACTGAATCGCAGCATCCGGCACTTCCACAACACGATGATTCATTTTTAGATTCATTCTTTGAATTCAATGCTATTTCACCATATTTTTCTTTTACAACCAGTTTTAAATCTTCAGCTTTCATAATTTTAATTTTATTTCTTCAATATACAAGTTCTTAAATGCTTCCTTTATCTCATTCCGTACCCGGATGAATTCATTCCAGATAAATTCATCTGTTCCGGTTGCATGCGAGGGATCCTCAAATCCAATATGCAAGCGATGCTTCACTTCACCCGGGAAAAACGGACAGGTCTCATTCGCATCATCGCAAACCGTGATGACATAATCCCAGTTTTCGTCAAGGTATTTATTTACGATCTCAGGCCTGTGATCACTTATATCAATGCCTTCTTTTTCCATTACCTTCACAGCTTTTGGATTTACCTCCTGTGCAGGATGGGTGCCGGCAGATCTAACCGTCAAGCGGGAGTCGAAAGATTTCATAAACCCATGAGCCATCTGACTTCGACAACTATTTCCTGTACATAAAATAAGTATTTTCATATTGTTCACATTTTATATCAGGGCTTAATTTTATTATAGAGGCCCATTAATCTGGTTTCAAGGATCTGCTCAATTTCATTTTCATTTTCACCAATTGGTTTCACCGGGATCAGATCCATCACTTCTTCAGGAGAGAGTTTTGAATGATAATACAAGTTGGCAGACTTTTCTATGGTTTCACCTATTATCTTTTTGGCTTCAGTTTCTGTAAACCCGGTTTTTATAGCTATTTCCTCCATTTTTTTCCATTGGAACCAGAAATAGGTTGGCAGCATTGCCGATACTACGGCATATCCTTCCAGCATTTTTTCTTCAACCTCAATCAATCTTCCTGTTACTTTAAGCAGTTCAATAAGTTTCTTTTTTTCATCCTGATTAAAAGACGAATGCATAGTGAATGGATTTACCCCTTCATTAATGTAAGAAGTGGCATTGGGGATCATTCTGATAATTTTCCTTGTAGGAATTGAAGAAGCAATTTTTTCAATGGTGATTTTTGGAGCAAAAGAAATAACTGTCGAATCCTTCCTTAAAGCATCCCTTACCTCTTCCAGGTTTTCCATAATCTGAGGAGGATGAACGGCAAGAAACAAAATGTCCTGCTCTGCTGTCACCCGTGAATGTGAAGCAAGATCGATTTCCGCAAATTGTTTTTTGAGGGAGTTTGCAGTTTCTTCATTGGGTTCGTACACAGCGATCTTTTTAAAATCAATCGATTTGTTTTGAAAGGATTGGAGAAAGATCTTTGTGATCCTTCCGCCTCCGATAAAGCCGATAGTTTGTGTTTTCATAACAAAAAAATATTAGTGTTTTATACAGAATAAATTTCAAATTGCTCCATATATAAGACCACTTATTGTGGCCATTATCACTACCAAAATAACATAGACCACCGTTTTTTGCGTTCCAATCACTCCTCTTATCACAAGCATATTAGGTAGAGACAAAGAGGGACCTGCGAGCAATAAGGCAAGTGCGGGTCCTTTGCCCATTCCGGCAGCCATCAGTCCTTGAAGAATCGGAACCTCTGTTAAGGTGGCAAAGTACATAAATGCACCCACAATGGAGGCGAAAAAATTCGCGAAAACTGAATTACCCCCTACAAGTCCTGCCACCCATTCATTGGGGATGATACCGGCCATGGCTGTATCATCATGCGTTGAACCCAATAGGAATCCCGCAATTAATACTCCAATGGCTAAAAGCGGTAATATTTGTTTGGTAAATTCCCATGTGGAAAGCGTCCACTCCCTGTTTTCAGGTTCTCTTTTATCCATTAAAGTAATAACTGAAAGTGCAGCTATTCCCACCACCATGGGAATAAGAGGAGAGGAACTTAAAAATGCAGATATAGCCGTTATTGCAGCAGCCACAAGAACATGGGATCTTTTCATGTTCAATATATAGATGAGTGAAAAAACAAGCATCACTGCGAAAAAAGAAGTAATATGCCATTTGTGTTCCCAGATCCAATACCATACTCCGCTTGTAACGCCTTCGGAGGGTTTTCCCCAGTTTGCAAACACAAGAATGAAAACCAGGATGAAAAAATGAGAAGCAGTCTGCCACATAGGACGTTTTTCAGGAGCATCAGGAAAATTGATCTGCTCTTCTCTTTTGGCTTTTTCTTCCTTACGATAAATTAAGGACATTGCCGAGCCAATAACTACAGCAAACACTACAGCACCGATAATACGGGCTACACCCATCTCGAACCCAAGTATCCTTGCTGTTAAAATAATGGCCAGGATATTAATTGCCGGGCCGGAATACAGAAATGCAATTGCCGGTCCGAGTCCGGCACCCCTTTTGTGAATACTCGAAAACAAAGGCAGGATCGTACAACTACAAACAGCCAGAATTGTTCCTGAAACTGAGGCAACAGTATATGCAAGCCATTTTTTCGCCTTTGCTCCGAAATATTTCATTACGGCACCCTGGCTGACAAACACAGAAATCACTCCGGCAATGAAAAAAGCCGGCAGCAAGCAAAGTATTACATGTTCCCTTGCATACCACTTTGTGAGATCCAGCATAGCCATTATGGCTTCCCTGAACCTGAGGCTCTCCAGTGGCAAATAGAAAGCAGCAACAAATAGAACAATTATCCAGGTTAATATTTTAATTTCTCTTTTTCTCTCCATTATCCTAAAATATATACGGTTCGTAAGTTTACGAACTTTAACGTCAAAATTTTTTAAAAGTATATAATCACAACATAGTATATACCCATCGCGATAAAAGCTATGGATATAAACCTTCTGAACCAGATCTCAAAGATCTTCAGATTCTGGTATAATCTTCCGACACCAGATACTGTATAAGCAAGAAGCCATGCAAAAATAATAACCGGGATGCCGGTAGCAATGGCAAAGACAACCGGAAGAAACATTCCTGAAGCACTGCTTATAGTCAAAGGAATAAGCATGCCAAAGTAAAGAACCCCACTGTAAGGACAAAAGGCCAGGGCAAAAACCATCCCCAGTAAAAGCACCTCCCAGTAAGTTCCTGTTCCCTTTTTCTGAAAGTGCTGGGTAATATTCCCAAATCCCGGAAAACTGATCTTCAGAAAATCGAGCATGAATAAGCCAATGATAATAAGCAAGGGGCCGATTATTTTCTCTCCATACTGCTGAAACCATCCGGAAACCTTGAATTGATCAGCCCCAATGTATATTATTAGAGCAAGCAAAGTATAGGAAACTACTCTTCCCAGGGTATAGACCAGTCCATTAATGAACACTTTCCTCTGATTCGCAACATCCTTACTTATAAAGCCGATAGCCGTAATATTTGTGGCCAGCGGGCAGGGGCTGATAGCTGTTAAAACACCCAGAATGAGTGCACTTAGCAGAGGAAATGAACTTCCTTCCAATAAATCTGTCAGGATACCTTCCATTCCGTCACTAAAGCATTGAAGCGATTTTCTCCTTGATAATACTCTTTAACTCATCCGGTTTGCTACGGGCATTCATAAAAGCCTGATTGGTAAGATTAATTTTTTTATTACCCCCTACTATTAATAAAGCCTGTCCGAAAATGCCAAGTTTTTCAGCCTTTTCGGACCCTTTCTCCTCATCAAGGTTATAATCAGCAAAAGCGACTTTACTTTCGCTCATTTCATTTATCGCCTCTCTGGTTATATCTTCTATAGCATTGCAGGTGGCACATCTCCTGGTAAAGTGAAAATAAACAACCTCAACTTTTTCACTTTCCGAAACGACTGTTTCCTGATTCTTGTTATCACTCTGTGAAGAACAGGAAATAGTTACACTTATAGCAATCAGTGTCGTAATAAAAATCTGAAGCATTCTCATTTCTCTATAAATTTTGATTTATTAATTCCTTAATTTCTTTAACAGACGGTAAACGACCGGACAATACCAGTTTTTCATTGATCACCAATCCGGGAGTCCTTGCTGCACCATATCCCATAATTTTCATTATGTCCTCTTCCTTGAGTACTGAAGCTTCAATTCCCAGATCTGCAACAGCTTCCTGTGTAGCCTTTTCCAGTGATTTACATTTAGGGCATCCTGTACCTAAAACTTTAATTTCCATTTTCTTTACATTTAGTTTATACACATCAAAACAATTATATAATTCGCATTTCGCCTAATTACGAACATCTGGGTCAAAAAAATATTACTTCTCCAAAAAGCTTTCAAATAAGACTTTCGCTTCTTCCCAGTTTTCTTTATTCAAACAATATTTAATCCTTGGAGATTCAATCTCACCCTGGATAAGTCCTGCACTTTTCAATTCCTTTAAGTGTTGCGATAATGTAGATTTGGCTATCGGCAACACTTCTGTCAGATCACCACTGTAACAGCAGTCTTGCTTTGAGAGCAAATCAAGCACGTATATTCTTATGGGATGTCCCATTGCTTTGGCGTAACGAGCCATCTTTTTCTGCTTTTCAGTGATAATTTCTAACTGATTTATTTGCATAGTTCGTTAATTACCGAACAAAGATATAAATAAAATTATAATAGTGCAATAAATTAATATCTGAAGTTTCGCACTTATCAATAAATGTTGCCTGGTATATCAAAATCACTCCGAAAACCGGGATTTTCAATTAAGCTGATAATTCATTTGTTGCTTTTTTAACTTCCATAAAAGAAAAAATAATTACCATAATTTCCTTTTATTTATCTTTATCTTTCCTTCCATAAAAATGTTAAAATGAAAAAAACTATAGCCCTTCTAACGATAGTATACCTGATCCTTAACTCCTGTGAAACAAAAAAGCCGGTTTCTGGACTTATGACTGAGTTTATACGGGAACCGGCTCATACAAAAGTTTTGGATGAAAAGCCTGAATTTACATGGATTGTTCCGTCTGAACTTGAATATCAGCAGGCCTACCGTATTCTGGTAGCCTCGTCACCGGAACTGCTTGCTGAAAACAAAGGGGATCTCTGGGACAGTAGGAAAGTGAATAGTGATAGATCCATAGAAATAGAATATTCGGGTAAAGCATTAAAAACCGATTCTACTTATTTCTGGAAAATTAAATTATGGGGAAACAACAAAAAAGTAACTAAATATTCTAAAGTTCAGGAATTCACCCTGGGAGAAACTTCCGGATACCATACTACACGAAATTTCTTTGAAGAAGAAACAGATTATCCTGTGTCTGTAGTGCGGATAAATGATAATATTTTATTCGCAGATTTTGGTAAAGCAGCATTCGGAAAGCTTAAGCTAATTGTGAAATCTTCCAAAAAAGATAGCCTGATAATTCATATGGGAGAAAAAGTAAAAGAAAATGGTCGGCTTGACAGGAATCCCGGAGGATCCATTCGTTATGCTTCAGTGAAAATGGCGGTAAACCCACAAATAAAGGAATATAATATAGCTCTTAAAGCGAATGAAAGAAATACAAATGAACGAGCTGTGCAGCTTCCCGATAGTTTCGGTGTAATCATGCCTTTCCGGTACATTGAAATTGAAAATTATGGGTCTGACTTAGACAAGGAAGATATTATCCGTACTTCATATTTTCATTATTTTGATGAGGATCAATCCTACTTCAAATCAAGCGACAGCATACTTAACCAGATATGGGATCTATGCAAGTACAGCATAAAAGCGACAAGCTTCGCTGGTCTTTATGTTGACGGTGACAGGGAGAGGATTCCATACGAAGCGGATGCTTACATTAATCAACTTGGGCACTATTGTACCGACAGGGAATATTCCATGGCCAGAAGGACAAATGAATATTTCATTGAAAATCCCACCTGGCCAACCGAATGGATTTTGCATACGGTCCCAATGTTTTGGGAGGACTACCTCTACACCGGTAATATAGAATCTATACAACAATATTATGAAAAGCTGAAAGACAAAACTCTTGTTGCTCTGGCCAGGGAAGACGGATTGATCAGTGTAAATTCGCCGGCCCCTACACTCGAGTTTCTCCACAAGCTCGGTTTTGAAGAAGAAAATGCACGTTTAAAGGATATCGTTGACTGGCCTCCGGCAAATAAAGACACAGGATGGGAGCTGGCAACTGAAGAAGGCGAAAGGGATGGATATGTTTTCACCGATATCAATACCGTAGTAAATGCTTTTCACTATTACAACCTGATATTAATGAAAGAGATCGCGGGTCTTCTCAACAAACAGGAAGATTCAATATTCTACGATAAAAGAGCTGAAAAACTAGAAAACAGCATTAACACCAAACTATTCGATTCTGAACGAAAAATATACGTGGATGGTGAAGGTACAGATCATGCTTCTCTTCATGCCAATATGTTTCCCCTTGCATTTGGTCTGGTTTCGGATGAATATATTGATCAGGTAACTGACTTTATCAAAAGCCGTGGAATGGCATGCAGTGTGTATGGTGCACAATTTCTTCTCGATGGTCTATATAAAGCAGGTAAAAGTGAGTATGCCTTAGAGCTTATGACCGCTACTCATGACCGAAGCTGGTGGAACATGCTTGAATCCGGATCTACGATAACACTCGAAGCATGGGACATGAAATACAAACCCAACGCAGATTGGAACCATGCCTGGGGAGCGGCACCGGCGAATATTATCCCCCGCAGACTCTGGGGAATCAGACCTGCAGAACCCGGTTTTTCTAAAGTGTTTATACAACCTCAGCTATCTGAGCTCGAATGGTCTGAGATCAAGGTGCCTACCATCAGGGGGCCTATATTAGCTTCATACAATAAAGAGGAGTCTAATATTATTTTCGAAATTGAAATTCCGGGTAATACACAGGCAGAATTCATCCCCCCAAAGAGTAAATACAATATAATAGAGGTGAATGGGAAAAACTTTGAGAAAGAAATCTCTTCAGTTGTACTTGAGCCGGGATTTAATAAAATATCATTAAATGCTTACTAAGCTTCCGCATTAAATAATTAATCAAATTTTGAGTACTCTCCGGAATGTGCAAATTATTTTTAATAATTTATGCTTACACAATCGGAATGAATACACTTATACAAAAAGTATATCCCTGATCAGAAATATCCCGTTCCATCCCAGCAATGAGTACAAAGTCTTTCTTTCGGCAGGCCGATTGCTTCAATCATGTCGTCCATTTCCTGGTAGATGAGGGAATCGATATCCAGATTTTTGGCGATCTGTTCAACCATAGCTTTGTATTTATCGCTTTTAGGATCTGAATATTCATTTAAATCCTTTTCCTCTCCTTCAATCTGTATAATGGCTTTTCTTGTGGCAAGTTCCGTGGTGGACCTTGACTGGGAAAAGTTCAGGAAATCGCAGGGAAAAGTCAGTGGCGGACAGGCAATTCTCATATGAAGTTCACGGGCACCGGCATGCCGCAGATCTATGGTGTTATCCTTCATCTGTGTTCCCCTTACAATGGAATCATCAAGAAAAACGATACTTTTGTCTTTAATAACCGATTTATTGGGAATGAGCTTCATTCTTGCTACAAGGTCGCGGGTCACCTGACTTTGAGGCATAAAACTTCTTGGCCAGGTTGGTGTGTATTTTGAGTAAGCACGCTTGTAAGGTAAACCATTATAATTAGCATACCCTATGGCATGTCCCACTCCTGAATCCGGCACTCCACACACAAAATCAGCCTTTACTTTATTTTTATCCTTCTTTGCAAGAGCAGCCCCGCAGCGGTACCGGCAGTCATCAACATTAACATCTTCGAAATAAGATGGTGGATAACCATAGTAAATCCACAAAAATGCACAGATCTGAAGTTTGTCTTCTTTTTGTTTTAAAATATTATATCCATCGGCGGTAATTTCTACAATTTCTCCAGGACCCAGGTAATATTCTATCTCAAATCCGGTATTGGGAAAGGAAGAAGTTTCTGAGGCAACGGCAAATGCTCCCTCCTTTTTACCAAGAATTACCGGGGTTCTACCGAGCTTATCCCTTGCTGCAATGATTCCGGTATCAGTTAAAATCAGTAAAGAACATGAACCTTTGACCATCTCATAAACTTTCTTTATACCAGATACAAAGTCATCTTCCTCACAGATAATATTGGCCACTACTTCTGTTGGATTTACATTTCCTTCAAAATTTTCGGTAAAATGCTCTTTCTTTTTAAGAAAATATTTTTCCAGCTCTTCAATATTATATAAGCGGCTAACGGTAACAATGGCGAAACGCCCCAGGTGGGAATTAAAAAGAATGGGCTGCGGATCGGTATCACTAATGATTCCCATACCTGTGTTTCCTTTGAAAGTATCCAGGTCAGGTTCGAACTTGGTGCGGAAATAATCATTTTCAAGGCTATGGATAGATCGGCGGAATCCTTCTTTTTTATTGTAAAAAACCATGCCTGCACGCTTGGTGCCAAGGTGCGAATGATAATCGGTTCCGTAAAACACATCGCTTACACAATCTGCTTTGGAAACCGAACCGTAAAAGCCGCTCATAAAAAATTTATTAAATTATTCTGAAGAAGGTGTTAAAATTAAGAAAAAGCAAGGAGCTTGGAAATGATATAAACTATTTATTTTGAATCTTTTTTAGGACTAGAGAGAAAGCTATAAGTAACACCATCGAAGTGGTTTCAAACATCCCATGGATTAATCAATTCCAGTCTTTCAATTTTTTTAAAATCAGCGGCATTGCGGGAAATAAGGATTAATTCATAAACCAGAGCAGTAGCAGCAATTATAGCATCTGGTAGTTTTACTTTGTTTTTTTTTCTTATATCGGCAGTTTTGAGTTTTATTGGTTGTTCCAGTTCAATTACAAGCGCATCATTAATGAAGCTTTGTAATATTTTTAAATCGTTTTGATTTTCAGATTTCCAGCAAAGTAATTCAATCTCTGTAATTGCTGAAATTACCGGACGAGTCTGGCCTATAAGTTCATCCATGAACTTTTCTGCAGAGGGCGGGAATTGTTGCTGCAGATAATAAATTACTGTATTGGTATCCCAGATATATTTTATTCCCATGAGCTACGTAAATCATTTAGTTGCTCATCAACTTCGTTAATGGGTTGTTTTTGCATCGCTCCCTTATATTTAGCAGTCCAGCTTATGGCCTTTTCTTGCTTGGATCCTGTTTTTCGCACTCGAATTAGTTTAAGAAGCTCCATGTCCTGAATGAGCTTTATAGCCTTATCATTTAATATATCTATTGTTAGGGTCTTCCTCATAACTATGCTTTTTTTAATTATAATATTTTGTAGTATTTTATTTTAAATTATCTTTTTTGTAGAAACAAAATTATCAAATAAAACAATAAGTGAAAAATCGAACAATTTTAATCCAATTAAATAATTGAATTTTCAGCTTCCTACTCTCCCGGCTTCAAAACCACTTGAAATACCGCCTCTTCCCCTGCTTCCAACCGGTATTCAAATCCCAGCATTGCAGTTCCGGGATTCTTGTCTTCACGGGGATCTGTAGGTTGAGTCGAAAATGTTTTAAGTACAACTTTTTTGGCCGGATCTATAATTTCCAAACTGCAGGTTTTTCCATTAATAGTGATGATTGCCAGATTCTCATCAATGATATTAATATTATCAGCTGTAAGGATAGCCCATCTCATGCTGGACGCTGACTGATTATTAACAACAGTATCTAAAATTCTGACATAATTATCATCAACTATCGAAACATCCCTGATCACTTTATCTGTGCCGGAAGAATAGATTTGACTCAAATCCACACTCGCCCCTTTTTTACCCGTCTCGCAATAGGAGTTGATAATATCGGCGGATGCTGATATATCCTGGAAATTATCATCAATCACAAGTGTGCTGTGAGAAAAGTTGGTGTATCTGAATATCTTCCAGCGATCTCCTCCAGGAGATTTATCCCAGATGTTCAAACCGGTACTTTCCAACTTATGGTATCCATGGGCTCCAAGATCCATCACCCATCTTTCTCCACAAGCATCCATTACAAAACTGCCAGCATCCATGTGGGCATGATTCAGGGAAGGTGATCCACCTTTTATTCCCACAAATATAGCATCATCATTCCAGCCTGTACGAAATGTACTTACCGGATTTACACCATGGCCTGTCCAGCATAATTCATCCGGTTTATCTTTTGAAATATCCTCCATCTGTGATAACCAGAGGAGCAAAAAGGGGTAAAGACGGTTTCCATGTCCTTCTGCATCTATCTTTCTTTTACCGGAAATCATTTCATCAATAAACTGCTTTTGATAATATAAAAGTCCGTTATTTTGAGTCTTTTTTGCAAACCAGAAAACCGGAGTGGACAAACCTTTTCTCACTCTTCCATCCGAGTAATTATAATACCCGGCGGGGCCGGATACATGCAACACATATTCGGCACTTTTCATAAAACCACTGTTGATACCGACGGGTAAAGGACTGTTATATACAGTTTCCCATGCATCTAAGAATAAAACATTAAAAACAGTCCCATAATTCCAGTAACTTGCACCTTCCGGATATGCACCATCAGGCTCATATTCCTCCATGGGAAGATTAATCTTTAATTTAGCTCTTTCCACGATTTTCCGGGCCAGATCAGGATTTTCCTCCCAGACAGCCCATGCACCAAATGCCATGGAAGCATGACATACTTGATTCCAATTATGTTTGGCATCTACCCAGTAAGTATATTCCAATGAAGACTCAAGTCCTTTGCTAATAATTGCCTCACTGATTATTTCTGCACTTTCCTCGGATAAATCATTATAGAGCCAGTCATAACCTATTGCCAGAGCCATGGTCATTTCAGCTACATCCAGAAAGTGGTCGGGGTTCCATGAAGGAAAACCAGAGGCCTTAAGCATAAGATCTTCGGCCGTATGCAGATATTCCTCCTTACCGGTAATTCTGTAAGCAAATGAAAGATAGCTTATTCTTTTTAAATATGTCCTTGATACTCCCAGGATGCGTCTCCCAGTCTTAACAAATGGCGGAAAATTCAATGTGATCATTTCATCACAGGTTGTTTCAAAAGATTCAAACAGATCTGCTAAGCCTTCCCGGTCTTTCAGGGAAGTCTTAAATTCAGAAGGATCCAGAATAATGCGTGGATGTTTGGGAAGGTCCTGACCATAAGAGGATAATAACCAAAAAAATAAAATCAGCATTACGGTAATTTTGGAAATATATTTCATGTTAAGTAATGATTAGTTTCCACAAAGATATATTCTTAATCAGGAAATTAATCTAGAAAGGATTTAAACTAATAACTTAATGAACAGCATTTAGCTGATTAGTAAAAAATTCCTTAATTTGAAGAGTTAATGTAAATGTCGATTCTACAAACATGAAATCTTTCCTTACTGCCTGCCCCCGGAATTGCTACAGCACCTGTTCATTTAAAGTATGGACAGATGATAATCGTGTAGTAAGAATAGATCCGGATCCTCAGAACCTTGCAGTTCCGGAAGGACCATGTTTGAAAGGGCTGAGTTATATTGAAAGAACGTATTCACCCGACCGGATCCTCAACCCTTTAAAAAAAAAGAATGATTCATTTCAAAGAATCTCCTGGGATGAAGCCATTTCTGAAATTTCTGAAAAGCTCTCACATTTCAAAGAGAAATACGGGCCCCACAGCGTACTGTTCTATGCTTCCAGTGGAATGTCCGGCTTGTTAAATTCAGTTAGTAATAATTTCTGGAAGATGTATGGTGGCGCCACTACTGTTTATGGTAATTTATGCTGGCCTGCCGGATTGGAAGCAACTAAGATTACCCTGGGAGAAAACAAACACAATGTTCCCTGGAATCTTGAAAACGCAAAATTGATAATTGTCTGGGGCAAAAACCCGGCAGAATGCAATGTTCAGCAGATGATCCCTATTGAAAAAGCACAGCGAAAAGGGGCAAAGCTTATAGTAGTTGACCCCCGTCGCACTGTTTCGGCTGAAAGGGCAGACATTCTGCTTCAGCCTGAGCCCGGAACAGATGGTATTCTTGCCCTGGCCATTTCCAAAATTATCATTGACAGGAAAAATCATGACCGTGAATTTATAGACCGTCATGTTAAAGGATTTGAACAATTCCAAAAAAGTCTTGAAAAAATTGACTTAAAAAGAGCGTCAAAGAAATGTGGTGTTAAACTTGAATTTATAGAGAAAGTAGCAGAATGGGCGGGAGAAATAAAGCCAATGACTTTAATTGCAGGCTATGGTATGCAGCGATTTTCAAACGGAGGTCAAACGACTCGTTGCCTTTTAACTATACCGGTAATAACAGGTAATATTGGACAAAAAGGTTCCGGCTGGCAATATGCTAATCTGCAATCCTATGTTTTTGATAAAATCAAAGAGCCCGATTCTTACTATCCCTCGACAGAAAACGATAAACCTTTCAGAAGAGCGATTCCTACTGCTAAACTCGGGGAAAAAATACCCGGTCTGAAGAATCCTCAACTCAAAATGGCATGGGTGGAAAGAGGAAATCCGCTTGCACAGAATCCTGATTCCCTTAAAGTTCTGGAAGCCTTCAAAAAACTGGATTTCAGAGTAACGGTGGAACAATTCATGACTGATACAGCTCTTGAATCTGATATTATTCTGCCAGCCAAGTCCATGTTTGAGCAGAGTGACATCATAGGATCTTACTGGAATCCATATGTTCTTCTGAAACAAAAGGTAATCGATCCTCCCGGTGAGGTTAAACCGGAAACAGAAATTTATGATTTGCTGGCAAGAAAATTGGGCTTTCCGGAAGAGCTGATACGCGAGAATATTCCTGAATCTGCAGACAAAGCAATTGAAGAATGGCTGGAAAAAGCCATGTCTGATTTTCCTGATCTAAGCCTTGAGAAGCTCAAAGAAGGTCCGGTTCTGGCTCCGGGACTGGAAGAAGTTGCTTTTTCAAATCTGAAATTCAACACTCCGTCAGGAAAAATAGAACTTTATTCAGAATATGCAAAAGAAAGGTGGAATGCAGATCCACTGCCGGTTTATGCACCCCTGAAGAAAAAAGATAAGCGCCGGTTTCCCTTACATCTTATGAGTCCCAACACAAAGAACCGCATACATTCCCAGTTTGGAAATCTTGAGGTAATAAAAATACTGGATCCGCAAGCGCATGTTACTCTCGCCTATAAAGATGCCAGGGAAAGACGCATCGATGAGGGTGATAATGTAAGGATCTATAACCAGTGGGGAGAACTAATTTTACCGGCAAATATTGATGTCAGTATGAGACCCGGGAATGTGGTGATTTACAATGGTTACTGGAACAATGGAGAAGGAAGTCCTAATATGCTTACCAGGGGAGAAGAAACAGACATGGGACATGGTACAGCATTTCACGATACTATGGTCGAGATTGAAAAGAAAATATGAGAGCGAAGAAATGGAAAAGAATATCTTCATATTCGATGAAAATAAATGTGTGGGCTGCCATTCCTGCGTGGTGGCATGTATAAATGAAAATGGATTTCAATCGCCTGAAAGATGGAGAAACGTGGTAAATTCCAATCCTGTCCATCACCCTGACCTTCCGCTTTTTCACCTTTCACTGGCATGTAATCATTGTGATGATGCACCATGCATGCATAACTGCCCTGCTCAGGCATTTTATTTCGATAACAATACAGGAGCTATAGAACATGATCCGGATAGCTGCATAGGATGTAAATATTGCACCTGGGCCTGTCCATATGATGCCCCGAAGTTTAATCCTGCCAGCGGTATTATTGAAAAATGCACGTTTTGCAGTCACAGGATAGAAGAAGATCTGAAACCCGCATGTGCCAATCTTTGTCCAACAGGTGCCCTTGATTTTGAACGGGTAGAATTTACTCTGGATGAAAGCCTGGAATCATCTCCAGTCCCGGTGAAAATAGGGTCTTCACTGAAAACCATCAGGAGATATAATAAAAATGGCCCTTACATAGATAAAGAAATTCTAAATCTTCCCAAAAATTTACCGGCTTCCAGACCGTTTAAAAGTAAAATTTCTCCCGGAAAGGAATGGCCCTTATTATCCTTTTCCCTGCTGTCAACCTTTATGGTTGTGCTTTACATGGCAAAAGAAACTTTTGAGAATTCCTCATTCCTGCAATGGCTGATTCCGGGTATGGGAATACTTGCAGCTGCATTTAGTCTTATTCACCTGGGAAAGAAAGAATGGGCCTGGAAATCCATTTTGAATATTGAAAAATCCTGGCTTAGCAGGGAAATATTCTTTTTTAGTTTCTTCTTCTTTACTCTTATCATTGATTTTTTTGTTTATGATATTCCTGATCTTATTGTCATTGTCAACGGGTTGCTGATGTTAATATCAATTGATATGCTATATATCCTTGCCACATGGAGATGGAAAATCAAAATCCATTCGGCACAGGTCATATTCATTGCAGCAACACTCTGGTTATTGTTAAATGGATATGAAGAGTTGTTCATTATTATGACCATCATAAGAGCAGGCTTATATGCCTTCCACAAGAGTGTAAATTGGAATTCGCCCGGGAAAAGCAAACTTTTGATACTTTCCCGGTTATCATTGCCTGTTATTTACATGATCGTTTTGTACTATACCCTAACAGACTGGCCGGTAATAGTCCTGCTCGTGATGACGGATATTATTGACAGGATAGAATTTTATAAGGATCTAAAAGTTCCGGATATCGAGGAAGAATTCTTCAATGCATCTTCAATGATCTTCTGATGATCGAAAGCCAGAAGAGGGAGTTCTGAAATACTGAACCATTTGACATTTTTAGCATCATCGCCAGCCT
>CAZGTU010000011.1:0-84591 GCA_964528675.1 uncultured Bacteroidaceae bacterium
GTTTTGGAACGTCAAATTTTGGGTCAGGTTTTTTCCCCTCAAATGCACCACAACGGTTAGTATAAGAATAGTAGCCGACTGCGTGGCACTTTCCTGTCAAGTTGCAAGAAAGTTGAAGCGGGCTACAACCCTTGATTTTACTACTATCTCGGCTATTATTTTTATACATTGTTACCACACGTATTTCTTATTCTCTTGCTATTTTTCTGCATTTATCTTTATCATCTTTTAATACTTGAAGTTTCATTGGATTATGAGTATCGTTTAAAAGGGGACAATATTTCCTGATTAATTCACTTTCAATATTAAAGTCATCAGTATATTTTGCGATACTTAATTCTACATTATCCTTTAACCATTTAATGATTTCAGATTTGTCATTAGTAGAGAATTTAAAGTTATTCTGATTTGATTTCCCTTTAAGATGTCCTTTGATTGGAGAATATTTTAAAACACATCCAATACTTCTGAAAAACGTACCAGGGCTTTTAAGTTCTAATTCTTGTGCTAATCGTTCTCTTAAAGTTTGTCCTTCCGCTTTTCCGATGTAGATAAACTTATGTTTTCTTTGGTCTAATATGCTTTGATATCTGTCAGGTAGTCTGGAATTTTCTTTTAATCTTATGCAATAAAATCCAGTCGAGTTTAAAATATTTTGGTTCAAATCTTTAATAGAACAGAACATACCATTTATAATCAATTCGTTTTCAATTTCCTTATTTTCAACTACTGGATTTATTTTCGTTGAATTTTGAGATTTTATTTTCGCTTCGCTTTCTATTTGTGTATTTTCAGTAATCTCTTGTCCAACAATTTTTATTTCTCCAGTTTTTATTAGGTTTTCAAAATCTTGAACTGTGTATCCTTTTTTGCTCGAAAAGTCAGAAAAGTAAAAACCAAGACTTCTAATCTTATTTCTGATTGTTTTTTGTTCATTATTCGAAGCAACAAGTTTCTTATTAATCAGTTTTCTAATTTGATTTGCTTCAAATTCTGTAAATTCAGTCTTCCGTCTCATTTTAATATTTCTAAGTTAATCTTTTGTTATATGTTCTGTTACTACATATAGACTGTTTGTTGAACCTTGTCGTCTTACGATACAATATGAAAAATGAGAACTTATCAAATTTACTTTTGTGCCAGCAGATAATACTTGCACATTCCCATATGCCATTAAAGTAGACAAGGCTTGATTATCACCATCATTAATATACCTAAACATTTCATCAAAACTTGACTTACTTGTAGCAACATAGGTTGTAGTATTTACATAATAAGCTGTTGACGAAGATGATGAAGAATCATTATCACTAAGATTTCCAATAATAATGAGGATAACAACTACAACTATTCCAATAATCCAATTTTTTTGTGTTTTTGTTAAATTAATACTATCTGGATTATGAGAATATTGTTTATTACTAAGAGGATTCCTAAAATTTTTCCCGCAATTTAAACATTGAATATAATATTCATTTCTAATCTCGTTAGGAATAGTCAAATTAATTCTACAACGTGGACAAATAGTCTGATTTGAATTGATTGATTGAGAATAATTAGTTTTAGGTTTGGAAACTGTTTTTTTCTTATAAGTCTTTTTTCTTTTTTCTCCATCCTCAGATAGAAATATTCTCCATTGCTTTGGTTTTGTGTCTGTTTGGGAAGAATTAGGGATTAACTTTTTTTCTAATAACTTTTTAAATTCATTGTTTGATTTATCAGAAATACTCATTAGTCCTTTCTTTACTAATTCACTATTTGCTTGACTCAATGTCAAATATGGCTTGCCACTTTCTAATAATTTATCATCAAGTACTTTAACTATTTCATCTATTGTTCCCATAGTTTTTTATTTAATTTTCCAATGTTCTGGGTCTCTTTAATATGTGTGGTAACGTCTTATGGTAAGCTGCGTGCGGGCTTTCAATGTACTTCATTATCAATTTACACCAAAGATAACAAAAAGCACAAAACTTTCGCAAACTACATCACCCCCGCATGCAGTTTACCATGTGTTACATGCTGGCTTTCTTCTCTTTTAGTTCAATCATTCTCTTTTTATCAATGTAATGTGTTGCATATCTGTCCTCAATCGTTTTATTTCCTGATTTACTAAACCTTAATCTACGTTTTACTCCTTTCCCAAATTGATTGTATCCAGTCCATGAACTTTTTAAATCTAATTCTGTCGAGTATTTTCTTATCAATTTGTTTATCAAAGTCAGTTTGCTTAAATTAACATTGCATACTTTTTCTAAATAATCGATCCGTCCAAATCGCCAATTTTCATAATCCTTTTCTGTCAAGTAGTTAAGTTGCTTTAGTACATCCACAGAGCAAACATATCCTTTCTCATAACGATTTAAGTGCACCAATCTTTTTACTTCTTTGTCTAAATCTGCATTATTCATTGAAATCTTTATTGTTTAATTCAACCTGCTTTTTAATCCACTGAATATAACGCATTTTTTTGAAATCAAACCATTGCTGTCGATACTTACCGGAATTATCAATATGCCATTTAAAGTTTTGAAAAGGTTTTGGTCTATTTAATACATTAATCAATTTATTCTGTAATTCTGTGTCATCAACACTCTCAGCAAAATCAACCATTATTTGAAAAGATTCATGAGATTCAAATCCTTCAAATTCAAAATAATCACACCAGTTTTCTTCAATTTCATTAGCTTCTTCTTCCCAAGGCTCCTTATCAGCTCCAATCCAACTATCAAAATTGAGTAATGTCTTTATTTCGCCAGTCTTGAGGTTATAAAAACATCTCATTCCGCAATCTATATTGTCAGCAATTTCTTCTATTTGTTTTTCAGTCAATTTCATGTTTGCAAAATGTTTTCAAAGCTGGCATGTAACATATTATATGTTCAGAAAAATTGTACGGTGACACACGAAAAATGTTGGGTATCTAAACTTTTTTTGAATTATATATTTACTAAATTAAATATTTTTTTTAAATGTCAAGGTCTTCAAAGGGGGATTTTAAGTTTTGAATGAGACGGGTGCTTACATGAGTGTAAATCTCGGTGGTGCGGGAACTTTTATGACCCAGTAAAGTCTGGATGATGCGGATGTCTGTTCCTTCTTCCATTAAATGGGTTGCATAGCTGTGCCTTAACCAGTGTAAGGTGACGGGCTTGTTGATGCCTGCTTTCTTTACTGCTTCTTTTAAAATGGAACTTAAACTCGTGGGACTATATTTTTTGCCGGGAGTATGGCCTTCAAAAAGATATTTCTTTGGTTTGTTTGCTTTGTAGTATTTCCTTAATTCTTCAATTAAACTCATGGGTAAATGTACTATCCTGTCTTTGCGGCCCTTTCCCTGGCGTATTATTAATACCCCGCGCTTGCTGTCTATATCTTTCGGTTCCAGTTTTAGGAGTTCACTTCGGCGCAATCCGCAGGCATATATCAGACTTAGTATTACCTTGTGCTTGAAATTTGGAATGGAACTTAATATTTTTTTTATCTCTTCCTTACTTAATACATTGGGTAACTTATCTTGTCGACGTGGTCGTTCAATCTTGTTTATGTTAAAATCAGTATGGAAAACTTTGCCAAAGAATAATTTAACGGCATTTACCAGATGATGCTGGAATGTGAAACTGTATTCTTTGGGAATAATATAATTGTGTACAAAATCGATAATATCATCCTCTTTTGCTTCTAAAATCGGTCGTGGCTTTAGATACTTCATGAATCTTGTAAGTGCATTTATATAAGATCTAATTGATGATTCACTGTACCTTCTATGTTTCATGTATTTTTTAAATTGATCAAGCTTATCTAAATCCGACTGGGAAAGCTCTTCAAATTGAACATCATTTAAATCTTCTGGAGACTCTTCAATCAATGAAAAATCCAGTACAGCTATATCTTTTATTAATTCTTTAAATTTATCCAGCTTTTCCCGAGTGTAAGGAAAATACCAGCATTTCTTTTCCCTATCCCACCTGGCATCATCAATCATCTTAATCTTACTGATGATCTTAACATCGTAGGGAGTATAAACTTCTAGATATAATGCTCCCTTCTTTTTCCTTGTTCCTAATCGAAGTGTTTTCATATTTACTTTCTTTTTACTCCTTTATGTAAAAAGTAGTAAAATATCAGCGTGTGAATTCAAAAAAAAACGAGGTCGTAAAAAGAAAAAAGTTGATAAACCAGAAAAATCTGCGAATTCAATTAATATGAAGTCTCACGAAAACCAGGAGAAAAAGCAATCATGATGAAAAGATAAAATTCCAATAAAAAGGGAGTTTCGGGCAAAGAGAGCCCTGCGTAATGCGGATAAATTCTCAATGAAATAGTGAATCCTTTAACTATCCTTAAAGATCTCTTGCTGCAACTGAATTTTTTAATTACTAAAAATACCAACCCTGGCTCTGAGAACTTCACCGGAACCTTCAACAACCATAAGGTATATACCATTATGCAGGTCACTCACGTCAATGTCTCCCCGATGTATACCTGCAAATATCTCTACCGTTTTTATCTTCTTTCCCTGTATATTGTAAATTGAAAGTTTACGAATGTTCTTTGATGGTGGCAGCTTGTAATGTAAAATTCCATGCCTGAACCGGAACTCTGACACTTCCTGCCCGGTTAAAGGAATTGAGTTTGATTGATTAATGATGCTGATCTCAATTTCTTCATAAATAGATGACTCAGCCCTTGAGGTAGCCCTTATTTTTACTTTACCATCAACTTTACCGCTTGCTGTAATCTGCCCGGTTTCATTGATAACTGCCAGGTTTATGCCCTCCTCAATGCTCCACCACAGGGAAGTATCCGAAGCATTCTCCGGTAAAACATTTGCCTCAATTTGTAGGGATCCCTGCAGCTCATCAATTACCGTATCTGTTGCAGATAATTGTATGCCAGTAACCGGGATCTGACCTCTTATTTCTACTGTTGCTTCCGCATAAGTGCCTGAACCGTCTTTAGCACTTACCTTTATCTTTACTTCACCATCTGCTGTTCCCTTTGCCTGTAAGAATCCCTTTTGATCTGTCTCTGCCAGTTCATTTCCTTTTACAATTTCCCAGAGAAGCTCCCTGTTAAATGCATCTGCAGGTAATGCTTCAGATGTAAATTGAATGCTTCCCCGGGATTCATCAATTACTCCGGTTAAGGGTGTTATTGAGATCGAATCTACCAGTACCTGGTTAATTACAGTGATAACTGTATCAACAAAAACCCCGGATCCATCAGTAGCACTTGCCCTTACGATGACCTCCCCATTAGATGATCCACTGGAAATAAGCAATCCCTCCTGGTTAATAACTGCTATGCTTTCACCCTGGATTAATTCCCAGAAAACTGCCTGATTTACGGTATTTACAGGATAAACCTCAGCTTCGATCTGCAATGAATCCTTCCGGGATTTAATGGAATCAGAAGAAAGAGAAAATGCGATGGAATCAACCTGCACCTCTTCATCGGAAACTGTAATATCCATCGAAATGCTTGCGATGGTGCGGGGTGAAATCCTCATTACTCTGTTTTTCTGGTCACCTACATATCTGCAATCGGCATTTTCGGAAGTGATATAAAGATCGGCACGATGAATATCATATCCAGGTATATCCGGAATACAAAAAAGATCTTCGGTTTCCGATCTGTTAATGATCACTGCTGCAGCAGAATCTTTATCAGAACTTATAAATGCGGTAACTACAGAACTGCCATGTGAAAGTGAGGCAGATACTCTTTCCCACCCGGGGTGAATGAAAGCTGAATATTGCTTGAAAACATAAAAATCTTTGGTCAGGGTATAACCCCTGGTCGGATCAGCCCATCTGTTACGGTCCCAGGGGAAATCCAGGCTGACCAGACCATCTCCGTCCCAGGCAAGATCCCAGTATAAATATGCAGTGGCGTTTTCTTCGCATAACGACATGTATAACAATCCTGCAAGTGACCACCAGTCTCCACGGGAATATTCGGTCTGAAAATGAGGGATCTCCGGATGAAAGTCTCCCACCTTTTGAAAAGTACTGCTTGCATAAGGATTGTTTTCATCCACACCATGATAAAGGTGATGGGCAATGGCATGAATCTTTGACAGGTCCATGGCATTGCAATATCTCTCCACTGCATTATATCCTATGCCAATGGTTTCGGGCGCAAGGATCCCGGGCACTTCAGTCCTGTTTTGAATCGTGTCGTAAATTGCATCAAGTGCTTTGTTATACCCGGCAATAGTATCGCTTGAATTTACCGTTTCAGTGGGATCCAAACGGCAGGATTCCCATGTGGCTGTATAATCCGGTTCGTTTTGTATGCTTATAAAATCAGGGTATATGCCATATGTATTATATTCATCAAGCGAGGAATACCACCAGCCGGCAAATCCATTGTAATCAAACTCCACTGAGCCATTATTAATTGTATACCTCAGAGAACCTCCGTTTTTCCTGTCATTGTTGCTTTTTAGCCACCCGGGAGGCCCCCAGGAAGTGGAGAGTACTTTTATGGGCCTTCCGCCTGAACTCTCAGCTGCCTGCACAAACTCAACTGCTCTCTCAACCATTCCGGGGTCATAATCATGAGCATTCCTGAGCCTTAAAATATCAAGACTCAATTCATTGAAAAGAGCATCATAAATTTTACTTTTATTCGGATGTGCGGTTAACCAGTTTTCATAATAAGCCAGGCTACCTCCAAAACCTTTTATAGCTTGATGAGTGGAGGAAGGATCCATTGATATCTTATGATAAGATTGAGAATAAGAATCAGTGCAAATCATAAAAGATATCACCACCACGAGATAAATAAATTTTGAAATCAAACCTGATATAATAAACCTTAATATACTCATTATCAAATTTTTTACCAATTACCCTTCACCCAACCGCTCACCGCTCACCAATTACCGATTACCACTCACCGCTCACCAATTACCGCTTACCGCTTACCGCTTACCGATTACCGCTTACCGATTACCGCTTACCGCTTACCGCTTACCGCTTACCGATTCCCACTTACCGCTTACCACTTACCGCTTACCGCTTACCGCTTACCACTTACCGCTTACCGCTTACCGCTTACCGATTACCGCTTACCGTTTACCGCTTACCGCTTACCGATTACCGCTTACCGCTTACCGTTTACCACTCCCCCCATAAACCCCATCAACCGCCAGCACCAAAAACATATAATTCGTTGCACCTCCACCCATCACATACTCTGTCTGTTGCCAGAAGAAGGGCCAGGTTTTTAGCTCCGGAAGATCAGGGCGTATGAGGGCTGTGCCCGACGCTACTCCTCCGGGGATAAAAGACCAGTCGGCCCGGTTTACGCCATATGCCACGGTTACCGACTCAGATCCCACCCCAGATGCAAAAGAGACATTGTTGCTGCCGGGGTGCACGCCTAAAATAAAATTCAAGGCATGCTCAAACAAACGGGTGCTGCTTAATTCGGGCCAGCCTTTGTAAAAAAAGTACTGATCCACCCCGAAACGCTGAATTTCCCAGCCGGCACCCCAGATTCTTGGCTTATAAGGAACACCGTAAGGAGAATCGTCTTTTTGTTCCTCCTGCAGCCTTTCCTGGTAAGCGGCAACTGCTTTTTCCATGTCTTTTTTGAAAGCATCATTATCCACCAGATGGATCACCCTGCCGACCATCCAGCCGCAGTCATCAATATCCGAAATGATTTCTTCTTTCAGTCCATATAACTTTTCAAAAAGTTCTTCATTATCGGGGAGACTGATCATTAATTCAGTAAGCGCGAAAACCTTCGACGGGAGATATCCTGATTGATCATATGCACCAGAAAAGAGCTCAAGGGCAGTCATGTGACATTCTTGCGACAGCGAGGGATTGCTCTCCTGCAACACCCTGGAAGCTGCTGTAAGACCTGCGGCAACCTGGAGTTCCCTGGATGGATTTTCCTCCGTAAATACCCAGCGGTCATCGGAATTATCCTTTTCTCCGAATTTACCTTCAACTTTCCCGTCAAAGGGTTCATTTACATTATCAGTCATGGAAGCTGCGTCGCCAAGCATTACATATTGCCTGAGATCGGAGGCGATGATGCCTCGATACAATCTCCCGAGCGATCGGTAGCCACCCAGAACAGTTTCAAGCCCATGCTCAATTTGCTGGAGGACATCGTTTTTGCCATCCGGGGTATGGATCTCAACAAGGTTTTTATCCTGGTCGATGAGTGTGGCATCATGATTTAAATCAAATTCTTCTATCATGGCAGCAAGCAACCATACTGTTCTTATCTGTGACTCAACCCTTAGATCATAATCCCCGGCATCGTGCCAGCCCCCCTTATTGAGTCCGGGAACATGTTCGCCGCTTTTATATTCCGTGAGAGTTTCGGGTCCCTGTTTGTATCCGTCAAAGTGATTATGATTTACCGGGGCCATAAGCGCGTCATCCATATGACAGAGGTCATGCCATACCCGGTATTTCTCATTAACCCGCATATGACACATCTGAATCGGCAGATAATATTCAAGCGTGGGTTGCCAGGTATATCTGCGGTATACATCTTCGGAAATATTGAAGGGATGACTCAGTTTTTCTTCATACGATATCTGATACATGCCGGATTGTGTGATATCACTGAAATCAATGGTCTGGTAATGGTAACGGAGGAACTTTCCCCAGACCTCGCCTTTTCCTTCTTTTACCAGATCTTTTCCATTTTCTCCAAGACGGAAAAGCTTATAATTTCCGGTAAGCTCTTCACCGGTTTCAATAATGGCAAGCTTTTCCTGTTTTGGATGATAACCCAGTTGAGAAACCTGGATAACCGGCTCATATTTCCAGTTCATGTCCACATTGGGTTCAATGATCCATTCTATGGCAGATTCCGTGGCACCGGCAGGTACCTCGCTTCTGACAATGTACCATCCGTTATTGTGATTCGCTCTGCCATCCCAGAGCTGGAGCTCCTTACCTTTTGTAGTGATGGTCATTCTCTGCAGGTCCTCACCGGGAGCAACAATCAGTTTTTCACCGGTTGCCATGGGTTTGACGAGAAATTCACCCTGCTCTTTAATAACAGGACCAACGGGTTGGATCGGAAATAACCCATGCTCTTTGTCCATGATAAATGACTTCCCAAAAAGATTACCCGGAAAAAGTTCCAGGTTGAACCCGACTTTTCCTATCCATTCTTCAGGTAAGGGTTCCTCGAGATCAACGATAACCTTGAATTTATTTCTCTCGAGAGCTTGAACATGAACATGATAAACGAAGTTAAGATCAGGGTAGAATATCGGATTAAATCCCCTGGCATCTTTTGATGTGTCAGGATACCAGAGCGTTTTTGAAAGCATCTGCATGTCTTTCTTTACCTCAACATCTTTTCCGTCGGGGATTGGTGACCACTGCCCCGGTGATGCTTCAAGGCGAAGGTCTCCATTGGCTGCTACGCGGTTTCCGTGTTGAATGATGGTTACGCCGGACTGATGGCCCTCAGGGTAAAAATCACTGAAAAATGTGACATTCAGGCCGTGCATTTCGAAATAATTTTGCTCGTTTAAAAGCAGCCTCTCCTGTGCATAAAGTTGAAAAGTAAGTAATAACAACAGAATAGCAGGTAGTTTTTTTGTGTACATAAGATAAGCGGTTTTAATCAGAATTATCAACAATGAATTAAGAACAGAAATACAGAACAGGGAAAAAATATGCAGGGGAAATCTCATAGCACCTCTCTTTTTCATTTCTCATTCTATTATTAAAAGCTTGCCCATGTATAAGATATTCCATGATAATCCCGTAAAGGTATTTCAAATTTTGTGCTCCTAATATAAATATTGGAATGAAATAAAAGAAAAATATGTAAGGACTCGTAATATGTGTGGTATAAATGATTAATTATTTCGAGGGCCTGGGAGGGGCAAATGGATTTAGCAATAGAAATAATTCTATTATTAATTTTCTTGATTCTGGGATACTTTCAAGCCGCCTTTCCAGTTACCCTGAATTTTCAGCATGGCCTTGTTCAGCTCATATTCAGAAATACCGGAATTTTCATTTTCCAGCATCATGGAATCAAGCTTTTGAAGTCCGGAAAGTGCATTTTCATCTTTTAAGGTCCCGAGTGCCCATATAGCTGTGTTTTTTTCTTCTATACTGGTGTTTTCATCGAATATCATCATCAGGAGTGACTCTGTTTTCCCTTCCTGGTATTCCATAACCGCCTGGTTAGCAAATTTATTGGCGCCTGTTTTAATAAATATCATTACCGAGCCCCATGCGAAAAATAAACCCAGAAAAATGAGTGTAAAGCATGTCAGAATTATTTTATAGGGCTTATCGATGATCCTGAAGTGAGATTTACCTGATGATTTCATTTTTTGCTTCCTTTCCTTATTAGATGATACCTTCTTTTTCCATTATTAAAAGATAATCAAAATTTATGCCTTCAGCAAGAATATTATGTATTATTTAAGAAGAAATGTGAAATTATTTTTATTTAGTGAAATTATAGCATTCATTAAAAAATATTTACTTTGCATGCGATCAAAAAAAACCTGGTTATTTTGGCCCAAAAACTTAAACTTGATTACGAACCGGATTATGAATTTCTCCTTCTCGGAATTGTTTCCTATGAAAGAGATTACCGACTGAGCTGGGATATCAACCAGAATCTTGGTCTGGACCTGATAAGGACAGACGATCATTCTCTAAAGCTAAAATCTTCTGGAAAGGAAATGTATTTTTCATGTTTTGTTTATGATGATGAGGATTCCTACCTCAATTACAAATTACTTACCAACCGTTCTGATGATGGCTACCTGTTGGATGAACTTAAGAATATTGATTATTTCCTTGTTATTACCGGAGAGTATGATCCCGGATTTGCCCCGGGTTTCAGACAAAAGCTGAATAAACTTGACACAGTGCAAAATTGTTTTGTACTCGAACCGGAAAAGATAAAAAGTTCTCACCGGGTCCTTTGAGAATTAAATAAGCCATCTGAAAAAAGGATATATCGTAGACCAGACCGGTATATCCAGGTAATTCTGAAACCCCCTTTTGAATAATTTATCTACAACTTCCGGCTGTTTCGGAATTGGGATATACAGTTTATGGTAAAAGGGGAATGCCCGGAGTATCAAATCGAGAAACATATCGAGGAATATCAGCATGAGAATGACATAAAATCCGAGAAACTCATTGGTAAAGAAAACCAGCCCGGGATAGGCTGTGGTTTGTGATAAGATAACGAGCATCCATATGGTTAGTTTTATAATGAGGAACCGGTTTAAAAGATAAGAAGTTTTAGAGCGCACTCTTGTTATCCAGAGAATGGCGTTCGAAATGCCAAGCGTAATAAGTATTGCACCTACCACCTGCCATATGAAACTTGGGGTTGGAATCAAAAGGATGGCGAGGGTAAATGCTATAGGTTTAAGGAATGAAAGAATAAAATGAACACGCCAGGCTTTAGCGCTCCTCGGGATTATCACCTCCTTGTATTTTCTGCTGTATCCCACATGATGCTGAAAAGGACCATAATTTCTCATGGTAACCTGCCTAACTTTGAACATAATGAGTTTAAAGGGCGTGGAATTTGCCATTCTGCTGGAAGTATACTGGCATTTTGATTCCGGATTTTCTTTTTTTTCAACCCTGAAAAAGTCCACAATATCCTTCCACCGGGTTGAAATTGCACCGGGCCTGAACCATCCTTTCCGGTTGGAGTAAATGTGACCGGCAAGGATAATTCCGATAAACCAGAAAAAAATGGAGGCGAAAATGGCAACGAAACTTTCGGTAATAGCGAGGTATACAGGAATCACAATCATGGCGATGACCAGCGGCACTGCCAGGTAATTTCCAATGTATTTCAGAATGATTATAATGTCATTATTCTCGAAGAACTCTTTATCGGCCTTGATCTTTTCATATTTCATCCTGGCCCGTTTCCATGCTTTTTCTCTTGCTTCTCTTATGATCTCTTCATAAACTTCAGGATCGATCACATCCTCTTCAGACTCTCTGCCGGATGCTGCATGTACGGTGGTTTCTTTTTGAATGTGACTGCTTACCACCTCATAAGCTTCACATATTTTACGAAACTTATTTTGAGCACCCGGAGAACCATTTACATCCGGGTGATATTTAAGTGCAAGTTTTCGATAGGCTTTTTTTACAGCTTTTTCATCTGCATTGGCCTTCAGACCGAGAATGTTGTAGTAGTATTCCAGCATATGAAGGGAATGTACCGCAAGCTATATGTTTTTTTTCATTATTCAAAAAGAAAGGGGATCAGACAACGCATCTGATCCCCCGGGTCTACCTACCCTTTTCACTGGTCTATGAAAAGACTTTCTATTATTTACTATTTACTTATTTACAGTTGAGTGAGCTCTCTTAGTTAAAAAATTAGAGAAGGCTGTCCAGGATGTCAACTTCATTAAAAAAGAATGCTTCCAATTTGTAATTTAATCAAAATTTTAAATCACTTCTTAGCCCCCTCCGTCAGTGCTTCCGTTGCTTCTAAAGCCTAAGAGCCACCACTGTTCTAATCCTCTCTAATTTATTTCTACCTCCATCATGATCCCGGTAAAACTCATCCCTGCCCCCTGTATATATTCCAACGCTCATGCCACTCACTTTTATCTAACTAAATCCCGTAAAGGACTGACTTATTGCAGTATAAACATTCAACAGCCTCCTGCCGCCCAACTGCCATAATTCTTGAAAAATACTTCCGTATTATGAGATCAAACTGATTACCGATCACTGATCACCGATTACTCTGAGTATTGCTAATGAAAGTTAGATACCCCGATATGAGAATCCGCTGTTGAGCGACTTTCAACTAACCATCGATACAAAACTACGACCTAATTGGGTTAAGATAATCAAAGTAATGTTAAAGATTGTTAAAGGATAGTAAATCAGGGATTCAGCTTTATTATCTTTGTAGCATTATGAGTAAAAAATTATTGTGGATACTGGGTGCTGTAATGGCTTTTGTGATGATCGGGCTGATCATTGTCCAGACTTACTGGATTAACAATGCCATTGAGATAAAGGAAAAGCAATTTTCACAACTGGTGGCAAGGACGATGTCAACCATCAGTCAGCAGATAGAACAGGAAGAAACCGCATATATGATCTATGATCAGGTTTCTCCTAACTTCAGGTTTGATACCACAGGAGGAAGTTTCAGTTTCAATTTTCATTGGAATGCCAGACAGCATAGCGGAATAATCAATCAGGGGGGACATGTTCGTATTGATGAACAGCTCATTATTGACGGAAAAACCCGTAAAGACATACAAAACAGCATTAGAGTAAGAATGCTGGATGACAGCATATTTGCCATTATAAGTGAAGATGTCAGGAATAATGAAACGGATACCTTTCGTCTAAAAAATGAGACCGAAATAATTGATCTGCCCGATCCGGATATTGTTGAAGAGAAGATCATTGAGAAAAAATCCCTGGTGGAGAAAGTGATGTCGAAAATGATCACCCCCCGCAGATCTTTGGAAGAAAGACTCTCCCGCGAAAAGCTGGAGAATTATATTGATAGCTATCTTCAGCAATCGGGTCTTGATCTTGGATATGAATATGCAGTAGTCAACCGAAAAAACAAGGTAAGACTGAAATCGGATGGCTATGATCCGGATGAGAAAAGCCGCGTATTTACAGCCCAGTTGTTTCCAGGCGACATATGGTCCAGTTCAAACTATCTTAGAATTTATTTTCCTGAACAGAAAAGTTTTATCTATAAATCTGTTGGTTTTATGGGCCTAACTTCTGTGGCCCTGACCACGATCATCATAGCCATATTTATTTTTACGCTATGGATTATTTTCCGTCAGAAGAAGCTTTCGGAAATGAAAACAGATTTCGTGAATAATATGACCCATGAGTTGAAAACACCCATTTCAACCATATCGCTGGCTTCACAGATGCTCAGTGATGATTCCATCCCGGTTCAGAATAAAAACCTGGGTCATATTTCGCGGATTATCGACACAGAAAGCAAAAGACTTGGGGTACAGGTGGAGAAAGTCCTGCAAATGGCTATTTTCGATAAAGGCAGACTTAAACTGAAATACAAGGTCATTGACCTTCATGATCTCGTGGATCATTCTGTGGATAATTTCAGAATTCAGGTGAAAAAACGGAATGGAAAGATTGAATGGGAAGCTGGTGCTGTGGAATCAAAGGTGAGGGTGGATGAGGTTCATCTGACCAATGTTATTTCCAATCTTGTAGACAATGCTATCAAATATTCCGGGGAAGAGCCTGAAATATTCCTTTCAACGAGGAATGAGAACGGAAATATTATCCTGAGGATTGAAGATAACGGCATAGGTATCAGTAAAGAAGATCAGAAGAGAATATTTGAGAAATTTTACCGTGTGCCTACGGGAAATGTTCACAATGTGAAGGGCTTCGGACTTGGCCTGAGTTATGTTAAGAAAATCATTGAAATTCACAATGGAAGTATTAAATTGAAAAGTGAAATAAACCGGGGGACAAGGTTCGATATTTCACTGCCTCTCGTTAAATCTTCAATCAATGACAGACAAACAAATTAAAAACCGCGTTTTGCTGGCCGAGGATGATGAAAATCTGGGATCCTTGTTGCAGGAATATCTGCAGGCCAAGAATTATGAAACCGACTGGCTCACCGATGGTGTTAAAGCATTCCGGGCATTTGAAAAGAATCATTATGATATTTGCATCCTGGATGTAATGATGCCTGCCAAAGACGGGTTTACACTTGCTTCAGAGATCCGCTTGATCGACAATGACATACCCATCATTTTCCTCACAGCGAAATCAATGAAAGAAGATGTGCTCGAAGGCTTTACCCGTGGTGCTGATGATTATATCAGTAAACCCTTTAGCATGGAAGAACTGATTTTCCGGATCGAGGCGATTTTAAGGCGTACAAAGGGAAGTGGTGAAGGTACGGAAAGTTATCATAAGATCGGGGATTTTGACTTCGACACACAAAAACAAACTTTGACCATCGGGGATCAGGTTCAAAAGCTAACAACAAAAGAGACTGATCTTTTGAAACTTTTGTGTAATAATAAGAACCGGGTTCTGGAAAGAAATTTTGCCCTGAAAGCGATCTGGATCGATGATAATTATTTCAATGCGAGAAGTATGGATGTGTATATTACCAAGCTGCGCAAGTATCTTAAGCCCGATCCGAAAGTGCAGATCATCAATGTGCATGGTAAGGGATATAAACTGGTAGAAGAAAGTGAATAATTAATCTGAATTATTCTTCTTTTTTTCTACCTTGGGATAAATTTGAAAAACCCACTAATATGAAATATGCAATACTGGTTACCGGAATACTGGGAGCCCTGGTTTTTATTTTCTCCATATATACCTTTGCAGCCCAACCACAGAAGTTTAAACCTGTTGCATATGCATTTCTAGGGCTTGCGATTATTTTCTTTATTCTGGTGGTGATAAAAAAGGTGAAAGAGGAAAAAGAATATAGAAAAAAGATATCGGGTAAAAAGGAACAGATGGATGAGGAGTCGGGGTAAAAATAAATTTCTATATGGAGGATTAGAAGCAGGGAGATAATTATTTGAAGAACCAGGATTTCATTTAAAAAAAAAAGCTCCACAACCTATGGCCCCAAACCATATCTCGCCTCCTGCTTTCTTTATTTCCCGGCGGAACCATTCTTTTTTCCATTCCACAAACCATTCATCCTTTCTTTTCTCCTGCTGTTGATGGTTTATCGGTCCCATCCGGGCCACCCCTTCATCTATTTCTTTCGTAAAACCTTCTCTGTATCCATCCCAATACCTTCCGATCATGCCCATTGTCCCCATTCCACCCAGCCCATCCAGATATTCCAGGACAAGTACTTTCATGCCATGCCTGGCAGCGCTGATTGCAGCACTTGTGCCTGCTGTTCCTCCTCCTGTAATAACTATATCGTATTCTTCAGTTACAGGAAGTACCATTTGGCCCGGGTTTAATTTAAGGATATTCACCGGACGCAAATTTTCTGATGAAGTTCCAGGAACACCTTTGAATATACTTTTTACCTTCAATGGTTTTAGGTGATTGTTTTTTGGCGGTGAGGTTCTTTTCGCTTCTTCTGCTGAGCTTTCACCTACCATAATGCCCGCTTCAATGCACAAATCAGGCCTTAATAAATCATGTATAGCAGATCTGGAGAAATCAGCGCAACCATTTAATATGTATAAGCGATTCATTTTCGCAGGCTAAAACATGCCTGGGGATAAATCATGGAGCTGAAAATTGCTTTTACTTCTATATTCATTTCCACTTATTTTATCTGGAGGAATGAAAAATAAATTATCTGCCGAATCTAGTTGGTCGGGGTCCCATACCTCATGTCGTATTTTATTTTCAATATCACATAAACCTGAAAAGGACCAGTCATTGACGGTTATATCAAAGGAATGTTCCAATACTTTTGTTTCTTGATTTTCCTGATAAGGTAAGGAGCAAAGGACTTTTGAGGTTTTATTTGGTTGGGTATTACCAATGGTGACAAAATGAAATTTATGATGATCACCCCTTTGAGCAGAGGAATATTTGACTCCTGCAAGTTTTCCAACATATGATCCCTGGGTAGAGTCAATTAGAACTTTCCCCAGTAAAATTTTACGCGACATTCTGTTAATTAATACAAGTCCGGAGGGTTGCCTCATTTCGTCAAACAGCACATCGGCAACTCCTGCGTCAAAGCAAGTCCGGCAAAACCTGAATGTATAAAAGATCTTCTTTTCATGCAATATTTTTGATATTAAGAAAATTTAAAAATAATAAATAAGTATTGAACCATGAATACTTTATGGTTAGTGAAGTGTACACTAAATCATTCATTTCTCCAAAATATCTGTTGGGAATAACCCATAACTTTCTTTTTTGGATTTACTTTGTCGTATTCTCAGGTTCGGGGATAAACAATTAAAGCCTAAATTGAGGATTCTTGATGGGGAAATAAACTCACCCCTCCTTCTTTGGCAGCATATAGAACAATCCCCGTTCTTCTCTTTTTACCTGCACCTTATCCTCTGCATCAAGTACATCAAGGTACTTATTGACTTCATTCAAATGCAGACCCAGGATTTCTGCCAGGTCAAGTGCCGTGCAGGGCCTGCGATCGATGGTTTCAAGAATGGCACTTTCAGTATCTTTACGGTAGGCATTGATCTTTTTACGGTTTGCGGGAGCCGATATGATGCTTATATTCGGAAAAGCCATAAGTTCTTTTATCGCTGATAATTCTGCGCGTGAGGCAGGCCGAAGTTCTTCAATCGTGCCGGGCCTGTCGAGCGTATTGAGCTGAATACGATCCGGATTTATCTTTTCGATGGCTCCCCCCAATGCTGAAAGATTCCTGAGGTCATCGTTATATCCAGGAATGATCAGGATCTCGAGCCAGATCTCTCCTTTAAATTCTTTCCGGAACTGCACAAGGCCATTAATGTAATTTTCAATACTCAAGCCCTTAGCCGGGCGGTTAATTTTTTCAAATGATTCTTGGTTAGCTGCATCCAGAGAAGGCAATACCAGGTCGGTTTCCAAAATTTCCCGGCGAACAGTTGGGTCATTTAGCAGGGTTCCATTTGTGAGAAGCGCTACAGGTATGTCCGGTCTCATTTTTTTTATGAAAGCCAGTACCTCACCAATTTTTGTGTTAAGCGTGGGTTCTCCGGCACCGGAAAAGGTGATATAATCCGGGTCGGGATTTTCTGAAAAGAAGTGCTTCAATTCCTTTTTCACTTTATCCAGAAGAATATATTCCATCCGTTGTGTTGTCAGCTTGGTGGTTTTCCCACACTCACAATATACACAATCGAGAGAACATACTTTATGCGGTACCAGGTCAACGCCCAGCGACATTCCTAACCTTCGTGAAGGTACCGGTCCGAATAGGTATTTATACATAATAAAAATGTTATGCAGTTATGCAGTTATGCAGTTATGCAGTTATGCAGTTATGCAGTTTTGCAGTTATGCTTCCAGATGGTAACCCCTCCCTGCCCGCGAGCCGTCACCATGCGCCTACGCTGAAGCTTCATGCGCAAGCCTAAGGTTTTGGCCGCCAGTGACCAACGCGAAGGCCAGTGCAATGGCAGGCAGAAACGATTAAACCCTTCAACCTTCCTCAATCCAGTTTCAATACCGCCAAAAACGCACTCTGGGGCACCTCTACATTTCCCACCTGGCGCATTCTCTTCTTTCCTTTCTTTTGCTTTTCAATGAGCTTTCTTTTTCGGGTGATATCGCCACCGTAACATTTTGCTGTTACATCCTTGCGAACGGCTTTTACGGTTTCGCGGGCGATGATCTTGGCGCCAATGGCAGCCTGTATAGCAATATCAAATTGCTGACGTGGAATGAGTTCTTTGAGTTTCACACACATCCTTCTTCCAAAATCGTATGCATTATCCCGATGTATGAGGGTTGAGAGGGCATCCACCATTTCACCGTTTAGCAACACATCCAGTCTGACGAGGTCTGCCTTATCATACCCTGAAGTATAATAATCGAAGGATGCATATCCCTTGGAGATACTTTTTAGCTTGTCATAAAAATCAAAAACGATTTCAGCAAGGGGCATCTGGAAAGTTAATTCAACCCGGTTTGATGTGAGATAGACCTGGTTTTTAAGGACTCCACGGTTATCCATGCAAAGCTTCATAATTGGGCCCACAAACTCCGCCTTGGAAATAATCTGGGCAGTAATATAAGGTTCTTCAATGTAATCGATATGGGTGACGTCCGGAAGACCTGAAGGATTATGCACTTCAAGCTTTTCACCCTGTTTGGTATAAACAAAATACGAGACATTGGGAACGGTGGTGATAACATCCATATCGAACTCTCTGTCGAGTCTCTCCTGTATGATCTCCATATGCAGAAGTCCCAGGAAGCCGCAACGAAAACCAAATCCGAGAGCTGCTGACGATTCCGGTACAAAAGTAAGTGAAGCATCGTTGAGCTGCAGCTTTTCTATCGATGCCCTGAGATCTTCGTAGTCATCAGCGTCCACCGGATAAATGCCTGCAAATACCATGGGTTTTACATCCTCAAAGCCTGCAACTGGCTTTTCACAGGGTCTTTCTACATGAGTAATGGTATCTCCGACCTTGACCTCGCGTGAGGTTTTAATCCCGGATATGATATATCCAACATCGCCTGCCTTGAGTTCTTTACGTGGTTCGGTCTTTAAACGTAAGACGCCGATCTCATCCGCCTCATATTCTTTTCCTGTGTTGTAAAACTTGACCGGGTCTCCCTGATTTATCGTGCCGTTAAAAATTCTGAAATAAGCAAATATTCCCCTGAAGTTATTGAAAACAGAATCAAAGATAAGGGCCTGAAGCGGTGCCTCAGGATCTCCAATGGGCGGGGGTATCTTTTTAATAATCGCCTGCAATATTTTTTCAATGCCAAAACCCGTTTTTCCGCTGGCTTCAATAATGTCTTCACGGGAACAGCCAATGAGATCAACGATCTGATCTTTAACCTCCTCGGGCATTGCACTTTCCATGTCCATTTTATTCAGAACCGGAATAATTTCCAGGTCATGTTCTATGGCCATATAGAGGTTGGAAATGGTTTGCGCCTGTATACCCTGGGTAGCATCCACAATAAGCAATGCACCTTCACATGCAGCGATGGACCTGGATACTTCGTAGGAGAAATCTACATGTCCGGGTGTGTCAATAAGATTTAGTATATAGTTTGTATCTTCGTATTCATAAATCATCTGTATGGCATGACTTTTAATGGTAATGCCCCTTTCCCTTTCAAGATCCATATTATCCAGCACCTGGTCCTTAAAATCACGGTCGGAAACCGTCTTGGTAAGCTGCAGCAAACGATCGGCCAGCGTACTTTTCCCGTGATCAATATGGGCTATGATGCTAAAATTTCTGATGTGCTTCATATATCTCAATTCAATGGTTTGCAAAGATAATAAAATTCAATGAATCCCTGTTTCCAGGAGCGACAGCGAACTGGAAATAGGGATTCACCTGTACTGAGCGATAGTCGAAGTATTGAATCCCGAGCGATAGCCGAGGGATCTTTAAAGCCTGGTAGTATCCTCCAGGAGCGATTGGTTGCCGAGCGACAGTCGAGGTAAGCGAACTGGAAACAGTGGATTCACCTGTACTGAAGCGCAGTCGAACTATGGTTGGTGAGCGTCGGATACTGAGCAAGAGTCGAAGTAAGTCGAACCAGGCCGATGGATCTGTCAGGCATGGAGAATAATGACGTAAAGCCAGGATTGGCAAATATTACCGGACTTACTGCCAAACGCGAGCCGTCGTCAGAGGCTATGGCCTCCTGCCACCCAACTGCCATAATTTATGGAAAAAACCTATTGTATCGTGGAGACCCACTGATTACCGTTTACTTTGAACACTGCCAATTAAAGTTAGATACCCGGATATGCGGATCTGCCGCCAGGAACTGCCAACGGAGAATGATGTTTAATATCATTTATTTATTCCACTTTCTCTACCTGATATTCATTTCCTATAGCTTCAAGAAAATTTAACAGGTCATTGAAATTGAGAGCAATAAAACTGCCACCTTCTGTGTTTGGCAGAAAACTGAGTTCATTCTCCTGTTCGAGTTCCTTATCAATTATTACTTTTACGTGATTTTCCTCATCGTTCAACAGACCGAAAACCGAAATGAATCCGGGTTTTAAACCCAGGTATTTCTCCAGTCTCCAACCCGAAGCCATTGTCATGCTCCCCCGTCCGGTGATATCCTGGAGTTTTTTGATATCAATATTTTTATAGTAATTGAATATCACAAGGTAATGGTTCTTTCCATGATTATCACGGAAGAAGAGATTTTTGCACCTGAGAATGTTGCGGTCTTTCCAGAAATTATCCACGGGAGGGAATTTGTTTCCTTCAACGGGATGTTCATTGAATTTTATGTTATTTTCCTTGAGGAAGCTGGTGACTTTTTCTTTTGTTGACATGGGGTTGGGGTTGGGGATTAGGGATTGGGGGATTACATCCATACTTCTACTTTGTTTTCTTTTTCCATTTTATCATAAGGTATCTGATGACCTTCGAGCTCTTCTCCATTGAGAATGATCTTTTTTACTCCTTTCTGGGATCCATCGGGGTTGTTGAACTGAATATTCACGTTCTTTCCTCTTATGTATCTGCTTAGCCTGAATTCTTTCCAGTTTTCAGGAATACAAGGATCAATGATCAATCCGTCATAACCCGGTCTGATCCCCAGAATATAATGAGAGGCTGCAAAATAGGCCCATGTTGCTGTGCCGCTCAACCATGAAACCCTCGAATTACCATATCGTGGGCTGAATTTACTATGAGTGGATTGTGAGTAAACATAAGGCTCTATCTGTCTCAGTTCTGCTCTGTCATTATAAGCCGCAGGAAGGAAGGAACGATAGTAATTATAAGCCTGATTGCCGTTGCCAAGCATGGATTCGGCCATTACAGCCCAGCCCTGGGTATGATTGAATATGCCGGCATTTTCTTTCATGCCTTTATTCATCAGGGTGGCTCTTATTACCCTGAAATCGGTTTTATCATAGGGTGGAGCACAGACCATAATGCCATATTCCGTATCGAGATGCTCTTTAACCGCATCCATCGCTTTCCTGGCTTTTTCGGGTGAGGCATGTCCGCTAATCACAGACCAGCTCTGGGGATTCATGAATATCCGGCCTTCCTCACTTTCTTTTGACCCAAAGGGCAGTCCGTCATACCTGAAAGCGCGCTTATACCACTCACCATCCCAGGCTGAATTATCAATTTTCTGATCGATCTCATCAAGCTGATCCTTGGCCCATTTTACCTCATCCGGTTTTTCAATGAAGGTGCAAATTTCCATATATATCTTCAGTGCATGGCGTAATTGCATGGCCACAAATACGGTTTCACCCTCATGTCCCAGTTCAAGACAGTCGTTCCAATCGGCTTTTAATCCACAGGGCAGGCCATGAGAGCCTGTCCTGTTGAGGTTAAATTCTATGGCCCTGCGAAGATGACCAATTACAGTATCCTTACCTTTATCTGCGTATGGTAAGACTTTATGGTAAAATCCGGTTTCTCCTGTTTCTTTTACATATTCCTGCACCGAGTCGAATAACCACAGGCAGTCATCGGAACGGTATTCTTCTTCGGCGGGTTTTTTCTCTTTTCCTGGCTTGTGTGAGAATTGCTTAACAATTGGCATAGCTCCACCGGTTGATACCTGTCCTGTTAACATGAGTTCAAGTCTTTCTCCCACTTCATCGGGAATAAGCTGTGTTGCTCCCATGAAATCCTGCACGGTATCACGGTACCCCAATCCATCCCTTTCTCCTGCATATACAAGACTTGCGGCCCTGGACCAGTTGAAGGTGATCAATGAATTAAAAGGATTCCACATGTTTATCATACTGTTGAATTCCTTATCTGGAGTTTCTGCAAAAAACCCATCAATACGGTCATGCCAGTAATGTTTAAGTTCAAGGTAAGCTTTTTGCACATTCTTTAGGTCGGAATACTCCTTAATTGCTGCTTTTCCTTCTTTACCTGCTTTGCCAATACCCATTATAACAGCAAATTCCCTGCTTTCTCCGGCATCAAGTTCCAGATCAGTTTGCAGAGTCCCGCATGGATTATCGCCTGCTGCAAGTGAACCGGTCGTTTCACCGTTTTCAATAACAACAGGGTTGGCATATGTCCTGTATGGTCCTATGAAAGTTTCCCTGTCTGTGTCGAATCCGCTGACTTCTGCTCCGGCAAGTCCCAGGAAAGTATATCTTCCCTGATCCTTCTCTTCAAAATTATCGGGCATTTCCGGTAGGTGAACATTGGAACCATGGCTGATAATGTTATCCACGATATCCATTTTAGCAATGTACTGCGTATACTGAAGGTTGACCATATCATCCAGGGCATTCCAGTTGCAAGCATATTCTACATAGCTGAACATACGGAGGTTTCGTTTTCCGGAATCGTTGTTTTTCACCTTGATCCACCAGATCTCAAAGTCTTTGGCAAGAGGGACAAAATAGGTGGTTTTGCATTGGATATTTGAGTATTGAGATGAAATTATTGTATAAGCAGAGCCGTGCCTGCACTCTGATTTGAATTTTTCCAGCGGTTTTCCAACGGGTTGCCATGAAGCCGACCAGTAATCTTTTGAATCACGGTCGTGAAAGTACAGATATCTGCCGGGTTGATCCATAGGGATAGCATTAAAGCGAAGTCGTGTGAACCTTCCCTGTGCAGCCGACTGGAAAAAACTGTAACCACCCGCATTGTTGGTGATAAGAGCTCCGTATCGTTTGGATCCGAGGTAATTGGACCAGCTTTTCGGGGTGTCAGGTCTTTCAATTACATATTCCCTCTTTTTATCATCGAAATATCCGTATTTCATATCAAGCTTGGTTAATTTGATCAGACATAATTAGTAAAAAGTGGTGATATTGCCAAATGGATAAGCATGAAGAGTATACACGAAGAGGGTAGTTGAAATCATCTTCATATATTTCTGAGCCCTTTACTTTTTCGTAGCAAAAAAAAACCGCCCCAATAATTTGAGACGGTTTTTTGATAATATATAAGTGGATGATTGATTACATCATTCCGCCCATACCGGGAGCTCCACCACCTGCTGGCATTTGTGGCTCATCTTCGGGCTGATCAATAAGAACGCATTCTGTAGTGAGGAACATACCGGCAATTGATGCGGCATTTTCCAGTGCAATACGAGCCACTTTAGTAGGATCAATAACTCCTGCTTCAAAGAGGTTTTCGTATTTTTCATTACTTGCGTTATAACCGTAGTCGCCTTTGCCTTCTTTGACAGCCTGAACAACAACAGAACCTTCAAGACCTGCGTTTTCTACGATTTGACGGATAGGCTCTTCAAGTGCCCTGCGTACAATGTTGATTCCGGTATTCTGGTCTGGATTATCACCTTTAAGATTATCGAGAGCTTCTACGGCCCTGATGTAAGCGATTCCACCACCGGGGATAATACCTTCTTCAACGGCAGCACGGGTTGCACTGAGTGCATCTTCAAAACGGTCTTTCTTTTCTTTCATTTCCACTTCAGAAGCTGCTCCTACGTACAGAACTGCAACACCTCCAGCGAGTTTGGCAAGTCTTTCCTGGAGTTTTTCTTTATCATAGTCTGAAGTAGTGTTTTCGATCTGTTTCTTGATCTGACCAACGCGAGCGTCAATGTTGCTCTTTTCACCGGCACCATTCACTATAGTGGTGTTCTCCTTATCAATGGTGATCTTTTCGGCGCTACCCAGCATATCGAGCTCAGCACCTTCTAATTTAAGACCCTTTTCTTCGGATATTACGGTACCACCGGTCAGGATAGCAATATCCTCGAGCATTTCTTTTCTTCTGTCACCAAAACCCGGAGCTTTAACAGCTGCAATCTTAAGTGAACCGCGAAGCTTATTTACTACAAGTGTCGCAAGCGCCTCACCATCAACATCTTCGGATATAATGAGTAAAGGTTTGCCTGTTTGAGCTGCTTTTTCAAGGATAGGAAGAAGATCTTTCATTGTTGAGATCTTCTTGTCGTGAATAAGGATCAGAGGTGTCTCCAGTACAGCTTCCATTTTTTCAGTATCGGTTACGAAGTATGGAGATATATATCCACGATCGAATTGCATACCTTCTACAACCTCAACACTGGTTTCTGAAGTTTTAGCTTCCTCTACTGTAATAACTCCTTCTTTTTTAACCTTCGACATTGCTTCTGCAATCATTGCTCCGATATTTGGATCATTATTGGCAGATATAGCAGCAACCTGTTCAATCTTTTTATTATCATCACCAACTTCATTTGACTGCTCTTTGAGGTTTTTAACAACAGCCTCTACAGCTTTGTCGATACCTCTTTTAAGATCCATCGGATTAGCGCCGGCAGTGACGTTTTTAAGCCCAACCTGTACAATAGACTGAGCGAGAACTGTAGCGGTGGTTGTTCCGTCACCTGCATCATCATTGGTTTTGGAAGCTACTTCCTTAACCATCTGTGCACCTACATTTTCAAAAGGATCTTCGAGTTCGATTTCTTTTGCAACAGTTACACCGTCTTTTGTGATTTGAGGTGCTCCAAATTTTTTCTCGATCACTACATTACGACCTCTTGGACCAAGCGTTACCTTGACCGCGTTAGCCAGAGCATCAACTCCTTTTTTTAACTGGTCGCGTGCTTCAATATCAAATTTGATTTCTTTTGCCATTTTTATTAGGATTTTAAATTATTGATTTTTTGATTAAACAATTGCAAGAATTTCAGATTGCTTCATGATGATATAATCGCTATCATCGATGGTAATTTCTGTTCCTGAATATTTACCGTATATAACTACATCACCTTTTTTAACTTCCATTTTCTCGTCATTTGTTCCAGGACCTACAGCTACAACAGTGCCTTTTTGAGGCTTTTCTTTTGCTGTTTCGGGAATGATAATCCCACTTGCTGTTTTTTCTTCAGCACTGAGTGGTTCAATTATTACACGATCACCTAAAGGTTTTACGTTAAGATCTGCCATTTTTTATGGTTTTTAAATTGTTCGACATGATTTGTTTCGACCTCTGCTGATCATATTTTATGCCAAATGATAATTTATCGCTTATTAGGGGTTCTTTTGACAGATTTACATTGATGTCAGAAGTTGAAGAAAATAGCAAATATAACCTAAAGGGTTGAAAATAAAATAGATGAGTTATATTGTGAATGTAGGTAGGGATAAAAAAAAATGTCAGTACTATGACATACTGACACTCTTTAAAGCTTTTTAAATTTGTGCTACTCTTGATTGTCTTCCTGGGAAGGGGATTCACCACCTTCAGATTCGGGAAGGTTGATTGTATTATTCCCGGGTTGATTCAGAAGACTTTCATCAAACTCTCCTTCTACCATGGATCTTTCCTCTTGCTCGGCCTGGGGAAGCGTTACAGTGGCCAGGAGACTGAATACAAGAAGGGCTGCAGCAAGTGTCCATGTGGCTTTCTCAAGGAAGTCGGCTGTTTTTCTCACTCCCATATATTGATTCGAAGAGGCAAAATTCGAAGCCAGGCCTCCGCCTTTTGAATTCTGCACCAGTACAATAAGAGTAAGCAAAATACAAACTATAATAATTAATATAACAAAAAGGGTATGCATTTTTTTATTATTTATTGCTTAATAATTTTTTAATTTCTTCAATTTGAGTCGCAAAGTAAACACTTTTTTCCGGATATTTCAAACTTAATTTCTCATAGGCAAAAATGGCTTTTGAATAGAGTCCCTGCTTGAGGTAAATCTGTGCAAGTGTGTCTGTTATAAAACTTTCGCTTTCTTCAACACTTTTTCGTGAGACATCTCCTTCAATGTTGCTTTTTTTATCAGCGGGAATGGGGCCGGGGTCAATTTCCAGGAACCTGTCAATCAGATGATCTTTTTTATTGTTTTTTTCATCCAGTTTATCAATCCACCTGGTGAATTCAGAGTTATTTTCCGGATTTTTCAGGTATTCTCCCGGATCTTTGTCCTCTGAGTTCTCTTCTTCACCTGCATTATAGCTAAAATCGAGTAATTCATTTTCTTCTTTTGAGGGTTCAGGATGGACCTCGATTTTAATGTCTTCTTTTTCTGATAGATCTTTTGCAGTCAGTTCATCCCAAATATCACTGTTCAGGATCTGAAAAAGCCTTTTTCTGTCATGAATATAAATGATATGTTCCTTTAGTTCGCTTTCAAACTCGGCAGGTCTTTCCTTTTTACATTTCAGTAACCAGACAATATGCAGTACAGAGAACCATGGATATTTTTCCAGTAGATCCTTGAGCGCAGCAAAATCAATGCTGTCAGGATTTTGCAAAAGATTTTGAGGAGTGTTTTCCATGTTCTACCAGTTTACAAATGCCCTGTTAAATATATCATTTACAAGTTGATCAACAATGGATTCAATTAGCTCCCCTTCAACATCGGCAAGGGCCTGGGAGCTGGGATATTCTTCGTATCTCGAGAAATTTGTATCGAAACTGTCATCAGGATTGAAAGAATTGGTGTACTTCACTCTTACAGTTATTGTCAGTCGATTCAATGCAGCCACTTCATCTCCGGTTATTGCCGTGGGCCTGGTTTCGTAATTTTCAACCTCACCGGAAAAATCCACATCTCCGAAACCACTGACAAGCTCCAGACGGGTCTGTCCTTCAATTCTGTCTCTTAAGGCATCGGTAAAGACCTGGCTCAGTTGCGCCTGTACCACAGGTGCCCGGTTTTGAAAGTACTGAACTGAAAAAGTCTCTATCTCAGGAGCAATGGTAGCTCCCCTGAAGGAATAATTGACTGTACATGAAGGCGACACAAAAAGTAAGCCTGTAGCGATGAACAGAATGCTGAAGACATATCTCATCTTCTTCTTAAGCATCAATGCCATGTTCTTTGATTTTCCGGTAAAGCGTACGTTCTGAAATTCCAAGTTCTTTTGCTGCGTGCTTTCTTTTTCCATTATGTTTATCCAGTGCTTTACGAATAAGTTCTATTTCTTTATCTTCCAGGGAGAGAGATTCTTCTATTATTTCTTCAGTGTCAAGAATATCTTCCTCGGGAGGACGATTATATTGATGTTTTCGGATTTGTTCGGGAGATCTGATCTCTTCATTATCATCATCATAAAGCTTTTCGATCAAGCTTGCATTATTTTTTCGAATATCTGCCCGCGAAGGCTCATCCTGCATAAGATCATGAACAAGCTTTTTAAGATCGTTCATATCATTTTTCATATCAAAAAGGATCTTATAAAGAATTTCTCTTTCTGATGAAAAGGTATCTCTGTCTACCGATCCTTTGACAAGAGCCGGAAGTTTAGATGATTGAAAATCAGGAAGATATTTCAATAAAACCTCGCTATCTATGGTTCTTTCCTGTTCGATGATGGATATTTGTTCCGCCAGGTTTTTAAGTTGTCTTACATTGCCGGGCCATTCATAATTTTCAAGTGCTTTTTTTGCATCTTCAGTCAGGTTTATGGACGGCATGCGGTATCTTTCAGCAAAATCGGAAGCAAATTTTCTGAATAACAGACTAATATCATCTCCTCTTTTTCGAAGGGGAGGAATGTTTATGGGAACTGTATTCAACCGGTAATAAAGATCCTCCCGGAATTTATTATTTTTAATTGCCTCTAAGATATCTACGTTTGTTGCAGCAATTACCCTCACATTGGTTTTTTGGACTTTAGAGGAGCCTACTCTTAAAAATTCTCCGCTTTCCAATACTCTGAGTAAACGCACCTGCGTGGAAAGCGGCAGTTCTGCTACCTCATCCAGGAAGATAGTTCCTCCATCCGCTACTTCGAAATATCCCTTTCTTGAATCATGAGCCCCGGTATAAGCGCCTTTTTCGTGCCCGAATAATTCAGAATCGATGGTTCCATCCGGAATGGCTCCGCAGTTTACCGCGATATACTGACCGTGTTTTCTCGAACTCAGGCTATGAATGATCTGGGGAAATACTTCTTTCCCTGTTCCACTTTCACCCGTGATCAGAACTGTAAGATCGGTTGAAGCTACCTGAATTGCAATATCGATGGCATGATTCAAACCCGGGTAGTTTCCTATAATTCCAAACCTTTGTTTTATTTGTTGTATATTCACCAGATCATTAAATTTTTATTCCTATTCTTATAAAATTCCACCAAAAAGATTGTTTTGAATAATTGGTCAAATACCAGATGAAATACAGTGAAATCTTATTTTTTGCATTTCCTGACAAAATATCCTTATTATTGTGACAAAATTACAATATAAATAGTTTTTTTCTAAGCAGACAGTAAATAAAAACGAAAAATACCAATTTTCAGTATGGAAATTCTAGGGATAATTCCTGCACGTTATGGATCTACCCGTTTTCCCGGGAAACCGCTGGTTAATATTGGAGATAAATCAATGATTCAACGGGTTTATGAACAAAGTCAAAAAGGAATTGATGAAGTTTATGTTGCAACGGATAATGAAAGGATCTTTGATCATGTTAAAGCTTTCGGAGGAAATGTGGTAATGACATCCGATAAACATCGCAGTGGAACAGATAGATGCTGCGAGGCAATGGATTCAATTATGTCAGGTACATCATTCGAACCCGATATTGTTGTAAACATACAGGGAGATGAGCCTTTTATTGATGTTGAACAGATAAAAACATTAATCTCCTGTTTTGATGATTCAGAGACAGACATTGCTACTCTGGCGAAAAAAGCAGTAAAACAGGAGGAAGTATTTGATGAGAATAAACCTAAAGTTGTTTTTGACAATAATAACTTTGCCATGTATTTCAGCCGTTCGGTAATCCCTTTTGTGAGGGGTTTGAAACAGGAGGAGTGGAAGGTTGTACATGATTTTTATTGCCATATAGGAATTTATGCATACCGAAAAGATATCCTGAAGCGAATAACCCGGCTCGAAATGTCCGATCTTGAAAAAGCTGAATCCCTTGAACAATTAAGATGGCTGCAAAATGGTTTCAGAATAAAGGTTGCTGAAACATTTACTGAATCCCTGGGAATTGATACTCCTGCTGATCTTCAAAAGGCTCTCCGGTTTTTGAGCAAAAAATAAATTCCGGGTTTATTCATGTCTTAAGGATCTCGCCGGATTGGCTACTGCAGCCCGATATGCCTGGATACTGACTGTTATGGTTGCTACAAGGAAAGAAACTCCTGCAGAAACAATGAACATCCATATATCCAGATCAGTGCGATAAGGGAAATCCTGTAACCAGTTGTTCATGATCCTGTATGCAGCGATCCATGCAATTACTGTGGAAATAAGCATCAAAATGGATACATCTTTCAGGATTAGCAGGATGATATTCTGAATTTTAGCTCCCATAACTTTCCTGATGCCAATTTCTCTTGTTTTCTTTTCTGTTGTAAACAGGGTGAGTCCGAAAAGTCCAAGACTTGCTATCAGAATGGCAAGTATTGAGAACGTGAGAGAAATCCTTGCTGTTCGTATCTCTTCTTTATAAAGACTTTCAAGTTTTTCATCGAGAAAGAAATAAAGGAAAGGTTCATCAGGAAGAAATTCCTGCCAGGTATTTTCAATCTGCCTGATTGTATTTCTGTAGCTCTTGATATCTTCTGACAGTTTTACTGATATGAAGCCACCCCAGTCCCACCATTCTTTTTTGAGAAGAAAGATTCCCGGTCGAATTGGTTGTCTTAAGGACGCAAGGTGATAGTCTTTTACCACTCCCACAACCCGGATCTCTTCGGGCTCATCATTGAAATACCCCGGCATTATAATGACTGTGTTCAAAGGATCTTCCAGATCAAAGTTTTTAACTGCAGTCTCATTTATAACCGCTGCTGTTGAGTCGGAAGAGAAGTCACGACTGAGAAAACGTCCTTCTTTTAATTCAATATCGTATGTTTCAATGTAATCATAATCTGTCCAGTTCGTAATCATCAGGTAAGTTTTGGCTCTGTCCCTTCCTTTGATCTGGTAGCCATTGTCATTATTCACGTAACCCGGGTATGCTGTGGAGTTTGTCGCAATTTCAATTCCCGGTAGTTTTTCAATTTCCTGAATAAAAGTTTGCATCTTATCATCCAAGGGCCATACTCTGTCGATAACCAGTTGCTGATCTTTTGAAAATCCCATATCCTTGTTCAACATAAAATTCAACTGGCTGTACACTACAATGGTTCCGAAAATGATAATAATGGAAATGGTAAATTGAAGTACGACCAGGATATTTCTGAGCCGGCCACCCTTAACACCCCTGGTGACGTTACCTTTTAGAACCTCAACCGGCTTGAACGCAGATAATACAAAAGATGGATAACTGCCACTCATCAGGCCTACAATTACTGCGAGCCCGACCAGGGCCGGTATGGTATACCATTCGGAGAAATAATTAATGCTGAGGTTCAGGCCGATAAGCTGGTTGAAATAAGGCAACAACAACTCAACAAGAATTAATCCAAGTACCAGGGATAATATACTTAATAAAATGGATTCCCATAAAAATTGGTTGACAAGCTGTTTTTTGGTTGACCCCACCACCTTTCGCATTCCCACTTCCTTGGCCCTGTTGGCCGATTTTGCTGTGGAGAGGTTCATAAAATTGATTGATGCAATTACTAAAATCAAAACAGCAATGAAACTGAAAATGAGAAGGTATTTTTTATCGTGAGTGGGCTTGAAACCTCCGGAAATTTCATTATTGAGATGAATATCCCTGAGCTCTTGCAACATAATGCCATATTCATTTCCTTTATTCTCAAAGTCTTCTACAGTGATCCCCAGAGCTTCCATCAGGTTATCTTCAATATATTTCAGGCTTACTTCCTGCATTTTTTCTTCAACCACCAGCTCATCAGCTCCCTCTTCCAGGAGAAGATAAGTGAAGAGATTGTTGCTAAGCCAGAAGGTATTATTGCTTTCTTCCAGTGTATGGTATGACCCCAGGGCATTAAAGACCAGATGGGTGTTCTCCGGAAGGTCTTCAATTATTCCCGTAACACGGTAAATATTTGAATCCGCATTAATGGATACCATTTCATTCATAGGATTTATATTCCCGAATATCTTTTTTGCCGTACTTTCTGTGATCACCATTGTATTAGGCTCGGTTAAGGCCTTTTCCGGGTCACCCTGGATCATATTGAGGTCAAAAATTCTAAAAATGGATGAATCGGCATATACAAAATGTTCTTCCAGTATCTTTTTATTTTCATACTTGATCACTCGCTGACCGGTTTCCTTCATGCGACTAAATTCAGCCACTTCGGGAATTTCCTCCTTAAAAGCAGGTCCCGCAGGCACAGCAGAATATGCTCCGTTAAGTTCGCTGCCTTCAAGTTTTCCCTGTATGTGAAGACGATAGATCCGATCGGAATTTTTATGGTATTTATCATAACTTAATTCGCTGGTTATGAATAGCAAAATAAGCACTGCACTCGCAATCCCGATTGATAGGCCGAAAATATTGATAAAAGCATAAAGCTTATTCTTCGAAATATTTCTGATCGCAGTTAGAATGAAATTTTTAATCATTAGAATTAGATCTGGTTAAATTTTTCTACCTAAAATCAAACGGTGTGCCACATTGTTTAAGTATCAAAAAATCAGTTGATAACAGGAAAAATTTATTGCATTTCTATTCACAGAAATGTACTAATTAGAACAGAAGTGTACGATATCGGATATTAATTCAGACAGAATTGTACTTCGAGATGATAGGAAGAAAAATTGTCGTTTATTTTTTCAAATTTATATTTCAGGGATTTTCCTGAGATTTTGGCAATTTCGATAAGTCCAAGACCTGCTCCGCCTTTATCGGAAAATTTTCCGTCACAGATCTTTTCCCGGTAAAAAAGCCTGAGCTCTTCCATGTTTTTTGAGTTTACAACATCCAGTTTTTCTTTCAATTCCTGAATGTGTTCGTTCCTGATCGGATTGCTACTGCGAATGAAATAATCAGACTCATTTTGAATAATACTGAATTCAGGAATATGATTTTGAACGATATATTTATTGTCGTGGTACTGATCACTGTATTTGTAGATATTCTCCAGCACCTCAATCATAATTGAAAGAATTTTTTTATAGGCACCAAGATGCAGACCATCCTTTCTCATTTTGTGCTTCAGCATGGTCAGAAGCCTTCCCACAGTGCTAAAGGTAAGATGTCCTGTATATTCAAGTATTATTTTCTGGTTACCCATAAATGGACAAAAATTGTTCAGGGTAATCAACGGGAATAAATCCTGAAAATTTTATTGAAACAGATCTGATTCATCATTGGATTCAAAACCTTCATCTTCTGTAAGGTTATCCCTTTTTCCTGCTTCGACTGCAAGCCTGTCACATCGTTCATTTTCAGCAATATCCGCATGCCCTTTTATCCAGTTAATTTCTACGTTGTGTTTGCGATAAAGTTCTAAAAACTTTTTCCATAGGTCAGGATTCTTTTTCTTTTTAAAAGCCTTTTTTTCCCACCCTAAAAGCCAGCCTTTATTTACAGCATCGGCAACATACCTGGAATCGGTATAGATCTTTACGCTGGCATTTTTCCATTTGATCGCTTCGAGTCCTTTTATCACAGCCAGCAACTCCATCCGATTGTTTGTAGTGCGTTTGAATCCTTCAGCTATCTCTTTCCGGTGTTTCCCCACTTTCAGAACCACTCCATATCCACCCGGGCCAGGGTTCCCGCTTGCAGCCCCATCTGTATACATGATAATGTTTGGCCTTTCCTGCTTATTCATATACCGGTAAAATATAAAATTTATCCCGGGCTGCCGGAACATTTATTTACTTCTGACAACCCGGGATTTATAAAAATAAGAAATTTATACCTGAATAGTTTATAAAGTTATTCACTCAACAATGTTCATTTCTTCCACGAGATGGGTGGCACCGGCATACTTGTCGATGATAAAAAGTACGTAACGGATATCTACGTTGATGCATTTTTGAAGGTCATCTTCGAAAGCAACATCTCCACTCATCGCCTCCCAGTTTCCGTCGAACGCTACTCCAATAAGTTCTCCATTTGCATTTATTACAGGACTCCCGGAATTTCCCCCGGTAATATCGTTATTGCTTGTAAAGCAGACATTCATAACATCGTTTTCACCATATCTTCCATAATCTTTTGTCCTGTATAATTCTTTGAGCTTTTCACTTACAATAAACTCTTCATTCTCCGGATCTTCTTTTTCCATTACACCCTCCAGGGTTGTGTAATGGGAATATCTTACAGCATCGCGGGGATAATAATCACCTACGGTGCCATAAGTCAACCTTAAGGTGGAGTTTGCATCCGGATAAAAAGTTCTGTCTTCCTGCATTTCCATCAGCCCGGCCATCCATAGCCGGCTGCCTTCTTCGATCATTTCATCGTATTTTGCAGACATGGCATTTAAGCCCATATATTTTTCAAAAAATGATATTGCCATTTGCACTCCCGGGTCCTTTTCAAGTGTTTTTAAATCAGGATCCTCGAGAAACTCCATGACCTCACTTTCATGAGGAAGCATAGATTTTTTGAAGTACTTTTTGATGTATTTTTCGGTGTTTCCCCTGTATTTATCACGGATCTCAATCAATACATCCGGTTGAAATTCCGGCTTAACATCTTCAAGCATCAGATCAAGCATGGCTTTGCTGATTTTTTTATCCGTAGGAGGATTATATTCCTTGTAAAACTCCGTTGCATTATTCCTTATATAGCTTGAAACCATTTGCACTCTCTCCATATCGGGTTCTTCAGCACTTAATTCCATGTAAAGGAACCGGAACATATTTCCTAATTGTACGGTTTCCATTCCGGAAAACATGCATTCCATAAGATATTGACTGGAATGATTAAGATCCTTTCTTTCTTTTATGCCGGTTTCAATAAGTGAAAGAGCATTTTCATATTTCTCATGTCTTTGTTCATCTTCACCAACCCACTCTCTGAACCGGTCTTCAAGTTCTTCTTTCCTGTCAATAACATTCAGCTTTCTTAATCCTTCCGATTGACCGATGGAATATTTCCAGTAATTGGATGAACGGGAATATTTAGAGGAGTACATGATATCAATTCGTTCACTTTTCTTCATATCCTCCATCATGAGTTTCTGCTTAACACCTCTTATTTTAATCCTGTTGGGATGGGTAATATTCAGTAATTCCTCCACCTGCCATGAGGTCATGTATCGATCGGTGGAACCCGGGAATCCCATAACCATTGTGAAATCATTCTTTTTGTAACCTTTCAGGGAAACAGGAAGAAAATGTCTGGGCTTCAGAGGAATATTATCAGGAGAATAATCGGCAGGTTTTCCATCAGGTCCGGAATAAACTCTGAAAAGAGCGAAGTCACCGGTATGACGGGGCCACATCCAGTTATCGGTGTCATGTCCAAATTTTCCAATTGATTCCGGTGGGGCTCCCACAAGCCTGACATCTCTGAATGTTTCATTCACAAATAGAATGTACTGGTTCCCGTTGTAAAAACTTCTGACATAGGCGTCATAATGAGTGCCTTCAGTTGCTTCCGAAATAATATCCCTTGTCAGGCTCTCCAGTTTTTCCGATCTGGCATCGCCTGTTAAATCTGCACTTAATTCTGGCAAAATCTTGTCGGAAACATCTTCTATCCTGACCACGAAAGTTATGGTTTTTCCCTGATTTGGAAGTTCCTCCTCTTTCGTCATCGCCCAGAAGCCATTTTTGAGGTAGTTATTTTCCACGCTACTGTGATTTTGTATTTCATCATATCCGCAATGATGATTGGTAAGCAGGAGTCCTTCGGCAGAGATAAGTTCTGCCGTGCAGGATCCCCCGTCAAGAACACCTATGGCATCTTTCAGGCTTGTATTATTGATGCTATAGATCTGTTCTGCGGTGAGCTCAAGGCCCATCTCTTTCATCTTGTCCATGTTCTTCTCCTGGAGAAGATGGAGAAGCCACATCCCCTCATCGGCCTTTAATAAGAAGTTTGCTGAGATAACCAGTAAAATAAGAAACGAAAAAATCTTTTTCATACGATAAGCTTTATGTTTAAGTAATTGAATGCTGAGCCCTCTCCGAAAGGTATTTTCTCCCCTAAATCTCCGACCTGGCGGAGACTTTTGTAAGTTGCTTACTATTAGCAACTCCCCCTTTGTATCTTCGCTAGTGTCTCCGCAGAACTTGTGCCTCCGCTAGAGCTTCAGCGACACGCGGTCTACGCTCGCCGAAAGCTGCGGCGACACGCGGAAGGGGATGGGAGCATTAATGGAAATTATTCAAATAAACACTTTTCGAAAGTGACTCAATGCTGCAAAGATATAAGAATTTAGCAATCCTTTATGAAAACTTTTTCTGCTTAATAAACTAAATATGGGTATGTTAAATTGCTACAAGGTGAATAAAAACAAGAAAAATGTTAATAATTTTGGCAGTTTTTAATTAATACTTTTTCATACAGCTAATTATTTTCGAACTGAAGTTTTGAATAAAATTGATTTGAACGGAATATTATGATCAAGAAGAGAAAGGAAAACGGAGAACTGATAGTATCTCTCTACGAGGTAAAGAAATTAAACACTATCTTTTCTGAAAGGGTAGGAGAAGAATTGAAAGAAATATTGAAAGAAAAAGAAACGAAGTTAATATTTGACCTATCGGGGATAAAGTTTATTGATAGTCAGGGATTTTCCATGCTAAAGTCCATCCATGAACTTGCAAATTCAAATTTCTCTCAATTTATTTTATGTAACATCTCTCCTGAGGTTCAGGAATTGCTGCAACTTCTCAATTTGCAGGATTATTTTACAACCTGCAAACGGGAAGTGAAAACCGAGAAGATTATGATTGAGGTTGAATGATCATTGGATTCTGAAGGATGAACTGCCGGTCCCGGCAGTTCCACTTTTATCCATGCCTTCAACTATGATGGAATAATCACCTTCAAGATCTGATGTGTAAAACTCTATGCTTGATTTGCCATCCGGACCTGTATCAAGATAAGGTTCCCAGAGAAGAGTCGTTCTGTCATCTTCAAACATTTCATCCCTGTTTTCGACTTCATATTTGGGGGAATAAAATTCTTTGGGTGTATAATACCCCAGTATTTTAAAATCCAAAACTCCCTTGAGCATAAATTTACCCCTTTTGGTGAATATGATAATGACACCATTTGCACCCCTTGAACCATAGATAGCAGCATCAGGGCCTTTCAGTATTTCTATCCTGTCAATATCATAAGGATTCATATTCAGAGCATGATCTTTGTCTACAGGAACACCATCGACTATAAATAATGGATCAGTTCCACCATAAAAACTGTTAATTCCTCTGATCGTAATATTATTGCCATTTACCACAACACCAGGTACCCTTCCCTGGATGATCTGCGCAACATTGGAATAATTTTGCATGGATTCATCTACCTCAATAACATCGTTAGGTTCCTGGTGTATTCGATGATACCTGTTGTTTTCTTCGTAAAAAGGATCATTTTCTTTCTCAATTTCTTCCGGATCTTTTACTGTGACCCATCGGCCTTTTTCTCCCGGCTTTCGCAGGTACTGATCCGTGATATAGTGCATGTCCTCAATGTGCTGTGGATCTTCTTGATCCAGCACAATTACAAGATTTTTCTTTCCGCTCTTTCTGACAGCTTCCAGCTTAACCCCTATGGTGTCGGCATAACCCAGGTTTTTAAAGCTGAAATGTCCCTTTGGTCCGGAGCGAGTGGTGAAAACATCATTAAATTGATTCAAAATGGTCAATGTTACCCTGATATCACTAAGGGGAAGCCCAAAAAACTCCCTGGTGATCTTTCCGTTAATCTCAATACCTTCTTCAACATGATAATCAACCGGTATTCTTTTGTTCATTTGAACACGGCTCCATTCAAATCTTCTCCAACCCTGGGTCAGTAAAAGATTATCAAGATGAATGGCTTTTAATTCATTGTAATTGTTGAAATAATAATCAGGATTCTCAATATGGCCATTCAAGTCGGAGGACAAAAGCATTTCGCTCAGAATAGTGTTGTTTCGGGTTATTCTTGAGTTTTTCACTATGGCCAGACTAAAACTTCCCTCAACAGGGTCTCCTACCTCATCACTGACGATTATTGTCGATTTCATCTTTTCTCTTTTACCTGCAACCGATGCATTGTTCAGAATATCAATATTTAATACCGGTTTATTATAGATGAAAACGAGCCTCTCACTCACCGGATTTGCAGCGCTGTTGAAAAGTGTGAAATGGGCTATGCCGTTGGGAAATTGATCTTTCGAAACAGAGACCCTTGTTTTATTAATCAGGTCAAGTTCGGAAGTGAATCTGGCATTTCCGCGGGTATGAGCAATTAGATGATAATTTGTATTTGGCGGATAATTTCCCGGTTCCAGATTTGAATTCAATTGAATTTTAATGCTGTCGCCCAACATGTGATCAATATGCAGATTTACTCCCATATCAATGGCTTTGGGAAGACCGAATTTCTGGTCTTTACCATTTGGAAAAACTGCATTGACAAAATATTTCTCGCCTGGATCCGGGGTGAATCTAAAGGTCCCCATACCCAGGTGCTCACTTTGAATGTTCAAAATAACATTTCCTTTTTTATCGACAAGATTTCCCTGGAAGTCCACTCCCATCCCAAGGCCATTTAAAGCCTTATATCCCACGATATTCTCGACTCCTGAAAGCAAACTTCCTCCTTCCGGATGGAAAGTTATGTCAAATCGATCTTCTTTACGGGAAGTCTGGCGGTAAGATTTTTTAATACTTCTTACTTCATTTTTGGTGGCATATGTGGTAAAATACGGATTCCGGACATAGATATCTTTGGAAAACAGAAAATCATTTCCTGCATTTTTCATCCAGTTGGTATAAGCTCTGAGTTTATAACGGCCTTCAGGTACTGTATCCTGAAGAGAAAAATCTCCTCGCGCTGTACCATTTGAAAGGCGCAAAAGCCGGTTTTGAACAACTTTTCCGGAGGGATTGATGAGATCAACATAAAGATTGGTGCTCATGTTATCTGGCTGATGGCTTGTTGCGTCCACAACATAAGCTTTATACCAGATTCGTTCATCTACATTGTAAAAACTTTTGTCGGTATGCAGATAGGCTTTTTGCTGAGGATACCATTCATAATAATTTTGAAGCTTATTCAAAAGACTCCGCAATAAGTTACTTTCCGGATCTGTATCTGCTCTGAATGAAGTAAGCAGAAAAGCCGGAAAAAGTATCAACAAAATATGTAAAATTCTTTTATTCATATGTTTAATTATCATACCTAATAACGCACAAAAACCGTTCCGGGATCAGGGCGTAAATATATGATCTACAGAGCCCTTTTATTATTGTAATAAACAAGTGAAAAGGATATGAAGTTCATTCTGTTGGATATTATTTCTGTAAATGAAAAGAGAAGCTAAAATATTAATAATCAACCTCCTATCAAAGTAGCAGAAGTACAGTCCTTAATCTTTACCTTCACATAATCGCCTGGAAGATGATGTTGTTTCGGAAAAACAACAACTTTATTCTGGGAGGTACGGCCAAAAAGTTGCTTTTCTGATTTTTTGGATGTTCCCTCAGCAAGAACTTCAAACTCTTTTCCGATATCATTTTTTTTGCTAAGGAGTGAAAGTTCGCTCTGAAGGCTGATGATCTCGTTCAATCTTCTGGTCTTGGTTTCTTCAGGAATATCATCCTTGAATTTTTTTTCAGCCAATGTTCCCGGTCTTTCAGAGTACTTGAACATATAGGCAAAATCATAAGCGGTTTTTTCCATGAGACCGAGCGTGAGCTGATGATCTTCTTCTGTTTCCCCTGGAAAACCAGCAATGATATCGGTGGAGACAGAAGCTTCCGGCAGAATATTTCTAATGGCTTCAATTCTTTCCAGATAATCTTCCCTTGTGTATTTGCGGTTCATCCTTTTGAGTACGGAACTGCTTCCGGATTGTACCGGCAGATGAATGTGTTTGCAAATCCTATGATGATCTGCAATAACCTTAAGCAGATCATCCGACATGTCCTTTGGATGAGAAGTGGCAAAACGGATTCTTAAGTCAGGATAATTAAGGGCAATTTTCTCCATCAAGCCCGGGAAATTCAGTTCCCTGTTGAGATTTGTCAGGAATTTATATGAATTGACATTTTGTCCGAGAAGGGTGATCTCTTTGTAGTTCTTCTCGACAAGTTCACTGATTTCACTCATTATGGTTTCCGGATCTCGGCTTCTTTCTCTACCCCTGGTATAAGGAACCACGCAATATGAACAATAGTTATTACACCCACGCATAATCGAAATGAAAGCACTTACATTATTTTCGCCGAGACGAACAGGTTTAATTTCTGCATAGGTTTCTTCAAGAGAAAGCTGTGTATTTATCCCAGGCTCATTTTTTGAAGCAATGGAGATCAACCGGGGAAGATCCCGATATGAATCCGGACCGGCGATCAGGTTTACTTCAGGAAGTTCATGAAGAATCTCTTCTTTCATTCTTTCAGCCATACAGCCAATTACTCCGATTATTTTCCGACCGTTGGATTTATTTATACTTCCAAGTGCTTTAATTCTTGATTTGACCTTTACTTCAGCATTGTCCCTGATAGAGCAGGTGTTTACGAGTATAAGATCAGCTTCAGAAGGAATGGATGTTAGGCTGTAATTTTGTTTCTGCAGGATAGCAGAAACCACCTCGCTGTCTGCTACGTTCATCTGACATCCGTAAGTTTCTATATATACTTTTGGCATTATTTTTCTCTTTGATATTGTTAATCTTAATCAGTCGATTTCTGGCTGGCAAAGATACCAAATCCACGGTTTATTTTAAACTCCTTAACATTTCAGATATTGCCCGTGTTCTTATTGCCTGACAGAATCTTGTAATAACGGTATTTTAATTCGGTTTGATTTTATATTTTTGTATGATTAACAGAAAATTTAAAAAAATAAATATATGTCAGGTCACAGTAAATGGTCCACCATCAAAAGGAAAAAGGGCGCTGCCGATGCTAAGAAAGGAAAAGTATTCAGCCGGATTGTAAAGGAAATCAATATTGCAGTGAAAGAAGGCGGTCCGGATCCTGAAGCCAACCCCCGTTTACGCCTGGCCATTAATAATGCTAAAGGGGTAAACATGCCCAAGGACAATGTTGAACGGGCTATAAACAAAGCCGAAAGTGAAGGTGATAATCTTCAGGAAGTGACTTTTGAGGGCTATCTGCCTCATGGAGTGGCTGTGTTTATCGAATGTTTAACCGACAATAATAACCGCACCGTATCCAGTATCCGTTCAATCTTTAATAAGAGGGGAGGAAACCTTGGTACCAACGGATCATTGAGCTTTCTTTTCGACAGAAAGGGCGTTATTACCGTTCCCAAAGGTGATCTGGATCCTGAAGAATTTCAACTGGAGATCATTGATGCCGGTGTCGAAGATTTTCAGATAGAAGATGATGTCTTCGTAATTACCACTGCCATGGAAGATTTTGCCAGTGTTCAGAAGGCAATTGAAGAGCAGGGTGTGGAAGCAGAAAATGCTGAATTAAGAAGGATTCCTAACGACACCAAAGAGCTGGAAACTTCGGAAGCCGTTAAGATCCTCAAGATTATTGAAGAATTTGAAGAGGATGATGATGTGCAAAATGTTTTTCATAATCTTGAGGTAACGGATGATGTTGCTGAGGCGATGGAGGAGTGAGGAGTGAGGAGTGAGGAGGCAGTAGGCAGTAAGCAGGAGGCAGGAGGTAGTCCCTCAGCGGCCCGCTTGCCATTTGGCGGATCAGCGTTTCGGTCACCGGTTCCGCCTGGGCGGATCTGGCGATGGCTCGCAGGCAGATAATCAGTTTGATCTATTGGACATTCATATGGAAATGGGAGAGCTAAATCATTTTTTTCTGCCCTGTGGAACCGCCGCTCACCAACCTCCGCTCGGCAATCATACTTCGACTAACGCTCAGTAACCAATCGCTCCTTGAAATAGGGATTCATTGAACTTTCAGCCTCCTGCCTCCCGCCTCCTGCCTCCTGCTTCCTGCCTCCTGCCTCCTGCCTCCTGCCTCCTGCCTCCTGCTTACTGCCTCCTGCTTACTGCCTCCTGCCTCCCGCCTCCCATTTACTAACTGCTCCGCCCCTCCTGGTTTACACCAGAAAACAGCAACCTTACCCCGATCACCATAAATGTTATGCTTCCGGCTACAAGACCAATGTCGGCAAGTATGCTCTCAGGCACTATGCTCGTGAAAACAGGAACGATAATTCCTGTAATGGTACTGACAAATGCTGTGAACATGGAGAGCCTGCGTGTTCGGAAAGTAAACATTCCCAGGCTCAGGAAGCCTAATCCCAGGAGAGTATAGGCTGCAATAATGTATATTTCTTTTTCCCTTGAAAGGGTATAAATGCTTATTCTTATAATCTCATTATTAATAAGTTCCAACTGGTCAAAATGCTGGAGAATATCAATAACGCTTATCGCCTTAATTCCTGCCACACAAATCATTGCTGCCGAGAGAATGAGGAAAAATCCGGTAAGCCAGGAAAAAAGCCTGTGAAAAGGATTCATTATGGCAATAAAAGTAGAGGCGGATATCGTTACTACAAGGGCAGTTACAACCCAGATGATGGCATTCAGACGAAGGATGGAAATATTATCCAGAAGGTATTCCAGATCTTCATTGAGACTTGAGAACAATGTGATGTATTCAAATCGGGTCAGGATGGTGAAGATGAGCATAATTCCCGATGAAAGAGCAAATATTCCTGTTATAAGCTCGGTGTTTCTGCTTATTATGCGAGGGCTTGTCATGGCTGCAAATTAATAATTTTTTATAAAACTCTGTGATATAATTAAAAATGATTAATTTTGAAACGCAAATGAAAATAGTGAATTTCATACAGCTTATTAGCCTTTTTATCCTTTTTTCCGGCAGTTTTCTCAATGCTCAGGTAAATGAAGATGAGGGAGATATTCTCAGTCGTTTGAAAGGAGGTAATGATTTCTTTTCTGATTTCAGGGTGGAACTTGACTCCATGATAGAGAATAATTACTATAAACATATTCTTTATAATCAAAAAAATGTCAGGACGATGGGGTATCGTATCCGGATCTTTTCAGGCTCCGGGAACGCTGCATTTGAGCAGGCGAATGAGACAAGAGCCCAATTTCTTTCAAAATTTGAAGATATTAATGCATATATTTCCTATGTGGCTCCGGATTATAAAGTCTATGTAGGAGATTGCAGGACCCGGTCAGAAGTTTTGAAATTATTTGAAAAGATCAAAGAAGATTTCCCCTATGCTTTTATTGTTGAAAATCCAATTAACGTTCAAGCCGATAATTAAAGAATCCACGGATGACAGATGACGTAAAGCACAAGTGCGGTATTGCCCTGGTAAGATTAAAAAAGCCCCTTGAATATTATTATCTTAAGTATGGAAGCTGGAGATACGGTTTGCAAAAACTTTATCTGCTGATGGAGAAGCAGCGAAACCGGGGTCAGGATGGAGCCGGAGTGGTGAGCATGAAATATGATATGCCACCCGGTCACAAATATTTTAGCCGCCAGCGTTCAATGAGTTCTTCTGCCATCAATGTGGTTTTTGAGAAGATCTATAAACCATTCAAGAAGGAGGAGAAAAAAAATCCGGATCTTATGCAGGATGCTCACTGGGCAAAGTTAAATTTACCCTTTGTTGCTGAAACTTACCTCGGACATCTGCGCTACGGTACATTCGGGAGTAATAACCTGGGAAATGTCCATCCCGTGATGAGGGAAAATAACTGGAAATCCAGGAATCTTGTACTGGCAGGCAACTTCAACCTCACCAATGTTGATGAATTATTTGACACACTTGTGAACCTCGGACAGGCTCCAAAAGAATATTCCGATACGGTTACCATACTTGAAAAAGTGGGTCACTTCCTGGACAGGGAGAATGAAGCTTTATTCAGGAAATACAAAGATTTAGGCTATCAGAATGTTGAAATATCCAATTTGATTGCAGAGAATATCGATATTCCTTCAGTATTGCGGGAAGCTTCCAAGCGCTGGGATGGAGGTTTTGTGATTGCGGGAATGATTGGCCATGGCGATTCTTTTGTTTTGAGAGATCCATGGGGAATACGCCCTTCATATTATTATGATGATGAGGAAGTTTCCATCGTTACTTCTGAACGACCGGTTATTCAGACGGCAATGAACGTTACCTACGATAAGGTCAAAGAAATTCCTCCCGGCCATGCTGCCATTATTAAGAAAAACGGAAATTTCTCTGTGGAGGACGTTCTCGATCCAAAAGAAAGAAAATCCTGTTCTTTTGAAAGGATATATTTTTCCCGGGGATCCGACATTGACATCTATAATGAGAGAAAGATGCTGGGACGGCTTATCATTCCCGATGTACTGAAAGCTTTAAACAATGACCTGAAAAATACGGTTTTTTCTTTTATACCTAATACCGCAGAATCTGCTTTTTACGGTATGATTGAAGAAATTGAAAATGTGATGATAGAGGCTAAAACCAAAAAAATCCTGCAAAATAAAGATCATCTCAGTAGTGAAGAATTACATCAGATTATAGCCGACCGCCCCAGGGTCGATAAAGTGGCAATCAAAGACCTTAAGCTCAGGACTTTTATCTCTCAGGATAAAGGACGTGATGATCTTGTAGGCCATGTTTATGATATTACTTATGGAACAGTAAGAAGGGGCAAGGATAATCTTGTGGTCATCGATGATTCCATTGTTCGCGGCACTACTCTCAAGCAGAGTATTATCCGGATTCTGGACCGTCTTGGGCCTGTAAAGATTGTGGTAGTTTCTTCTTCTCCGCAAATCCGTTACCCGGATTGTTATGGTATTGATATGGCCAAACTCGGCGATTTTATTGCATTCCGGGCTGCTGTTGCTTTGCTGAAAGAAACCGGCAGGGAAAGCATAATCAATGATGTTTATAATAAATGTAAAGCCCAGGAAGATCAACCTAAAGAGAATTTTGTAAATTATGTGAAAGAGATATACGCTCCCTTTTCTGCTGAAGAGATCTCAGAGAAAATTAGTCGAATTATCACCGGGCCGGAAGTCAATGCCGAAGTTAAGGTGGTTTATCAGAGTATTGAGAATCTGCATAAAGCCTGTCCTAATGATCAGGGTGATTGGTATTTTACCGGCAATTATCCTACACCCGGCGGGAATAAGGTCGTATCTACATCATTCATTAACTATATTGAAGGAAAAGACAGTCGTGCCTATTGATGGTCCTCAAGCTTATCCTCCGGATTGTAGCTACTGACATGTCTTTCAACCTTTTTTTTATAAAGATCATTAATGGTGATCATAATAGCTGTTTCCTCAACATTTCCGAAATAAGGATTGATTACCGTCCCAAAAGTTTTAAGTGAAGGTGAAAGATTCATGTAGGCATTGATGAGAGGGGGTATGTTTTCTCCGAATGCCCGGACCTTCTGACTCAGGATTTTATAATCTTCCATATAGTTTTTTCCCGTGAAAATATTTTGCATATCCTCGTAATCCATGTAGGTCTCAAGCGGTTCATATGGAGTAACCATATTGTCTTTATCGGGGAAATGCTTATCCAGAAAATATAAAATGAGGTTTCTCGCTCTTTGATTATAATTCCTGTACATGGTTACTTTTCCGAAAAAATATTGCTTATCCGGATAATCGATAACAAGAGTACCCAGTCCGTCCCATAAATTATCCAGGGCAAAAAGAGCTTTCCTCATGCGGTTTGTTGATTGATACTTGGGTTGGACAAAAGACCGGCCCAGCTCAATGGTATGAGGGAGGTATTCCTCGAGGAATTTTTTAGAAAATTTGAATAACTTGGCAGTAGCCAGTTTGATATCTCCATCTGCCATGCAGTTTTGACCATCACATATATGAAAACGATATCCTCCCAGTATTTCATTCTCTGTGGGATCCCAAACAATCAGTTGCTTGTAAGTGATAGGCCCTTTATCAAAATCATCGATGTCAATGCTTTTCCCGGTTCCTCCTCCGGCTGCGCGAAAACTGAGTTCCCGCAGCCTGCCTATCTCTTGCATGGTATTGGGGGAGTCATGATAATCCACTATAAAAAGCAAATTACCAGCATTATTTGTTTTGCGTACAAACTTTTCTTCTGTAAGTTCCTTAATTAATCTTTCTCTTGGTATCGGGGGAATAATCTTGTCCATGATAAAATTTGGTTAAGATTACAAAATTAAAAAAAATTAATTAACGGGCTTAAAGCTGAGGTCAGGGTTTGCCTCCAGGGCATAGACATGATCCTGAATTTTCCTGGCCCATTCCGCATAATTCATTCGTTTATCGATCATTTCCCATGGAATGGGCTCGCCAAATATAATCCGAATGTGTTCACCTCTGTGCTTATACGTTTCATCCGGAAGGTAGAACATTTCAATATTTGATTTTATCCCCAGTGATTTTCTTAAATTGGCAAGACGATAAAAGAAATCAGTACACCTTCCACTTACATGAACAGGTATGATATCCCTTTTGTGCTGTACAGCCTTTGCAATAAAATTTTTTTTCCATTCAGGATCCCTGATGACCCCTTTTCTTTTCCGCGATACCAGTCCAGAAGGAAAAGTAAGTACCGGAAGACCCTGCTGAAAGATCTCTTCGATTTTTTTGGCAGCATCCGATGATTGCTTCCCATGCTTATTAATGGGAACAAATATTTCATCCATATTTTCCATATGCATCAGGATATCATTCACCAGGACTTTTATTTCGGGAAATTTTCTTCCGAGTATGCTGATCAGCAGCATTCCGTCAAAACCACCCAGTGGATGATTGGAGGCAAACAGTATATCCTTTTTATCAGGGATCTTTTCAAAGCCAATGATTTCTTTGCTGATATTGAATTCTTCTATGCTGGCCTCGGCAAATTCAACCCCTTTTTTATCCCCATGTTTTTCAAGAAAATAATTAATAAAATCTACATGTAAGATCCGATCGAGATAAGAATACACGAACCCCGGAATATAAGGGGCCAGACCTGGATTCTTCTCCTTGAATATTTTTCTGATATCAACTTCTTTCATTTTTCTGGACTCAAAATCTAAGCTTCAAACTGTTTCAAGCAGCATGTAAAATTACTAAAAAATAGATGAATAATTAAGTTTTTCCTTTATGCAGCAACCTTTTCAACACCAACCCGTAATAGAAAAAGTTATTAACAATGTGCAAAAAAATGGGATAAAGTGGTAGAAAGTGGGAGAAAATGTCTTAATTTAGCACTTATTATCGTGCGCATATGATTACATTCATCGGAGATTATCATATTAAACTCGATTCAAAAGGTCGGGCAGCTCTTCCGGCAGCTTTTAAAAAGCAAATGGCGGATGAGCTGGCAGATGGGTTTGTGATCAAGCGTGATGTATTTGATAAGTGCCTGGTCCTTTATCCTATGAAAGAATGGCAGAGGCAAAATGAATTGATAAGAAAAAGGACGAACCCCTACAACAAGGAACATAACAGGTTCCTTAGAATGTTCTTTAGCGGTACAGCTGAAGTCCAGGCGGACGCTACACAGAGAATCTTGCTTCCCAGGCGATTATTGGAATATGCGGGGATCAAAGATGAAGCTGTTTTAGCCGGACAATACGGAAAGATTGAAATATGGTCGCCCGATGATTATGAAAGCTTTAACAGGGCAGATGATGAATTTGCCGTTATGGCTGAGAAAATTCTGGGCGGATCGGCAGACCAAACAAATGAGGAATGACCTATCATAAACCGGTCTTATTAAATGAAAGTATTGATGGACTTAGCATTAAACCAGAAGGAATTTACGCAGATCTCACTTTTGGTGGAGGAGGACATTCCCGTCAGATCCTTGAGAAACTTGGAAATAAAGGCAGGTTACTGGCATTTGATCAGGACAGGGATGCTGCGGAGAATGTCCCGGATGATAAAAGAATCACTTTCATTCATGCCAACTTCCGGTTTTTAAAAAATTTCCTCAATTACTTTGGCATCAGTCAGTTGGATGGAATTCTTGCCGATCTGGGTATTTCTTCTCATCAGATTGATGAAGAAAGCCGGGGATTTACATTCAGAAACAAGACAGGTCTGGATATGAGAATGAATAAGGATTCGGAGCTTACTGCTGAAAAAATACTGAATGAATACCCTGAAGAAGATATGATAAGGATTTTCAGGAATTATGGTGAGATCAGAGGAGCTCATCGTTTTGCAAGGAAGATATTAAATGCGCGTGAAAAAAGTAAAATAACGGATACGAATAAATTGATTGACATTCTGGAGAATTTGATTCCGGGACATCAGAGAAATAAAACACTGGCCCGGTTATTTCAGGCCCTCCGGATCGAAGTAAATGATGAAATGGGTGCTTTAAAGGATCTTTTGAGAATATGTCCTGAAGTCATAAAAAAAGGAGGAAGACTTGTAGTACTAAGTTATCATAGTATTGAAGACCGCATGGTAAAGAACCTTATTAAAACCGGGAACATTGAGGGGCGGCTGGAGAAAGATTTTTTTGGTAATCCCAAACGGGAATTTACTGCTATAACCAAAAATGTGATGGTCCCGGATGAAGTGGAACTGAAACATAATCCCAGGGCCAGGAGTGCTAAATTAAGAATTGCAGAGAAAATATGATAAATGACAGGGAAGATCATATTGAATTTGAAAAAGAGAATGAATCTCCTGAACAGAATGAGAGCAGCATTTTCAGGGGAATCATTGATGGTACTCTTTTGACAAGGAAAAAGGTGATACAACAATTGCCTTTTGTTTTTTTCCTGGTGTTTTTGAGCGTGGTTTATATCAGTAACCGCTATCATGCAGAAACATTGAGGAACCGGATTGAAGATTTAAGGGAGACAACAAATGAGCTCAGGTCACAGGCCATATTTGTCTCGTCAGAGCTCATGAAACTCAGCAGGCAAACAGAAGTAGCTGATGAAATGCAAAGGAAAGGTCTGGATTTGAAAGAATCTGTAGAACCTCCGAAAAAGATTGAACTGAAAGAAGAAAAATAAAAGGAATAAATGTCGGTGAAGAAGGACATAATGTGGAGAGTAGGAATTGTCTACCTTTTCCTGGTAGCTTCCGGGCTGACTATTATCGGCAAGATCGTGTGGCTGCAATTTGCCGAACATGAATTATGGTCGGTGAATTCTGACAGTGCTCCCGTTAAGGAAGTATTGATCGAAGCAAACCGTGGAGATATATACAGCGCTGACAATAAGCTCCTGGCCGTTTCTGTGCCTTATTATGATATCAGGATGGATCTGACCGTCGACAGTCTTACCGATGAAGTGTTTTATAATAATGTAGACGCACTATCCCGCGAACTTTCAAGGCTCTTCAGGGATCGCAACTGGCTGGAATATAAAAAATCTCTCATTAAAGCCAGAATTGACGGGTCCCAGTATCATCTTGTGAAGAGAAACATTACCTATGATCAGATGCTTAAAGCCAGGGACTTTCCTATTTTTAAAAGAGGCAGGTACAAGGGAGGCATAAGGTTCATTGAAAAAAGTTATCGCATCAAGCCAAACGGCTACCTGGCAGCACGAACCATAGGATCAACTACAATGAGTGCCGGAGGAAACATTGTCGGTCTTGAAGGTGCATATGATGATATTTTAAAGGGAAGAGAAGGCCTTAAACTTTATAAACACCTTGAGGGAAACATTTACGTTCCTCTTTTCGACCGGAATGAGATTGATCCGGTTGACGGCATGGACATTGTCTCCACCATTGATCTGAATATTCAGGATGTGGCAGAAAGAGCACTTCACAAGCAGCTTAAACTGCACAATGCCCGGCATGGCACAGCTGTTTTAATGGAAGTCAGTACCGGCGATATAAAAGCAATTGCCAATTTGGAGAGAAGGAAAAGCGGAGGCTACTGGGAATCGGTGAATTTTGCCGTTGGTGAAAGCAATGTGCCGGGATCCACTTTTAAAACTGCCAGTTTAATGGTTGCCCTGGAAGAAGGTAAGATCGACATTGATGATTCCGTGGATATTGAAAAGGGGATAACCTATTATTCGGGTACAAAGGTTGAAGATAGCCAGCAGACACATGAAGGGATTACTTCTGTTAAGGATATTTTTGAAGTTTCCTCCAACGTAGGAATCACAAAGATCATTAGCGATAATTATGCTTCCAATCCTGAAGAGTTTATCAAAGGCCTTTATAAGCTGGGATTGAATCAAAAGCTGGGCATTGAGATCCTTGGGGAAGGCACCCCATTTATAAAAAATGCCGATCATAGTCAATGGTCGGGTATCACCCTGCCAATGATCTCTATGGGCTATGAAATAATGCTTACACCGCTTCAGTTATTGAGCTTTTATAATGGAATCGCGAATGGAGGCAGGGTGATGAAACCCCGTTTTGTAAAGGAGGTCAGATACAGGGGAGAAAAGATCAGGGAAATCGGAACCGAGGTGCTCAATCCGAAACTGTGCAGCAAGCAAACACTTGATAAGATCCATAAACTCCTGGTAGGCGTGGTTGAAGATGGAACCGCTTCAAACCTGAAGAATTCATATTACAAAATAGCCGGTAAAACGGGTACCGCACAGATCCCGGATTCCGAAACAGGCTACAGGCAGAAATCCCGTATCAGTTACCAGGCTTCTTTCGTAGGTTATTTTCCGGCCGAAGATCCTAAATATAGCTGTATTGTTGTGGTAAATGCACCATCCAACAACATTTATTACGGGAACCTGGTAGCCGGACCCGTATTCAGGGAGATCGCCAATAAGGTTTATTCAACTAAACTGGAAATGCATGCACCTGTGAACCGGTTCCGGTCAAAAGTTGCTGAGGCACCCTTTTCCAAAAGCGGTTATGCCGGTGAATTGAAGAATATTCTTGCCGGTATGAATGTAAATGTAATTGATCATTCCAATAACTCCGGTTGGGTTTCCACAAAATCAGTTGGTGACTCAGTTAAGATCATCCAGCGTTCAACCTATAAAAACCTTGTCCCAAATGTCATCGATATGGGTTTGAAGGATGCGGTTTATTTACTTGAATCTTACGGATTAACAGTGAAAGTGGAAGGAAGAGGCACCGTTCGTTCCCAATCAATTTTGCCCGGAAGCAGGTTAACAGAGGGACAGCAAATAACACTAAAAATGAGCATAACTGACAGTTAATGTTAAGAAAACTTGAAGACATATTGAGGAAATGCAATGTTCTTGAAATTTCGGGGAAGGCTGATCGGCTTGAAGGGAAGGTTGTTTTTGATTCAAGAAAGGTGGAAATAGGTGATCTGTTTGTTGCTGTGAAGGGCACTGTCACCGATGGCCATGACTATATTTCTTCTGCGCTGGAGCAGGGGGCAAATTTTATTGTATGTGAAGAACTTCCAGAGCCGGTTAGCGAAGAAGTCACTTATGTAAAAGTTGTGAACAGTGCCGCCGCCCTCGGAATAATTGCTTCCAATTTTTACGGAAATCCTTCCAAAGATTTGAAAGTTGTTGGAGTTACCGGCACAAATGGCAAGACAACAATAGCAAGTTTGCTATATGAAATAACAATGTCGCTTGGTTATATGGCTGGCTTGTTTTCAACGATCAAAGTCAGGTTTAATGATAAAGAACTTCCGGCCACACATACCACTCCCGATCCTGTTCGATTGCAATCGGTATTTCGTCAAATGCTGGATGATGGAGTTGAATATGTTTTTATGGAGGTTTCTTCTCATGCAATTCACCAGGAAAGGATCTCTGGAATCCAATTCAGCGGCGGGATCTTCACCAATCTGAGTCATGATCATCTGGATTATCATGGAACATTCAAAAATTATCTGGAAGTAAAGAAGAAATTCTTTGATGAACTTCCCGAAGATGCATTTGCCCTGGTCAACATTGACGACAGGAATGGGAAAGTTATGGTGCAAAATACGAAAGCAAAAACCAGCACCTATAGTTTGCGAACCATGGCCGATTACAGGGCGAAGGTCGTAGAATCCCATCTTGAAGGGAATCTTCTTTCGGTAAACGGCAATGAATTATGGACAAGATTACCGGGACTTTTCAATGCATACAACTGCCTTGCTGTTTATGGTGCAGGGATCCTTCTGGGATTTAAAAAGGAAGAATTATTAATGACCATAAGTGAGCAAAGATCTGTTGAGGGAAGGTTTGAAATAATCAGATCGGAAAGTGGGGTGACCGGAATTGTTGATTATGCTCATACCCCGGATGCCCTCGCGAATGTTCTGCAAACTATCAATGAGATAAGGAATGGGAAAAGAAGGCTGATCACCATTGTTGGTGCAGGTGGAGACAGGGATAGGACAAAACGGCCACTGATGGCCAGGATTGCAGCCGAGAAAAGCGACAGGGTAATTTTGACCTCCGATAATCCCCGGAATGAAGATCCTGAGAAGATTATCGGAGATATGAAAGACGGACTTGATCCTGTGCTCATGAAGAAAATTATTTCCATTACCTCCAGGGAAGAAGCTATTAAGACAGCATGCAGTTTCGCTGAGGAGGATGATATCATTTTGGTGGCAGGGAAAGGCCATGAGACATATCAGGAAATTAAGGGTAAACGACATCATTTTGATGACAGGGAAAAATTAAGACAATATTTAAAAACCTAGATAATGCTTTATCATTTATTTGAATACCTCGAAACCCTAGACTTCCCGGGAGCTGGAGTATTCCAGTATATCTCCTTCCGGGCCGCTGTTTCTGTGATCACTTCCCTGGCCATTTCGATGTTGTTTGGTAAAGCGATTATCCGGGTATTACAGAAGCATCAGATAGGGGAAACGGTAAGGGACCTTGGTCTAGAAGGTCAAATGTTAAAACAGGGAACTCCAACCATGGGAGGATTAATCATTCTTGCCTCGATTTTTATCCCCACCATTTTATTTGGCGATCTGACCAATGTTTACATTCAGCTCATGCTTGTATCCACCATGTGGCTTGGACTGATCGGTTTTATTGATGATTACATAAAGGTATATAAGAAGAATAAACAGGGGCTGAGAGGTAAATTTAAGATTCTCGGTCAGATAGGCCTGGGTATTATCGTGGGTTTCACCTTATATTTCAGTGATGATGTAATTATAAGAGAACGTGTAAGGATACCTGAAGAAAAAGTCCCTGTGACCGGGAATGTAGTGGAATCGAATGGAGAATACTACAAGTTAATAGATGATAAATCAACATTGACCACTATCCCCTTCCTTAAGAATAATGAATTCAACTATGCATGGCTGGTGTGGTTTATGGGTGAGAAGGCCCCGAAATTTGCCTGGATCGCCTTTGTTCTTGCAGTCATTATAATAATTACTGCCGTCTCGAATGGAGCAAACATAACAGACGGCCTGGATGGGCTGGCTACAGGTTCTGCAGCGATTATCGGGGTGACCCTTGGGATCCTGGCATATGTTTCGGGTAACTGGATTATAGCGGATTACCTGAATATCATGTATATCCCCACGATCGGTGAAACTGTGATCTTCGCCAGTGCATTTATCGGTGCCACCACCGGTTTTTTATGGTATAATTCCTTTCCGGCACAGGTTTTCATGGGGGATACGGGAAGTTTATCCATAGGCGGCATTATTGCGGTATTTGCCATTATAGCGAGAAAAGAACTGCTCATCCCAATCCTTTGCGGGATTTTCCTGGTGGAGAGCCTTTCGGTAATGATACAGGTCAGTTGGTTCAAATATACCAAACGAAAATATGGCGAAGGCAGAAGGATATACAAAATGGCTCCTCTGCATCATCATTATCAGAAACTGGGATATCCGGAACCAAAGATTGTTACCCGTTTCTGGATCATTGGAATTATGCTGGCCATTATATCAGTAGTGACATTAAAAATTAGATAAAACCTAAAACTCAGAGTTCAAATGGAGGAAAGTAAAAGGATTGTAATAATTGGGGCAGGAGAAAGCGGCACGGGATCTGCTATTCTGGCCCAGAAAGAGGGTTTTGATGTATTTGTCTCCGATTATGCTAAAATTAAACCCAGGTATAAAGAACTTTTAGAAAGTTACGATATACCTTATGAAGAAAGTACGCATACGGAGCGCTATATTCTGAATGCTGACGAAGTGATTAAAAGCCCGGGAATCCCTGAAAGCAACCCTATTATCCAGCAAATTCGAAAGAAAAACATTCATGTTATTTCTGAGATCGAATTTGCTGCAAGGTTTACCACTGCAAGGAAAATTTGCATCACCGGAAGTAACGGAAAAACTACCACTACTTCTCTCCTGCACCATATGATGAGAAAAGGTGGTTTGAATGCTGGTATTGCAGGAAATGTTGGGAGAAGCTTTGCTTACCAGGTTGCCACAGAGGATTACGATTATTATGTCCTGGAAATTTCCAGCTTCCAGCTCGACGGGATGTATGATTTTAAAGCGGATATTGCAATTCTGTTGAATATTACCCCCGATCATCTCGATCGATACGATTATAACCTTCAGAATTATGTTGACTCAAAATTCCGGATTACACAAAATCTCACTGAGGATCAATATTTTGTATTCTGTTCTGACGATGAGATCACCATAAAGGAACTGGAAAATATTGTAATGAAAGCCCGTCAGCTCCCTTATGCATACCGGAAGAAAGAAGAAGAAGTTGCCTGGGTTGATCATGAGGATCTGATGAGGATAGAGTTCGATGATGTAGATTTCTCAATGTCGGTAAATGAACTTTCTCTGCGTGGGAAGCACAATACCTATAACAGCATGGCGGCCGGTATTGCAGGAAATGTATTGAAAATTCGCAAAGATCTTATCCGTGAAGCACTGATGGACTTTCAGGGAGTCGAACATCGCCTGGAACCGGTCATAAAGGTGCATGGTATCGAATTTATCAACGACTCCAAAGCCACCAATGTAAATTCAAGCTGGTATGCATTGGAAAGTTTGACGAATGAGATTGTCTGGATTGCAGGTGGCGTTGATAAAGGAAATGATTACCGAAGTTTGAAAGGTCTTGTAGAGAAAAAAGTAAAAGCAATCGTTTGCCTGGGTAAAGATAATAGCAAGTTGAAAAAGGAATTTGGTGAGGTGGTTGAAACCATAGTTGAAACAGACAACATGAGAGATGCTGTTAGAAAAGCCTACAGCCTTGGAACTACCGGAGACGCTGTTCTGTTGTCACCCGCCTGTGCAAGTTTCGATCTTTTTGAAAATTTCGAAGAAAGAGGAAGGCTTTTCAAAGAAGCGGTGAGAGAACTATAAGACTTTGAATAACTATAATGAATATGAAGTTAGCGGATTACATAAGAGGAGACAGAGTAATATGGATGGTAATTATTTTATTGTCCGTTATTTCCCTGTTATCGGTGTACAGCTCCTCCCAGTCACTTGCTTTCAGCGGGGGAGCAAATAAGACTGTGTATCTGCTCCTGAAACAAATGTTTATTTTAGTTTTCGGTGTTTTTGCCATCATAGTCACCCATCTGATACCATATAAGATCTTTTCCAGGCTTTCACAGTTATTGTTGTTTATTGTAATTCCTTTATTGCTTTTCACTTTAATGTTTGGAAGAGGCAATGCCGAAGCGAACCGATGGCTGGAAATGCCCGGGGGGTTTACCTTTCAGACTTCTGATATGGCGAAGATCATTCTTGTGATCTTTGTTGCACGGGTACTCTCCCTGAAGCAAAGCAAAATGAAAAAATTTAAAGAAGCGTTTGGCCCAATCATCTTTGCTTCCATTCTTGTTTGCGGATTGATATTACCTGCTAATTTTTCTACTGCTGCATTGCTTTTTATAACTGTCTTTATCCTGATGTTTATAGGAAGAATGCCTCTGAAGTTTCTGTTCTTAACACTGGCTGGAGCTGTTGTGTTTTTTGCTTTGTTCATCCTGGCTGTGGAAACTTTTGAATTCCAAAACCGGAAGGGTACATGGAAAAGCCGTATAGAAAGCTTTCGGAAAGGTGCCGGGGAAGGCGTGAATAATTACCAGGTGAACAGGGCAAAAGTAGCTATAGTAAATGGCGGAATATTCGGGAAAGGCCCCGGTAACAGTGTTCAGAAAGAGAAGCTCCCCCAGGCCAATTCGGATTTTATTTATGCAATTATTATCGAGGAATACGGATTGGCAGGTGGATTGACCGTAATGTTCCTATATATATGGTTATTATTCAGGACGGCCCTAATTGTCAGGAAAAGTAACCGGACTTTTCCGGCTTTTGCCGCCATAGGCCTGGTTCTTTTAATTGTGTTGCAGGCAATTCTAAACATGGCCGTGGCTGTAAATCTTGTGCCCGTAACGGGTCAGACCCTTCCTTACATTAGCAGCGGAGGTTCATCGGTTTTATTTACCAGCCTGGCACTTGGAGTTATCCTCAGCATAAGCTGGGGAATAGAAGAAGATTTGAATAAATCCCAAAAGCTGAATACAGAAAATGAAGAGGATTAAACGGATCATAATAGGTGGCGGAGGTACAGGTGGACATGTTTTCCCTGCCATTTCAATCGCCCAGGCTCTGAAGCAAAAAGAGCCGGGAATTGATATCCTTTTCGTTGGTGCTGAAAATAAACTGGAGATGGAAAAAGTCCCCGAGGCGGGATTTAAAATAGAGGGATTGCCGGTAGCCGGTTTTCAGAGAAAAATAAGTTTTAAGAATATAACTTTTTTTATAAAACTTTTGCGATCTGTGCGTAAATCTGCAAGAATTATCAAAACCTTCAAGCCCGATCTTGCCATTGGTGTTGGTGGTTATGCGAGCGGCCCGATTTTGAGAGCAGCAGCACAGAAAAATATACCCATTGCAATCCAGGAGCAGAATTCCTATGCGGGTGTCACCAACAGGATGCTTGCCGGAAAAGCCAGGAAAATATTTGTAGCATATGAAGGAATGGAAAAATATTTCCCGGCAGAAAAGATCATCCTGACGGGGAATCCTGTACGGGCTGATCTGATGAATACTGAAAAGTACAGGGGAGAGGGTCTCAAACATTTTGGCCTGGAAGAAAGAAAACCCGTGGTTCTGGTCATAGGAGGAAGTCTTGGTTCCGGAACAATCAATAAAAGCATTTTGCTGGGACTGGATCGTTTCGGAAAAGAAAACCAGTTGATATGGCAGACCGGAAAATATTACTATGACAGTATTGTGAAAGCAGTTGGGGAGATAGGCGGCAGTGCAATAAAAATACAGCCTTTTATCAGAAATATGAAATATGCCTTTGCAGTAGCTGATGTGATTATTTCAAGAGCCGGTGCGGGAACCATTTCGGAACTCGCACTGTTGGGAAAACCGGTAATTCTGGTTCCATCTCCCAATGTTGCAGAAGATCATCAGACAAAAAATGCCATGGCCCTGGCTTCAAGAAATGCAGCTATCCATATTGCCGACAGAGAGGCTGAAACCGGGCTGGTGAATGCTTGCATGACTTTACTCGATGATGAGAAAATGAGAAAGAAACTATCATACAATATAAAGGAAATGGCTTTACCCGACTCTGCTGACAGGATTGCAGAGGAAATAATGAAAATGATATGAATGTTTTTCTGGACATAAAAAGAGCCTATTTTCTGGGAATCGGAGGTATCGGTATGAGTGCCATTGCCAGGTATCTTAATGCCACTGGTATTGAAGTTGCCGGATACGACCGGGTATCCACTCCGCTTACCGACCAACTGACGCGCGAAGGAATAAAGATCTTTTTCACTGAAAACAAAGAAAAGATACCCGAAAAATTCCGGGAAAAAGAAAACGTCCTGGTCATTTATACCCCCGCAATTCCTGCCGATCATGAAGGTTTCAGGTTTTTCAGGGAAAAGGACTTCGGAATGATCAAACGTTCCGAAGCCCTTGGCAAAATAATGAATACAAATAAAGGGATTGCAATAGCTGGAACTCACGGGAAAACAACTGTGTCCTGTATCATTACGCATCTGCTTAATGAGTCAGGTGTGAAATGCAATGCTTTTCTCGGTGGGATAAGCAAAAATCTGAATTCAAATTTGCTTCTCAATCCTGGTGCTGAATGTATCATAGCCGAAGCTGATGAATTTGATCGCTCATTTCTTCAGTTGCATCCTCACCTGGCCGTGGTCACTTCAATTGATCCTGATCACCTGGATATTTATGATATCTATGAAAACCTTAAAGCTGCCTTTGGAAAATTTGTATCCCAGATAAAAAATGGGGGAATACTCATTTATAAGCTTGGACTTCCCCTGGTTATTCCTGAAGGCTTGAGGGTATTGACTTACAGCCTGACTTCCCGGGAGGCAGACTTTTACCCGGTGGATGAAAAAAGAGAAGGTTTCAGATACACATTTGGATTAAAGACCCCGGAAGGGATAATTAAAAATCTCCACCTCAATGTTTATGGAAGGGTTAATCTTGAAAATGCTGTGGCTGCATGCAGTGTGGCACATTCACTCGGAGTGAACGAAAACCTGGTTCGGGATGCACTGGCATCTTATTCCGGTGTATGGCGCAGGTTCGATGTGAGGGTTGAAGAAGGTGGAAAGATTTACATTGATGATTATGCTCATCACCCGGAAGAATTGAAAGCTTTTATCGCTTCTGTAAGGGAAGCCCTCCCTGGAAAACGCATCACTGGAATATTTCAACCGCATTTATATTCGCGCACCCGCGATTTTGCAGCAGGATTCGCAACGAGTCTTTCTGCCCTCGATGATGTAATTCTGCTGGACATATATCCTGCACGAGAGAAACCTATTCCGGGAGTTAGTTCTGAGTTGATATTCAAGAAACTTCATAATGCAGGGGAGAAGATACTGGTATCGAAAGATCAGTTGCTTAAAGTCGTGCATGAATTGAAGCCGGAAGTATTACTGAGTATGGGAGCCGGAGATATTGATCAACTGGTAGAGCCGGTGGAAAACCTTATAAAAGAAATGAATAGATAAATGAAGAAAGTACTGACCATATTATTCAATGTTTTGTTAATTGCAGGATTGGTTTTCTTTCTGAGTTTTTCCGGTTCGAGAGAAAAAGAATTGCTGTGTACGGAGATCAGGATCAATATGAAAGATACTTTGAATGCCGGATTTCTGAAACAAAAGGATATTGAAAACACATTGGTTATTGAAGAAGCTGAAATTCTGGGCTATCCGATCGGCGACATCAATATTCGCTCACTTGAGAAAATACTTCTTGATAATGCTTATATCTCGAATGCGGAGATATATTCCAATTTGAATGGTGTGCTCAATGTTGATGTTGTTCAGCGTCGGCCTGTTATCAGGATCATTACACCAGCACAGAGATCATATTATCTGGACAGGGAAGGTCACATTTTCCCGGAGAAAGCCGGGTTTACGCCTCATGTTTTGATAGCTAACGGCTATTTTACCGAGGATAATCACCTTAAGAAGGTTAAAGCCATTCATGAATTAGAAGAAAATGATGATTACAGGGAATGGAAAGATGCATTGGAATTAGCCATATTCATTGAGGAAAGTGAGTTCTGGGAATCGCAAATCGTTCAGGTCTATTACAACAGTAAGGGAGATTTTGAACTGGTTCCAAGGGTAGGTGCTCATCAAATCATTTTCGGAGATGCCAGCGAAATGAAACAAAAGTTTAAGAAGCTAAAAACTCTTTACGAAGAAGGACTTAAGTATGAAGGCTGGAATAAATATGAGAAGATAAATTTAAAATATAATAATCAAGTAATCTGTACTAAACGATAACACTATGGCAAATAAAGAACAAATTGTTGCAGCAGTTGATATCGGAACAACGAAGATTGTTGCAATCGTAGGTCGTATCCTGGAAAATGGTCGGCTTGAAGTCCTCGGCATGGGCAAAACTGTTTCCAAAGGGGTTAAGCGCGGGGTCGTGCTTAATATTGAGGAAACGGTCAATGCTATCGAATCCACCGTAAATGAAGCAAAAGCAATGTCCAAGATTAATTTTTCTGAAGTCTTTGTGGGAATTGCAGGTCAGCACATCAAATCTATTCGCAATCGCGGATACATTAACCGTGACTCCTATGAAGATGAAATAACACGAAAAGACATTAACCGGCTGGTGGAGGATATGAAAAAGATACCTGTTGATGTTGCTGAAGAGATTATTCATGTCCTTCCGCAAAATTTTATCGTGGATAATGAAACAGGAGTCAAAAATCCTGTCGGAATGTCGGGAAAAAGACTGGAAGCAAACTTCCATATAGTTGTAGGACAAATCGCTTCTGCAAAAAACATTGAAAAATGTATAAATCGGGTGAACTTGAATGTGAAACAGCTTATTCTTGAACCTCTCGCCTCCAGTGAAGCTGTTTTGACGGATGATGAGAAGGAGGCAGGAGTTGCGCTTGTGGATATTGGTGGAGGAACTACAGATATTGCTGTTTATTATGATGAAATTATCCGACACACTGCAGTAATTCCATTTGGAGGAAATGCTGTAACCCGCGATATTAAAGAAGGTTGTTCAATTCTTCAACGGCAGGCCGAGTCATTAAAAATGCAATTTGGTTCGGCCCTGGGAGATCTGGCCAAGGAAGATAAGGTTGTGACAATACCGGGAATAAGCGGAAGAGAGCCCAAGGAAATCAGCTTTAAAAGTCTGGCCTACATAATACAGTCGCGTATGGAAGAAATTGTAGATGCCATTATGTTTGAGGTAGAGAATTCGGGATATATGGACAAGCTTTCCGCAGGAATCGTTTTAACCGGAGGTGGTGCTATGCTGAGACATTTACCCCAACTGGTTAAATTCAAAACGGGAATGGACGTCAGGCTTGGGTACCCCAATGAAAAGTTGACAAAAGAATCCAATGAAGAGGCAAATCAGCCCATGTATTCTACCTCTGTCGGACTTCTTTTAAAAGGTTACGAATTCCTGCAGGAGAACAATGAAAACACTGCAATTGAAGAAGGCATTCCGGAAGAGGAAGAAATAGTGAAGAAGAGCAGGGAGAATTTCAAATCCAAAATTCGTCCCCGGGGCAAATTGATCGATTCTTTAAAGAGTGCGATTACCGACATATTTGACGATGAAAGCTCAAATATGTAAAATTAAATATTGAAAATCTTAAAAACACAATAGTCATGGCAGAAGATCTGATGAATTTTGAACTCCCTGTCGAACGTTCTTCCATCATAAAGGTGGTGGGAGTTGGTGGAGGTGGAAGCAATGCCGTAAACCACATGTGTCGAAAGGGAATAAAAGACGTGAATTTTGTGGTGTGCAATACTGATGCCCAGGCTTTAAATAACAGTCCTGTAGCTGTTAAAATACAGCTTGGAGAATCATTGACCGAAGGCCGGGGGGCCGGTAATAAACCCGATATTGGAAGGCAGGCGGCAATTGAAAATATTGAAGAGATCAGGGATATTCTATCCCAGAATACCAGGATGATCTTTATCACCGCCGGCATGGGTGGAGGAACCGGTACAGGTGCTGCTCCTGTAATTGCCAAGACCGCACAGGAAATGGGTATATTAACTGTTGCCATAGTGACCATACCTTTCCGGTTTGAGGGACAGCAAAGGATTAAGCAGGCCATTGAGGGAATTGATGAATTAAAGCAACATGTGGATTCTTTACTGGTTATCAATAATCAGAAACTCAGAGAGGTTCACGGTGATCTGAAGCTTGCCCAGGCCTTTGAAAAAGCAGATGATATACTCGCGCGTGCTGCCAAGGGAATTGCCGAAATTATTACGGTTCATGGCTATATAAATGTCGATTTTGCCGATGTTGAAACTGTGATGAAAAGCTCCGGAGTTGCCATACTGGGTTCTGCATCGGCGAGTGGAGAAAACCGGGCCATCAAGGCTATCGAATCCGCACTTTCATCCCCCTTGCTCAACAATAATGATATCACCGGTGCAAAATCCATTCTTTTGAATATTACATCAGGAGACGAGGAGATTAGCATGGATGAGGTAGGAGAGATTACTGATTATGTTAACCAGGCTGCTGATAAAAGTGCGCTGATTATCTGGGGAACCGGGGTAGATGATTCACTGGAAGATGGAATAAGTGTCACTATCATTGCCACCGGATTCGGGACAAACAGTATTCCCGAACTTTATACCGTCAAGAAGCATTATGATAAGATTCCACTGAGAGATCAGGAAGAAAAGCCTGTATCGAAGACAGATTTTACGGTAAAGGATAAGTCTGATCCCAATCAGACGAAAATTGAATTTGATGGTGAAGAGAAATCGGAGGAATACATTCTTTTCGATGAATCTGCCATGGATGAGGATGCTCCCGAAGGAGAAGAGGCGAGTCGAATTAAGGAAGAGAGGGTTAAGAAGCTCAAGGAGGCTCATGAAAGGATGAAAATGGACGGGTATAATACAAAAAAAGAGAATCAAACTATCGAACAGCTTGAAAATGAACCGGCTTACGTCAGGAAGAAGATTCAAATAAAACCGGAAATACCTTCCACAGAAGGGGAGGTCTCCAAGTATAAACTTTCGGAGGATGAAGAAAACGGCGGCCCCAAGCTGAGAGAAGATAATTCATATTTGCATGATAATGTTGATTAATACATCAGTATTTCCTAATTTTCAGTAAAATTAAAGACTATGAAATTTACTGAAAGAATAGACTCGGATATTAAAATTTCCATGAGAGAAAAAGCAAAAGACAGGCTGCAAGCTCTCAGGGCTGTTAAAAGTGCTTTTATGCTAGCCCGTACTGAAAAAGGTGCCGGTTCGCAATTAACAGATGAGGAGGAGGTGAAAATCATCCGGAAACTGGTGAAGCAAAGACAGGATAGTGCATCTATTTATGAAGAACAGGGAAGGCCTGAGCTTGCTGAAAAGGAAATGCAGGAGGCAGAATATATAAGTGAATACCTTCCACAACAGATGTCTGAATCAGAACTGGAAATTTATCTCAAGAAATTGGTTGATGAAATGGGAGCTGAAGGAATGAAGGATATGGGAAAAGTGATGGGACGAGCCACTTCAGAACTTGCAGGGATGGCAGATGGAAAAACGATTTCGGAAATTGTGAAGAGATTGTTGCAATAAATTATGTTATAAAAAGATGCGTTCAAGGGGAAACTCGAGGGTGTTTCCCCTTGAACGCATCTTTTTTAAAATACTCTATCCTTAATAAAACTTAATCCTGTTATCTTCAATATTGGCCGCTTCTCTTAAAGCTTCATAGCCCTGGTAGTTAACCCGGCTTTCCATCATATACTTCAGTCTGAACTCTGCAGAAGCCACATCAAGATCCTCAGGCACTGTTTTTTCTGAAACCTGGAGGACAAAAACATTATTCTCTCCGATAAAGGGCTCTGAAAGTTCTCCTTCAGGTAGTTCAAATGCTTTTGCCACTACTGTAGGTTCGAGTCCGATATCATTTACATATGGATTGGCCAGCCCTACATTTTCTGCCTGTAAAATTTCTGCATCAAGTGATTCTGCCACTGCATTGAGACTGGTTGATCCCGAGATTTGTTCCTTTACATTTTCCAGGACCTTTTCGAGCTTTTTCTGCTTGGTAACGATGATCTCAATTTCATTTCTCACATCTTCAAAATCGGCTATTCCTTCATGATTTACATCGGTTAAAGTTGCCACAATATATTTATCACTCAGATCAAAGATCTGACTGACTGTGCCTTCTTCATTCTCAAACGACCAGCGGATAATCTCCCTGGCATTTTCAAGTCCCGGCAGATCTTTCGTACTCTTATCAAATTCTGTTGCGAACCTGGGAGTGAGCCCCTGTTCATTATAGGTTTCTCTGAACTCTTCCAGGCTGGTGGCTTTACTCCTGAATTCAACAGAGTTGGAATATATTTCCTGGTAAGTGGCATCAGAAGGAACTACCTGTCTTTCAACTATAGCAAGATTCACTTTTCTGACCCTTGGGCTTTGATTTATAATTTTGATGACATGATACCCAAAATTTGTTTTCACAACTCCGAGATCCCCGGTTTCATTCTCAAAAGCAAAATCGTTGAATGGCTTTACCATAGTACCTTCAGTAAACCATCCAAGATCGCCGCCAATTTCACTGTTTGATTCATCAGTTGAAAACTCCCTGGCAAGCTGTTCGAAACTTTCACCGGCCCTGATAACTCTTAAGAGGCTGTCTGCTATTTCTTCAGCTCTTTCATCATCCCTTTGAACGGAGAGTGAAATAAGGATATGGCGGGCTCTCACTGAGTCGGGAACCATTTCAAATCCAATAACTCTTGCCAATTTGTAGGCATCATTTTCGAAATAAGGTCCGGCAACATAGCCAGGGTCTGCATTGAAGATGGAATCTGCGTAAGGATCAGGAAGATCTTCTTTTGAATAGTTGATATCCCTGTAAGGAATGTCAGAATTGGAATTAACATATCCAATTGGATTTTCTGTACGCTCAAATACTTCCTTGCTTTGCTGAATAAAGCTTTGTGCCCTGCTGTCATCTTCGGCAGAAGGTTCTATCGGAAAAATCACATATTCAATGCTCCTGGTTTCATCCTGACGATATTCATTTTTGTGTTCTTCATAATATTCTTTCAGATCCGACTCTGTGTAACTGATTTCATCATCGGAAACAGAATTAAAACCCAGGTTAACAAAATCAAAACTTACGGATGAATTGGATTCTAAGGCAAAATTCCTGGCATCAAGGCTGTTGGGTTGCATCCCTTTCTGAACCATGGTGAAATATTTTTGCCTTTTTCTGTCATCAACAATCTGATTTTCAATGTATATCCATTGTCTTCTTTGCTCTTCATACATATCAGTGCTTATGGCATTGAAGTAATTCATCATCTGCATGCGATTGAATTCACCTGTTTCAGGATTGGTAAACATTCTTCTGACCATAGGGTGAGGTTCTTCAGTGAGAATTTTGTTGGCTCCTGTTCCGATGGAATCTCCGAGAAGCATCGTTTTCAGCTCATCAACACTCACCTTTATTCCCAGATTGTCCAAATTTGTACCGAGTATGATATCCTGAACAGTTGATCTCCACACTTCTTCCCGAATTCCTTCGAGAGTTTCCTGGTCAAGCGACGTCAACTGATAATTCGTTCTGTAAAAATTGGACAGTTCCTCGATTTTGGAATTATATTCCATATAGCCAATAGACTTACCGTCTATTTCAGCTACTTCCATTCTGTTCCGGGAAAATACTGAAGGTCCGGAATTTAGAAAATCACCAAGAATAAACGCCAGCAAAGCCAACCCGATAATAACTGCTACAAGCACTCCTGCTCTGTTTCTGATTTTCTGTAAAGTTGCCATTTAACTTAGTTTTTATGCTGTTTTTTTTCAGGCTACGAAGATAGTAATTTCCATTAATTTAGCTGAGAAAATACAGAAAAAATAATTTGTTTAAAAAAGGAGAATAACATGGTTCCTTGTATTTGTATTTACAGCTTATTCTGCAACGATCCTTTTTGCATGAACCAGTTCGATTTTTGTTTGTGAAACTTTCAGGATCCTGTATTGAAAGTCATTAATAATTACAAGATTATTAAGTTTGGGAATGCTTTCATGATGATGAATAATGTAGCCCGCAAGCGTGTCATATTCTTCCGATTCAGGAATGTCAAATTTATATTTGTCATTCAGGTAATCAATTTCCAGTCTTCCGGAAAAAATGAACTCATTGTCATTAATTTGCCTTTCAATAAGCTCAACAGTGTCATGTTCGTCTTCAATCTCCCCAAAAATTTCCTCAATTATGTCTTCAAGGGTAACAATACCGGATGTTCCTCCATATTCATCTACAACCAGAGCAATGGTTTTTCTTTCCCTGATTAATTTCCTGAATAACTTATTGACATTCATGGTTTCGGGGACAATGGACAGGGGTACCAGCTTTGATTTAATGCTACCGGGAGCTTTAAATAGATCTTTCGAACTGATGTAACCTGTTATATTATCGATGGAATCTTCAAATATGAGGATCTTGGAGTATCCTGTTTCAGTAAATCGTTTTTTTAGTTCTTCCAGGCCGGTGTTTATTTCCATCGCTTCAATTTCGGTCCTTGGAACCATGCAATCCCTTACTTTTAATTTTGAAAACTCCAGAGCGTTTTGAAAGATCTTCTTTTCAGGTTCTTCAGTGGTAAGTTCTTCATCCTTCGATTTACTCTCATTGACAAGGTGGTCAAGATCGACCTTCCCAAAAACAGGGTATCGGCTTTCTTTTTTCATTCTTAAACTTAATCCTGGGAAGAATCGCATGGTGAAATTTGTGATTCCCATAGTAATAAGGGTAACAGGAAAAAGAATGATATAGAAAATCAAAACGGGGATGGCGAAAATATTCAGACTCAGGTTGGGCCGGCTTCTGAAGAGTGTTTTGGGTAAAAACTCAGCAGTGAAAAGAATAACCAGGGTACCTATTATTATTTGGACAAAAAGCAGGACTGTATCATTCTGGATCTGGAAATTGCGTAATAGAAATGGTTCTGTGATTTTCGCTACAAAAAATCCGTAAATCACAAGGGCAATGTTATTGCCTACGAGCATTGTAGTAATATATTGTTCGGGCCTATTGAGAAAAACACTAACAATTCGGGATGAAAAGATACCATGTTTCCTGTCGAGCTCAATTTTCAGACGGCTGGAAGAAATATAGGCAATTTCCATTCCTGAAAAAAAAGCAGACAGTAGCAGAGATATAAGTATAATTATTACCGGTGACATTATTCTATTCCCTGGGATTTGAATTTTTTCTTCTCTGGTTTCTTCTCAACAGATAAACCAGGAAGGATAAAACAAAAATAATAAAAAAAGGCAGACCCTCATTTAAACCATTGGTGGCAAGGGCATGTATAAATGTTGCGGCTGAAAATATTGCTACCACCAGCCATGCAATCTCTAAAAACTTTCTACTCTTTTTGAGTTTCACTGTTGTTGTTTTCTTCTTCTTTTTCTTCTTTAATATTTACAGTACCACTTGAACCTTTGAGACGCCATTTGGTAAACCTTTGATTCGCCTCAAAGCCATCCTGACCATAGAAAGTACCGTCTTCAGTTTCAATCCGGGAAAAACTGTTGGAATAGATCAATTTTTTATTCTCATCCCAGAACAATACCTCTGTATTAAGCTTTCCTTTTTCAATATTATGAGCCACAACATTTCCTTTTGCTTCCCATAACTTGTCATCCTGATAATAGATTGCATAATTGGCCGTAATTTCGGATTCTATTTTCATGCTGTCATCGTAAAATTTCACATGAATGCCATCCGGAAATTCAATGTAAGGTCTCCGGTCAACTTCCTTGCTGAATTGCTTTATTGAGGGGGCTTCAAGGATCATCTGAAGATCGGAAGAATCGGTGTAAATGATCTCCACTTTCTTTGCGTAAACATTGGGTAGTTCTGAGGGATCTGTTAGTGACTTGATTTTTTCAATATCATTTTCGCATGAAAACAGAAGAAAAAAAACTCCCGGTAAAACCAGGAGTTTTTTGAATAAAGAAATGATTATATTCTTCCGTGAAAATTTCATTATTATTTTGGTCTGGCCTGTGTTGTTCTGTTTATCCAGCCTCCAACCGTATACCTGTCTCCTTCTGCAATACTGTGAAAGAAGAGGTCTTCTTTGGTTGGGAAATACTGTCTGTATTCACTGATAAGACTATTGGCTTTCTGAGCCACTGAGGGGTCTACATTTTTTGCTTTCTGAAACATATCAACAGCCACCCAGTAAGAAGTTCTTCTTTCGAATTCATCATCAAATGTAGAATTCCCTGCAATATAAGCGATGCCCATTAATATAAGGGGATCGCCCCAATCAGGGTCAAGCTCGGCAGACTGAGATGCATATTTCGCTGCCTGCACAGGCTTGTTAAGATACTGTTGCTCAAGACCGGCAAGAGCATAAAGATATTGAGCCTTTTTTTCATCATCGTCAGAGGCTTCTATTGCTTCAAGATAATACTCCTTACTTTTCTGGTATTGTTCTTTTTTCATGAAAAGACGCCCCAGGCTGTAAGCGGCTTCTGCTGAGGGTTCTTTTGTGTAAATTTGTTCATTGACCTTTGCATACAGCGGATCCATTTCACAGTCACCTGCATCATTGAGAAAACCAGATACAAGCTTCAGAAAATCAAGATCATCCTTGTTTTCCTCAAATTTAGGACCGTAAATATTGGCAATTGCTTCACAGGTCATAACTTTACTGTCCTTAATGTTTGCATCGATGGCTTCCTTGGCCTTTTTAGTTCTTGAAGTGGGGCGTTTTGCCAGCTTTTTATCAAGGATATCTGTTGAAGTGACATAACTGTTAATCAGGTCTTCGCCATCCAACATTCCATTCATGAATAATGAGATTCCTGCTGAGATCATGGTAGTCAATACAACAGGGCTGGAATCATCACCTTCTACCTCAACCGATTTTTTAAGTGTTTCGTATCCTTCTTTGATAAACTCAGGACCGTCATTCCTTCTATAGCGCAACAGATCTATACCTTTCCTACCCAGAACATTTCCTTTGCTTTTCGGGAAATACTCTATTCTGTCATCATAAAGCATCATTATCGTATCTGAATAAGCTGCCTTATCTGCTGCACTTTCTGCCTGGTCGAGGTAGTATCTGTAGATTCTCACTCCATAAGCGAAAGTACTTTCTTTCCACTCAGGGCACTGGCGATAGAGTTTTCTCCATGGATCTACCGCATCCTTATAATTTTTGTGTTTGTAAAATTCGTAATACAATGAAAAATTCTTCAGACATTCTTCAGGAACGTCTGGTCTTCCCTGGGTATATGCATTGCTGCTGAATAATATACCCATTACTGCAATTAGTAAAAATTTCAATCCTTTTGTTTTCATGGTTCTTAATGTTGTTAATCAAATTTCCTTTTGAAGAACCAGAAATCATGTAATGTAAAACTCAGATTAATGATTCCGTAATTCTCCTTAACCAGATTATTATCTAATGTTCCTCTTTGACCCAGAACCACGCCCAGGTTAAAAGTGGTTTTTGTTCCTCCGAACGGTAGACCTACTCCAAAAGTTATGCCATAATCCTTTAATTGCTCTCCCCGGATGCGAAGATAAGAGTTTGAGTAATATCCTCCAAGCCTGTAATGTACTCTGTTAAAGTAACCTCTGAAGGCATCGGGGTCCGGAGTGAACTCAATGCCAAAATTCATTGAGCTGGAATTAACCAGGGAATCGTTCTCTCCCATTATACGGCTTTCACTCCAGTTTTGAGCCTGGTATTCTCCTGCAATTGTGAGTCTTTCCGTTAATCCGAAGGCTAGCCCTCCACCGTAAAGGGAAGGATAGATTACATCTCCTTCCGATTCATCTCTTTCAAGGATGAATTCGGGACTGATTATAGGTGAATTGACTGTATCACCTAAAATAAAGGCCCTCCCGGGAAACCTGTTTTGATAAAGGACGGTCTGGGTAGTTTTTAAAGAAGTCTTATTATCATATATTGCTCCCAGGGTTACAAAATATTTTTCATTGAAAACTTCATGATATTGCATTCCAAAATTTAAAGCCATATCTCTTATGACCAGTCTTTCACTTGAATAGGTTTCGGCATTGAAACCTTCACCCGGAAATTTTACACTCTGCGTATTTTCTATAAATCCGAATATGTTTGAAAGATTGACACCCAGGGAAAGCTTTTTGAAAAGCATTACTGATGTTCCGAGATAAAAACGATTTAGTCCGCCACTTCCCTGGAAGTAATAGTCGATTAGACCCATATTCGGGTCATTCTGCTGGTCAATTATGTTGTACCCGACAGAACTAAAGGGCGTTATTCCTGCAGACGCTTTCCACCACGGGTTAATGGTAAATCCTATGGCGATATGATCCAGATTCAGGTTGTTTAATCTTGAATCAAGTTCATTGCTTTCGTATATCGTAGACGAGCCGGTTAATCCGAAGTCAAAAATAAATGACAAAGAATCCAGGGCTGTATAAGCGGCCGGATTGACCATGTTTATTATTTTGTTCGACCGCAAAGCAATCCCTGTTCCTCCCAATGAGCGGTTCTGCGTAAAGCCGGGTTTATTGAGTTCCCCGATTCCGAAACGAGAATAAGGAGAGTATGTATTTACCTGCGAAAGAGCAGGGATGGTAATCAGGACAATTAATAAACTGAGAAGTGTTTTTTTATCTGGCATTATATTCCAATATTCTGTTTAGTCCGTAAAGGTTCAAATTTGAATCCACAAAGATGATATTTTTTAACTTTTTATCAAAGAGTTTAATATTTCCTCCGGTTAAAACTGTTTTTAAGTCAGGATAATTGTGCTTTAGCTCGTTAATATAACCATCAATTTCATAGATAATTCCTGAAAGCACACCGGAAATAATCGCTTCTTCAGTAGTCTTTCCGGGAAAAGACCATGAATCTTTTAATTCTACAAAAGGAAGTTTAGCCGTGAATTTATTCAAGGCTCTGGTCCTGATATTTGCGCCGGGGGAAATTGAACCTCCTAAATACTGACCTGCCGAATTGATCAGGTCGTAGGTGATTGCAGTGCCTGAATCAATTACCAGGACATCTTTTCCGGGAAATTTATGAGATGCTCCCACAACATCGGCTATCCGGTCGTAACCAAGTGTTTCTCTCGTTATATATAGGTTTTCAATGGGTAAAGGAGTGTTCTTATCCAGTTCAATACCGAGGTCAAGAATATTTTTTAGATAATCCAGGATTTCAGATGAATAATCAATAACCGAAGAAATAATTGCTCTTTGAATGAGTGGATATTGATGAATAAGCTCTTTTAGATCATTTATATCAACTTTGTTGCGGATATTCCTGTAAATAATTTTATCATTTTCAAATACAGCAAATTTGATATTCGTATTTCCCAGGTCTAAAATGAGATTCATATGGTTAGCATGATCTGTTTTTCTTGCAAAATTCAGTGTGAAAAACTTTACAAAGATATTATATTAAAACTACTTTTTGGGAATAATCATATAACAGAAGGCTTAAAAAATGTTAAATAATGGTGATAAATAAAAATCTCAACGTCCATTATCTTCCCTCAAGCACTCCATTCAGCACCTCTATGGCCCTGGAAATTGTTGCAACTTCCCGGACGGTAAGGCTCAGCCGTTCGTTGTTCTCTTTCATTTTTACCTTGCGCGAACGTTGCTGAACAAAAGCCAGCACCTTGCTGAAGACTTCGGAGCGGTAAAAAGAAGATTCGGGATCGGAGATGAAAAACATGACCATGGTATTGTTTTTTATCATGATCTTTTCAATCCCTGCCTGCATGGCGAGCCATCTTAGCTGTACCGCCCTGATCAGTTCTTCTGTTTCACCGGGGATGGGGCCGAAACGATCTGTCAGTTTTTCCCTGAATGCTGCCAGTTCCTGTTCTTCCTTTGCATTGTCCAGCTCACGGTAAAGACGCATGCGTTCAGTTATATTGTTAATGTAATTTTCCGGGATCAATATCTCAAGATCGGTATCTACCTGGCAATCCTGTGCATAGTAGCGTGCTTTTTTCTTTTCTTTTTCTGTCTCCTTCTTTTTACCATTTTCTTCTTCATCTTCAAATATATGCCGGAATTCATTGTCCTTCAATTCATGTACAGCCTCATCCAGGATCCGTTGATAAGTTTCATAACCTACATCTGATATAAAACCGCTTTGTTCGGCACCAAGCAGATCTCCTGCTCCGCGAATATCCAGATCCTGCATTGCTATATTGAAACCACTGCCCAGTTCAGAATATTCCTCGATGGCTTTTAATCTTCTGCGGGCCTCCGGTGTGTTAAGGTGAAGGGGAGGGGCAAGCAGATAACAAAAAGCCTTTCTATTTGACCTCCCGACCCTTCCCCTCAACTGATGCAAATCGCTTAAGCCAAAATGATGGGCATTGTTTATAATCATTGTATTCGCATTGGGAATATCCAGGCCCGATTCAATAATGGTTGTGGCTATCAATACATCATAATAGCCCTGGATGAAATCAAGCATGATGTTTTCCAGCTTTTTACCCTCCATTTGACCGTGGGCAATCACTGTTCTCACACCTTTGCAGTTTCTGTTTACAACTGCCTCAACTTCTGTAATATTCTGAACCCGGTTATGGATGAAAAATACCTGTCCGCCACGGGCAACCTCGTATTCTATTGCTTCTTTGATAATACTTTCGTTAAACGAGTGTAATTCTGTGATTATGGGATGCCGGTTGGGTGGTGGTGTGTTAATAATGGACAGATCCCTTGCTCCCATCAGGGAAAACTGCAGAGTCCTGGGAATGGGAGTGGCAGTGAGGGTTAATGTATCCACATTAACCTTTATCTGGCGAAGTTTTTCTTTAACGCTGACCCCGAATTTTTGTTCCTCATCGATAATTAATAATCCGAGGTCTTTGAATTCCACTTCTTTTCCAACGAGTTTATGGGTTCCTATAATTATATCAATCTTACCTTCTTTTAGTTTCTTAAGTGTTTCTTTTTGGTCTTTGTAGCTTCTCAAGCGGCTGATGTAACCAATATTGCATGGAAAACCTTTCAATCTTTCCCTGAAGGTGTTATAATGTTGAAGGGCAAGAATGGTGGTCGGAACAAGCACAGCAACCTGCTTTGAGTCGGTCACGGCTTTGAAGGCCGCCCTTATGGCTACTTCAGTTTTTCCGAATCCCACATCTCCACATACGAGCCTGTCCATAGGGAAGTCTGCTTCCATTCCATCTTTGACCGCTTCGGTGGCTTTTAACTGGTCGGGTGTGTCTTCATAAATGAAGGAAGCCTCAAGTTCACGTTGAAGATAGGTGTCGGCTGCGAAGGAAAAACCTTTCTGCTGTTTACGGACGGCATAAAGTTTAATCAGTTCAGCCGCAATGTCCTTGACTTTCTTTTTAGTATTATTTTTTAACTTTTGCCAGGCTCCGGAGCCAAGCTTATATATTCTTGGTACAGAATCGTCCTTGCCTTTATATTTGGATATCCTGTGCAAGGCATGGATACTTACAAAAAGGACATCTTTATCTTTATATATCAAGCGTACCGATTCTTGCTTTTTGCCGTTTTTTTCAATCGTTTCCAGGCCACCGAACACCCCTATCCCATGATCGATATGAACTACGTAATCACCCGGTTTCAGATCGGTAAGTTCTCTCATGCTGAGCGATTCCTTCCGGTTATAACGGTCTTTTAGCTTATATTTATGATACCGTTCAAAAATCTGATGATCGGTGTAAAGGCATAACTTCAGTTCATGATCGGTAAATCCTTTATGAAGGGTCTGGAGACAAAAATCAAATTCGGCCTCAGGTTTGACTTCCGCAAAAATATCCTTCAGGCGGGTGATCTGACCCTCACTTTCAGACAGGATGTATACCTGGTAATTTTCTGCTTTTCTGTTTACCAGCTCTTCGGCAAGTAATTCAAAATTCCGGTTAAATACCGGCTGCGGACCGGTGTGAAATTCGAGTTCATGATCGGCCGGAGAACTGAAAGGTCCGCCAAATTCTGTTTTAACAAGTGGATAGAGATCTTTTTTCAGTCTACCGGAATCAACAATCACCTCGCTTTTCACAAGGGCTTTTTCAGGATCTTCGATCTCTGTTTTTTCATAAATCTCATCAATACGGGAAAAAACCATTTCAAAATTGTCGGCCCAGATCCTTGTTCCTTTGGGTAAATATTCAAAAAATGAAACCCGTTTTTTTCCTCTTTCTTTTTCCCATTGGATATTTGGAACAAGGGTCATTCTTTTGAGCTTTTCGACCGAAAGCTGGGATTCAATGTCAAAACTGCGAATTGATTCAACTTCATCTCCAAAAAAATCAACCCGGAAAGGCAATGTTGAAGAAAATGAAAAAATATCGATAATGCTACCACGGATAGCATACTGTCCGGGTTCATAAACAAAATCGACAAGCTCAAAATTATACTCCTGCAACAGTTCATCAAGGAAATCCCGACTGATATTTTCACCCGTTTTAATGATAAAACTGTTATTCTCCAGTTCGTTCCTGCTAAGCACACGTTCCATCAGGGCTTCAGGATAAGTTACCACGAAACTTGCAGCACGTCTTTCACTGAGTCTTTTCAGCACCTTTGTCCGTGTGATGATATTATCCTCATCTGTTTTCTTGTATTGGATGGAACGGGTATAGGATGAGGGGAAGAATAATGTTCTTTCATTTCCGTCGAGTGTGACCAGGTCATTAAAAAAATATGCAGCCTCTTCCTTGTCATTCAGGATAATAAGATGACTTCCTTTTAGTTCGGATATAAACTGATGAACATAAACTGCCGCGGATGAACCGCTTAAGCCTTTAAGATGAATCAATTTTCCCTTCCCATCATCTGAAAATATATCCGTTTTATTCTTTTTTGGGCTTTCCGCGTATTTCTGGAGGATTTTTTTCATTTCGGGCACAAAAGTAAGAAAAAAAAGGGAGGGGAGAATGGACGATGGATTATAGACCATGGACGATGGACTGAAACCATAAACCATACCTGCCCTCCAACGCGAAGGCCAGGGCAATGGCAGGAGGTAACCCTCCAGGCTCTGACCTTAAACTTATTCCGGCCCCTATCCTTCCTACTCACCCAAACCTTCTGATAAACCCTTCAACCTCCATCACCATATTTTTTGATCCGGTGAAAAGGGGAACCCGTTGGTGAATGGTTCGGGGTATGATGTCAAGAATACGGTTTCCATCACCGTCTGTGGCTAATCCACCGGCCTGTTCAGCTAAAAATGCGATGGGGTTTGCTTCATAGAGAAGCCTTAGTTTTCCTCCGGGTTGCTTGGCTGTGGAAGGATACATGTAAATTCCACCCTTGATCAGGTTACGATGAAAATCTGATACCAGGGATCCGATATACCTTGAAGATATTGCTTTTCGGCCGTTTTTTCCTTTACATTTATCCAGATATTTTCGGATACCCGGAGAAAACTGCTCATAATAACCTTCATTGATGGAATAAATTTTTCCGTTCTCAGGGGTGATCATTTTGTAATGTGAGAGGCAATATTCACCAAATGAAGGGTCCAGTGTAAACCCTGTAACTCCCAGACCGGTAGTATATACCAGCATTGTGGAGGATCCGTATATGACATACCCTGCAGCTACCTGTTTGTTTCCCGGTTGTAGAAGATCATTTTCATCAGGCATGCTGCCCTGCTCTGTGAGCCTTCGGTAGATTGAAAAAATGGTGCCGATGGAAACATTTACATCGATATTGGATGATCCATCTAATGGGTCAATGCATACCACATATTTTCCATCCTCTGCAATGGATTTATTGAAAGTAATGATATCATGATTCTCCTCTGATGCAATGGCGCATACTTCACCGCTGGAAGACAATATCTTAATGAACCGCTGATTGGCGTATTCGTCCAGCTTCATAACATCCTCTCCCTGGATATTGCTTTTTCCTGCTTTCCCCAGAACATCTGCCAGTCCAGCTGCATTTACTTCCCTGTTCACCATTTTGGATGCTACGCCAATATGATTTAATAACCTTGTCAGGTCTCCTTTCGCATAAGGGAAAGCCGTTTGTTGTTCGGAAATGAATTCGCTTAGGGTAGGGGGTTGATAGTTTTTTGCCATAATATTTATAATTTTGAGCGATAGTGATATTATGTTTGGAGAAAATTCATGATTTTAATTACACTATAATTTCATTTTTATAAAAAACAGATCATGCTCGTATTCAAATTCGGTGGTGCATCGGTGAAAAATGCAGCCGCTGTTCGGAACATCGCTGAGATTTTAAGGAAATATAAAAAAAATATCGTTGTTGTGCTTTCGGCGATGGGGAAAACTACAAATGCTTTGGAGCAGATTACGGATAATTATGTGAATGGGAAAGAAACTGAGCTTGAAAAGAACTTTGAAAATTTGCGGGCATACCATTATTATATAATCAAAGGTTTGTTTGAGGATGAAAAGCATCCGGTTTATGATAAGGTGAAAGAAATCTTTGCCATCATGAGGGCGAAGTTGGAACAGCCTCCTACACTTGACTATGATTATGATTATGATCAGATTGTATGCAATGGTGAATTGCTTTCCACCATAATTGTTTCAGCATATTTAAATGAAGCGGGTATCAAAACCGAATGGATGGATATTCGGCAGTATCTGAAAACGGATAAAAGATACAGAGAGGCTGAAGTGGACTGGGAACTAACGGAGCAACTGGTTAAAAAGAATTTTCGGTTTAACAGCAATCATCTTTTTCTTACACAGGGATTTCTCGGCGGAACCCGAAATAATCTTTCAACTACCCTGGGAAGGGAGGGTTCGGATTATACAGCTGCCATACTTGCTTATGTTCTGGATGCGGAAAAGGTTATTATCTGGAAGGACGTTTCTGGGGTGTTGAATGCCGATCCGAAATGGTTTGATGAAACAGTGCTGCTTGAGCATCTTTCCTACCATGATGCTATCGAATTAGCTTATTACGGAGCAAGTGTTATTCATCCCAAGACCATACAGCCCCTTAAGAAAAAATCCATACCCCTTCATGTTAAATCATTTGTTGATCCTGAACTTAACGGAACCCTGGTGGGGATAGAGGATTATGAAAAGCTCATTCCTTCATTTATCTTTAAAATGAACCAGGTTCTGATACACATTTCAGCACGTGATTTTTCTTTTATTACAGAGGATTCTCTCAGTGTTATCATTGCTGCTTTTGCCAATAATGGCCTAAAAATCAACCTCATGCAAAACACGGCCATTTCATTCCAGGTTTGTGTGAACCAGGATAAAAACCGCTTAAACCGGGTTATTTCAGATCTGGAAGAAATGTTTAACATAGATACAGAAGATGGACTGGAGCTTGTCACCATCAGATATTATGATCAGGCTACCATTGACCGTGTCACAGTGAATAAAGAAATCATACTGGAACAACACAACCGGACTGTAGCCCAGATGGTAATGAGAGACATGTTATAGACTCCCGTATAAATGAAAATTCAAAACTATATTATTCTCCTTCTTCTTTTAATCGGAACCCTTTTAGAGGTATGGAAAATCGGACAACAGCCAGTTGAACAATGGGATGAAGCAAGAAGAGGCATAAATGCTGTGAGTATGATGAAGAGCGGAGATTATTTCAATTATCATTTCCTGGATGAGCCGGATAATTTTAATACCAAGCCTCCATTAACCGTTTGGCTCATCATTCTCAATTTTGAAATTTTCGGGATCTCTAATTTTGCCTTGCGTTTTCATTCTTTGCTCGCTATTGTATTTTTCTTTTTTTTCATGTCCCGGTTGATTCTTTTATATAAGGGCAGAATGTTTCTTATCCTGTTTCTCGGTATAATTATCTCGGTAAACGGGATTATTGGTTTTCATGTAGGGCGGACAGGAGATACAGACAGCCTCTTACTATTGTTTCTGACAGGGTTTTTATACTATTTCCTGAGATACTGGGATTTCCGGAAAAACAATGCCATTTATTGGGCTGCCATATTTCTCGGATTGGCATTCTATGCAAAATCTGTTGCGATTTTTCTTATGCTTCCTGCTGTTTTTGGCTATATGCTGATATATCCGGATAGGGATAAAATACTGAATAGGAAACTTATCCTCGCCGGAGGAATATTTCTAATAATGATCGGGGGACTTGGTTTTTTGCCGGCTATACTGAATTCATCTGTCAATGAAAGTTCTTCTCTTTTCAAGAACATTTTCAGTGTTGATCTTTTTCGCCGCTTTGCTGATGATTCCTTTGAAGCGGGATATGATCCCTTTTACATCTTTCATGTTCTGGATATGAATTTCAGTGTGTGGAATTATGTGTTATACACAGGAGGCATTTGTGGGATCTACCGGTTGATTAAATCTGAGAAATTAAGGCAATTGAAAGGGAATAAACTTTTTCTGCTATCACTCTTAATATGTTTGAGTTACGCTATACTTTTAACTGCCAGTATGAATAAACACAGATGGTACATTGCTCCTGCCATCCCCTTTTTTGCCATAATGACGGTTCAATTTCTAATTCAATTTAAAGAAAAGCTCTGGTTTAAAATTGCTTTTTTTCTCCTGGCAGGGATCCTTGCAGGATTAAAATTCCACGATTACAATAATCCTGACACCGGCGTAAGCAACTTTTTTGATGAACACAAGATCGATATCTCCCGGGCTGAAAAAGTATATGTCCATAAAGCCGTGCCTCAGCATTTGACCTGGGAACTGATAAAATTCAATTATGAAGATGCGAGGATTTCAGAAAATATTCCTACTGATGTTCAATCTTATGTTTATTTCGGCCCTTTGACGAAAAAGAATAACCCAAATGTCACAGACAGGCTTCAGGATCATCAGCTTGTAATTAAGCAAAAATAGATCTTATTGTTCACTCCCTGTAGCATAAAGCATCATTCAAAGCAATTACGGCATCCTCATAACTTTCACGCTGAATGACAAACTGAATATTCACCTGCATGAGTGAAAGGGACAGAGCAGAAATGTTAATGTTTTTCTCAGCCATGGCCGAGGTGGCTTTTGCAACGATTCCGGGGCGGGCAACATTGGTACCCAGGGCACAAACGAGAGCACATTTCTGGGTGGTTACCTGGAAGTATTTCTCTTTTAACTCATTTATAAGGGTCTCTGTGAGATCCTTCTCCCAGATCACCTGGGTTATGCTGTTTGCATTTGTGGATTTTAGGATATAACTGATATTGTTGCTCTCAAACATCGTCATTATCCCCCTGTCAAATCCTACACTGCCTACCATAAGAGGATCGTGGACTTCAATGGCCACCACCTTGTCGGTTCCGGTAATGATCTCAACCCGGGGGGCTTTTTCTCGATAGTCTCTTGATATGAGGGTTCCGGGATGATCAGGTTCAAAGGTGTTTTTCACCCTGATGTTAATGCCGGCCAGTTCCAGCGGTTTGGAGGCTTTTGGATGAATGGCTTCCATACCCACATCGGCAAGCTGATCGGCTACATTGTAATTGGTATGTCCAACAGGAATGGATTTCTCTATCCCAACAAGGTTTGGGTCGGCACTGGAAAGATGAAATTCCTTATGTATAACAGCTTCATCAGCTTTAACCGAAACTGCTATTTTTGAAAAGGTAACTTCAGAGTATCCCCGGTCAAATTCCCGCATTATCCCTTCTGTTCCTTTGGTATAGCCGGTAGCGACTGCTATGGTAGTCTTAAAATCAACCTTGCTTAGCTCTTTATTGATCCGTTCATCTATAGTAAGGTATTCTGCATCGTCAAACCCGCACAGATCTACAAAATGAGCATTGATATTATTATTTTTAAGAATATTTACCGAATTAAAAGCTGAATGAGCCTCCCCGATTGATGACAGTATTTCCCTTGCAGCCAGCAGAATATTGATCTTGTTCACATAACCGGTAGCAAGAACAGCCGCAAGGTTGTTTAAATAATTTTTTGCCTGCTCTATTCTTTCGCTTATAAATGCATCTGCTTCCTGTTGATTGAGGCCTGTATTTTCAAATTGCCTGTTAATTGAGATCAGTTTATCAAGCAGTTCGTCAAGAGCTTTCTTAAAATCCTGGTTATTTTCAAATTTTGAGTATATGCCCTTCTCACCTGTCTTTTTATGCTCGAGCAGCCAGTTGGTAACATTATTGTATGCAGAAACCACGAATATTCTGTTATAAAGATCACTTCCGGTACGGTTTCCCTTTATGATATTCTTCAAAACATCATCAAACTTCGTCATTGATGTGCCGCCGATTTTTTCAACTGTAAGCATAAGCTGGAATTTTGATATTTATCAATTAGGCTGTAAAAATAATAAAATTTGAGGGAGGGGAAATGGGGTGGGAGAATGTGGTGGGATAATGAGGTAGGATAATGGGGTAGGATAATGGGGAAATGGGAATAAAGCCAATTATGGCAACCGGTCATCGAAGTCGAGATGGGAGAATGGGGTTCACCTGCGCACAAGGCTTTGGTGAATATAAGAGGAGAATGAGGTGAGATAATGGATACAATGAATTATGGGTTGGTTTCAATGGTTAAGATAGAAAATTAATTGAAGGCATTGTAGAGACGTGATTTATCGCGTCTTTTCAAATGTTTCAGATGCAAATCTAAATGATGATACTATATAGAGACGACCAATCCTGCCTGCAAGCCATAGCCCTTTATGAGATGCAATGTATGGTTACTGCTGAATTTCTTCGAAATTCAGAGGTTTTTCCTCGCTCCCCCTCGCTCAAACTCCAGCCTCATCGCTACATCCTTCTCCAATACTTCTCCCTTATCATATACAATTTCACCATTCACAAATGTGGTATGAACAGATGATTTGAAAACCTGCCCTTCAAAGGGTGACCAACCGCATTTGTAGAGGATGTTCGATTTATTTACCTGCCAGGACTTATCCGGATCAATCATTACAAGGTCGGCATAATAACCCTTTCTCAAAAAGCCTCTTTTTTCAATACTGAATAATTCTGCAGGCTTGTGGCACATTTTATCCACCAACTTTTCTATGCTGATTTTGCCCTGCTTCACAAATTCGATCATGGCCACAAGACTGTGCTGCACCATGGGTCCTCCGGAAGGGGCTTTGAAATAAGAATTATTTTTTTCTTCCAATGTATGGGGGGCATGATCGGTGGCAATTACATCCAGTTTATCATTCAACATTCCCTCGAACAGACCTTTTCTGTCCTTTTCTCTTTTAATGGCAGGATTCCATTTGATAAGGGTGCCTTTTTCTGCATAATGGGAATCATTGAACCATAGATGATGCACACATACTTCTGCTGTGATCTTTTTTTCTGCCGAAGGGATATCATTGCGAAAAAGGCTCAATTCCTTTTCTGTTGAAACATGCAGAATATGGAGACGGGTACCGTATTTTTCTGCAAGGGAAACGGCAAGTGAGGATGAAAGATAACAGGCTTCTTCACTTCTTATAACAGGATGGGCTGAGATCAGCACATTTTCCCCGTATTTCTTCCGGTACTCTTCAGAATTCTTACGTATGGTTTCTTCATCCTCACAATGGGTGGCAATCAGCACAGGCGATTCTGAAAAAAAACCTTCCAGACTTTTTTTATCATCTACAAGCATATTCCCGGTTGAAGATCCCATGAATATCTTTAGTCCGCATACTTCCGAAGGATTTATTTTTTTTATTTCAGCAAGATTATTATTGCTGGCTCCCATATAAAAGGAATAATTCACCAGCGATTTTTCTTTGGCCAGTGAATATTTTTTTTCCAGCTCATCAATTGTCAATGCCTGGGGAACGGTGTTGGGCATTTCCATATATGAAGTTACTCCACCGGCAGCTGCAGCTCGTGATTCTGTGTAAAGATCCCCCTTATGTGTCAACCCGGGTTCGCGAAAATGAACCTGATCGTCGATTATGCCGGGAAACAACCACAAACCGTTAGCATCTAGAATCTCTGTACTCTCTGGAACTTCAATCTTTTCAGCAGAGATTTCAGATATTTTATCATTTTCTATAAGAAGGTTTCCTTTAAATTTTTGACCTTCATTAATGATATAAGCGTTTTTTATAAGATATTTTCCCATAATCAGTTTCGTTCATATTTTCGGAAGAGGCTGGCAAGCTTTAATTTTATCACGCCCCATACTGCTTCATTTACAATACCTCCGCTCATTTTGGAACTTCCTTCACGACGGTCAGTAAAGATTATAGGTACTTCAACTATATTGAATCCAAATTTCCATGCTGTAAATTTCATCTCGATCTGGAAGGCATAACCCTTAAATTTTATTCTACTCAGATCTATGGTTTCCAGAACTTTACGTGTATAACATTTAAACCCGGCAGTGGAGTCATGGATCTTCATGCCCGTAATACTTCTTACATATACCGAAGCAAAATAAGAAATGAGAACTCTTCCCATGGGCCAGTTTACCACATTCACACCGGAAACATAGCGTGAACCGATGGCCAGATCGGCTCCTTTATTTTTACAGGCATCGTATAATCTCGGCAGATCGGCTGGATCATGACTGAAATCGGCATCCATTTCATATATATAGGTGTAATCATGTTCAAGAGCCCACTCAAATCCCCGTATATAAGCGGTGCCAAGACCTAATTTTCCTTTTCTCTCGATGATATGCAGCCGGTCTTTATGTTCCTTTTGCTTGTTTTTTACAATGTCTGCCGTTCCGTCCGGAGATCCATCGTCGATGATGAGAATGTCAAAATCTCCCGGAAGGCCGAAAATAGTTTCTATGATCTTTCCAACATTCTCTTTTTCATTATATGTCGGTATGATTACGAGATTTTCCTTCAAAGCTAATGCAGTTAAATTTGTGATGCGAAGATAAGGTTTTTAGCTTAAAATGGGGTGGGGGGGATGGTTAAATTGTGTTAAGATTGAACCAATACGGCAGGAGGCAGAGAGGATTTCATGGAATATATAAAATCCCGGTAATTCGAATATATTTTTAGCTTTGATGGTCTTATATTGATACTTATACTCATGATCTTTAATTACTCATACCTCAACGTATCAGCCGGATTCTTCCCTGCTGCCCTCACCGCCTGGTAACTGATCGATATCATCGCAATAAGCAATGAAAGTATAGCAGCACCAATGAAAATCCATGCGCTGAGGCTGATCCGGTAATCGAAATCCTGTAACCATGATCTGAGGTAATAATAAGCCACAGGCCATGACAGGAGGGCAGAGATTAACAATAAGTATATGAATTCGCGTGAAAACAAACCCAGTATGCTTCTTTTTGAAGCTCCCATAGCTTTCCGGATGCCTATCTCTTTGGTTTTTTGTTCGGCCGAAAAGGTGGATAATCCGAATAATCCGATTCCGGCAATGATTATTGCGATTATAGTCAGAGCTTTCATCAGTTTACCCATTCTTTCCTCAAAATTGTACATTTTTTCAAAATCCTCATCAACAAAGCGATACTCAAATGGATACAGTGGCATTATTTCATTCCATGCTTCTTCAAGCCGGGATAATTGTTTGCTTACATCTCCCTGGTGAAGTTTGATAACCATATAATTAATATAATCGTCCGGAGCCATTAATACTGCCAGGGGTTCTATCTTCTTCCTCGCAGAAGCATAATGGTAATTCTTCATAACCCCTACTATGGGACCTGTAATACCCTGGAAACTGATTTCTGTACCTACAACTTCCTTAAGATTCATGATCTTTTCCAGTTCTTCATTGATCATGAAAGCTCCTAAAGTATCTCTAATCCGGTCAGAGCCATAAGCCTCATTAAAGGATCTTCCCGACTTCATCTCAATTCCCATTGCTTCCACATAATCGTAATCTACCCCTTCAAAGCTCACGAGAAGATCCATTTCGGGATCTTTTCCATTCCATTCCATACTGCTTGAATTGCTACCTATCATATAGGGTGGATGCGCTGTTGAGGATACATAAGAAACTTCCGGAAGACGGGTTAACTCCTCTTTTACAGAGTGATAAGAATTCTTTAGCTCACCCTTTAATACAAGATAGAGGAGATTCTCCTTGTCATATCCAAGCTCTTTATTCTGCATATAATTCAGCTGCTGGTATATAACCATTGTACCTATAATAAGAATAATACCCAGGCTGAACTGAATGATCACGGTAACTTTTCGGAACCAGGCCTTTCCTTTAGCTCCTAAGAAATTACTTTTTAAGATTTTAAGCGGTTTCATCGATGAAAGGATGACAGCCGGGTAAATGCCGGATAGGAACCCGGTGACAATCGTTAAAATGATTATTCCGGAGATAATCACAGGATCCATAAAATCTTTGAATCCGAATTCCTTTCCCGTAAGGTTATTAAATGGCTCCAGGAAGAAGATTAACAATATGACGGCCAGCAGTACCGATATGAATACAATAATCATACTTTCTCCGAGGAATTGAGCCATCAGGTTCCTCTTATGTGCACCATTTATTTTTCTCATGGCGATTTCCTTTGCCCGTGTTGATGATTTTGCTGTGGCAAGGTTCATGAAGTTAATAGAGGCAATTATGAGAACGAAAAGCCCCACTGTAATAAATATCATAACAGATTTAATTCCCATCTGACTCCTGTTAAAACCAAAATAGGAGTAAAGATGCATTCTCTTAAGTGGAGCCACCATAAACTCGGTATTATTGTGTTCGTGGTGAGCGTCGACAATGGCTGTCAGCTTTCGGTTTACCTGTGAGGTATCGGCTTTCTCATTCAAGAGAAGGTATGTACTTATGGAATTGCTTCCCCAGTGCTCGGAGTACCATGGTGTGTTTTCCATATATTCGAATGAGATAAGAATATCAAAATCAAGAGATGAGTTTTTTGGAGGATCTGAGAACACTCCTGTTACCATATATACCTCGTCATTGTTTAAGGTCATGCTTTTTCCGACAGGATCTTCCTTGCCAAAATATTTCTTTGCAGTTTCTTCACTCAAAACTATAGAGTTAGGCTCGGAGAGTACCCGATCGGGGTGCCCTTGCAATAACGGGAAAGAAAACATCCTAAAGAATGTAGAATCGGCACCATACACATTCTTCTCGTAAAAAGCGTTTTCTCCATATCTAAATAGAATGCTTCCAGTATAACTAAAACGGGTAGCCAGTTCAATTTCGGGGATCTCATCCTGCCAGACCGGTCCTGAAGGCCAGGGAGTCACATTTACATGGTACTTCTCATTATTATATATTTGATCTTCTTCAACCCGGTAAATCCGGTCAACATTGGCATGGAAGCGGTCGTAGCTCAATTCATGTTTTGCCTGCAGGAATATCAATATAACAGTTGCCAGGGCAATGGCAAGTCCTGTAAGATTAATAATGGTAAACAGTATTTGACGATTCAGGTTTCTGAAAGCGGAAATAATGTAATTGCGCAGCATGGTAGGGTTTGTTTTGGTAAAAGACGGGCTGTTTTCCATAGTGCTGCACATTGGGTTGGTAATCTCTACTTCGATGTCGATTTACAGAAGAATGCTATTATAGCTGTTATCTATTATCTATTGTCTCGTTCACCGCTAACCTTTTCACCGTTCACCTTTTCACCGCTCTTCGTTCACCTCTCCCCCCCAACCCCCTAATAATTAACTATATCAAATATTTCTTAAATTTTTTCACCCATTTGTTTGGTGATTAAAAAAACCTGTCATATATTTGCAGCCCCAATCACGGGAAAAGACGTTCTCGACAACTGCAGAAAATGGTGTACAATTCCAAAAAAAGTTTTGG